>JAZNRP010000001.1:0-43649 GCA_045590755.1 Acutalibacteraceae bacterium
TGAGTATCCTTTTTCTTATTTCTTGTGGATACATTTTCATACCTTTTATTCCTGACATAACAAAACCTCCTATGGTAGCTTTTTAATTCTACCATAGGAGGTGCTTTTTTTCTATTGTCCGTTTTTACTGGACTTGTTCAAGATTTTCTGTGCTTTTTTATTTTCATAAAAATAAAAATACCGTCATACATTATATTAGGCAGACCGCCTAAAACATCCTGGAGTGAGAGTGTAATGAACGGTATTTATAAAGATAGGGCGGAAATTTTGGGCGAGTACATAGTAGAAACGGGCGCTACAGTGAGAGCAACCGGCAGAAAATTCGGTGTTAGTAAATCCACAGTACATAAGGATGTTACCGAACGCCTCAGAAAAACTCAGCCGCAACTGTTTTTACAGGTAAAACGGGTACTCGAAAAAAACAAGGAAGAAAGGCACATACGCGGCGGTATGGCAACCCGCCGAAAATATAAAACCGAGCAGTAACGCTCGGTTTTATTGTTGTAAATCTTTAAAAACTGTGGTATTATATTTTTATATAAGAAATCTGGGATGGGGAAAATGGCAAGATATAAAAAAAGTGCAAGAGTCAGAAAAATAATAATGCGCCGCCGTATAATTTCTGCGGTTTTGTTAGTTGCGCTTATTTTGGGTGTTTTCTTCGGTATAAAATCTTGTAAAAAAGACACACCGAATACCGATAACCCACAAAATAACCCGTCCTCTTCGCAGTCATCAGGCACTCAAGACAATTCACCTAAAATTATTTCAACCGCTAAAATCGGCTCTACGGGCGACGCTATTATGCACGATTCTGTGCTATGGACGGTTGAAGATAAAAATTACGATTTTTCGGGGATTTTCGCCACCGCCAGGCCTTATTATTCGGCTTATGATATGATGGTTATAAATCTTGAAGTAACCTTTGGCACAAGCGGAAGCTATAGGGGCTACCCCAACTTTAACAGTCCCGCCACCTTAGCCGATGCCCTAAAGGGCGCAGGGGTTGATATGCTGCTTACCGCAAATAATCACTCTTACGATAACGGACATTCGGGCTTTGCCAATACAATAGCTCAGCTAAAAAAGAGAAATATTTCCTTTATCGGCACCAAAGAAAGCGCAGATAAACCCTACCGTATTGCCGATATTAACGGCATTAAGGTCGGCTTTGTCTGCTTTACCTATTCGGGTGTATCGGACGGCAATAAAACCCTTAACGGACATATTATGTCAACCAGTGATGGCGAAAACACCAACACCTTTACCTACGGAAATATTGAAGGCTTTAAAAATAACGCCAAAGAGATTTTTGAAGCTATGAAAGAAAACGGCGCTGATGCTACCGTTATTTATATGCATTGGGGCGATGAATACGCCGCAAAACCCAATAAAAACCAAAAAAATATGGCTAAAGCCATTAATGAAATAGGGTACGATGCGATTATCGGCAGTCATCCCCATGTAATACAGGAAATTGAAACACTTAAAAATGCCGATGGTAAAGAAACTGTGTGTATCTATTCGCTTGGTAACTCAATTTCCAACCAGAGAAAAGAAATTATGTCGGAAGACAACCACTCGGGACATACCGAAGACGGTGTTGTGTTTGAACTGACATTTAATAAATACAGTGACGGCACGGTAAAATTAGACGATGTAAACGCTTTACCCACCTGGGTTGATATGCGTACCGAAAACGGCGAAAAGTCTTACAATATAATACCGCTTGATTTAAATAAAGACTGGACAACCTTTAATGTAAGCAGTATTAGTGACGCCAAGGCATCATACAACCGAACACTTAAAAGAATCGGTGCGGGACTAAATGCGTGGCGAACAACCCACGGAAAATCCGCAGTTCCGCTGACAGTAGAATAAAAAAGGAGCAACTATAAGTTGCTCTTTTTTGCTTTGTGCCTCTCTTGCCTAAAGGGAGATGGCTTTTTCAAAGAAAATGACGGAGGGATTTTAGTTTAATTTGTTTTGTTTTTCCTTTATCCCTCAGTCTCGCATTTGCTCGACAGCTCCCTTTAGGCAAGGGAGCCGTTTTTCGTAAAACATTAATTACTATACTTTTTATCGTCATTGCATAGATTTATAATTGCTTTTCCTTTTTTCTTCGCCTTTGCCTTGCTTTCCGCAGCGCCGCCTATAGAACGCGTTACATAAGTTATAACGAAATCAGATTTTTCTATCATCCACTCGTTTCTACAAACAATTTTTGCGCGATGTGGCACACCATCAAGAACAGACGGGTAAATTGTATTTTCGTATTCCAAGTTTTCGCCTTTATTTATAGGTATATACGCCAATACCACACTATATTTTATATTGGGATATTGTTGTTTAATTTTAAAAAATTCTCCTTTGACCATATGGTCAAAACCGCCGTTGTTGCCTACAAAAAAGGTATCAACATTATAATTTTCAGTTAATTCGATAATCGCCGAAGATAAAAAAGGTGCTATGTTTTGTTCTACATATCTATGTCCAAAAAAAGTACACACCGCCATAAAAACCACCCGAAACTATGATTTTGTATACTTAATCCAAGTATACTTTAACCATTATATCACATATTAATCTTAAAATATACTTAAATTAAGATTTTAGGTGATATTATGCGAAACAAAAACAATAAGCATTTAGGTATCGAAGTTGACCCCGAATTACACGCGAAATTGCACTATATTTCAAAATATGAAGGCCGTTCGGCAAATGGACAGATTTTATATTTAGTTAGACAATGTATTCGTGAGTTCGAAGAAAAGAACGGCGAAATTAAAATAGACAAAGAATAAAAAAGAAACGGAGAACCGTACGGTTCGCCGTTATTTTATCTCTTGCTCAAGAGTTTTAAAATAGTCGGTATCAAAAAATTCGGTTATTGTAATTCCAAGGCCATCGCACAATTTCTTTATTGTGGAAATCCCGGGATTTTTGCTTTGGTCATAAAGAATTGATTTTACTGTTGTATAAGGAACACCCGAAATGCTTGCCAGTTTACAAAAGGTAATGTCTCTCGCGTAACAAAGTTCTTCAAATCTTTTCTTAACCGCTTGTGTGATGTTCATATTTCTCAACTCCTAACAAAGATATTTTATAGTCTTTTTTAGGAGCGTATGGACTATATATTATACTTTATACTATATATAGTCTTTTTTGACGGTTTTTGTTAGTATCGTAATTAAATCTTTAGGTGAACACTTAAGACCTGAAAAAGAAATTGCCAATTCCATTTCATTTTCTATTTCTTCTACCGAAACATTTTCTTTTTGTGCCAATTCTTTTAAAATTTGTTCGTATCTCATTTCCCCACCACCTTTAACAAAATTATACTATATATAGTCTATAATATTTTGTCGTTTTTTGTCGGCGGGTAAATATTTTGTTGTATAAAATAAAAAGCAAGGCATAACCTTGCAAAATACCTATTAACTATTTCTTTTGGTGTGGTTTCTACTTTAATCACGGCGAAGCCGTGTATATCATCAATTTCGGAGAAATTGCATATCGTCAAAACGAAGTTTTGTATATCATCAAGCCGCTCAAATACACACTTTGTGTGATGAGATACGCCTTCGGCGATGATATACACGCTAAAGCGTGATGATATACCAATCCTGCGGCTTGAATAAAAAAATCGACAAGTCGAAACTTGTCGATTTTTTGGTGACCCGGACGGGGTACTCTGCGTCGGTATTTTTTCGAACACTCCGAGTGTTACCGAAAAAATTACCTTACTCGAGACTTTGGCAGACAACAAAACCTATCGCGGTTTTGTTGCTGCGTCGGCGAACCCTACGGCTTCTCATCCCGTATCGGCAAAACAAAAAACCCAACCTTTCGGTTGGGTTTTCTGTTTTGGTGACCCGGACGGGATTCGAACCCGTGTTACCGCCGTGAAAGGGCGGTGTCTTAGGCCTCTTGACCACCGGGCCGTATTGGTGGCTGTAATTGGACTTGAACCAATGACACTGCGGGTATGAACCGCATGCTCTAGCCAACTGAGCTATACAGCCATTTTGCAGGACTGAATTATTATATAGTAAACAGGACGGTTTGTCAACCCTTTTTTCAGTCCTTTTTCAAAATTATTTTTGCTAATCTACATTTTTTATCTTATTCATTACCATACCTGTAATGAGCTTCGGGTAAAAATAGGTTGATTTTTGCGGCATTTTTTCTCCTGCACGGGCTACTGCCGCTATCTCTTCAATTCTTGTGGGGTTTAAGATAAAGCTGCAATCGGCGCCGTTTTGTGCGGCGGTTATTGCTTCATCTATATTTCGGGTGTAGGTTAAGTTCTTCTGGTTTGCCATGTTTTCTTTATCTATACCCATCATTTCTTCAAGCACAAGACTGTGAAGCACAGTAACATCAAGTCGGCGAAGCGCTTCGCTTTTTTCGGGGAACATTTTGTCCATAACCGTTATGTCCTTAAGGCTTATAGCCAAAGCCTTTTCGCCGTCATAGTAAACATACGCTTTTTTGCCGTTTTTATACTCTTCTTCCAAGAATTCTTCTGCTTTTTCCAATTCAATTTCCGATACAAGGAAGTTTTTACTTAAAAGCTCGGGCATTTTGTCCTTATTAAAGCCTTCTACACCCTTTACAATGCGGTGTGTCGGGAATACAACAAGGCCGTCATTTTCCATATCACATAAGAACATCATTACATATTCACTGCTCTTGGCGTCAATGCCGTTTTCACGCACATATCTTCTGTGATTAAGCGCCGTTTCATAGCGGTGATGTCCGTCGGCAATATATAATTTTCTGTTTTCAAACTGACGGCAGATTTCGTCGGTTATATCATTTTTTGGCGCAATCCACAGATTATGTGTAACACCTTCATTATCGGTAAAGCTCTGGTCGGGTGTGCGGTCAGACAACTCATTTATAAGACGGGCGGTTTCGCCCTTTTCATCACTGTAAAGCGAATAAATCTGTGAAAAAGAGCAGCCCGTAGCATTTATAAGGTTAAAGCGGTCGGTCTTGGCTTTTGAAAGGGTTTCTTCGTGCGGCAGAACAATCTCTTCGGAAAATTCCGCTAACTTTACATAGCAAACAAAGCCCTTAAAGGCATAGTCTACCCCCTTGACAGAAAACCTTTCTTCGTATATATATAAAGCTTCCTTGTCATCTGTATCGAGTATGCCGTCTTTCTGCCACTCTTTAAATACCTTATTTGCTTTTTCGTAATCGGAGGCTTCCTGACCGGGTAACTCAAGCCTTATTATATTGTACGGATTTTTTGTTAAAAATCCCTTCTTTTGTTGGTCTGATATAATATCATACGGCGGGCAACAAACCGCCGCAATATCTCCTGCTTTTTCTGTAAAGCGTAAGGCCGAAAAGGTTTTAATTTCTGCCAAAATAATTCCCCCTGTTTTCTTTTTAATAATTTTATTACAGCTAATAAGAAATGTCAATAATTGCTTGTAAAGTTATGCCATATATAGTATAATATTTATAATTGTTCAAAGAATTTTAACACTTAAAGAAAATAATTTTGATACAATTATTTCGTACATTATCATAACGGAGGTTAATTTATGATTGAGGTATCAAATCTCACCAAAAATTACGGTAATTTTTTGGCTGTAGACGATGTTAGCTTTTCCATAAAAAAGGGTGAAGTCGTTGGTTTTTTAGGTCCCAACGGTGCGGGAAAGAGTACCATAATGAATATTTTAACGGGCTACCTTTCCTTAACACAGGGCAAGGTGACCATCGACGGCTTTGATATTCTTGAGCAACCCGAACAGGCAAAGCGGAGAATAGGCTATCTGCCCGAAATTCCGCCGCTATATACAGATATGACGGTGCTTGAATATCTTTACTTTATATATGACCTTAAAAAAGTAAAATTCCCTAAAAAGCTTCACATTGATGAAATTGTAAAGCTTGTAAAAATAAAAGAAGTTGAAAACCGCCTTATAAAAACGCTTTCAAAGGGCTACCGTCAGCGTGTGGGTATAGCCGGTGCGCTTATCGGCAACCCCGATGTTTTAATTCTGGATGAGCCAACGGTTGGTCTTGACCCGAAGCAAATTATCGAAATCCGTGACTTGATTGCCCGCCTTGGCAGAAACCACACAATTATTCTGTCTTCACACATACTATCTGAAATTCAGGCAGTGTGCGAGCGTGTAATTATTATAAACCGTGGCCGTCTTGTTGCTGACGATACACCGACAGAGCTTTCCAAAAATTTATCGCGCGACCATTCTGTAGTTGTCCGCGCTATAGGCGAAAAGGAAGACCTTACTAAAATTTTGTCCAGCGTTAAGGGTGTAAAGAGTGTTCTTTGCCTTGGTAAAAAAGAAGAAAACTCGCTTGACTTTGTAGTGAAGCCCGAAAAGAACTGTGATGTTCGCCGTGAAATTTCCGAAAGACTGGCAGAGCGTAAGCGTCCGCTTCTCTCTCTTACAAGTAACGAGCTTAGTCTTGAACAGGTATTTATGCGACTTACCTACGATGCAGATATTACAGGGGGTAAAGAATAATGTTAGCGGTGTTCAAAAGAGAATTCAAATCTTATTTTTCTAGTCCCTTAGGCTTTATTATAATTGCCGTATTCACGCTTTTTTCGGGTATGGCTTTTAGTATGATTTTTTCCTCTGGCAGTCCTGCTGTCGAAGGTGTTGTAAACTTTATGTCGACGGTTGTTATCTTTGCTACCCCTTTTATCACAATGCGACTTATAAGTGAAGACCGCAGACAAAAGGTTGACCAGTTACTTCTTACTTCACCCGCATCTGTTGCGGGTATAGTAATGGGCAAGTTTTTGGCGGCGCTCGCCCTTTATGCAGTAGGCCTTTCCGCTCTTTTAATTTACCCGCTTATCGTTTCTTATTATGCGGTAATTGACTGGGCGCTTTACCTTTATGCTCTCTTTGGTATTTTGGCGCTGGGCGCTGTTATGATTGCGATTGGTATGTTCATTTCTTCACTGACCGAAAGCCCTGTTGTATCTGCCGCCATTACCTTTGCGGTATTTTTAGCGGTTATGCTGCTTGGCTCATACGCTTCTTCTTCAAGCAATACCGTTTTAACCACCGTTAACTCGGCTATTTCTTTTATTGACCGTTTCTACAGCTTTACATCGGGCATTTCCGATTTGGCGGATGTTGTGTATATGGTAAGCTTCTCTGCGCTTTTTGTGTTCCTTACCGTACGCTCGGTTGAAAAAAGACGATGGGCATAAGGAGATAGAGTTATGGAAAAAATTATGAACTTTTTAAATAAATTCAAAATTAAAAATAAAAACGCGTTCCGCCACGGAAGCTATGCTCTTGCCGTAACCGCAGTAATTGTTGCTGGTGTTATTCTTCTTAATGTGCTTATGGGCGTGCTTAGTGAACGCGGTGTGCTTTCCTTTGATGTTACTTCTTCAAAGGTTAACACCATGAGTGAAGATAATATCGAATTTTTGAAAACTATTGACAAACCCGTTAATATAACGGTATTTTCTACCGAAGATGCCTACACGGGCGGCAGTATGAACGAATTTTCGGCAAATTATATGGGCGTTGTTGATGACGGCGGCTACTACACCCAGACCGTTAATATTTTAAAGCAATACCCGCAGATAAACAAAAATATCACCGTTACCTTTGAAAATTTTTACGGCAGTAAAACCGAAACCGTAAACGAGCAGTACCAAAATCTTTTCTACGGCGATATTCTGGTTGAATACACCGATGAAACGGGCAAGACCAAAAGCCGTCTTGTAGGCTTTAATGACATTTACACCTACAGTGATAATACAGGCTATGCCGAGATGGGCTACGGCTACTATTATATTGACTCAAACAAGGTTGAAACCGCCGTTTCAAGCGCAATTAACACGCTTGTAAGCGGGGAAACAAAAAATATGGCTTTAATTGCAGGACACAGCAACAGCGCCGTATTTACAACCCTTTATACCGCATCCTTAAAGCTTAACGGCTTTGAAGTTTCAGAAATCAGCGGTGCAATTTTGCAATCGGTACCCGAAAACATTGATGTTTTGGTAATTGCCGCCCCGACAAGCGACTTTTTGGAAAGCGAAATTACCGTGCTTAACAACTGGCTTAAAAATGACGGAAAGCTCGGTAAATCACTTATATTCATCCCCGGTAGTTCTATGAAAAACCTCCCCGTATTAAAGGAATTTTTGGTTGAATGGGGTATCGAATACGGCGACGGATTGCTTTACCAGACCGATAAAAACTATTATTACGGCGAGCCGACCACAATGCCGATGTTTTTATCAAGCTCGGATTTAACCGACAAAATAGCGCCAAGCAATGGTAATTTCTCTCTGCTTTCGAGCAATCTTGTTATGAAAAAGGCGTACGATACCTACGCTTCACGCACACCTTATGTTATTGTTAGCACAAATGATACCGTAACCGTAGCGCCTTTAGGCGCTTCGGAAGACTGGACACCGCCTTCAAATGCAGAAAAAGGCAGCTACCCGGGTCTTATTGTAACCGAAGAAGCGGCATTTGTAGACAATGTGCGTGTAACAAGCTATGTTGCGGCGTTTTCGTCCCAAGAATTTGTATATTCTTCGTGGGCTCAAAGCACCAGTGTTCAGAATATGGATGTTTCTGTGAACACCGCAATGCTTATATCGGGTATGAACACCGATAAAAAGGTATTTACCGCTAAAACCATCGCAACTGAAAGCTTTGCTTCCGAAATCAGTGAAGCGACTGTCAGCGCAATTGAAATTATATTTATGGCAGTAATTCCTGTGGCGGTAGCCGCAGCAGGTATTGTAGTATTTGTAAGGAGAAGGCGTAAATGAGTAACGAAAAAGAGCCTATAATCCCCGAATCCACCAATACCGAATCTACCATATTTTCAGACCCCGCACACTATAACACCGAAAAGGCCGAAAAAAAGAGTGTTAAGCGCCCCTTGCTGTTAAAAGCATTATCGGCCCTTCTCGCAGTTTTGATTCTTGCGGGCGGTACCTTTGCGGCGTTTAAGCTTATTCCTAAAAAGGAAGCTGATGAGACACCCGATACCACCATTTCGGTGACGGCAACTGCCGAAGCCGATGTAAAAAGCCTTTCACTTAAAAATGCATCGGGTACAGTAAAGCTTTTAGCCGCGCTTACCGAGACTGACGGTGAATCTAAGGTTAACTGGACGGTAGATGGTGTTAAGGAGAGTCTTACAAGCAGTAGTGTAATTTCTTCCTTTAGTAAAAATATTCTAACCCTTAACGCCCTTGAAAAATTTGCCGCCGATGGCACAGATTTCGGGCTTTCAGAGCCTTCCGCCGAAGTTACGGTAGAGCTTAAAGGTGGCGAATATTCACTTTTTGTAGGTAAATCGGCGCCGTCAAGCATCGGTTACTACTGTAAATTATCAACCGATAAGGAAAATGTTTATATAATAGACAGCTCTGTTGCTGAGACGCTTTTGAGCGCCACAGATACCACCTTTGCAGACACTACAGGCTTTGTAAGTGTTAAAAATGATAATAACTCTTCCTGCTTTAGCGAAAACTCAATAATCACATTTGATTATATAAGTGTTTCGGGCAAACGGCATCCGACACCCTTTAAAATCGAATATCTGAACGATACCGACTATAACACCTTCTTTTCCTTTAAGATGGTAAGTCCTACCGTTCGTATTTGCGATAACGATGTTCCGCAGACCGTGCTTGATGCCTTCGCTACAGGCTTTTCGGCAAGCGGCGCCTATTGCTATACCCCATCTGCCGACGACCTTAAAAAATACGGTCTTAATGACCCCGATTATATTGTAACCCTTTCTTTAAAGGGAGAAAAATTTACCCTTAAATTTTCCGAGCAGTCGGACGGCTACTTTGCATTTATTGACGGTAAAACCGATATGATACAAAAGGTTTCGCCCGAAGCGGTTGCCTTTGCCACAAACAGTATAGAAAGCTACTACAGTGAGTTTGTAGTGCTTGAAAACCTGAACGGTATTAAACAATTAAAGGTAGAGAGTAATAAAGGAACCTTTGTGTTTGATGTTACCTACACCGAAAATCCCGAAAATAATGCCGACCAATATGTAGCAAAATTCGGCAACACCGTTTTAGATATTGATAACTTTAAAAGCTACTACAAAACAATAGTGGATTTTGCTCCCATTTCCTTTGAAACGGTGGCAGTGGGCGAGCCTTATGTTAAAATCACCTTTGTTCACTCGTCCGAGCATAGCGATACTGTTCTTACCTTTACAAAGGCGACAGCTCTTCGTTATCAGGCAGAAATTGACGGTATACCCGTAGGACAGATAACTTCTTCCGTATTAGAAAAATTTATTAATGATACTGTAAAGGTATCAAAGGGCGAAGCAGTTAATTAACGAGGGAATTTTATGGAATTAAAAAATAAAACTGTGCTTTTTCTTGGCTCTTCTGTGACCTACGGCGCGGCATCAGGTGGCATTTCCTTTGCCGATTTAATGGTTGAGCGTTGTGGCATTAAAATGATTAAGGAAGCCGTATCAGGCACAACCCTTGCCGATACTATGGAAAAATCCTATGTTGCGCGACTTAAAAAAATAGATAAAAACACGAAGGTCGATTTATTTATCTGTCAGCTTTCCACCAACGATACCGACCGAAATAAAGTGCCAAATCCCGAAGACACCGAAAAGGCAATCCGTTTTATATTAACTTATGTTAAAGAAACTTTTGATTGCCCAATTGCGTTTTATACAAGCACATATTATAATAACTCGCGTTATGAAAAACAGATGGAACTTTTAAAAGAATTACAAAAAGAATATAACTTTTGTATTCTTAATTTTTGGGAAGACGAAGAAATGCGTGCAGTCGGCGAAAAAGATTATAAAAGATATATGCAAGACGCCGTTCATCCCACACTTGAGGGTTACAGCGAGTGGTGGACACCTAAATTTATTAAATTTTGCGAAGCTTTATAATAAAAAACACCGCAGTTTCTGCGGTGTTTTTGCTTTTTATAGGTCTTCTAATATTGTAATTTTGTGCATTAGTTTCTTTCTGCCGTTTTTCTTTAAGCGTATAATACCTATTCTGTCTTCTATTTTTTCGCTTGTGTAGCTGGTATCTGGGAAGCCTGCCCATGGCTCTAAACAAACATACTCTTTGCCCGGTAACGACCATATCACAAAGTAATTAAAGCCCGGAAAATCTATCTTTATGCGTTTGCCGTTTGTTCTGTTACGGAGAATAACGCTACGGGAAGAAAAATCCTTAAGAACTACCGAATCGTTTTCCCAGAATTTTTCATATATGGGTAGGGTTTTTGAAAATTTGGTTATTTGCTCTGTTTTCTCTCCTAAAATTTTGCCTTCTACTATACAGTTTACAAGGCTTTCTCTTTTTTTGAAGTGAACATCGTAATTTTCTACACCGCCTTCACATGCATACGACTCGTGCGAGCCGATAGAAAAATACATTTCTCCATCACTGTTGTTTTTTATATCGTATTCAACAATAACGCTTTTACGGGAAAGTGTGAAAATTACCCTTAATTCGAACCGAAACGGGTAAACCGCTAAAGTATCTTCATTCGATTTTAAAAGCAAGGTAACGCTTTTTTTGCTCTTTTTTTCAACACTGAACACGCTGTCTCTTGCAAATCCGTGAGCGGTCATATTGTAAGAAGTGTCATTATATATGTATTTTCCATCCCGAAATCCGCCACAGAAGGGAAAAAGTGTAGGAGCCGTTCTCGCCCAGCTTGTTTCTTCCCCTTGCCAGAGAATTTCGTTGCCTTCACATACAATGCTTTTTATTTCTGCGCCCTTCTTTTCAATTTTTGCGGTTATAAATCGGTTGTGTAGCTTTATCATTTTTTCACTCTTTTCTCTTTTTCTGCCCCCATTATACCCCACAAAGAAAATAAAGGCAATACTTTTGGGAAGTGAAAAATAAAGAAAAATATTTTTAAATTAACTATTGATTTTTGCAAAAGAGTGTGGTATCATATCTAAACGTAATGAAAAATTACTTTGCGCTGATAGCTCAGCTGGATAGAGCGTCTGGCTACGGACCAGAAGGTCGGGAGTTCGAATCTTCTTCAGCGCGCCAAATAAAAGACTACACTTTTTGTGTGGTCTTTTATTTTTTTATTTCAATTTTTAAAGATGTCGGGGACAAGTCACAAAAAGATATGATATTATTTTTTTGACGCAAAACTATATGTATTATATATATATAATAAAATAATATATATAGTATTGAAAATTTTAGATTTCCGTGATATAATTTACTTATATTGGGGTTAACTATACTTTTTTAAAAAAATGCGTTAAAAATTAAATTTATACACTTTTAGAAGAAGTAGGAGATTTGTTTTATGGAAATTGAATCGTTGGCAGATATTTGGGAAGCGGTCTGCGAAGAATGTAAAAAGCAAATAAACGAAATTGCCTTTCGTGTATGGTTTAAGGATTTAGAGCCGGTAAGTATTCAAAACGGGGTTTTGACCCTTTCAATTTATTCTTCCTATAAAAAGGAAATAGTTGAAAATACATACAGTGCTCTTCTTAAGTCCTGCCTGAAAGAAATTATGGGTATTGATATGGATTTCAAAATCATTGCAACCGATGCTTCTGGCAATCGTTCGTTCGTGCCCGAAATTAATCCTGATTTTGAAGAAACCTTTACCTTTAATAACTTTATTGTGGGACAAACCAACCGTTTTGCTCACGCGGCAGCTCAGGCGGTTTCTGAAAAGCCTTCCTTTGCTTATAATCCGCTTGTAATTTACGGTCCTTCGGGTGTTGGTAAAACCCACCTTTTGTTTGCTATAAAAAATGAAATAAACCGTATACACCCTCATCTTAAGGTTGAGTGTACACGCGGTGAAGAATTTACAAACGAGCTTATTCACGCATTACACGATAATAAAATGCGAATTGACAGTATTGATGACTTCAGAAATAAATACCGCAATGTTGATGTGCTTTTAATAGACGATATTCACTTTATTGCGGGTAAGGAATCTACACAGGAAGAATTTTATAATACCTTTGATTCACTTATTCAGAAGAATAAGCAGGTTGTAGTAACTCTTGACCGTCCGCCAAGACTTATTTTAACTCTTGAAAACCGAATTAAAACGAGACTTGAAAGCGGTCTGCTTGCCGACATTACACCTGCTGATTTTGAAACAAGGGTTGGTATTATAAAGGGTAAATGTAACCGCCTTAATATAACACTTTCTGATGAAATTGTTTTTGAAATTGCAAAAAAGGTAAATGCAAGCAACCGTCAGCTTGAGGGTGTTGTTAAAAAGGTTCAGGCTTATATTCAGCTTGAAGAAAAGGCGCCTACATTATCGGTTCTTAAAAATCTTATAAGAGATGTCATTTCTGACACAAAGGCTGAGCCTATAAAAATTGAAAGAATTATTGAAGAAGTAGCCCGTACCTATCAGGTATCTCAAACCGAAATTTTATCTACCCGCCGTACAGCTCAGCTTGTAAAGGCAAGGCAGATGGCAATGTATATTGCCCGTGAAACCACAGAGCTTGCATATCAGGCAATAGGTGAAAGCTTCAGTAAGGACCATTCAACAGTTCTTCATAATGTTAAAAAGGCCGAAGAAATTTTAAGGGACAACCCTTATGAGAAAGAAATTGTTGATGAAATTATAAGAAATTTAAAAGAAGAATAAATAAAAATTATTAACATAATTAACACTTATTAACATTTAATTATCAACTTGTGTATTGAAATATAAATTTTCAAAAAATTTATCAAAAAAATATAAAAAAAGATATCAACATAAAAAACACAGATAAATAGTAGGGTGGGTCCACTTTTCAACATAATTAACACCCCTTATTACTACTACTATCATAACATTTTCTTTAGAAAGGAAATTTTAAAATGAAATTTACAGTTGAACGCGCCACACTTTTAGAAGCAGTAAATCATTTGTCCCGTATAGTAAACAATAAAACCTCCTTACCTGTTTTAGAAGGTATATTACTTTCTGCAGAACAGGGAAAATTAACCCTTATAAGCTACAATCTTGAAATGGGTATTAAAAAAGAAATTTATGCAAACACAGAAGAAGCTGGTGACATTGTTATAAATGCCCGTATTCTTGCAGAAATTTTAAGAAAAATGAATGGCATAAGCGTTGAATTTTCTGTAGATGACAGACTTATGTGCCACATAAAGTCAGGCTCTGCTAATTTTGATATTATGGGTATGGCGGCAACAGACTTTCCTGAAATGCCTTCAGTAAGCAATAGTACACCTATATCACTTAGCGGTGAGATTATTAAAAATATGGTAAGAAGAACTATATTTGCGGTTGCTCAAAATGAAGGTACAAGACCTATTCTTACGGGTGTTAAGGTAAGTATTAAGGAAAATAATATTCAGTTTGTAGCAATTGACGGTTACAGACTTGCTATAAGAAATGAAAAATTAAATATTTCTGCCGATGCAGATTTTATAGTATCTGGTAAAGCAATAAGCGAGCTTGTAAAGCTTATTGAAAATGATGCAGAAGATGTATTAATTCACACAGGTTTTAATTTAATATGCTTTGAAACAAACGGTTACTCATTTATTTCCCGTTTACTTGAAGGCAGCTTTGTAGATTATTCAAAAACCGTTCCGCAGACCTATAAGCAGAGAATTTTTGTTGACACAGGTGATTTAATAGAAACTATTGACAGAATAAGTCCTGTAATTAATGACGCATTTTCAACTCCTGTAAGATGTGTAATAGGAGAAGAAAATATATTCTTTTCCTGTAATTCATCAGTAGGCCGTGCTACCGAAAATTTCCCGATTACATTAGAGGGTGAAGAATTTGAAATTGGTCTTAACAGCCGTTATTTACTTGAAGCATTAAAGGCTTGTGAAACCAGTAAAGTAAAAATAGAATTTAACGGCGCTACATCGGGCGTACTTATAAAGCCGACAGAAAATGATGAGTTTCTTTATATGATAATGCCTATGAGGTTGAGATAATGGAAAAGGTAAAAATAAAAGAAGAATTCATTAAGCTTGATTCATTACTTAAATTTTCAGGACTTGCCGAAACGGGCGGACATGCCAAAATAATTATTCAAAACGGTGAAGTGAAGGTAGACGGTGAAATTTGTCTTCTTCGCGGTAAAAAGATTTATAAAGGAAGCACCGTAGAATTTGACGGAAAAGGAATAATTGTTGAATAAATGATTATTAAAAAGCTTTTTTTAAATGGTTTTAGAAATCTTTTTATAGATGAATTAATACCGGAAGAAAAAATTAATATAATTTGCGGAGATAATGCAGAAGGAAAAACAAATATTATAGAAGCTATTTGGCTTCTTACTGGTGCTAAAAGCTTTCGTAATGTGAAGGATAACGAGCTTGTAAATTTTGAAAGTAATTTTGCAGAAATTAAAGCGGATTTTATAAGCGGACAAATTGAAAACAATCTTTTTATAAAAATAAATGAAAAAAGAGAAACACATCTTAATGGAAAAAAACAAAATTTATCGGCAGATATTGTAGGTAAATTCTGCGCCGTAATTTTTTCCCCATCAGATATTAATTTAATAACCGATTCACCAAAGATAAGAAGAAGATTTTTAGACACTGCAATTTGTCAGTTATACCCAAAATACATAGAAATATTAAAAAACTATAACAGAGCCGTCCAGCAGAGAAATAATATTTTAAGAGATTGTATTAAGGATGCGTCCCTTAGAATATTGCTTGAAGGCTTTGAAAAAAGCATTATAGAAAACGGCGAAAAAATAGTTGCTTACAGAAAAAGATATATTGAGCTTCTTAATATTAACGCCCCAAAAATTTATAATGATTTATCGGGTAATAAGGAATTTTTAGAAATAGAATATATATGCTCTTATAAAGAAAATTTCAAAAACGAATTATTGCTTTGTCAAAAGGAAGATATTTTAAGGGGTGTTACAACAGTAGGACCCCACAGGGATGATATTTTATTTAAAATAAACGGCTTTTCCGCAAAGGAATATTCTTCCCAAGGACAAAAAAGAAGTATTTGTTTATCTCTTAAAATAGCAGAATCAAACATTATAGAAGAGGTAATTGGTGAAAAGCCTGTGACTCTGCTTGATGATGTTATGAGTGAGCTTGATAAGGGCAGACAAAACTACATACTTAATCACATAAAAGACAGACAGGTGTTTATAACCTGCTGTGATAAATCTAATTTTGAAGATTTAGAAGAAGGAAAGGTATTTTTTGTTAAAAACGGAAGGATTATTTAAAAATGTATATACATTTAGGGCAGGACACCGTTATTAAAAAAAGAGATATTATAGGAATTTTTGATTTAGATACGGCATCGGTCAGTCGCCATACGCGAAAATTTCTTAATATGGCACAAAAAAGGGGACAGGTAATAAATGTTTCCTATGAATTACCAAAAGCCTTTGTTGTTTGCCAAAAAAAAAATACAAAAGGCAGGGTTTATATTTCGCAGCTTTCTCCCACAACCCTGCAAAAAAGAAACGAATTTTTAAACTATTAAGGAAAGGTGAAAATTTATGTCAGAAAATATTACTTCACCCGTAAATGATACCTATGACGAAAGCTCCATTCAGGTATTGGAAGGACTTGAAGCGGTAAGAAAGAGACCGGGTATGTACATCGGCTCAACAGGTGAGCGCGGTTTACACCACCTTGTGTACGAAATTGTTGATAACTCTATTGACGAAGCGTTGGCAGGCTACTGTGATAAAATTACGGTTGAACTGCTTGATGACGGCATTGTAAGGGTTACCGATAACGGACGCGGTATACCGGTAGGTATAAATCCGCAAAAGGGAATACCCACAGTTACCGTTGTATTTACAATTCTTCACGCGGGCGGTAAGTTTGGCGGCAGCGGTTATAAGGTGTCGGGCGGTTTGCACGGTGTTGGTGCGTCGGTTGTTAATGCACTTTCAAGCTGGCTCGAAGTAGAGGTTAGTGACGGAAAAAACATTTACCGTCAGAGATATGAAAAGGGAAATATTGTAACCGACCTTGATATAATCGGAACAACCGATAAAACAGGTACCACGGTTACCTTTAAGCCCGACCCCACAATCTTTACAGATACTATCACTTACGATTACGATATTCTCGTTAACCGTCTTCGTGAGCAGTCTTTCCTTAATGCAGGTATAAGAGTAGAATTAATTGATAAAAGAACCGATGTTTTTGAACCCCGTCAGGATGAATTCTATTATGAAGGCGGTATTAAGTCCTATGTAGAATTTTTACTCTCGGGAATAAAGAAAGAACGCCTAAATAATGAAGTAATTTATTTATCTACCACCGACGGCGATGCATCTGCCGAAATAGCTCTTGTTTGGTCTACGGCGTATGATAATAAAATTATGTCGTTTGCAAATACCTTGCATACAGTTGATGGCGGTACACATGAACAGGGCTTTAGACAGAGTCTTGCAAATGTTGTTAATAAATACGCCTTTGATTTTAAGAAGCTGAAAGACGGCAACCCCCGCCTTAAAGGCGACGATATTATGGAAGGCGTTGTAGCGGTTGTTTCAGTAAAGCTGTCTGATGCACAGTTTGAATCGCAAACCAAGGCAAAGCTCGGTAATACCTTTATCGGTACACTGGTAAGAAACCTTGTAAATGATAAGCTATATCAGTATTTTGAAGAGCATCCGGCAGAAGCTAAAATTATAATTGATAAGGCTATTGCCGCACAAAATGCGCGCGAAGCCGCACAGAAGGCCCGTGAGGCATCCCGTAATAAATCAGGCATTGCGGGTAAAAGCCGTATGCCCGAAAAATTAACCGACTGTATATCTGATGACCCGACAAAAACAGAGCTGTTTATAGTAGAGGGTGACTCTGCAGGCGGAAGTGCCGTAGAAGGCAGAAACTCAACCTATCAGGCAATTCTTCCGCTTTGGGGTAAAATGCTCAATGTTGAAAAGGCAAGGGAAGACAAGGTTTACGGCAATGATAAGCTGACACCCGTAATAGTAGCACTCGGTACAGGGATTGGCGATAATTTTGATATAGAAAAGCTTCGTTACAACAAAATTGTAATTATGGCCGATGCCGATGTCGACGGCTCACATATAAGAACACTTCTTTTGACCTTCTTCTTCCGATATATGCCGCAGCTTATTGAAAACGGTAATATTTATTTGGCTCAACCGCCGCTTTACCGCGTATCAAAGGGTAAAAAGCATTTTGATGCATTTACAGATGAAGAAAAAGCAAGATACATTGAAGAGCTTGGCGGTAGCGCAGATGTTCAGCGTTATAAGGGTCTTGGTGAAATGGACCCAGACCAGCTGTGGGAAACTACACTTAACCCTGAAGTCAGAACAATGCTTCGTGTTACCATGAGCGATGCTATGCTTGCCGACCAGACATTTACAATGCTTATGGGTGACGAGGTTGAGCCCAGAAAGCAGTTTATCGAAGAAAACGCGGTATTTGCTACCGACCTTGATATTTAACGAAAGGAGAGAGTAAAAATGGCGAAACAAGAAAAGGTATTTTGGCCGGAAGACGAGCAAACCAATATCGTCCCTGTCGAAATTGTTGATGAAGTTAAAAGCAGTATGCTGCAGTACGGTATGTCCGTACTTGTAGGCCGTGCTCTCCCCGATGTTCGTGACGGACTCAAGCCCGTTCACCGCCGTATTCTTTACACAATGTACGAAAACGGTCTGACACCCGATAAAGCATATCGTAAGTGCGCCGACACAGTAGGTTCTGTGCTTGGTCGTTACCATCCGCACGGTGACTCTTCGGTGTACGATGCTATGGTGCGTATGGCGCAGGATTTCTCTCTTCGCTACCCGCTTATAGACGGACACGGAAACTTCGGTAATATCGACGGCTACCCCGCCGCCGCCTACCGTTATACCGAGTCTAAAATGAACAGAATCTCTCTTAATATGCTTGATGATATTGAGAAAGATACAGTTGATTTTACACCCAACTATGATGACCGACTTAAAGAACCCGTTGTTCTTCCCGTTCGCTTTCCGCAGCTGCTTGTAAACGGCTCGAGTGGTATAGCCTTTGGTATGGCTACCGAAATTCCGCCGCATAACTTAGGCGAAGTTATTGACGGTATGTGTTACCTTATAGATAACCCCGAAGCAGAATTATCTGAGCTTTGCGAGTTTATAAAGGGACCCGACTTCCCCACAGGCGGTATAATTATGGGCAAAAGCGGTATTCGTGCCGCCTACGCTACGGGTAAGGGCAAAATTATAGTTCGCGGTAAGGCCGAAATTGAAGAAACCAAGGCAGGAAAATTCCGCATTATTATAACCGAGATTCCCTACAAGGTTAAAAAGAAGGACCTTGTTAAGAAAATTTATGATTTAGCAAGCGAAAAGCGCGTAGAAGGCATTGATGATGTAGTTGACTATTCTTCCAAGCGTGACGGCGGTATAAGAATAGTAGTAGATGTAAAGCGTGACGCCAATCCGCAGGTTGTGCTTAACAAACTTTATTCCTACACCGATTTACAGACCACCTTCGGCGCTAACCTGATTGCTATTGTAAACGGCAAACCGCAGATTTTAACACTTAAAGAAATGCTGCAGAACAGTATCGATTTCCAGTGTGAAATAATTGAGCGCAGAACCCGTTTTGATATGAACAAGGCTAAAGAGCGCGCACATATTCTTGAAGCGCTTAAAAAGGCAATTGATTTTATTGATGAAGTAATAGCAATTATTCGTAATTCAAAAACAATACCCGAATCAAAGGAAGCTTTAGCAGAGCGCTTTGGCTTTGATGATGTTCAGACCACCGCTATTGTGCAAATGCAGCTCGGAAAGCTTGCGGGTATGGAAAAACAGAAAATAGAAGAAGAATTACAAGAAAAGTATGACTTTATTAAGGAATGCGAAGCAATTTTAGCAGACCACAAGCGTGTACTTGATATTGTTAAGACTGATTCACTCAACCTAAGGGACAAATATGCCGATGACCGCCGTACCGAAATTACAATGGTTTCGGGTGAGGTTGACATAGAAGACCTTATACCCGAAGAAGAGTGCGTTATTACAAAAACCGTTAACGGCTATATCAAGCGTGTACCCGCATCCGAATACTCGGTACAGAATCGTGGCGGCCGCGGTGTAAAGGGTCTTACAACAAGAGAAGACGATATAACCGAGAATATGTTTGTATGCTCGTCTCACGACTATGTAATGATGTTTACAAATCTTGGCCGTGTGTACCGACTCAAAGCTTATGAAATTCCTGAAGGCACGAGAACCAGTAAGGGTATGAATGTAATTAACATTATACCGCTACAGGAAGGCGAAAAGCTTTCAATGATTCTGTCTTATAGTGAGCTTGACGGACAGCAGTATGTTGTTATGGGCACCAAAAACGGTTGCATTAAGCGTACCGATATGGACGACTTTAAGAATACCCGTAAAACAGGTATTATTGCATTATCTTTGGATGAAGGTGACGAATTAAGCTTTGTTGCCATTACAAAGGGCGATAAATCCTTGGTTGTAGCCACCAAAAAGGGTAAGGCAATACGCTTTATGGAAAGCGATGTTCGTCCTATGGGAAGAACGGCTCGCGGTGTTCGCTCAATTAAATTAGCAAGCGGAGACGAGGTTGTGGCAATGGCGGTGTGCGATGAAGACACCGTACTTTTAACCGTTAGTGAAACAGGCTACGGCAGACGCAGTGATGTAAGCGATTACCGCATACAAACCCGTGGCGGCGGCGGTACAAAGAACTACCGCACTGATAGATTTGGGGATGTTGCCGCAGTTAAGGCGGTTACAGATGAAGAAGATGTAATTATGATTTCTTCTGACGGCATAATTATAAGAATAGCGGCGGCATCTATCAGTAAATTTGCCCGCCCGTCAAAGGGTGTTCGAATTATGAAGTTCGGCGCAAACAGTGACGCTAAGGTTTTATCGGTTGCAACGGCAGAGCATGACGAAGAACAGGTAAACGCAGAAGCCGAAGCGCCCGAAGCCGACGCTGCAGAAACGGGTAATGACCAGGACGAATAGCTTGGTCTGTTAGGAGATAGCCTTTGAAAAAGAATTTTTCTTTTAACACGGAATTTTTACAACTAATAGAAGAAAAAAAAGAACAGCGCAGGGTGGCAAATTTTGCCGCCCTGTCACTGCTTATTCTGTTTTTAATAATGTTTGGTTGGAGCTTTGTGTATATAAGGGTAATGGGAAACCTTGGAGTACCGTATAAAACAATAGTTTCGTTACTTGACAATCCTGCAATAAATGAAATTATGCAAATTTTTGTATCTTTTTGTATGCTTATAATACCGGGTCTTGTGTTAGCAAGAGTTCTGCATATAAAAATACGCGATGTGGTACCGCTTGGCTTGCCAAAAAACAAAAATAATTTCGCATTTTTTATAGCGGCACTTGGTTTTTGTATGTTCGCGTCGCAAGCAAGCAGTATTGCCGGCGCTATAATTGAAAGCTTTGGTGTTACCTTTCCGTCAATGGACAGGGAATTACCTACAGGGGTTTTTGGTGTAGCACTTGTTGTTCTCTCAACTTCTGTTTTCCCTGCATTACTCGAAGAATTTTTGATGCGTGGCGTAATACTCGGCGCTTTTAAAAGGTTTGGCGACAGCTTTGCGATAATTGCGTCATCTGTTCTTTTTGCCTTTATGCACGCATCCTTATCACAGTTTGCATTTGCTTTTTTGGTGGGACTTGTTTTAGGCTTTGTTACAATAAAGGCAAAATCAATCTGGCCCGCCGTTTTAATACACGCGGCAAATAATTTTATAAGCGTTGTTTTTTCTTATCTCGGACTTTATGTCGGCACAACCGTTTTGAACACGGTATTTTATATGTTCTTAGGAATGCTTTTTGTAGCAGCGGTTATAGCCACAATTATTGCTTCCCGAGATACCGAGTTTTTAAAATTAGAAAGCTCAGATACCCTTTCTACCGAAGCCCAAAAAATCAAATGGTTTATAACCGCCCCCGCAGTAATAGTAGCAATAATAGCGGCGGTTGCCATTTCCGTTTTTTTAAGATAGGAGAAATATTATGTTGGAAATCTTAGGCGTTACCAAAAGATATGGCAAGGTGTTGGCAAACAATGCAGTGTCCTTTACCGTGCCCGACGGCAGTATTACTGTGCTTTTAGGACCTAACGGTGCGGGAAAAAGTACGGTTATAAAATCAATTATCGGTTTTTTAAGACACGACGGACTCATCACGGTTGACGGGTTTGAGAACAAGAGCATTGATGCTAAAAGACTTATAGGTTATGTGCCCGAAATACCGGCACTTTACCCTAATCTCACAGTTGCAGAGCACCTTGAATTTATAGCAAGGGTTTATAAACTGCACGATTATAAGGATTATGCCGAAGAATTACTTGACAGAATGGAGCTTACCGATAAGAAAAAGAAATTCGGCGATGAGTTATCAAAGGGTATGCAGCAAAAATTAAGTATTTGCTGCGGACTTTTGCCAAAACCTAAATTTCTGCTTTTTGATGAGCCTATGATAGGCCTTGACCCACACGCGATAAAAGAACTTAAAGAAATTTTTACAGAGCTCAAAACACAAGGCTGCTCGTTACTTATAAGCACCCATATGATAGATAGTATTGATTCTTTATGGGAAAAAACCGTAATAATGCAAAGCGGCGAAGTTAAGGCTCAGGTTTTGCGGGAAGAAATAGAAAAATCAGGCGACACGCTTGAAAATATATTCTTCCGCATTACAGAAGCTGCGGCGGGGGAACAGTAAATGACGGCTTATCTTTATTATATAACCCACACTGTCGTTAACTGCTTTAAAAAGCTGTTTCGCACCTGGGTTGCCGCATTAATAGGTATAATTCTGCTTTTCGGACTTATAGGCGGAGTTGTGGGAGTCGGCATAGGTGAGTATGTAGACAATTCTTCATCTGAAATAGCAGAAGAAGAATATTACGCAGAAGAGGCGGTAGAAATTTCCCCCGAAGACTTTGAAAATATAGCGCTTCCTATAATAGAAATGGTCGGCTTTGCGGTGCCGTTTATATTTGTGCTTTCGTTTTTCTATACGGGGGATAAAAGCGGCGCGGGAATTTTTACAATGAGCGATGTAAACTTTTTGTTTTCAGCCCCCTTGCGTCCGCAAAGCATACTAACCTTTAAAAGCTTTATACAGATGGGAGCAATCTTTTTAAGCTCTCTTTATCTTGTGGCACAGATACCCAATTTAATTTTTAATTTAGGTATAACAGTTCTAGCCGCAATAGTTATTGTTTTTTGCTTTATAGTCTGCATTATTTTAGGAATGCTGACATCGGTTTGCACATATACGATTGTAGCGAGCAAGCCTTCCCGCAAAAAATATGTAATGCCGATAACCTTTGCGGTGGTGTTTTTAGTGGCAGGAATAATCTTTGCTGTTAAAGCACTTGGTAATATGGGTTGGTTTGATGCCCTTAAATTAACCTTCGCGTCACCCTATAGCCGTTGTGTGCCAATTTTTGGTTGGATGGCTTTTCTTGTGCGCAGCGCAGTTAAAGGAAACTATTTTCTTTGCCTTTTAATGCTGCTTGCAATAATAGCATTTACCGTTTTTGTTTTCTACTTCGTTTGGAAAATAAAGGCCGACTTCTATGAAGATGCCGTAATACGCGCAAACGATACATTTGAAAAACAGCAGGCGGCGGCAGAAGGAAGGCAAATGCGCAAAAAGCCCCGCAAGGAAGTTAAAACCATTACCGAAATAGGTAAAGGCTGGGGCGCGAATGCGTTTTTCTTTAAGCAACTGCATACACGCCGACGCGGTAGCATTCTTGGTGTTTTTTCGAAAACCGCGTTTACTTATCTTTTAATATCAGTAAGCGTTTCTGCTTCCGGCAGGTTTTTATTAGAACTCAAAGACATTGCAATTGTGGCGTTTATGTTACTTGTTATGCACTTTTTCCGTAATTTCGGCAGTCCGCTGGACGAAGAAACCCACACGCATTTGCTTTTTACCGTTCCCGAAAATAAATATAAAACGGTGGCTTGGTTGTTGCTATCGGGATTTGTGTCATCGGTGTTTGATGCCGTACCCGCGTTTTTGTTGTCTGCCGTAATTTTAGGCGCAGAGCCTATTGCAACGATAATTTGGTTGGCTGTATTCTTAACCTTTGATTTATTCAGCGCAACATCGGGACTCGCAGTCAGCGGCATTATGCCATCAAAATTCCCACCTGTAATAAATGCCATGTTTTGCATTTATCTTCGTATGATTTTGGCAGTGCCGGGACTTCTGCTGCTGATATCGGCAATAGTTACGGGGAAATTACTGCTTTTCGGTCTGCTCACCGTGTTACTTAATTTAGTGGGCAGTGCGGTGTGCTATCTAATTGGCACAGTATTTTTGAAATTGGAGTAGCTTATGGACAGAAAATATATGGATTTAGCAATAATACGCGCCCGTCGCGCCGCCGAAGACGGCGAAGTGCCTGTCGGCGCTATAATAGTAAAGGATGGGGAGGTTATTGCTACGGGCAGAAACCGGCGCGAGAAAAATCACGATGCGACGGCTCACGCCGAAATGGAAGCGATAAAATATGCCTGCGAAAAGCTCGGCGACTGGCGGCTTGATGACTGTGAGCTTTATGTAACGCTCGAGCCCTGTCCTATGTGTAGCGGCGCAATAATTAATTCAAGGATTAAGACGGTGGTGTTTGGCGCTTATGATACAAAGGTAGGCTCATTAGGCTCGGTAGCGAATTTTGCTGCTCTACCTTTTACATACACACCCGAAGTTTACGGCGGTATATGTGAAAATGAGTGCCGAAAAATCTTAACCGACTTTTTTAAGGAAATAAGATAAATGAATAACAAAGCCAACACCACAAAGGTCGACACAATAAATATTATGTCAACCAACAATATGCCGTATATATCTTTCTGCGAGTTCGATTTTGTAAAAGATAATCTTCTTTTCTGTCGCGCTAAAAGCCGGTTACCTAAGAACGCTAAAACTATTATAATGGCGGCTTTTCCGTATAAGGTAAGGGAAGAAAAGCCTGAGAGACTAAGCAGATATGCAGCGGTTCCCGATTATCATATCGTTTGCAAAAAGCTTTTAGATGCGGCGGCGAAAAAATTAAAGGAAAAGTTTGAAGATAACGAGTTTGCCGTTTTCATAGATAATTCCCCTATACCCGAAGTGGCGGCGGCAGTGCATTCGGGACTCGGTGTGCTCGGCAAAAACGGGCTTCTGATTCACGAAAAATACGGCTCATTTGTTTTTTTAGGCGAAATTGTAACCGATTTAGCACTTCCCGCCGATAAGGGCGATAAAAAATGCCTTGATTGTGGACGGTGTAGAGCCGCCTGTCCTACCAAACTGTGTAAGCAGAACTGCCTATCGTCTGTAAACCAGCAGAAAAAACCGCTGACAGATGAACAAAAGGTACTAATCAGAGAAAATAACTATATCTGGGGCTGTGATATTTGCAGCGAAGTGTGTCCGATGAATAAAAATGTCCCCACAACCTATATAAACGAGTTTATAGAAGGCTACCGCCATAATTATAGCGAAAATGAAAATCCGGATGATCGCGCGTATAACTGGCGTGGAACCGAAGTGATAAAAAGAAATGCGAAGCTCATTTAAGTGAGTCTTCGCATTTCTTCTTTTTTGATGCAACCGAAGAAAAATAACAGTATAAAGTATATAATACAGGAAATAAGTGCAATCGCTATTGCTGAAGGTAGAGCAGATAGCTGCAAAAACAGTGAAATAGAATATGTACAATAGGTTACTGAAAAAGCTAAAATAAAGGGTAAAACAATACTACGAAATAGCGGTATTTCGGCACCCGATGTAGTAATAAGCCGAATTACATTTAAAAGACAGGTGTAAGCGTTGCTTAAATACATAATCCAGATAAATGCATTTTCGCCGTAAAGCGGTAAAAAGAAAAAGATTAAAATTATGCGGAAGGCGGAATCACTGACGCTATTTCGAAAGGTTATAAGCTGTTGGTCAAGGCCTTTGAGTATACCATCGGCAATACTGTCAAGGTACATAAATGGCACTAACGGCGCCAGAATTTTAATAAGTCGACCCACTTCACCGCTTTTATATATAAGGCTACCTAAATTTTCTCCGCAGAAAAAGAAGATGGCCGAGAAGATAAAGCCGAAAAGCGCGGTTGTTACAATAATGGTGGAAACCGAGCGTCTGACGGTTTTGAGGTTACCCTTAGCCACCGATTCAGATATTTCCGGTATAAGCAGGGTGGACAGGGATCCAAGAAGAGATGACGGAAAAAATAAAATTGGTAACGCCATACCCTTAATCATACCGAAAAAAGAAAGGGCATCGGCGCGCGTAACGCCGTACATAACAAGCCGCGCAGGAACAAGAGTGCTTTCAATTATGCGAAGCAATGAATTTATGTACTTTCCGCCTGTGATAGGCGCCGCTATGCGAAGAAGCTGTCTCGTAATGGCGTAGTCGGGCGCTTTTCTGCCGGTTAAAAAAGAAAGACGCCCTGTATCGCGCTTATAATAAAGGTAAAGATATAAGCAGGATGAAAATTCGGCTATAACATCGCCCAAAAGAACGGCGGCGCAGGCGTATTCAATACTGATAGCGGCAAAATGTTTCACGAGAAACAATACCGACAGTATTCTGATGGCTTGTTCAATTATTTGCGAGAGACTGGGCGGTATGCTCTTGCGCCGCGCCAAAAAGTAACCCTTGATGCAGGATGATATACCCATAAAAAGAAGAGAGAAGGACAAAACCTTTATAGCGGCGGCCGCCCGCATATCAGAAATAATGTGTTTTGCTATAAAATCAGAGCCAAAAAGCACAAGCAGGGTCGAGAAAAAAGCAAACAATGCGATTATTAAAAACGCGCGAAGCATAATTTTCTTAACCGACCGCCCAGAGCCAAAAAACATTTCATCGGCAACAAGGCGTGTAACGGCGGTGTTTATACCGCTTGTAGCAAAGGTTGCGGCAAAAATGTAGAAAGAAAAAATAATCTGATAAAGACCTATACCTTCACTGCCAATTTCGGCCGAAAGCCAGATTCTGAACACAACCCCCAAAAGTCGCAACACAATAGAAGTTACTGTTAGAACAAGCGCGTTTTTAATAAATAATACTTTTTTCATAGAAACACCATATATACAATTGTTTTTTTAATAAAAAAGTAGTAGAATAAAATATATATATTAAAAAAGAAGGTGTATTATGCCAAGTCCGTTAGCAGATAGAGTGAGACCGACTAACATTAACGATGTTTGCGGTCAGAAGCATCTACTCGGCGAAAACAAGGTGTTGCGTAAGATTATTGATTCGGGCAAAATCCCAAATCTCATTTTTTACGGTCCGTCGGGCGTAGGAAAAACTACGGTAGCAAACATAATAGCCGATAAATGCGGCAAAAAGCTGTATCACCTGAACGCCACCACGGCGTCTACCGCAGATATTAAGGAGATTATTGATAGCCTTAATACAATTGAAGCGGTCGGCGGAGTGATGCTGTATCTTGATGAAATACAGTATTTCAACAAAAAACAACAGCAAATATTGCTTCAGTACATAGAAAACGGCGATATAACGCTGATAGCGTCGACAACAGAAAATCCGTTTTTTTATGTGTATAACGCTATACTCAGTCGCTCGTCGGTATTCGAATTCAAAACTCTGTCACCAGAAGACATAGTGCCGGCGTTAATGCGAGCCAAGGATATTTTGGCAGAAGAAAACGGCGTTACTGTACAGGCGACAAACGGTGTTATGCTAAAAATCGCAACCGCTGGAGCGGGCGATGTGCGCAGAAGCCTTAATATGCTGGAGCTTTGCTTCATAACCCAAAGCGGTACCGAAACAGTGGTAATAGATGACGAAACAGTAGAACAACTACTCGAAAACAATGCAGTAAGATACGACCGCGACGGAGATGAACACTATGATGTTATCTCGGCATACCAAAAATCTATGCGCGGCAGTGACCCCGATGCCGCAATTTATTATTTAGCAAGGCTTTTAGCGGCGGGGGACCTGCAAAGTGCTTGCAGAAGATTGCTTGTGTGCGCAAATGAAGATGTCGGACTTGCCTATCCGCAGATTATACCAATAGTAAAGGCGGCGGTTGATACAGCTTTGCAGGTTGGTTTACCCGAAGCACGCATACCGCTTGCAAATGCGGTTATACTAACTGCGATAAGTCCTAAATCGGCAACAGGTCACGACGCTATAGCCGCCGCAATGGCTGATGTTGAAAAGGGCTTCACCGGAAATGTGCCGCGTCAACTGCAAAACAAGCATTTTGACGGTGCCGACGCCGCAGTCAAGGGGCAAAACTATCTTTATCCGCATATTTTCCCGAATCATTATGTAAAACAGCAGTATCTGCCCGATGCAGTAAAGGACAAAAAGTATTACAATTTCGGTGACAATTCCTTTGAGCAGAAATTTGAACAGTACTGGAAACAGATTAAGGGGCAATAAAATTGCAAAAAATTATACCGCCAAAGAAAACATGGTTGCTCTGGTGTGCAAGGGGAGCCGTTTTGTGGTTAGCTTTGTGTGTGCTTCTGGCAGTGTTTCGCGTGAAACACGATATATTTATAACAATTATAACCGCGGCGGCGCTTTTGCTGTCGGCGGTTATTGTTTATTTGCGCTTTTATTTTAAAAAATACAGCATCACAGTAGACAAGGGAGCAATAATTGTAAAAAGCGGTGTAATAATAAGAACAGAGCGACTGCTCCCTGCTCCGCGGCTGATTTTTGCCGAGAGCTTTACGACGCCGCTTTCAAGGCTTTTGGGTCTATCACAATTGTCGCTTCGCGCAATAAAGGTCAATCTAATTACTGCGGAATTAACAAAGGCTCAAACAAAGAGTATTTTAGGTGTGATTTCTGACAGAAATGAACAGTGAAAGTTTTAAGGCGCATCCGATTTTTATATTAAGAAGCTCGAGGCTCATGGGTTTCTTAATTATTTTGCTGCTCTTTAGAAATGGCGGAACAGCCATTTTTCTATGTACGCTTTTAGCGGCGATTTTGTTTTTCAGATATAGACGCTTTGAGCTGAGCATAAACGAAAAGGAAATTTATATACGCACAGGCTTTTTGTTGGTGCGGCGAAGCACAATACCGATAAAGCGTATATCCACAATAGAAATTTTGCGGTCGCCAACAGACCGCATTTTCTCGGCAATTTCAGTGAAAATCAGCACTGAAGCTAATACCTACAGCGGAAATCTTCGTTTCGTTCTGCCAAAGCGCGACACAGGGCGTCTGCTTCAATGCCTGGGCATTAGTGTAGGTAGCAGAGAAACCAGTTTTTCTTTTAAGCAAGCTTTGGTTTTTGCCGCGGCGCAATCATCTGTCGTTAACGGTATTTTGTTAACGGTTCCGCTGTTAAACAGGGCGGGAGCACTAGTGGGCGCAGAGCTTTCAGACCTTGTTATAAGTGAGATAGATAATATAGGACACAATTTGTCATATTATTCACCGGTAGTTAATACGCTGTCGCTTGCGTTTTTGTTTTTTTATTTGTGTGCACTGGTTTTTCATGTGGTGGTTTATCTAAATTTTAGCATTGTATGCGGAAAAGAGCACATAAAAACCGGCTATGGCGTGCTGGCACATCGAACGGTGTATATAAATAGGTCCTTGATGAGCGGTTATATGTCGGTGCAAACACCGTTGATGCTTCTGCTTAACAGATGCTTCGTAAAAGCAGATGTTGCTCACACTAAGCAAAATGTTGGAAAAAATGTAC
Source organism: Acutalibacteraceae bacterium (assembly GCA_045590755.1). Lineage (GTDB taxonomy): Bacteria > Bacillota > Clostridia > Oscillospirales > Acutalibacteraceae > SIG565. The sequence continues at coordinate 29,738 of JAZNRP010000001.1, forward strand.
TGTTGGCACCTGCGGTTAAACGGTGTCAACTTGAAAATCAATTTAAACGGTACGGTTTGTTAAAAGAAAATCTTTTATATGCCAGACCGAATGATTATTACCGCTTTTTCAAGGCGCCGTTTTTTATTTTTGCGATAGCAACGATAGCGGCACTTGCGCTGACGCAAGAAGGCCTGGCATTTCGGCAGGTGTTTTTATTTTTTTGTTGTATATTCTTAGGCTATGCGCTTTTGCTCATGGCTTATGCGGCGTACAACTGCCATAAAAACAAGATATATTTTGGAAAAAATGTTCTGGTACGCGGCAGTAAAGGGTATGAGCTATACGATGCGTGCTTTTTTGCTGACAAAATAGGGTGTATTAAAATATTACGGTTTCCACTTGATATAAAAAGCAAGACCTGTAGTGCAAAAATCACTCTCAGAACGGGTAACGCCTTATCTGCAAAAGCAAGATTTGTGTCATACGAAGGGCTTATCGACCAAATCAATAGGGTGTATAATTTGCACGAATAATTTGTCCGTATTTTAACACAATAGATATGAGGTGTGAATATGGAGATATTTTTACATTGTGTTTATGCTTTTCTTGTTGGCGGACTGCTCTGCGCAATAGGACAGTTGTTTATCGACATTACAAAGCTTACCCCTGCGCGTATACTCGTGGGTTATGTAGTGGGTGGCGTAATCCTAACGGCAATAGGGCTATACGATAGATTAGTTAAGTTTGCCGGCGCGGGCGCTACAGTACCGCTTACAGGTTTTGGCTATAGCCTTGCGAAGGGCGTTGAAAAGGCAATTACGGAATACGGCGCTATAGGTGTGCTTTGCGGTGGACTTACCGCAACTGCGGCGGGAATCACCGCGGCAATGGTTTTCGGTCTTTTAATGAGTATTTTCTTTAAATCGGGTGACAAATCATAGTTTCACGTGAAACAAAGTAGGTTTTCCTGCTTTGTTTTTTATTTTTCTTGTACTGAAACTGTTAATATGGTATAATAAAAAAGTAAAATTTTGATACAAAAGGTCACGGACGGTGAAAAAATGGGGAAAATAGTATCAATTGTTAATCAAAAAGGCGGCGTCGGTAAGACGACGACGGCCGTAAACCTTGCCGCAGGGCTTGGAAATATCGGTAAAAAAGTATTGCTGATAGACGCCGACCCGCAGGGAAATTCCACAAGCGGTTTTGGCATTAACAAAAAGGAAGTTGTGTTTTCAAGCTACGATTTATTAATCGGTAGACAGAAAGCAGATGTTGCCACAGTGACTACAACCTTCAAAAATGTAAGTGTTATACCCGCGAATATGGATTTGGCGGGCGCCGAAGTAGAACTTATAACAATTGAACAGAGAGAATCACAGTTAAAGCGTGCGTTGTCGCTTGTGCGAGATAAATACGACTACATATTAATTGACTGTCCGCCATCCTTAGGTCTTATAACCATAAACGCGCTGACTGCAGGTGATACAGTGCTCGTACCGCTTCAATGCGAGTATTATGCGATGGAAGGTCTGTCACAGTTAATGTCAAGTGTCCGTCAGATAAAAAGATTGTATAATCCAGAGCTTGAGCTTGAAGGCGTATTACTCACGATGTATGACGGAAGGCTTAACCTGACGCATCAGGTGGTCGAAGAACTCAAAAAATTCTTCGCAAACAAGCTTTACAAAACTACAATACCGCGTGCGGTAAGACTTTCAGAAGCGCCGAGCTACGGTATGCCGATTCAGTATTACGACAGGCGCTCAAAGGGCGCTAAGGCGTATGATGATTTGGCAAAAGAATTTGTAAGCAGAAACAGGAGATATTGATATGGCTATAAAAAAAGGTGGACTCGGCAGGGGTCTTGACGCGTTATTTAACGAAAATTCAACCGACCAAAACGATTTGGTTATGGTGAAGCTCATAGATATTGAGCCAAACAAGGAGCAGCCGCGAAAAAAGTTTGACGAAAAGGCGCTTAGCGAACTGGCAGACAGTATTCGTGAGCACGGCCTGCTGCAGCCTATAATTGTAAAACCGCTCACAAACGGTACATATAGAATAATCGCAGGCGAACGCCGTTGGCGTGCAAGCCGTATTGCAGGGCTTGAAACGGTGCCGGTTATACTTAAGGATTTTAGCGAGCAGGAGATAATGGAAGTAGCACTAATAGAGAATCTTCAGCGAGAAGACCTTAATCCCGTTGAAGAAGCATTAGGCTACCGCACATTAATGGAAACCTACAGCTTAACACAGGAAGAAGTAGCGGCTCGTGTGGGCAAATCGCGTTCAGCGGTCGCTAATGCATTAAGGCTTCTGAACCTTAAAGAGCGTGAGCTTCAGCTTTTGCGTGACGGCGTAATAACTGCAGGACACGCCCGCGCAATACTTGCGGCGGATGATATAATGGTGCGTGAGCAGCTTATTGAATTGGCTATTAACGGCGCGGCGGTACGCGAGCTTGAAAGGGTTGTGCGCGCGGCCAAAACCAAGCGCGAGCGAAGGGAAGGCGGCGACATCTTCGGCGGCGACAACTACTACACCGAAGTACAGATTGCTTTAACAGAAGCTCTGCACCGCAAGGTAAAAATCAATAAAATCAGCGAAGACCACGGCGTTATCAGCATAGAGTTTTTCGGAGATGAAGAGCTGCGCGATATAGCCGCTCGTCTTGGCAAAATGTATCATTAAAAAAATCCCCGTTTCATGTGAAACGGGGATTACTCTTCATTTATACGGTTTACATAATATAATTTATGTAAACTAGAACAGTAGATTTGTAAGCTCTGCTAACTTTTCCATATCAAGCTGTTCGGCACGGACTGTGTCGTTCTCGCCTATTTGTGTTAAGGCGCTTTTTATGCGTTCTTTTTCTATATGCAGGGTATTGGAAACGGTATTAACAAGTGTTTTGCGGCGCTGTGCAAAGCAGGCCTTTACAAATGCGAAGAACTTCTTTTCATCCTTTACCCTGATGGGCGGAGTTTCTCGAATATTAAGCTTTATTACTGCCGAATCCACATTAGGCGGCGGCATAAAGGATTTTCTGTCAACAAAAAACAGTATTTCGGCAGTTGCATAGTAGTTAACTGCAACCGTTACAGCCCCTGCATCTCTCGTGCCGACTTGGGCGGCAAGGCGCTGGGCAGCCTCCTTTTGCACCATAACCGTAATCGATTCAATCGGCAATTTGCTTTCAAGCAACATCATAATAATGGGGGATGTTATATAATAAGGAAGATTAGCAGAGACAACTATTCTTTTAAAGTCCTTCAGCTCTTCGGCAATAACCTTATGCAAATCAAGCTTCATAGCGTCGCCGAATATAACCTTTATGTTATCGAACTCACCGAGCGTTTTCTGCAAAACGGGCCTTAAGCGCTCATCAAGCTCGATGGTTACAACCTTACCAGCCGTTTTAGCAAGTTCTTTTGTAAGCACACCGATACCGGGGCCGATTTCGATAACACCGCAATCCTTATCACAAGCGGCCGCCGCCATTGCTGGACAGACATCGGGATTTATAAGAAAATTTTGGCCTAAAGATTTTTTAAAGGAAAAGCCTTCCTTTTTTAAAATCTGTTCAATGGTTTTAATATCTGCGAGATTCATACATACCTACCAATTATTTTTTTGGGCAAAAGCCCTTACAAAAACATTATACACAACAAAAGGGCGGGTTACAAGAAAATTTTAGGTGACAAACGGCAATAAGTGGTGTATAATAATTAAAGTAAAAATTTTTATGGATGTGAATTGAATGAACAAAAATTGCTATGACGCAGTTATTGAAGAGATGAAACCCCTGCTTGACGGGCAGAAGTTTGTGTTAGAAGATGGCGTTTACAAGAATGAAACAAAAGCGGTAAAGGTTTGCTTTGATGAAGAAGCGAAGCAGTTCGCATTGTGGGTTTCAGATGTTGAAAACGGAAACGACGGTCAGTATACACTTCTTACAAGCTGGTTGTTTGAAGATGATCAAACCGAGCGCGATGCGGCGGCTGTAGGTGTTGACTTTGCCGATACACTCCGTGCTAATTTAGGCCTTAAGAAAACCGCAACAAAAACGGCAGGACAAATTGCGCTTCCCACAACCGAAAAGGGTGATGCAGTTACCGTTTCAACCCTTATACAAAAGCTTTTGGCAGTATTCCCCGAGTTTAAGGAAGACTACAAGGAAAGTGTTGCAAAATACGGCAAGTTTTTAAGCGTTGATTTCTTTACAACCAAATTTGCACCCGCAATAAAGGAAATGTTAAGTGACACAAAGGGCAACAAAAAGGCAATAAAAAAGCTTTTCGATATGCTTGAAGATATATACATTGAAGGCGACGGCGAAGCCGTTGATATGGTGGTAGCGCTTATTAGTGCCGCTATTTACGGCAACGAAGAATACATTAAGATATTCAAAGAGCAGAAAGCAGAAAACGCGCATATGATAAGCTCGGTTGAAGCGTTGCTTAGCCTTATAAAGAACAACAAAAAGCTTCGTGCCGCATTAATAAAATAGAAAAAAGCAGGTGAAAACCTGCTTTTTGTTTTTATAGAATACCGCGGTAATAAAGACCGCGAGTGTATTCGGTATCGGGTGGTGAGCCGTTTTTGTATGCGGCGATTATCTCTTCGACGCGGGACTGGGCTTCATCGGTAAAATAAAGCACTGCAAAATCCGTGTTTATTTCCTTCATCCTGTCTGCCAGCCAAATGGGGCGGGAATTAAGTAGCTCACTCATTCCCATACGGCAGCGCACGGGAAAGAAAACGCCCATACGGTCGGTAAGACCTTGCGTGCGGCCGCAGTCCTTACAGCTCAGCTTATTTTTTATTGGGCAGTTTGCCGTTAACATTAGCGGAATATTACCGTAGGCAACAACACCTGTATTACCGCTAATTTTTGAGGCATCGGTAAGCTGTATTTCGGGGGAAAGAATAACTGCCGCGGCTTTTCTGTCAAAAAGGACCTTTGCCGAATACGAATTAAACGCATTAAGCCCCATACCGCCAATAACAGAAAATCCGCTATCTTCTGCTAAGCAAAAATCTGCTACCGTCGAGCAAAGCGCGTGGGTAAAGCCTTTTTCTTTGAATTTTCCCAGTAGTTTTTTCTTGGCTTCTATATCAAAAGTGCGCGGTATGTCGGCAACCTTTATAACGGTATCGGGAATATCGGCTTTTTCTATATTGCATTCAAGCGGAAGGCTTATATATTTTATGTTATCAAGCGATGCCGGTATTTGCGCTACATTATCAAAACGGCAGAAAAGCTCTGGAGTTTTGGAGACCGACACGGTGGTACGGGGAAAAGAAAGCTCTGTAATTTCTGTTTCTTTTGGTAATGCGCGCAGAACATTTAATTTTTCTGCACAATCTCGCCGCAAATTGTTGATAACCTTGGCGCTCACAGCAAGACCGTCATGCAATATAATTTCGGCATCTTTAAGAAAATAGGGTGTACCGCCGAACTTTTGTAAATTTTGCAGTAGCATATCTTTGGTGACGGGGCGGTTAATTGCCACTTCGGGCATATTGCTAAAGCCGACGGCGGTGTTTGTGCTGTCTGTTAATGTAAGGCTGATTTTTTCGTCCCGCTTTACAGAAAGAGTAGCGGTTAGCGGAATACTTTGCCGCTCATTTCTGTAAATTTCGTGAAGAGCGGGGAAGGCGTCGGTAGCGCTTTGTACATCATCAATTGTTCTTGTACCAAACATATCGGACGACAGCGAATTTGTAAAATACCCATCTGTAAAGCCAGAGCGCGCAAAAACATTTTTAAGAGATAGTAGTAATTCTTTGTTCACTTTGCCCGTATCAACCGCGCTTCGTACCGCGGCGGTGGCGGCGGCAACATATTCGGGACGCTTCATTCGGCCTTCAATCTTAAAGGATGTAACACCTGAATTTTTAAGTTCAGTTATATGCTCTATTAAACTTAAATCCTTAAGGCTTAAATCGTAAGAACCGCTTTTATCGGCGCTAAAGGGCAGTCGGCACGGACCTGCACAAAGTCCGCGGTTACCGCTTCTGCCACCGAGCATAGAGCTTAGTAAACACTGTCCCGAAACGCTCATACATAGTGCGCCGTGGACAAAAACTTCGGTTTCGATGCCGTTTTCCCCTGCAGTAACACAAAAATCTTTTATCTGCTTATTTGTCATCTCGCGCGGCAATACCACGCGGCTTATACCAAGCGACTTTAAAAAGGGCAGTGCCGCGGCATTAGTCACCGTCATTTGTGTTGACGCGTGCAGCGGCAAAGAAGGCATTTTGCGGTGAAGCAGCTCTATAAGACCTAAATCGGCACAGATAATAGCATCAATTCCGTATTTGTAAGCCCTTTCTGCTACATTTAGTGCATCCTGAATTTCTTTATCTGATACAACAATATTAAGGGTTAAGAAAACCTTAACCCCACGAATATGACAGTATTGGATTGCTTTTTTTAATTTTTCGTCGGAAAAATTTTCGGCGTTTCGGCGGGCATTAAAATGCTCGCCGCCCAAGTATACCGCATCTGCGCCGCTTCTGACAGCGGCAACAAGCATTTCTTCATTTCCGACAGGGGAAAGCACCTCGTAATGCTGTGTCATCATTAAAATGGTAAATCTCCGTCAGAATTATTATTATTTGTTGTAACGCCTGTAAGCTGGTCTACCTTGCGGCGCAGAATATCTGCATCAAGCTTGGCACAGGCGGTTTCTTCAAGTAATTTTTTAATTTCGAGTCTAAGTCGCTCATTCTCGGCTTCACATTTTTTACACTCATCCAGTGCATCAAGCGCCGAAACTATGGCCGACATAGTGGTAGATAAAAAGGGACTGCGCTTTTGAATATCGTTAATGCGGCGCTCAAGCTCGCTACCGAGTGAACGGATGTAGGCTTCATCGTCTTCGCTTGTTACCGAGTATTCAATACCGCCGATTTTCATTCGTATTGTGTTTGCCAATTAAAACACCCCCATTTATTATATTTTATAATAAAACAGTAAAAATTAAAAGGTTTTTTTGAAAAATAGTCAATAATTACAATAAATTGTTATTTTTCTGCATTTTGGACACAATAAGTAGTACTTTACATTTAGAAAAGTTTGTGATATAATACGAAAGGTTGTGAATACAGCCTTGTTACCTTTACTGTGCTATAGGCGTCTGCCCGTGAGGAAACACTAATGACCTATTGCTCGGTTTGGGGATTAAATATTAAAAGGAGTGAAAACAATGTTGAAAGAGCAAAAGCAGCAGATTATCGCTGATTACGCAGTGCACGAAGGCGACACAGGTTCTCCTGAAGTTCAGATTGCCCTTCTCACCAACCGTATCAACGAGCTCAATGCGCATCTTAAGGTACACGCTAAGGACCATCATTCCCGTCGCGGCCTTATGAAAATGGTAGGTCACAGACGCAACCTGCTTGCATACTTGCAGAAGAACGATATCGAAAGATACCGTGCTATCATCAAGAAGCTTGGTCTTCGTAAGTAATCTATTAAGGCGGACCGTTTACGGTCTGCCTTATTGTATTAAAAAAGAGGTTTTTCGTGGTTTAGCGGTAAATTGATAGTCGGAAATCTCCGGTTATGAATTTATTGCTAAACGGAAACACCTCAAAATTTAAGGAGGTAAAAATATGTTCGAAAACTACAAGGTTTATGAAACCGAACTTGCCGGCAGACCGCTTAAAATCGAAACCGGCAAAATGGCTCAACTTGCTAATGCGGCAGTTTTAGCATCCTACGGTGAAACACAGGTGCTTTGTACTGTAACTGCATCTGCAAAGCCGCGCGAAGGTGTGGACTTTTTCCCGTTATCAGTTGACTATGAAGAAAAAATGTATGCGGTAGGCCGTTTCCCCGGCTCCTTTACACGCCGTGAAGGTAAGGCTACTGACAAGGCTGTATTGGCAGGCAGATGTATTGACCGCCCGATTAGACCGCTTTTCCCGAAGGATATGCGAAACGATTGCTCGGTTGTTGCAACCGTTATGTCGGTTGAGCCTGACTGCTCACCCGAAGTTGCCGCGGCAATCGGTGTATCAACAGCAATTGCTATTTCCGATATTCCCTGGGCAGGCCCCATTTCCAGCGTTGAAGTTGGCCTTGTTGATGGCGAAATCGTTATCAACCCGAATCTTGAGCAGCGTGCAAAATCAGCGCTTGATTTAACAGTATCTTCAACTGCTGATTTGGTTGCTATGATTGAAGCGGGCGGTGACGAAATTCCCGACGATGTTATGTTTGACGCTATTATGAAAGGTCACGAAGTAAACAAGGAAGTTGTTAAATTTATAAACTCAATCGTTGCCGAAATCGGCAAACCGAAGTTTGAGTTTGAATCTAACGACCCAGACCCCGCTATTATGGCAGAAATTGAAGAATTCTGCATTGAGGATGTAAAGAAAGCGCTTGATACCGATGATAAATTAGTTCGCGATGCGGCTTTACTTCCTATCTACAACGCAGTTCACGAAAAGTTTGATGAGCGTTTTGACGGCAACGAAGCTAAGCTTGATGAGATTATGTATCTTGTACAGAAGCATGTTGTACGCGATTGGCTTAAAAATGAAAAGAAGCGTGTTGACGGACGCGGTATCGATGAAATCCGTCCCTTGAATGCACAGGTCGACCTGCTCTCCCGTGTTCACGGCTCAGGTATGTTCACCCGTGGACAGACTCAGGTTTTATCGGTTGCTACCTTGGCATCAGTTAGTGATGCTCAGAAGCTTGACGGACTTGATGAAGAAACCGAAAAGAGATATATTCACCACTACAATTTCCCGTCCTACTCGGTTGGTGAAACCAAGCCATCTCGTGGACCTGGTAGACGCGAAATCGGTCACGGCGCATTGGCAGAACGCGCTTTAATTCCCGTTCTTCCGAGTGTTGAAGAATTCCCCTATGCTATTCGTGTTGTCAGCGAAGTTCTTTCAAGTAACGGTTCAACTTCACAGGCTTCAATCTGCGGCTCTACATTAGCGCTTATGGCTGCAGGTGTTCCGATTAAGGCTCCCGTTGCAGGTATTTCTTGTGGTCTTATCACAGGTGATGACGGCGTTTACGGCGACTTTATGACAATGGTAGATATTCAGGGTCTTGAAGACTTCTATGGCGATATGGACTTTAAGGTTGCGGGCACCAAAAAGGGTATCACCGCAATCCAGATGGACTTAAAGGTACACGGCTTAACACCCGAAATCATTAAAGAAGCATTTGCTAAGACAAACAAGGCTCGCAACTATATTCTTGATGATATTATGTTGCCTGTAATTTCTGAGCCGAGAGCAGAGCTTTCCAAGTACGCTCCCAAAATGCTCACAACCGTTATCAGCCCCGACAAGATAGGTGATGTTATCGGTAAGCAGGGCAAGGTAATTCAGTCAATTCAGGAGCAGTGTGAATGTACAATCAATATTGAAGAAGACGGACATGTATTTATTGCCGCTATTGATATTGAAAAGGCAAAGCAGGCTGTTATGATTATTGAAACCATCGCTAACGACCCCGAAATCGGCGCCGTTTACAGCGGTAAGGTAACAAGAATTATGAATTTCGGCGCATTTGTTGAAATTGCACCCGGAAAAGAAGGTCTTGTTCATATAAGCAAGCTTGATGTAAAGCGTGTTGAAAAGGTAGAAGATGTTGTGGCTGTTGGCGACCAGGTAATCGTTAAGGTAACCGAAATCGACGACCAGGGCAGAATAAACCTTTCTCGTCGCGATGCACTTGTTGAAATCAACGGTGCAGTGGTAGAAGAAGGCGCAGATGACGGCGTGGCAGACAAGAAGCCCCAGCGTCGCGGCTTCCGTAACAAAAAGCGTGACTAATTAAAAACCGCCCGAAAGGGCGGTTTTGTTTTGAAAAAGTTAACAAATTTCCCCTTGATATTAAATGAAATTCGCCGTATAATATTTGGTAATGATTAACAAAGAAGGAACAAAGTAGAAAATGATAAAAAGATTAGCAAAAAGTATTCGTGAATATAAAGCCCCCAGTATTATAACCTTAATTTTAATGGTGGGTGAAGCGGGTATTGAATGTTTAATACCCTTTATTACGGCAAATTTAATTAACAGTATAAGTAGCGGAGCAACGGTTGCCGAAATAGCAAAGGTTGGCGCACTGCTTGTATTAATGGCGGTAATATCGCTCGCTTGCGGCGGAATTGCCGGCTTTACCTGTGCTAAAGCATCATCTGGCTTTGCAAAGAATTTGCGCCAAGATTTATTTTCGGCGGTGCAGTCCTTTTCGTTTGAAAACATCGATAAGTTTTCGTCGTCGTCTCTGGTAACCCGCCTTACAACCGATGTTACCAATGTGCAGATGTCTTATATGATGCTTATTCGTACGGCAATTCGCAGTCCGCTTATGTTTATTTTCTCAATTACTATGGCATACACTATGGGCGGCTCCTTGGCCACCACCTTTGTTGTGGTTGTGCCAATTCTTGCCTTTGGCTTGATAATGGTGGCACGAAAAGCGATGCCGGCCTTCCGCCGCGTGTTCAAAAAGTACGATAGGTTAAACGAATCTATTGAAGAAAATGTTATGGGAATCCGCGTTGTTAAGGGATTTTCCCGAGAAAATTATGAAAAACAAAAGTTTAACACCGCCGCCGATGATATTTGCGGCGATTTTACCAAGGCTGAACGCATAGTTGCCTTTAATATGCCGCTTATGCAGTTTTGCAGCTACTTTAATATGGCGTTTGTACTGCTTGTCGGCTCTATGATGGCAATTACTTCACGCGGCACTACAGTAAATGTGGGGCAGATATCGGCAATGCTTACCTACGGTATGCAGATACTTATGTCACTCATGATGCTCTCGATGATATATGTAATGCTTACTATGTCACTTGAAAGTATGAAGCGTATATGCGAGGTGCTTGAAGAAACCCCCGCTATAGTATCTCCAGAAGACACAGATAAAACCGTACTTGACGGCTCGGTTGATTTTATAAATGTATCGCATTCATATGCAAGAAATAAAAACAATTTATCTCTTAAAAACATTAATCTTCATATAGAATCCGGTATGACGGTAGGCATTATCGGTGGTACGGGTTCGAGTAAATCAACCCTTACCCAGCTTATACCGCGCCTTTACGATGTAAATGAAGGCGAGGTAAGGGTTGGCGGCGTAAATGTCAAGGAATATAATATAAAGATATTGCGCGATGCCGTGTCCTTTGTGCTGCAGAAAAATCAGCTTTTCTCGGGCACAATCAAGGAAAACTTGCGTTGGGGTGACGAAAACGCTACCGATGAGCAGATAATTGAAGCCTGCAAAATGGCAAACGCCGATGAATTTATAAAATCATTCCCTGATGGGTACGATACCTATATTGAACAGGGCGGCACCAATGTATCGGGCGGTCAAAGACAGCGCCTTTGTATTGCACGCGCTCTGCTTAAAAGGCCCAAAATACTTATTCTGGACGACTCAACAAGCGCGGTTGATACAAGAACAGATGCCAGTATTCGCGCAGAGCTTCGCAAATTCATCCCTGAAACAACAAAAATTATTATTGCGCAGAGGATTTCGTCTGTTATGGATGCCGATATGATTGTCGTTATGGACGGCGGCGAAATTTCTGCGGTAGGAACACATAAAGAGTTGCTTATCAGTAGTGAAATCTACAAAGAAGTTTACGAGCAGCAAATTCACACAGGGGAGGATGAGTAATATGGCAATGAACACAAAAAACTCACCTGCCAATATGCGACCGCAGGGCAAAAAGCTTAATCCCAAAACCCTTGGCAGAACGGTAAAAATGCTTTTCGGGTATTACCCCGTGTTAGCACCCGTTACCTGTGTTTGTATTCTTTTTTCGGCCGTGGCATCGGCAATACCTGGACTTTTTATTCAACAGGTAATTGAAGCTATACAAAAATGGCAGTCTACGGGCGACTGGGCATCCGCAAAGCCCGAAATAGTATCAAAGGTATTAATTCTTATATCGCTCTATGTTTTATCAATCATAGCAATAACAATTCATACACAGCTTATGGCGTTCATAACACAGGGCTTCCTTAAAAAGATGCGCTGCACTATGTTCGAGCGTATGCAGAATCTGCCTATAAAGTATTTTGATACCAATAAGCACGGCGATATTATGAGCCGCTATACAAACGATATTGATACTCTGCGTCAGCTTGTGTCACAGTCGCTGCCGTCACTTTTGCAGTCGGCATCAATTGCACTCTGCGTTTTCAGTATTATGCTCTATTTCAGCGTTTGGCTCACACTTGTTGCCGTTATCGGTATTATGCTTATATCGCTCATCACCAAAAAGGTAGGCGGCGGAAGCGCAAAATACTTTATGCGTCAACAAAAGGCAGTGGGTAAAACAGAAGGCTTTATTCAGGAAATGATGAACGGCCAAAGGGTTGTAAAGGTTTTCTGCCACGAAGACGAATGCACTGAAGAGTTTGAAAAAATCAATAATCAGCTTTATAACGATGCTTACCGCGCCCACGCGTATGCTAATATGCTGGGACCGATTAATATGAATATCGGTAATATACTGTATGTTTGTATTGCCGTTGTCGGCGGTATTCTTGTTGTATCTAACGCGCCCAATTTGTCGCTTTCAGGTATGCCTATAGGCGTTAGCATTGTAGTGCCGTTTCTTAATATGGTAAAGCAGTTTACTGCCAATGTAAATCAGGCGACTCAACAGATAAATTCCATTGTTATGGGTATGGCGGGAGCCGAGCGTATATTTGAGCTTATGGACGAGAAGCCCGAAACCGACGACGGCTATGTAACGCTTGTAAACTGTAAAATAGATAAGGACGGCAATATTACCGAGTGTGAAGAGCGTACAGGTATGTGGGCGTGGCGCCATCCGCACCACGACGGAACACTTACCTATACAAAGGTTTTGGGCGATGTGCGCCTTTTCGATGTTGATTTTGGTTATACAGAAGACAAAACCGTGCTTCATAATGTATCGGTTTATGCAGAGCCGGGGCAAAAGGTTGCCTTTGTTGGCGCTACGGGTGCAGGTAAAACAACCATAACCAACCTTATTAACCGCTTTTATGATATTGCCGATGGTAAAATCAGATACGACGGCATTAACATTAATAAAATTAAGAAATCGGATTTACGCCGTTCGCTCGGCATAGTGCTTCAGGACACAAATCTGTTTACCGGAACTGTGATAGAAAACATCCGTTACGGCAGACTTGATGCAACAGATGATGAGTGTATTGCGGCGGCAAAGCTTGTCGGCGCCGATGACTTTATTTCGAAACTGCCAAACGGCTATAATACCTGTCTTTCGGGTAACGGCGCTAATATTTCTCAAGGACAGCGTCAATTAATAGCCATAGCCCGTGCCGCAGTTGCCGACCCGCCCGTTATGATAATGGACGAAGCAACATCTTCAATTGATACCCGTACCGAAGCTATCGTTCAACGCGGTATGGACAAATTAATGGAAGGCAGAACGGTGTTCGTTATTGCTCACCGCCTATCAACCGTTAGAAATTCAGATGTTATAATGGTATTAGATAAGGGCAGAATAATCGAGCGCGGTAACCACGAAAAACTAATGAGCGAAAAGGGAACCTACTATCAGCTTTATACAGGCGCCTTTGAACTTGATTAAACCTATATATACATTATATATATAACGCACACCCCGTAGAAAAACTATGGGGTGTGTTTTTTATGTGAAAAATAGTGGAAAAAGACACCTGACACCCCAATATATTGTGCATAAAAAACAAACCAAAAAAAATATCAAAAAAAGTGAAAAAAAGGCTTGACAAAAGGGTTTCTGTTTGGTATTATTATTGAGCGCCCAAAAAACAGGGGTGCAAAATGGACCTTGAAAATTAAACAACGACAATAATAAGGACCCGACAATTCTTAAGAGAAATCGAGAGAGTAAACAAGGACAAAAGATACGTCAGTATCGAAAAA
>JAZNRP010000002.1:0-40411 GCA_045590755.1 Acutalibacteraceae bacterium
TATTTTTTTGGAGGTCCATATGAAAACAATACGCAACTATTTTTCTAAAACAGATCTTGTATTGTGGTTCGTATCTATGATTTTTATTATAATTTCTTTTTGCGTTTTTGACCGAGAAAGCTATTTAACATTGGTTGCCTCTCTGATTGGTGTAACTTCACTGATATTCAATGCCAAGGGGAATCCTATTGGTCAAGCACTTATGATCGTTTTCAGTCTGTTATACGGTGTTATTTCTTTCTCCTTTGCTTATTATGGAGAAATGATTACTTATCTTGGAATGACTATGCCGATGGCACTTTTTGCCTTGATTTCTTGGCTCAGAAATCCATATAAAGGAAACAAAGCCGAGGTTAAGGTTAACAGCATCAGTAAAAAAGAGCAAATCATAATGTGGATACTGTCCATTGTCGTGACAACGGTATTCTTCTATATACTGAACTACTTTAATACAGCAAATATTGTTCCAAGCACAATATCCGTAACAACAAGCTTTCTTGCCGTATACCTGACATTTCGCAGGTGTCCAACCTTTGCATTGGCATATGCCGCCAACGATATAGTGCTAATCGTGTTGTGGGTAATGGCAAGTATTCATGAGGTGAAATATATCTCCGTTGTCGTTTGTTTTATCGCCTTTTTTGTTAATGACATTTACGGATATATCAGTTGGAAACGAATGAAGCGTCGTCAAACAGCACAATAACACCAGTAGCGGCAGAGAGTCGATAATCTCTCTGCCGCTATTTTCTTTAGAGAATTGACTTATCTAAATTACTTGCATCATCCAATAAATAAAACCATAAATCACCGAAGCTACCACTCCATAAACAATAACGGGCCCTGCAATTGTAAACATCTTTGCGCCTACCCCTAATATGAAGCCCTCGTTTTTAAACTCAATGGCGGGTGAGACAACGGCATTAGCAAAACCCGTTATTGGTACTAAAGTCCCGGCACCTGCAAATTTTGCGATATTATCAAACACCTTAAGTCCTGTAAGTAGAGCCGCTAAAAATATAAGGGACACCGGAACAAGCATTTTTACAACATCTTCAGACAAACCCAAATATTCATAAAGTTCTTTAAGCAGTTGCCCGATAACGCAAATTAAACCGCCGACAAAATATGCAAAAACAAAATTTTTAATTTTGGGTGATGGCGGCGAAGCCTTCTTAACCATTTTATCATATCTTTTTTTAGTAATTTTCATAAGGATTCCCCTTTCTGTTTTATTTTGTTCACAAAAAGGAAAAATATAAATGAAAAACAGAAGTCAAGCGACTTCTGTTTTTTCTTTAAAAGTGTTTTTTAAAATCGGATAAGCAATTGCTGCTCCCGTAACATTTAAGATAACATCATCAATATCACAGCTTCCCGTCAGAAATATAAGCTGTAAAATTTCAATTGCTACAGAAAAAAGAATCAATGCTATCAGTAGCTTAAAAAAACAATTTATGCCTTTAAATATTCTCGGTATAAAATAAGTAAGTGGTATGAGCATTATTAAATTACCAAAAATATTAATTACAAAATACGCTAAAGAAATTTTATCTTGCGCAACACCATTTATATACAGTTTAACGGTAGAAAAAGGTATTAAATTAAGTGAGTTATCAATATAATTTACAAACGAATCGAAACTGAAGTTTTGTATATTAAATATATTTCTGCCGAATGCATCATCTAAAAGTGTAAAATCAATAAGTATAATTATATACACAAATAACAAAATCCACTCGGTAATGCGTAATTTTTTCATTTATAAACCCCTGCAACAGTAATATATACATTATAAAAATTTAGGGCTTCTCTGTCAACAATAAAAAAATTATTGTTTTTGCGGTAATTTAATGGTATAATACAACAAGTGACAAATTCCGTCACACTTTTACAAAACGGAGGATTTTATTTTGAGTAATAAAAAAGTAATTATCACGAGTGACAGTACCAGTGATTTATCCCCAGAATTAATTGAAAAATATAATATAAAAATTTTACCAATGGGTATTACCCTTGGTGACGAATTATATTACGACGGCAAAGACATAACTCCCGATGAGATTTACGCATATTTTGAAAAAAACCAGAGCTTACCTAAAACATCGGCCATTAATATGGTGGATTTTTCTGAGTTTTTTGAGACTTTTGTTGATGCGGGCTGCGCTGTTGTTAACTTTACAATCAGCTCTGAAATGTCAACAACCTTTAATAACAGCCGTTTGGCAGCTGAAGAATATGAAGATGTTTACACTATTGATTCAAGAAATCTTTCTACAGGCGGCGGATTGCTTGTTTTGAAGGCCGCGGAAATGGCACAAAACGGTGAAAGTGCTGAAAAGATAGTTGAAGAAATAAATGGTATGATTGACCGTGTTGACGCTTCCTTTGTAATTGATAAGCTTAATTACTTGCATAAGGGTGGCCGTTGCTCTGCCGTTGCGGCGCTTGGCGCAAATCTTTTAAAGCTTAAGCCCTGCATTGAAGTTAAAAACGGAAAAATGGGTGTTGGCAAAAAGTATCGCGGAAAATTCGGCGATGTATTACGCGAATATGTTTGTGACCGCTTAAGTGATACTGATAATATAGAGACCGACCGTATCTTCGTAACACACGCAGGTTGTGATATGGAAATAGTTAATGCGGTTTACGAGCAGGTTAAAGCCGCCCTACCGTTTAAGGAAGTAATTTTAACCAGAGCCGGCTGTACCATTTCTTCTCACTGCGGACCTGATACATTAGGTATATTGTTTGTGAGGAAATCACCAATTCAGTAAAAACACATATAATAAGGCAGGGGTAAATGAAGGATATCCTACTCTGTCGGCGGTAGCCAATGTCTATCTTTAAAATTACCGATAAACCCCTTTAATATATAAAAAGCACCCGAAATATCGGGTGCTTTTCTATTATATTAAATCTTCTTCTGAATACTCAGCTTTTAATACACCCAAACGGCGTCTAAGTTCAATATCTTCATCGGGATGGTTTTCGTAATAAGGCTCTATCATATACTTTTTAATAACGGGAAATACATTAAATTGAATAAGTAAAAATCTGTAAGAAGGTAGAACGAAAATAACTATTAAGAAGAATAAAAACTGGGTCAGCCCCACGCCTACAATTCCCAATCCGTAACAGAAGGCATAGATAAGTGCTAAACCTAATAAAATTATTATGTTATTTTTGAGTCCTAAAATTGAAAGCTTAAAGCTATTGGAATAAATTTCCTTAAGTGATAACTTAAAGGTAACAAGTATTACCCATAAATAATACTGCATTATAATAAAAATAAGTAGAATTGATATACAAACAACAAGCCCTATTGTTCTTAGCTCATTTTGAAAATAGACCCAGAAGAAATAAATATCAAATACCAAAAAGCCAATTACCAGAAGATTAATTAATCCCGCCAATAACGCTTGCTTCCAATTTTTCTTTATGGTATCGAAAAAGTCACTGGTACCAAAGGAATGGGTATCAACTGCCATATTTCGTGTAATATTTGTCATACCCGCCGCCGCAAGTCCCGACGGAATAACCAGTATTGTTAACAACCAATACCAAATAGAATTAATAGCGAGCTTCCAGAAGTTTTTAAAAAACAACTCAAAAAAGCGAATTAATCCGATTTTTTCGGGAGCATTCTTTTCTACTCCCGGTCCTTCCTTATCATAATTAAATAAACCAAAAAAACCTGCCATTATTTTTTCAAATCCCTTTTATAAATAAATTTGCTGAACAAATTAATTCTCTTAAAGCCGAGTGTATAAGATATTTGCGCAATAACGGGCGGAAATACCAATACTGTTAAACCGAGAAAAAGCTGTAACCATGAAATGCCGTCGGTAGAGTTTGTTTTCTGACCGAAAACGGCATTAATAAGCATAAAGGTCTGATAGCTCATAAATCGGAAAAGCGAATACCAAGTGCCGCTTATAACACCAAATTTTGCAACCACCGCAACAAGCCAGGCAATAAAGCTTGGTACAACAGCCAATAAACCGATTTTAAGTCCCCTTATTTTATCAGGCTCTTTATGATTAAAATTAACTAAATTTGCATCACTGTCACCGAGTTTGTAAAGAGAACTATAAATAAATGCAATTGTAACAAGACCGCCGATTAATTGACCTGTAACATCTGTAAATATTTTGCCACCGCCACTGACTTCAGACCTTAACGGCACCGTTGAAACTTCAATTCCTTCTGCTTCAAATTCAACGCGTTTTGTATCTTCGCCGTCGGTATAATAGTAATGATATAAAACTTCGTTTTTATCTGCAGAATATGCAGTATAGCCCACCACAGTAGTAAAAGCACCTGTGGCAACAACTGTAAGGGACAGATAAACAAAAAAGGTTATAATTGCCGAAATATAATATCTGATACTGTTAGAAGCTGCTATTTTAATATTGGAATCCATAAAACCCCTCACCTTCCATAAAATTATATTATAATAAAAATAAAAAAGCAAGTATTTATAAAAATACCTGCTAAAATTTACAATTTGTTTAGAAAATAAGAATTGCCGCAATACTCAAAGCAATTAAAATCACTGATGCCAGACTAATATATTTAATCTGTCTTCTTTTGCGGTAAACGGCGCGAATATTTTCCCTTTCTTTTAGTTCAGGATAATATTCATTTATTATTCTATCGGCTTCTTCCTTTAGCCGCTTTGTACCGATATTGCCGTATTCAGGGGTTACAAAAAGTATAACCTTCTCAAATAAATCAGAGCCTGTATCATTAATTTCAATCACGGTACGGTTTATTCCCCTTACCATAAAAGCACCACCTATATTTTAGATAATTTAAGTGTTGACAAATTGAAATTTTTTATTCAGGTTAACATAAAATTGTTAATAAGTCGGTGGAAAAGTGGAAAAAACCGCTTGAAATCAATGAAAAGTTATCAACAATTCGACAAATTTCGAGTTATGTAAAGTTATTTTTCGGGTTTTCCTGTTAAAAACGCTATGCTTCGCTCTACCGAATCCTTAGAGTTTTCCCAGTCGCAGCTATTGGCATCTGTGTGGTAATTATACATTTTGCAGTAGTTGTCGACATCCTTATTTAATTTTAAAAGACTGTCATTTGTGATTCTGAGAATATTTTTCAAAAACTCATCGCCGTAGTGCTTCATTTTTTTATTACTTCCTAAAACCAGCATTTCAAAATGCGGCATACAAAACTGTGACTGTGAGTTAAATAAATCCCTGAAATCCTTTTCGGTTTCATAGCAGCGATAGATGGTTTCCACCATTCGCTCCATTCCCCAGTTAATCTTCTGACAGATAAAGCACGACTCCCCTATTTGATGAGCCCGTTTTGCTTTACCGCCGACAGAAGAAAACAAACCGCCCGAAAAAACATCTTTTTTTATGGTATCTAAATGTGTCTGAAGCATAAGCGCTAATGCCAGTCTTCCGCGGTGATTCAGCATTTTATCATAATGGTCGGGACAAAAACCCACCTTGTTTGTTTCAATTCTGACATCGGGCTCCATCATAGCGGCGCCCATAATGTAATCAACTATATGGTCTTCTACAGTCTTCTTCATACGGCATATAGGACAACCGTCGTTAACTTCAAAAACTTCACTGACGGGTATAGTGCAAATATCATCTCTCATTTTTTATCAACTCCACTTGTGATTATACAACATTTGTGGTAAAATTGAAACATAAATTTTTAAGGTGTGTTATGGTTTGAAAATTAGTTTTGAAAACGGCAATACAGTAATAAAGAATATAGAAAACTTTAATCTTGCCCAGATACTTGACTGCGGACAGGCTTTTCGTTGGAAAAATCTTTTCGGCAATACCTGGGAAGGCATTGCTTTTAATAAATATTTAAAGGTTACTCAAGATGGCAACAGTGTTATTTTTTATAATACTTCACTTGATGAATTCTATAATATCTGGTATGCGTATTTTGATATTGAGCGTGATTATGGAAAAATAGCTGCCGCCTTAAATGATAATGAAATTTTGAAATCTGCCGCAGAATATGGCTGTGGCATACGCATCTTAAAACAGAATTCTTGGGAAGCACTATGCTCCTTTATAATTTCTCAAAACAACAATATACCGCGTATTAAAGGCATAATTGAACGCCTTTGTGAAAATTTCGGTGAAAAAGTTGAAGGCGGCTACAGTTTCCCTACTGCCGAGAAAATAGCGAAACTTTCTTTAGAAGATTTAGAGGTACTGCGTAGCGGTTTCAGAGCAAAATACATACTTGATGCGGCAAAAAAAGTAACCGATAAAGTAATTAATTTAAGTGAAATTTCAAAAATGCCAACCGACATTGCAAGAAATGAGCTGACAAAAATTTACGGTGTCGGTGAAAAGGTTGCAGATTGCACCCTACTTTACGGTATGGGACACCTTGACGCATTTCCAAAAGATGTATGGATTAAACGCGCAATAAATCTACTGTTCGGCGGTGAACTGAAAGAAAGTCAAAGCGAATATGCCGGTATAATTCAGCAATATATTTTCTTTTATGCCCGTGAAACCAAATTGGAAATATAAAAAGAGTTAACTTTTGTTAACTCTTTTTTTAATCTAATGCATAGCCTAAATACAGTTTTTCAGGAAGAATTTTAGATATTTCTTCATTACAAAGAAGCATTCCGCTTTCATTTTCAACTCCTGGCATATATGCAAAATATTCTGTTACACCGTAAAATTCACATAAAGCGCTCAAAATTTCGTTGTAGGGCTTATTATAGAGCAATTCGTATACAATCAAAGCGTCATTTTCAACACCTGTTATTGCGAAAAATTCGGGTTTTTCCAAGCTATCAGTAAACACATCATAATTTTTTACCGCTAACTCATCAGCTTTACTTGAAAGCACACACCAATTGTCATCCAAAAAGGTTTCCCTTACACTTTTAAAAACAGTATTATCTGTGATTTTTTCTAAATTAGTTTTACTATTTGTAAGCGCTATACTGCCACTGATTTTTTTATTATAAAATCTTGGCTTATACCCAAGTTTTGAATAGTACTTGTAAAGTGACTCGCTTGCGGGTTTCAAAAACAGAATATCGTTATTTTCTGCAGCAAGGCTTAGCAATTTCCGCATATACCCACGCGAGCGATATTCTGTATCGGTGGCGGCGCCATAAATATACCCCGCTTCCCAACCGCAAAGCGTTGCCTTAATCACAAAAAGCTCGCTTACGACTTTGTTGTCAACAAACTTAAAATAGAAATTTTCAGGGAAAAATTTTTGGAACAGTTCATTTGCCGAATCAATTGTTTCATCACTAAAGGTTTCTGTAAACAGTTGCACTGCCTGTTTTTTGAACGACTTTGGCATACACGCATATTTGTTAAGAATTTTACACGGCTTATAGGAAAGCTTTGCACGACGCAGTCCTTCAAGTCCTAAATCATCTTCTCGGTTAATGTACTTAAATTCTGTTATAGTTTTTGCAAATTCGCGGTTAATTACGGCATATGCGCCCTGGTATTCGGGCAAAGCCTTTTCAAAGTTGATATCAAAAACCTGCTCGTTTATTGGGGTACCAAGGCAAAAGGCAACCGCCTTACCGTCTACCCTTACTATACCGCCGCGCGCAGAGAATTGCTCCATATTATCTAAAAGCATTTTAACGCCGTCACGGTCAGTAGTAATGGATGAAGTATCATTCTTAAAATTATCGGCAGCCCATTCTAATGAGAGCTTAAGTACTTCTTCTGCGTTTTTTGTCGTTAATGCTTCGTATGTCCAATTATACTGCCTATCAAATGCAGATATGTGATTACGCTTTGAATGATATTTTTTTCCTTTAAGTGTTGCTAAGTCTTCGGTGAGATAAATATATTCTGCAGAGCTTTCATTTTTGAATATATCATAATCTTTTGTTAAATTTTCATAGGCTTCTGCTATTTCATCTTCGTTGCAAGAAATTCTGGGGGCAAAATTGTTCTCTACACAGTATTCAGTAATTTTTTTAATTTTTTCGGTTACATTTCCATTACCAAAAAGCGCAAAAAAATAACCGCACTTTTCCTTGTATCGAATATACAACTCATCATCCTGTATTGCAAAAGCGGTTTCGTACATTTCCGACCACATAAGCAAATTAGCCGTTGTAAATTCACAGGAAAAGCCGTTGTAATTTTTAAGTCGTTCTTCGATTTTGGCGATATTTTCTTTTGTAATTCTCTCAAAAATCAAATTTTGCACTTCCCCAAAATAATATGCGGCAGTCATACGACCGCCGCACTACTTTTTTATACTGCCTTTTTTCCTCGGCGTTCTATAATTGGTTTTCCGCCGTTTACGGTTTCCTTTGTTATAACAATTTTCTTAACCGTATTATCTGACGGAATTTCAAACATTAGGTCCTTTAAGGTATCTTCAATAATTGAGCGTAAACCGCGGGCGCCTGTTTTTCGTTCAATAGCCTTATCAGCTATTGTTTCAAGAGCATCCTGCTTAAACTCAAGCTCAACCTCGTCCATATCAAATAAAATCTGATACTGCTTAATAACAGAGTTTTTAGGCTCGGTCATAATCTTAATAAGGGTTTCTCTGTCAAGTCCCTTAAGTGCCGTAATTACCGGCAAACGACCGACAAGCTCGGGAATCATACCGAATTTAACAAGGTCATGCGGTGTAGCAAATGCCGAATCGGTTTCCTTTTCAATGTCGGTTTTAGATTTAATCTGCGCGCCAAAGCCAAGATTTCCGCCGCCTACCCTGCGTTCAATAACCTTATCAAGTCCGTCAAATGCACCCGCACAAATAAAGAGAATATTTGTTGTATCAATTGTGATAAACTCTTGCTGCGGATGTTTTCTTCCACCCTGCGGCGGAACATTTGCAACGGTACCTTCCAAGATTTTAAGCAACGCCTGTTGCACACCTTCACCGCTTACATCGCGTGTAATAGATGTGTTTTCAGACTTACGGGCAATTTTGTCAATTTCATCAACATAAATAATGCCGCGTTCTGCTTTTTCAATATCAAAATCTGCCGCCTGAATTAAGCGGAGAAGAATATTCTCAACATCTTCGCCGACATAACCCGCTTCGGTCAGAGTTGTGGCATCTGTAATAGCAATCGGAACATCAATAATCTTTGCGAGTGTCTGCGCTAAAAGGGTTTTACCCACACCTGTAGGTCCTAAAAGCACAACATTGCTTTTGTTAAGCTCAACATCACTGGAAGTATTCTTAAAAATTCTCTTATAGTGATTGTAAACCGCAACAGAAAGGGTTTTCTTCGCATCTTCCTGACCTATTACATATTCATCCAGTTTGTTTTTTATCTCTACGGGAGTCGGTAAAACAAACTCCTTTTCCTTTTTCTTTTTTGATGAGCTTTTTTTGCTTTTTGCAAATTCTTCATCATTCATCAAAAGCGAATTACAAAAGGAAATACAACCGTCACAGATAAATACGCCCGGACCTTCAATAAGTCTTACTGCTTCGTCCTGTGTTTTTCCACAGAATGAGCAGCAAACCGTTTTATTATCCTTAGTTGACATATTTACTCCTATCTCTGAGTGATAACCTTATCTACCAATCCATATTCAGCGGCTTCGGCGGCCGACATAAAGTTGTCACGCTCGGTATCTCTTTCAATATCAGAAAGCGGACGACCTGTGTTTTGGGACAGAATCTTATTAAGCTTTTCTCTGGTCTTTTCAATATGACGAGCGTGAATAAGAATATCTGTTGCCTGACCTTCGGCAGCGCCCAAGGGCTGATGAATCATAATTTCACTGTTGGGCAGTGCAAAACGCTTGCCCTTAGCACCAGATGACAGAAGAAATGCGCCCATACTTGCAGCCATACCCATACAAATGGTACTGACATCGCATTTAATATACTGCATAGTATCGTAAATAGCCATACCAGCTGATACAGAGCCACCCGGACTGTTTATATAGAAGTTAATGTCTTTATCGGGGTCCTGTGCCTCAAGATAAAGCATCTGTGCAATTACCAAACTTGCCGTAGTATCGTTAACCTGGTCGCAAAGCATAACTATGCGGTCATTAAGCAAACGCGAAAAAATATCGTAAGAGCGTTCGCCTCTGCTGGTCTGTTCAACAACATAAGGAACAAAACTCATATCCATAAACTTATACCTCCGTACAACTCATTATTAACAAATATTACGATTTATAAACAATTATTCAGCCTTTTCAGCCTTTTTGGTTGTGGTTTTTTTAGCGGCAGTTTTCTTTACTTCTGTAATTACTGCACTTGCCTTTACCAAATCAATAGCCTTGTTAACGGCTAAATCTGCAGCAATGTCTGCAGACGGAACGGCCGCCTTAACCTGTTCGGCAGAAATATTGTAATCATTAGCCATTTTTTCAATCTGAGCTGTAATTTCTTCTTCTGTGGGAACAATATTTTCAAGCTCAACAATTTTTTCAAGAGCCAAACGCATCTTAACCTGCTTTTCAGCTTGGGGACGGAAGGTCTTTTCAAACTCTGCCATATCAGAGCCTGTATACTTAATATAGGTATTGATGTCCATACCCTGCATCTGTAAACGATAAGCAAAATCCTGTACCATTTGCTTAACGCGATTATTAATCATAGCTTCAGGGATTTCAGCTGTCATACCTTCAACAATCTTATCAACGATTGCATTTTCGGTCTGCTCTTCAGCGGCCTTCTTCTTGCGTTCAAGAGCCTTTGCTTTAATATCTTTCTTAAGCTCGTCAATAGTATCAAACTCGCTGACATCTTTAGCAAATTCGTCATCAATAACAGGTAATTCACGCTTCTTGATTTCGTGGAGCTTTACCTTAAATACTGCAGGCTTACCTGCAAGCTCTTCTGCCTGATATTCTTCGGGGAATGTTACATTTACATCAAATTCTTCGCCGATGTTGTGACCAACAATCTGCTCTTCAAAGCCGGGAATAAACTGACCCGAGCCTAAAGCCAATGAATAGGCTTCGCCCTTACCGCCGTCAAAAGCCTTATCGTCAATAAAGCCTTCAAAGTCGATAACTGCAGTGTCTTCCATTTGAGCGGCGCGGTCTTCTACAGAAATCATTCTTGCGTTGCGTTCTGCAAGTCTGTTTAATTCTTCGTTAACTTCCTTAGCAGAAACAGAAACGGAATTCTTTTCAACCTCAATACCCTTATAGTCAGCAAGTGTTACTTCGGGGTATACTGTGATTGTTACCTTGAATTCAACGCCTTCCTTGCCGATAGAAACCATATCAAAGTCAATCTTATCGTCAACAAACTTAAGACCTGCTTCTTTGATAGCGCCTTCTACGGCTTCGGGGTAAAGTATATCTAAAGCGTCTTCATAGAAAACACTTTCACCATACATTTTTTCAATAAAGGCTTTCGGTGCCTTACCCTTACGGAAGCCGGGAACAGAAATGTTCTTGGCATTTTTGCGATAAGCGGCATTAATAGCTTCCGCAAATTTTTCTCCGTCGATTGTGATTTCAAGCTCATACCTATTGGTATCAACCTTTTTTGATGCTTTTAAACTCATTATTATTATACCTCCGTACAATTTGTCTCATAATAATATAACATAAGTGTGAAAATATTTCCACCTATTTTTTAAAAAAATAAAAAATTATTTTAATTTGTACGAATTATGTTACCTTTACAGGCGTAAAATCAACACAATCGCACGATACAAGCTTAAATTCTATGCCGTCGAACTCATTTCTTGCATTATTAAATCCACTGCCGTGTATATGCCCGTGATAAACCTTTTTTATACCGTATTCCTTTAACACAGCAGTGATTTCTTCACAAACAAATTCGCCATATACGGGCGGGTAATGAAGAAAAACTGCTAGCGTGCCGCCGATTTTCATAGCGGCATCCAGTGACATTTTAAGACGACCGACTTCACGGCTTAATACCTTTTTATCGGTTTCCTTTCCGTCATAAAACCAACCTCTTGTTCCGCATACCGCAAACTCTTCCACCGAATATGCATTATTAAAGAGAATTTTAACAGTGTCAATACCGTTTTGCGTTAAAAATTCTTCGGTTTTCTTTTTTGTTTGCCACCAAAGGTCGTGATTTCCTTTTAAAATTATCTTTTTTCCGTTTAAATCGTTTAAAAATTTAAAATCCAAAAGAGTTTCTTCTAATTTTAAGCCCCAGGAAAAATCCCCCGGCAAAACAACCGTATCTTCATCCGTTACCAAACGGTTCCAACGAGATGCTATTTTTTCGGTGTGATTTTCCCAGCCCTTAAAAATATTCATCGGTTTATCGGACGAAAACGAAAGATGCAAATCAGATATTGTATATAGTGCCAAAAAAATCACCCGCCTTTTTTAGAATATCGTTTTCCTTTTGGGAATACTAAATATGACCTTAACGGTTAAAAAATTTTAAGGAGTAAACTTATGTCTGACAACAAAATTAACGGTATTGTATGTAATGTGGAAAACTGCAAGTATCACGCTAAAGACGACACCTGTGATGCCGGTAGCATTAAGGTTTCTTGCTATGATGAAAACAACTGCAAAAACTGCAATATACACTACTGCAAGACCTATACCGAGAAAAACTAATTCAAAGCAAGACCCTGCGTTTGCAGGGTCTTGCTACATACTAAATTCCAAGAGTACTAAATACAAAGTCAACCATATCGTTTTTATCGCAGACATTGTTAAATCTGGGTACTGCATTTTCGAGTGCCGCCAAGGGTGACGGTATTTCAGTTTTAGATACCGCAGATAATTTTTTAACTGTTTCAAATTCACCTGTGGGTATACTCTCTCCCAAGGCTTCAAGGACACTTGTGGCAAACTTATAGGGGGAAGCGGTAGATGCAACAACCGTTACCTTTTTATCATTTGTAGCTTCTACATATTTATCATATACATTAAGCGCCACCGCAGTATGTGTATCGCAAAGATACGCTTGTTCACTAAAATATTTAGCTATTGTTTGTTTTGTAGCTGAGTCATCGCAACAGCCGCCAAAGAAAAGTTCGGTAAACTTTGAATGCAATTCATCGGAAATTTTGTATTTTCCGTTTACTGATAATTCGTTTTGTAAAGCCGCTACCGTATCTGAATTGCGTCCGCAAAGTTCAAACAGCATTCTTTCAAGGTTGCTTGAAATAAGAATGTCCATAGACGGTGAAATTGTTGTAAAGAAGCGTCTGTTGCGGTCATAAACGCCGGTATTTATAAAATCGGTCAAAACATTATTGGCATTTGAAGCACAAATTAACTTCTTTATAGGAGCGCCCATAACCTTAGCATAGTAAGCCGCCAGAATATTACCGAAATTACCTGTAGGTACAACTACATTAAAGCCGTCGGTTAAATCTTCTCCTGCGGCCATTAAATCACAGTAGGCAGAAATATAGTAAATTATCTGCGGAACAAGGCGTCCCCAGTTAATTGAGTTAGCCGAAGAAAACTGCATATTGTTATTTAATAACTTTTCTGCAGCAGATTTATCGGTAAATATTTTCTTAACACCTGTCTGTGCATCATCAAAATTACCAACAATTGCACAAACGCAGACATTCTCCCCTTTCTGAGTGTCCATCTGCAATTTCTGCATAGCACTTACACCATCATTGGGGTAAAATACTATAATTTTTGTATTATCTACATCACAAAAGCCTTCAAGTGCGGCCTTACCCGTATCGCCACTGGTAGCCACAAGAATAACCGTTTCCTTGCCACCGCTTACCTTTTTAGCCGATGTGGTAAGTAAATAAGGCAACAGTTGAAGCGCCAAATCCTTAAATGCACAGGTCGGTCCGTGCCAAAGCTCCAATATATTAGTGCCGTTGGCAATTTTTTTAATTGGGGCAGGTAGGTTATTATCAAATGTATCGGTATATGCACCCTTTACACAGGCATAAATTTCTTCTTCAGTAAAATCAGTAAGAAACTTTTTAAGAACGAATGCCGCTCTTTCAGTATAATCTACACCCTTAAGATATTCAAAATCTGCGCTTGAAAGCACCGGTATTTCTTCGGGCACAAACAAACCGCCCTCCTTAGAAATACCCTGCGCTATAGCCTGTGATGCGCTTACCTTTACATTTTTATCTCTAGTGCTTATGTAATTCATATCTAATCCCCCGATTAAAATGCATTTTTAATATAATTAAGCTTGTATGTAATGTTGTCAGATAAATCAATATCGTAAACAACCTCCGCAACATCAAAGCGGACCTTCAAGGCTTCGCTTGACTGTGATTTAAGTATATAATCCTTTGCGGTTAAAATAATCCTGCGTTGCTTGTGGGCGTCAACCGCCTGTCCAGGCGACACAAGCGAATCCTTTTTTCTTAATTTAACTTCAACAAATAAAAGATACTTGTGTGTTTCGGCAACTATATCTATTTCACCGTAGCGTGAGCGATAGTTCATTTTTGAAATTATAGCGCCGTTTTTTCTTAGTGTTTCGGCTACCATTTGCTCGGCGCGTTTACCGATTACAGAGCTCTCCTTCATATAACACCCTTTAGAAAAGATTTCCTGTGAATTTTGCAAATACCAAATTGAGAAATTGCTGCATAATGCTCTTTAGTGCCGTACCCCTTGTGTTTTTTGAAATTGTACTCAGGGTATTCCTTATCGTATTCAAGCATAAGGCTGTCACGCGACACCTTTGCAAGCACCGACGCCGCCGCTACCGACATAGATTTCATATCTCCCTTAATTAGCGGGGACGCCGAAACCTTGATATCTGTTGGCAATCTGTTACCATCAATTATTGCAAAATCGGGTTTTATATTCAATCCGTCAATTGCCCTGTTCATTGCAAGATATGTAGCATTTAAAATATTAAATTCTTCAATTTCTTCAACCGAAGCAAAGGCAATAGAATAGGCCATCGCCTTTTCCTTAATAACACTAAAAAGCTCTTCCCTTTTTTTCTCGGTCAGTTTTTTAGAATCATTAAGACCTTCTATTTCACAACCCGCATCCAGTATAACCGCCGCCGCACAGACTGGTCCCGCTAAGGGTCCGCGTCCTGCTTCATCAACACCGCACACACTCATAAAACCGTTTGAATGCAGCTGTTCTTCAAAACTATAATCAGGCATTTTCCACTCTCTCCAATGTTATTTTGCCTATTTTACAATTACGGAATTCTTCCAAAAGCATACTTGATGCGCGCAGAGTATCAATTTCTCCGCCGCGTATAACCATACCGCGACGCTTTCCTATCTGCTCGAGCAATTCATAAGCCTGAAATTCAAAATCCAGATTTCCGTATCTCGCAGTCAACAATTCGCGGTAATTTTCCGATAAGATTTCCAAAAGGCGCACCGCCAAAAGTTCAATATCAACTACTCCGTCATTAACCGCACCAGTAAAAGCCAGATGCTCACCTACCGTGACATCTTCAAATTTCGGCCACAAAACACCTGGGGTGTCAAGCAGTTCAAGCTCTTTGTCAATGGTAAACCACTGATTTCCGCGTGTAACACCCGGGCGGTTTTCAACCTTTGCCTTGTTATTACCGGAAATACGGTTAATAAAAGAAGATTTGCCAACATTAGGAATGCCGACTACCATAATTCTGAGCGGTTTGCCTATCATTCCTTTTTCCCTATAATACTGGAGTCGGTCTCGAAGGCGCTCCTTTACCGATGTCTTAAATAAATTTAAGCCCTTACCGCTTTTACAGTCAACAGGAATAGCCATAATTCCCTGCTTATTAAAGTACGAAATCCATTCATCCGTCACCTTTTGGTCGGCCATATCGCACTTATTAAGCAAAATTACACGCGGTTTGTTACCGACAATCTCTAAAATATCGGGATTTCGGCTACTGTACGGAATACGGGCATCTATAACTTCGGCCACTCCGTCAATTAAGGGTAAAATTTCAGCAATTTTACGCTTGGTTTTGGTCATATGACCCGGAAACCATTGGATGTTCTGAGTATTGTCCATTAATAAAGTCCCCCGAAGCCGTTAAGTGGAAAAATCCTGTATAGAGCTTTTCCAAGTATATAACGGGTATCAACCATACCGCCATCCCCAATTGAAGAATTACGGCTATCGGTAGAGTCGTTTCGGTTGTCACCCAAAACAAATACACAGCCCGCCTTTACTACTACGGGAAAATCAACATCTCCGCGAAGATTGGTGGGAGACTTAGTATATTCTTCTTTTAATGCCACGCCGTCAACATAGACTGTTCCTGACTGAAAATCAATATCAACTACCTGACCTTCTGTGGCGATAATTCTTTTGATTATCGCCGTATCGGCATCAGCAGAATTAGTTAAATTATTTGCATTTCGCGAAATTACAACAATATCGCCGCGTTTTGGCTCATAACCCAAATTAGAAATTATAACCTTTTCGCCGTGAAGCAGAGTGTTTTGCATTGACCTGCCGCTGATAGTAACAACCTTAAATACAAATGAAAACAGTACCACCAAAAGAATAATGGCAGTAATCAGAATTTCAAGCCAATCAAACAACTCATTTTTAAAAGAAAATGACGGTTTTTTGGTTTCTTCTTCAATTTCATCCTGAACTTCAAACTCATATTCAAATGCGTCGGTCATTTCTAACACCTACCTTAATTAAAGCAAAAAAGGGGACCAAAAAAAGTCCCCTTTTCCTAAAAATTTCTTAACCGATAAGTTCCTTAACCTTTGCGGCCTTACCAACTCTGTCACGAAGATAATAAAGCTTTGCACGGCGAACCTTACCGCTTCTTACCTTTTCTACCTTAGCAACATTCGGTGAATGTACAGGGAATACTCTTTCAACACCTACACCGTAAGAAACGCGTCTAACGGTAAATGTTTCTGCGATACCGCTGTTGTTACGAGCAATAACAGTACCTTCGAAAATCTGTATTCTTTCACGCTCGCCTTCACGAATCTTTACGTGAACACGAACTGTGCTACCGATTTCGATTACAGGAGCATCTTCCTTAATCATTCCAGCTGTTAAATTCTTGATAGCGTCCATGGTTTTTCCTCCTTAAAAATTTCAGATGTTCGTGTCGTTTAACGGCAGAGGACCACCCGCTTTAATGTCGATTTTTCGGCACCAAACCCATCCGTAAGGACCGGATGAAATCAAATGCTCAAATATAATACCACAAATCATACAAAAAATCAAGTATTATTTTACAAGAGTTCCGCCATCGGTTTCTATGAGCATTAAAATATCTTCTTCTTCGAGCGTTTGTGTGTTTATATATACTAAAACCTTTTCATTTTTCTGACCAGTGCACATAAATTCATAGCACTGCTTTTCGTAACCGCCGTCAGTAGGTATTAGTGCTACTGCCCTACTTTCTATCTGCAGAGCGTCGCTTACAATTTCTTCTGCTTCCTTTGAGGTAAATTTCGGCGTTGGCAAGGCTCTGCTTTTATGGTTGGTAAGATAACCCCTGCCTTCATAAAAAACCACTTCACCCGTTGATAAATCAACGCCGATTTTAACTAAATCCGTGTAGCAAATCACCGAGCCGTTGAGATATGCAAAATTAACGGTACAAACACCGCCCTCGGCATAATAATAGGTGGGCAAAAAATTCTCTTGGGAATTTCGTTTCAAAAATTTCTGTGCAATTGATACCGCCTGCTCATAGTTGTACATAGCCTGCTCTTCCGTCGTATATTTTCTATAATATACCACATAGCCGCCGTTCTGACTGACACCAATTACCCCTTGGTCAAACACAAAGCGATAGCACGGGATTTTGCCCGACTCGTTGCCGTCAAATTTTAAATTATTTTCATCAATTCTGAAATCCTTTGCAGCTATCTTTTTTGCAGTTTCAATGTCAACAACTGCAGTCATCAGCATTTCGGATTCAGATGTCGTTAAATAATCCGAATAAGGTCCGTCATAAATTAGAGTTGGGTAATCGGCAAAGCCTTCTTCAAGTTCTAAGAAAGCAACCGACAACGCGCTTTCTTCCAATGTGTTGTTTATACTTTTTGAAATCTCCTTATCCCATATACCGTTATTATTATACTGTGCTTCAATTTCAGAAAGGCTGACAGATAAATTATTTGATATCTCTCCTAACTTTATTATATTTTCACGCTCAGTGTCGGCTATTTCTTCACTGTTGGCAATTTTTCGGGCGCAATGCACCGCATAATTTCCCACCTGTGACAAAAACTTATTAAAATTCTCACTGTTTAACCCTTGCGTAGTTATCTGTGAAAATGCATTTTTTGCGATTTTAGCTTCGGTATAAAGCATTAATGCTATATTATTCATCTGTTTTTCGGTTGTGCTGTATGCTGCCTTTTCCAGATTAAGATTTATATTGTTAAGACTCGAACGAAGCTCTTGCAAAGCAGAAGAATGAGTATATCTTACCTGACTTTTATAAAACTGCATTTCATTATAACAACTAAAAATTATACCCGTTAAAACACACAATAATGCTACAAGATACGAAACAATTTTTATAATGGTTCTTTTTTTCACTTTATTTCCCCCGAAATCGAAAAATAGTATTGTTAATTTTTACAATATATAGTATAATTAATTGATTAGTAATTATACGGGGTGTGTTTTTTGGACGGTATAATTTATTTTGATAACAGTTCAACAACAAGGCCGTGCGATACGGCGATTAAATATTTAAACGAAGCACTGCAAAGCACTTGGGGAAATCCGTCTTCACTGCACAGCTTAGGTGTTGCAGCGGAAGAAAAAGTTACTTCCTGCCGAAATATAATTGCCGACAGTATTGGGGCTCTTACTGAAGAAATTTATTTTACGGGTAGCGGAACGGAAGCCAACAATATTGCCGTATTGGGTGCGGCAAGGGCACTTAAAAAGCGCGGCAACCGTATTGTAACTACTGCTATTGAGCATCCGTCGGTATTAGAACCGATGCGGCAACTCGAAAACGAAGGCTTTGAAGTTATATATTTAAAACCCGATGAAAACGGTATAATCAGTACCGAAGATATTTTAAATGCGGTAAATAAAAACACAGTTTTAGTCAGCATTATGCTGGTTAACAATGAAATAGGCTCTGTTCAGCCCATATCGGCGGCATCCCTTGCCATAAAAAAGCAAAATGCCCCTGCCCTTTTGCACTGTGACGCGGTACAAGCGTACGGCAAACTACCGATTGATGTAAACAAGCTTGGTGTTGACCTGCTTACTGCGAGCGGACATAAAATTCACGGGCCAAAAGGCATTGGCTTTTTATACAAGCGTAAGGGTAAAAATGTACATTCTGTTATCTTCGGTGGCGGACAGGAGAAAAATCTTCGCTCAGGTACAGAGAGTGTGCCGCTTATTTGCGGATTAATGGGCGCTATTAAAGAATTAGGTAATATTGAAAAAAATCTATCTTCGCAGCGTGAGCTCTTTTTGTATGCGAAGCAAAAAATTACCGCAGCTTTCCCCACTGCTCAAATTAATTCACCAGACAATGCTTTGCCGTATATTTTAAATTTCTCGGTTAACACTCACCGTTCCGAAACACTACTTCACTATTTAGACAGTATGGGTATCCTTGTTTCAAGCGGAAGCGCATGCGCAAAGGGACATAAAAGCTATGTTATGAGTGCGATGGGCTATGGGGACAAAAGAATTGACAGTGCGTTAAGACTTAGTTTTAACCGCTTTAACACTAAAGAAGAAATAGATAAATTTTGCGTAGCGCTTAAAAACGGTTGCGATATGCTAAGAAAGGCTTAAAAATGAAGGAAATAATTCTTATAAAGAATGGGGAGCTTGTCCTTAAAGGGCTCAACCGCAATACATTTGAAGATATACTTGTAAAAAACATAAGGAAAAGCTTAAAAAAATTCGGAGATTTTACACTCCGTCGTGCACAGTCGACTATTTTTATAGAAGCGCAGAGTGACGACTTTCAGTTTGATAAGGCGCTTGATGCGGTAGGTAAAATTTTCGGTATTGCAGGTTTTTCCCGCGCTTGTGTGTGCGAGAAAAATATGGATGATATTTTAGATAAATCGGCCATTTATCTTGAAGATACTATGAAAAATGCTAAAACCTTTAAAGTAGAAGCAAAACGTGCTGATAAATCCTTCGCTTATAAATCCCCTGAAATTTGTCAGCTGCTTGGAGGCCATTTACTAAGTCGGTTTCCACATTTAACGGTTGATGTGCACAACCCCCAAGTTACCGTAACGGTTGAAATCAGGGATTTTGGCGCGTATATTAGAGCAAATCAGCTACATGGTGCGGGCGGTCTGCCCGTCGGAACCGCAGGCAGAGCCGCTATACTCATTTCGGGCGGCATTGACAGTCCCGTTGCCGCGTGGACTATGGCAAAACGCGGGCTTGAGCTTAACGCCATTCACTTTGCAAGTCCGCCGTACACCAGCCCCCGTGCAGAGCTTAAGGTAAGGCAGTTACTCGAAAAGGTTGCAAAATACAGCGGCACGATAAGACTCGGCATAGTGCCCTTTACCGAAATTCAACAAGAAATTGCCGATAAATGCCCTGAAGAATTTTTTACACTTATTATGCGCCGAATGATGATGCGTATTTCTGAGAGGTTAGCGAGTGAACGCAACTGCGCCGCACTGATTACCGGTGAAAGCTTGGGACAGGTTGCGAGTCAGACGCTTCCTGCCATTGCCACTACGGATGCCGTTGTTAATATGCCGGTTCTACGCCCGCTTATTGGTATGGATAAGGAAGAAATTGTTATAATTTCAAGAAAAATTGATACTTTTGATATTTCAATACAGCCTTATGAAGACTGTTGTACGGTATTTACACCAAAGCATCCTAAAACCCGACCGACAATAGAACAATGTATTGAGGCAGAAAAATCACTTAATATAGAAGAACTTGTAAATAGAGCAGTTAGCGGCACTGAATATTCATATATCGATTAGAGGTGTAATTTTGAATACCGCAATAATTTACGGAAAAGACGAAGCTATTTCTGAAAAATCATTTGCAAAAAGGCTTAGCACCATTTCTCAGTTGTTTTGCCGGAATGACAGTTTGTCACTTATTAGCTTTAACGATGCTAAGGGCTTCAAAGGGCTTTTTAACAAAACAACAAAAAGAAATGATATTGTCTTTTTAATGCCTGATGTTTTTGATGAAAATAAGCAATTTTTTGAAAAGAAATTAGAAACCGAGCTTTTTGGTTTTTCCAAAAGGAGTTTTTTCTCATGCTTGCCGGACGATGACGGTGAATTTTTCGATGTTGTTGCAAAAATTCTTTGTTCGCTTTTTGGTGAAGACGACTGTTATTCCTTTGATTATATTGATATAACCGAGTTATCTCACGACGAGGTAAATGAAACTATCGCTACCGAATGTCTGTTTTCAAATCCACGGCTTTTTGTGCTTGATAATCAAAACTCGGTCAGAGTTTTAATTGTTAGTGAGTCTTCCGTACAGGAAGAAGCAGATAAGCTATGCTCTGAAACCTTAGAAAACCTTAAAATGATATTTGGCGATAACGCATTTTCTAATCACTTTCATAGCATAGCGTGGGCTGTGGTTGAATTACTTAGAAAATATGATTTAAAGGTTGCTACTGCAGAATCCTGCACAGCAGGTATGCTGTCTTCTGCGATTACTTCGATAGCTGGCTCATCGGATGTATTTGAAATAGGTATTTCTTCCTACGCAGACCGTATTAAAAAGGCAGCTCTCGGTGTATCTGCAACAACGCTAAGCAAATATGGAGCGGTAAGTATGCAGACCGCTATAGAAATGGCACACGGTATTAAGACGCTGAGCGACTCCGATTTAGGAATTTCTGCAACAGGTGTTGCAGGACCTGCCGCCAGTGAGTTCAAGCCTATCGGCACCGTTTATATTGCCTTAACTGACGGCAAATATAACTGGGTAATAGACCTTAATTTAGACAGTAATCTTTCTCGTGAAGAAATACGAAAAAGGACGACATATTCCTGTTTAGACCTTTTAAGGCGGTATCTGTTATATTACCCCGATTCTATGCCGTGCGGCACCGAAATTACAGAATCTCCCCTGCTATTATATGAGCAACCGCAAATAAAAAATGAATTCAATAATTTTAAGGTGACAATCGACGAGTTTATTGAAGAAACACCCCAAGAAATCACCGGAGAAATTACCGAAGACGACACACTGTTACAAGATGGTGAAAATTTCACAACCGAAATTCCCGAAGAAATAAATGTACCCAAGATTAATTTTCTTGAAAATATTAAGCGGTTCTTTTTTAATATATTTACCGCTACAAAAAACTTCTTACTTAATAAACAGAAGGTTAAAAAAGTTGCAATAAATACAGTGTTTACCCTTTTTGTTTCCTTGTTTATTATTGGTAGCATAACTGTCTATTCCTTCTTTGCTTTATCTAACAGCAACAAAAAGCTTACCGAAGAGCTTGTTGCAAATTGGAATTTTAGCGAAGAAAGAGATGCTAATAATGAGTATGTAGCTTTTAAGGCGCTTCGTAATATTAACTCCGATATTTACGGGTGGCTTGATGTCGGAAACGGCGCCATAAATTTACCTGTATGCAGTTCAAACGGAGATTATTATAGAAATCACAACTACAAAAAGAATTTGAGCCCATACGGTGCTATTTACAGTGATTCACCGGTGGATTCTTTGTCAAAAAACATGGTGCTTTACGGAAATTCACCTATTGATAACTCAATGTTTGCCCGCCTTAATGAGTATAAGTCGCTTGATTTCTTAAAAGAAAATCAAAAAATCAACTTTACCTTTAAATCCGCAGTAAAATCTTACAGAATCTTTGCGGTTATGATTATAGACGAAAATGAGCAACATAATTTTTCGTTTAAGGGTACCGATTTCTCTGTAGCGCAAAACACTATAAGCTGGGTAGATAACATCAGAATTCGTAGCCTTTACAAATTCAATTTCAAAATACCTGAAACATCTGATTTCATCACTCTGGTTACAGATACAGATGAATTTGAAGGCGCAAAAATCGTAGTTGTAGGCTTTTCGGTTGACGACGATAAAAATTACAGTTCCTATCTTTCTGTTAATCCTTCTCCCTACTACCCGAATGTATGGTACGAAAAACACGGACTCGAAAATCCGCATATTGACTCAGTACCCGTACCTGAAGAAATCCCGGATAGCTCTGAGCCGACAGAGAGCAGACCTATAATTATTATTCAAAACCCCAATACCGAAGACGACACACCCGATACCTCGGATGATGACAACGATGGTACGAGCAGTGACACTCCAAGCAATGATAATGTAAGTTCTGATAATACAAGTAGCGGTGACACGAGCAGTAATGACACAAGCAGCGATGACATCAGTAGTGATGATACAAGTGGTGATGATACCAGTAGTGATGACACAAGTGGTGATAGTACAAGCAGCGATGACACCACAAGCAGTGATGACACCAGTAGCGACAATACAAGCAATGAGGCCTGAGAAAACTAATAAATTTATTATGGGGGATATTTTATGACTAATCATTTAAAAGCAGAAATAATTTACTATAACTGTGCAACCGATTTTGAATTTGAATTCAGTATGAATTCGCTTTGCCAGATGAGATTACTTAGCGAAGCATCTAATGACCGCAAAACAATGCTTACACATCTTTCCCGCGCAGTGTCCCGAAGCAGAGCTATTTTTATAATTTCCCCTTTCAACGATGAGTTTATTGAAACAATTTCACATTCTATAGGTTTCGATACCGAAACTCTAATTGCCGATGAATATGGAATTACACAGCACGCAACAGATAAGTTTATTACAAGTGGTGTACCGCTTGTTACAGAAGATGGCATTTATGCCGGCATAATTCTGGAATGCGGACCGCAGTCATTAATACTGCTTACCGACGACCGTTCAGTCCGCAAAAGAATTATGAAAAGCCTTGTTAATCAGTATATACTTGACTTGTGCAACTGCGAACCGACAACTATAAAGGTTACCACCGTAGAAACTACGGATGCACCCACAGAAGTCATAATAGAAGAAGAAACAGAAAGTGCTATTGAAGACATTGTGAAAGAAGAAATAGATGAAATTGAAATTTTAGACACTGCAACAGATGCCGCAGAAGAAATTGAAGAAAATTTAGAAGAGACTGAAGAAATTTTAGAAGAGACTGAAGAAAATGCAGAAATCGTAGATTTTGATACGGAATTTTATGAAGAAGCACCTGATATTCCAAAAAAAGAAAACCACAAGGGTTTAACCATTCTTACCGTGATTTTATCGGTAATACTTTTTCTCCTTGTGGCGTTTATCGTATACTCACTGGTTATTGAGCCTATGATGAATGGAGTTTCAATTTTAGAAAACCTAAAAAGAACCTTTAAATTTCTTTTATAAGCAACAAAAAACCGCCTACGGAGCATTCACGCTTCATAGGCGGTTTTAACTTTTATTCTGCAGTTTCTACTGCTTCGTCAGTAACAGGAGCGGCTTCTTCTGTTTCTACAGCATCTGCCGTTTCTTCAACTACTTCTTCGGGGAGTAAAGCACGGATTGAAAGGCTAACGCGCTTCTTTTCATTATCAATAGAAATAATCTTTGCTTCTACTTCCTGACCGATGGAAAGCTCATCCTGCGGTTTAACTACATGCTTATTTGCAATTTGTGAAATATGAATTAAGCCGTCAACACCGGGTATAATTCTTGCAAATGCACCGTAGGCTGTCATACTAACTATTGTTACCTTTACTACAGAATCAACAGCGTATGTATTGTTGAAAATTGTCCAAGGATTTTCGTCTTCCTTTTTATAGCCTAAAGAAATCTTCTTCTTTTCGGTATCTAAATCCTTAACATAAACTTCAACAGTATCGCCAACCAAAACAACTTCGGACGGATTCTTTATTTTCTGCCAAGAAAGCTCAGAAATGTGAACCATACCGTCAACGCCGCCGATATCTACAAAAGCGCCGTAGTTTGTAATAGATTTAACAGTACCTGTATATCTGTCGCCTACCGCAATAGTTTCCCAAATTTTGCTTTCTGCGGCTTTTTTGAGTTCGCGAAGAACAACACGGATTGAACCAACTGCTCTGCGTCCACGGCCAATTTCGATTATTTTAAAGGAAACTTCCTTACCCTTTAAATCTTCAAGATTTTCACTTCTTGAAATACCTGCATGTGAAGCAGGAATAAATACTCTTACTCCAAAAGCGGTAGCAATAACTCCGCCCTTAATAACATCTTTAACGGTTCCTGTAAGAATTTCTCCGGAATTCTTAGCAGCAATAATTTTGTCCCAACCGGCGATTGCATCAAAACGGCGCTTTGAGAGCATTGCTGTTCCTTCCTGGTCGTTGGTGCGCATAATAATTAAATTAAGCTCATCACCAACCTTAACCTCCTCTACAAGATTAACATTTGAGTCATACGAATACTCATCTGCCGAAACATATCCTGTAAGACCTCTTCCAAAGTCTACCTGGATTTCTGTGGGTGTAACGGCAAGAACTGTACCGATAACCTTTTGATCTGATGTTAAGTTGTTGAGAGATGCTTCGAATGCTTCTTCATCCGTCATTTCCTCATAGCTTTTTTGAACAGTATTAATTTCCTCCATCTGTTCGTCAACCGGTTGCAAAATTTCCGACATGTTTTTTATAGCCTCCTTTATTATGCGTGCAGGTGTAGATGCACCCGCAACAACTCCGACGCTTTTAGCACCCTTAAACCATTCTGCCTTAAGTTCATCAGCAGTTTCGATTAAAAATGTTTTGTCACAGTTAGCTGAGCATACGCAATATAATTTATTGGTATTTGAGCTTAATTTACCGCCTATAACAATCATAACATCGTTTACGGCAGATAACTCATCCGCTTCCTGCTGACGCATCGCAGTCGCATTACATATTGTATCAAAAACAAACGCATTTGTACATACTTTTTTTATAAAAAAACAACTTTTTTTGAATATTTTCTCATTAAAAGTCGTTTGCGAGACCACTGTAACCGGATTTTCTTTTAAAAAAGAGTTGTTTTCCAGTAAAGTCTTCAGTTCTTCTTCATTCGAAAAAGTGAAAACATCAGTATCGGTATTACCTATAATACCAATTACTTCACTGTGCTTACTGTCACCCGCTATAAGTATTGCGTGACCTTTTTTTGATGCCTCACTCACAATTTTATGAATTTTTGCAACAAAAGGACAGGTAGCATCGACTATTCTTTTACCGTTTTTTTCGGCATCTTCAATTACAGACCTCGGTACACCGTGTGAGCGTATAACCAGTGTTTCATCGGCTAACACCTCATCCGGATTATC
Source organism: Acutalibacteraceae bacterium (assembly GCA_045590755.1). GTDB lineage: Bacteria > Bacillota > Clostridia > Oscillospirales > Acutalibacteraceae > SIG565. The sequence goes on from JAZNRP010000002.1 coordinate 26,206, forward strand.
AACAATTCTGACGCCCCTATTTTCAAGCTCTGACACAAGTTGCGGATTATGAATTATAGGTCCTAAAGTGCATACCTTTTCATTTTTTTCTAACAATTCATATACTGTGTTTACCGCCCTGTCTACACCGAAGCAGAAGCCGGCGGTCTTTGCTAATGTAATCTTCAAAACTCTTTCTCCCAAAGCTCAGTAATTCTTTCCATAATTATTGATGTAACACGCCTTATTTCAGTTTTAGAAACGGTATCACCTTTAACAAAGCTTCCGCCGTCAATAATTTCGCCAATTCTGACAGACACCTTACGGAATAAAAGCGGATGCCCCGAATAGCGTATTGCAACTGGTAAAATATCTGCACCCGTGTCAATCGCTAACATTGCCGCACCCGCTTTAGCTTTTTGGGGCGGACCTAAAGGATTTCGGGTGCCTTCGGGGAAAATTCCTAAAATACCGCCGTTTAAAGCGTCGTGTGCTTTTTTAATGGCATTTACATCCCCTGCTCCGCGGTTTACGGGAAAAGCCCCTACCTTTGTAAAAATCCAACCGATTATTTTATTTTTAAAAAGTTCCTTTTTTGCCATAAAGTTAATCTGAAAGGGACACGCTACAGCCAGTAAAACAACATCCCAAAAGGACTGATGATTACAGCAAATTATAAGGTTACTTCTTTTACTGAAGTTTTCAGCCCCCGTTACTTCAAAGCGAAAAAGCCCCTTTGCAAAAGGCGTTACAAATGCTCTTACAGCCTTATAAAAACGATTCATTATAACCTTTCCTTTATAATATTGTACAACGCATCAACCGACCCATTAAAATCAAGCTCGGATGTATCAACAATAATGGATTCACTTGATGGCTTTAGCGGTGCTATCTCACGGTGCGAGTCATTATAATCGCGCTTAATCATATCATCAAGAACATCCTTATATTCGACCTTGCTGCCTTTTTCACAAAGCTCAATATATCTGCGCTTTGCTCTGACTTCGGGCGATGCGGTCAAAAATATCTTAATCTCGGCGTTGGGTAGTACAACAGTAGCAATATCTCTGCCGTCCATAATTACATTGTTTTCACGCGCCAACTGTCTTTGCTTATCAAGTAAAAAAGCTCTGACCGCAGCCTTAGCAGATACGGCTGATGCCATCATTGAAGCATCAGGTGTGCGAATAAGCTCTGATACATCTTCATCATCAAGGAACACCCTTTGTTCTCTGTCTACAAATTTAATATCAATTTTAGTAGTACTGATAATGTGTTCAATATCACAATTCAGTTCGGTATCAAAGCCGAGTCTGAGAAACTTCAGACCGATAGCGCGGTACAAAGCACCCGTATCAACATAAATAAAGCCTAACTTCTCTGCCAACTTTCTTGAAATGGAACTTTTTCCGGCACCTGCCGGTCCGTCAATTGCAACTGAAATCATTTTATACTTCCTCCTGCTAAAAATCCTGTTGAAAATGCAATTTGTAGGTTAAATCCGCCCGTATAGGCGTCTACATCTATAACTTCACCCACAAAATACAGTCGGTCAACTATCTTTGACTGCATGCTTGTAGGGTCAATTTCCTTGGTCGAAACTCCGCCGCTTGTGACTATTGCTTGTTCGATATCACAAAAATCGGTGGGGTGCAGTGTAAACTCCTTTAACACCTTACAAAGATTTGCGCGCCCCGCCTTTGATATCTGATTCACCCTTAAATCAGACGGAATACCGCTTAAATTAACAATTATCGGTATTAATTTTTGCGGTAACAACTTATCAAGTGAATTAACGAAAATTTTATTTGAATTTTCAGTAAAGTCACGCTGAATACGGCGGTCAAGCTGTTCGTAACTGAGCGCGGGCTTTAAATCAATTTTGATATGGTATTCTGACATTTCCCTTTTTCGCATATGAGCCGATGCGCTTAGTACTAAAGGACCGGAAACCCCGAAATGTGTAAAAAGCATTTCGCCTATTTCTGAAAACACAGGTTTCTTCTTACCCACTTCAAAAAGTGAAAGGGTAACATTTTTTAAACTCAGACCCATTAAATGTGTACAAAAGCCTTCGTGAATTTTTAACGGCACCAAGGAAGGCAAAAGCTCTGTTACAGTGTGTCCGAGCCTTTTTGCTAAAATATAGCCGTCACCGGTTGAGCCTGTAGCTGAATACGATTTTCCGCCTGTGGCGACTATCACCGCATCACATAAAATATTCTCGCCGTTTTCAAGTATTACACCGGAAACTGCATTATTATCGGTTAAAATATCAGTTACGGTACCCGTAATAATTTTAACACCACTACTCTTTACGGAATTCACCAAGGCATCTACAATATCAACAGCCTTGTCAGACTGCGGAAAGACGCGGTTACCCCTTTCGGTTTTAAGCGGCACACCGCAGCTTTCGAAAAACTCTATAGTGTCCAATGCCGAAAACGCCGAAAATGCCGAATATAAAAATCTTCCGTTTTTGGTAACATTGGCTATAAGTGTGTCATTATCACAGTTATTAGTAAGGTTGCATCTTCCCTTACCCGTAATCATAACCTTTCGGGCGGGTCTTGAATTTTTTTCAATAACAGTAACTTTATGTCCGTTTCTTGCCGCCGACACCGCCGCCATAAGTCCTGCAGCGCCGCCGCCGATAATAACAACATTTTTCAAGGCTCACCCTCCTAAAAAGTATATTCAATTTATTTTAATACATTTTGAATAAAATGTAAAGAAAAACCGATGCCAAAAAGCATCGGTTTTAATATTTATTTTGCGTAATCAACAGCCCTGTTCTCGCGAATAAGGTTAACCTTAATCTGACCGGGATATTCAAGCTCATTTTCAATACGCTGTGCTATATCGTGGGCTATAAGCACCATCTGGTCATCAGTGATAACTTCGGGTTTAACAATAATTCGTACCTCACGACCTGCCTGTATAGCATACGAGCGTTCAACGCCGTTAAAGGAATTGGCGATTTCCTCAAGTTTTTCAAGACGCTTAATGTAGTTCTCAATGTTTTCTCTGCGAGCACCCGGACGGGAAGCCGAAATTGCGTCTGCCGCCTGAACAATACAAGCAACAACTGTCTTGGCTTCAACTTCGCCGTGATGCGCGTGAATAGCGTGAACTACTTCTTCGCTTTCCTTATACTTTTTAGCCGCCTCAACACCGAGCTGAATGTGTGAGCCTTCTTGCTCGTGGTCAAGCGCTTTACCGATATCGTGTAACAGACCGGCTCTCTTTGCTAAGGTTACATTAGCACCGATTTCTGCTGCAATAAGACCTGATAAATGGCAAACTTCCAAAGAATGATTTAATACACTCTGTCCGTAGCTTGTACGGTACTTAAGCTTACCGATAAGCTTAACAAGCTCAGGATGAAGATTATGAATGCCTGCCTCAAGCATTGCTCTCTCGCCTTCCTGCTTGATTGTAGCTTCAACTTCGGCAGTGGCCTTATTAATCATTTCTTCAATTCTTGCAGGATGTATGCGTCCGTCAACAATTAATTTTTCAAGGGTAAGTCTTGCAATTTCACGCCTTACAGGGTCAAAGCAAGAAACTGTAATAGCTTCGGGTGTGTCATCAATAATAAGGTCGGCACCCGTTGCAGTTTCAAGTGCGCGGATGTTTCTACCTTCCCTACCAATAATACGACCCTTCATTTCGTCGTTAGGTAAAGCTACAACCGAAACGGTAATTTCGGATGTATGGTCTGCCGCGCAACGCTGAATTGCATGGCTGATAATTTCCCTTGCTTTTTTGTCAGACTCTTCTTTAGTCTGCTTTTCAATTTCAAGAATCTTTATAGCTTTCTCGTGGTTTAATTCACCATCAAGTGTGCTAAGCAAATAATCTTTCGCTTCCTGCTTTGAAAAACCTGAAATTTTTTCAAGCATTTCAATCTGGCTTCTTTTGATTCTTTCACATTCATCGATTTTTTCATCGATTTCTTTAGCTTTTTGGCTTAATTTTTCTTCTTTTGCTTCTAAATTTTCAATTTTCTTATCAAGAGATTCTTCCTTTTGCTGCAAACGATGTTCACTACGCTGTACGTCACTGCGCCGTTCTTTTATATCGCGTTCAGCTTCTTGTCTTAACTGATAAACTTCATCTTTTGCTTCAATAAGAAGTTCTTTTTTCTTGGTTTCGGCATTTTTAATAGCATCGCTCAAAATACGGCGAGCTTCTTCCTTAGCAGTTCCAAGCTCATTACGGTCGGTCTTCTGTCTGTAAGCAGAGCCGCCGAAAAAACCAACAACGCCTAAAACTAAGGCAATAACACCACCAATGATATAGGGCATCATTTACAATGCACCTCCTTATATAATATTACGGTTTAAGACGGGACCGTATTTACCCGGATAAATAAGTTTCGTAAATTGCCTATCGCCAAATCGGCAATTTTTTACATAAAGACGAAAATTTCATCTCTTCTATTTTACCACTACATTTATTGCATGTCAAGTTGAACATACAACAAATTGTGTATATAATTATATTGCTTTTATTTCAAAATGCGGTATAATTATTATAAAAGGAATGGTGAAACTATGAATATTGCAGTTATTACAGGTGCATCTGCCGGACTTGGAACCGAATATGTAAAGGCTATAGCCAATATGTACCCTACGCTTGATGAAATTTGGATATTAGCCAGAAGAAAAGAAAAATTAGAAGAAATCGCAAATAAAATTTTACTGGTAAAATGCCGTGCCGTTGTCTGTGATGTTACAAGCCCAGACGACTTAAAGTCATATAAAGAAATGTTAAACGAATTTTCTGCAAATGTAAAAATACTTGTTAACAATGCAGGCTTTGGTAAGCTTGGTATGTTTGATGAGATTTCTCAAGAAAATTCAGTGAATATGATACGCCTTAATTGCGAAGCATTAACGGTAATAACTGCTATTACTCTACCGTTTATGAAACCGCTCTCGCAGGTTATTAATGTAAGCTCTATCGCTTCATTCGTACCCAATGCAAGAATGGCGGTTTACAGCTCTACAAAAGCTTATGTTACAAGCTTTTCGCGCGCTTTAAGGGAAGAATTAAGAAAAAGAAGAATTAATGTCACGGCAGTGTGTCCCGGTCCTATGGAAACCGAATTTTTATCACTTGCAGACATAGCCCCGGGCAGCAGCAAAACCTTTGATATGCTACCGCGTGTTAATCCGGCTCGGGTAGCGGTAAAATCCTTAATAGCAGCTGCACACGGAAAAGCTATGTACACCGACCGCGCATTTTATAAATTTTACAGAATTTTAAGCAAAATTTTACCCCATTCAGTTCTTATAAAGTTAGCTAAAACCTAATGAAAGGAAAGCATTATGGCAAATATATATAACTCGGTTGATGAGCTTATAGGCAAAACCCCGCTTTTGCGTCTTAATAATATTGAGAAAGAGTTTAATCTATCGGCAACACTTATTGCAAAGCTCGAGCAGTTTAACCCTACCTGCTCTGCAAAAGACCGTATTGCTAAGAAAATGATAGATGACGCCGAAAGGTGCGGTAAAATCACTAATAATACCGTTATTATTGAGCCTACCAGCGGAAACACTGGTATAGGTCTTGCAAGTATAGCGGCGGCAAGGGGTTATAAGGCTATTATTGTTATGCCCGATACAATGTCGGCAGAGCGAAGAACCCTTATGACAGCCTTCGGTGCAGAGCTTGTTCTTACCGACGGCAAAAAAGGTATGTCGGGCGCTATTGAAAAAGCAGAAGAATTAGCAAAGGAATATAAACCCTCATTTATTCCAAGCCAATTTGAAAATTTATCAAACCCAGAAGCACATTACACTACAACAGGACCTGAAATATGGAACGATACCGACGGAAATGTTGACATTTTCGTTGCAGGTATAGGTACAGGCGGTACCATTTCGGGCGTGGGTAAATTCCTAAAGGAAAAAAACCCAAACATAAAAATTGTTGGGGTTGAACCCGCTGATTCTCCCGTATTGTCGGGTGGCAAAGCAGGACCGCACGGACTTCAGGGTATTGGCGCAGGATTTATTCCAAAAACGCTGAACACCGAGATAATTGATGAAGTTATTACTGTAACCCAAGAAGAAGCCTTTGAATTTTGCCGTATGTTAGGAAAAAGCCAAGGCTTTATTTCGGGTATATCTTCGGGTGCCGCTCTGTCAGCCGCCGTAAAAATCGCAAAACAGGAAAGTAATAAAAATAAAAACATTGTAGTATTGTTACCCGATATCGGCGACAGATATTTATCGGTAAATTTGTTTTAATTGTTTTGTATTTTAATATTGACAACGCTAAAAGTATGTGTTAAAATGTTTTAGTCGCACGGAGAGGTATCGAAGCGGTCATAACGAGGCGGTCTTGAAAACCGTTTGGCGCAAGCCACAAGGGTTCGAATCCCTTCCTCTCCGCCATTTTAATTAAATACTTGTAAAACAAGTTACAATTTGGAGTAGTACTCAAGTTGGTGACGAGGCGCCCCTGCTAAGGGCGTAGGTCGGGTAACCGGCGCGAGAGTTCAAGTCTCTCCTACTCCGCCAAAAACGGCAAGGTAATATACCTTGCCGTTTTTACTTATTACCTATTACTTATTACTTATTACTTATTACCTATTACCTATTACTTCTTCATATTTAGTGATATTGTGTCTAGCGGCACAGTGATATTTTCGCGTTGCGAAAGTGATATTGAAACCTGCGGTTTCAGTGATATTATATTCGCCTCCAAAACTGCCCAAAGGGCAATACCACTCGGCGTTGGCCAAATAACACTGCGAAGCAATATAACTCGCCAAAGGCGAATATAACTGAAAAAACGACAAGTCGAAACTTGTCGTTTTTTCTGGTGGAACTGATGGGAGCGACCGTCTGCTACGCATACTTTTGGCTTGACGACCCAATGCTTCGCATTCGGTACCCGTCTTCACCGCTTTTGGCGGAAAACTTGCCTCAGGCAACTTTTCTTTATCGCCAAAACCCTCTCGGGTTCGACTCCCATATTTGGGTAATAAAAAAACAAAGCACCTTCTTTCGATGGTGCTTTGTTTTTTGGTGGAACTGATGGGAGTCGAACCCACGACCTTCTGAATGCGAACCAGACACTCTACCAACTGAGCTACAGCCCCGAATACATTGAAAGTTTAACACAATTTGATTAAAAATTCAATATATTTATTGTAATTTTAGTCGCCCCAATATTTTCTGTCAAGGCTTCTAAACTGTATTGCCTGTGCCATATGAAGCATTTCAATATTCTCACTATCATCAAGGTCGGCAATTGTTCGCGCTATTTTAAGTAATCTATCATATGCTCGCGCTGACATACCAAGGCTATCAAAAGATGCCTGTAAAAGCTTTGCCGCATCAGGACTCATAATACAGAACTTTTTAAGCAGTGACGGAGTAAGCCGTGCGTTACAGGTAATGCCTGTACCCTTATATCGTTCATTCTGTATTTTTCTTGCTTTATTTACCCTTGCTCTGATTTGTTCGGATGTTTCTTCGTGAGAAGCTGATGAATTTAATTCTTCAAATTCTACGGGTGGAACTTCAATATGTAAATCAAGTCGGTCGAGCATTGGACCTGATACTCGGTTCAAATATTTATTTACCATAGTTTGTGAACAGGTACAGCTGTGTGTCGGGTGTCCAAAATAACCGCAAGGGCAAGGATTCATCGCCGCTACGAGTGTTACCGAACACGGATATGTTAGTGTTCCCGCAACTCGCGATATAGTAATTTTTCCATCTTCAAGCGGTTGACGGAGTGCTTCCATAACATCACGCTTAAACTCGGGCAATTCGTCTAAAAAAAGTACACCATTGTGTGATAATGAAAGCTCCCCCGGGCGCGGAACTGTACCGCCGCCCGCTAAGGCTACAGATGAAGTGGTATGATGCGGTGAACGGAACGGCCGCATTGTTACCATTGGGTTATCGGAATCAAGCACCCCTGCAATTGAGTGAATTTTTGTGGTTTCTAAAGACTCGTCGAAGGTCATTTCGGGAAGAATTGTGGGAAAGCGTTTGGCAAGCATACTCTTACCCGAGCCGGGTGGTCCGATAAGCAGAATATTATGACCGCCCGCCGCCGCTACTTCCAATGCTTTTTTGGCAAGAGACTGACCTTTGACTTCACTAAAATCAAGCTGCGCAGTACCATTATTTTGGGCATATTCCTTTTTTACGGCTTTATCTAATGGCTTTTCGCCCTTTAGGTGTGAGAAAAGAGAGCGAATATTATCAACACCGAAAACACTGATATCGGTAATATTAGCGCCTTCAGTTTCATTACCCTTTGGTACAAAGAAATTTTTAATGCCGCACTGCTTTGCCTTAATAGTCATGGCAATTATGCCGTTAACATTTCGCACATTACCGTCTAATGATACTTCGCCTATAAAAGCGGAATCACTAAGGTCTGCGTCAATCTGCTCAGTTGCTTTAAGCAGCGCCATCATTATAGGTAAATCGTAAACCGAGCCTTCCTTTTTAACATCTGCGGGTGCTAAATTTACAGTGATTTTTCCAACGGGAAATTTATACCCACTGTTTTTAATAGCCGCCCTTACCCTATCGCGCGATTCCTTTACTGCCGTGTCGGGAAGACCTACTATGTCAAATCCGGGGAGACCTGACGAAACATCGGCTTCAACTTCTACCATATAGGAATCCATACCGAATATACCGATACTTTTAATCTTAGCAAACAAGATTATTCACCCCAAAAAATAATCAGCTTATAAGTTGTAGCCCAACTCGAAAGCAGTTTTATTGATTTCCAAGAACTTTGGTGCTACCACCTGTTCGAGTGCAGTAATCCACTTATCATACTCGGTATCAAAGCGTTTTGCCAAAAAGCCCATAAGCACTATATTAACCGCCTTGCTGCTTCCTGCCTTTTCGGCAAGAGATAAAGCATCAAGCATTTCAATATTGCAACCAAGATTTTTAAGCTCTTCCAGAATATCGGTAGGATATTCTGCCGCGCCTGTAATTACGGGCATTGGGTCAATTTGCTGAGTATTGGTAATAATCGTACCGCCAACTTTAAGGTATTCAGCATAGCGTGCGGCTTCTAACTTTTCAAAGGAAATTATAAAATCGGCTTCACCCTTTTCAATAACGGGAGAATAAACCTTATCTCCAAAGCGGACATAGGTAACAACCGAGCCGCCGCGCTGACTCATACCGTGTACTTCGGAAACCTTAACATCGTAACCTGATGAGGTTAAAAGATTACCAAGTAATTTACTTGCAAGCAGACTTCCCTGTCCGCCTACACCAACTATCATAATGCTTCTTGTATTCATTCTTCTCATCCCCCTTATTCTTCAATTGCACCGAATGCGCACAACTGCTGACATACGCCGCAACCAACACATAAAGTGGAGTCAATTACCGCTTTATTATTCTTAAAGCTAATTGCAGGACAACCGAGTGTCATACACTTACGGCAAGAGCGGCATTTATCGGCATCAATAACCAGTGATGCCTTTTTCTTTACCGATTTAAGTAGTACACAAGGTCTTCTTGAAATAATTACAGACGGTTCTTCTGCCGCTAATTCTTCGCGTATTACCCTTTCGGATTCCTTTAAATCGTATGGGTCAACTACGGCTACTCTGTTAATACCGATAGAACGGCAAAGTGCTTCTAAATCAATTTTGCCGGCGGGGTCGCCCTTAATATTATAGCCAGTGGTGGGGTTATGCTGATGGCCTGTCATTCCTGTAATAGAGTTATCAAGTATAATTACGGTAGAATTAGAGCCATTATAGGCAATATCTACAAGACCTGTAATACCCGAATGCATAAAGGTTGAATCACCGATAACGGCAACCGCCTTGCTCTGCATTGTGCCTTCCGTTGCCGTATTAAAGCCGTGAAGACCTGATACAGACGCGCCCATACAAAGTGTGGTATCAACCGCACAAAGCGGCGGCTGAGCACCCAAAGTATAACAACCTATATCACCTATTACGGTTGTTTTTAGCTTTGAGAGTATGTAATAAATTCCCCTATGCGGACAACCCGCGCACATCATAGGTGGGCGTACGGGAATATTGCTTTCTGCCTTAACAGTAGGCTTGTTTTCAATGTTAAAGGCATCGGCAATAACCTTTTGAGAGTATTCTCCAATAGGTGAAAATATATTTTTACCGTCCACTGCAATACCGAGAGTTTTGCAGAAGGTTTCAATAACACCGTCAAGCTCTTCAATAACTACTACACGGTCAACACCTGCTGCAAAATCAGTAATCATTTTAGGCGGCAACGGATTTACAAGTCCAATTTTAAGTACAGGTACTGTGTCACCGAAAACTTCCTTAACATACTGATAGCAAGTACCGCTTGTAATAATACCGAAACTATTATCAGTACCCTTTTCTATTCTGTTAAAGGGGCAGCATTCCGCATATTCGGTTAAGTCCTGCATTCTTTGTTCAACTACAGGGTGCTTAACCCTTGCATTTGCAGGTACCATTACATATTTTGCCGCATCCTTTGTATAAGGCTTATCATCGACATTTTTGCGTTCTCCGATATTTACAATACTCTGTGAATGGGCAATGCGTGTGCACATTCTTATAAGTACGGGTGTATCGAAATTTTCCGATAAATCGAAGGACGCCTTTGCAAATTCAAGTGTTTCGGAAGAATCGGCGGGTTCAAGCATAGGCAGCTTAGCAGCTATGGCATAATGTCTTGAATCCTGTTCATTCTGCGAAGAATGCATAGCGGGGTCATCGGCCACACAGATGACAAGACCTGCATTAACACCCGTATAGGAAAGTGTGAAAAGCGGGTCTGCCGCAACATTAAGACCAACATGCTTCATACAGCAAACCGACCTTTTACCGCCAAGGGATGCGCCGAAAGCTACTTCTGCCGCAACCTTTTCGTTAGGTGCCCATTCACTGTAAATATCATCATATTTTGATAAAAATTCGGTAATTTCGGTTGAAGGTGTACCGGGGTAGCTTGATACAACACCTATTCCGCCTTCATAAAAACCGCGGGCAAGTGCTTCATTACCAATCATTAATTTCTTCATAAGTTTTCTCCGTTTCAAGTTTATTCGCTTGTTACCTTTTCAACAAGTCTTTCACCGCAATACTGAGCCCTGAGTTTCGGCTTCTCAATTTTACCGGTGGGGTTACGCGGTATATCGGCAAAAATTATTTTGCGCGGTCTTTTATATCTCGGAAGTCCCTGACAGAACTCTTCAATTTCTTCTACAGTTGCCGTAGCACCATCTTTAATTTCAATTATCGCAGCAGAAATTTCACCAAGACGCTTATCGGGAATACCTATAACCGCCGCGTCCTTGATTTTTTCATTTGCGCGAAGAAAATCTTCAATCTGTACGGGGTAAATATTTTCACCGCCGCTTATAATTACATCTTTTTTGCGGTCAACAAGGTAGATAAAGCCGTCTTCGTCTTCCCTTGCCATATCACCCGTCAGCAACCACTCGCCCATTAAAATTTCGGCTGTAGCATCGGGATTTTTATAATAGCAACGCATAACACCGGGGCCTTTTACTGCCAACTCGCCGACTTCACCATTTGCTACATCGTTACGGTTTTCATCAAGAATTCTTGTTTCCCAACCAAATCCCGCTTTACCGATTGCGCCGACTTTATGTATGTTTTCAACGCCCAAATGCACACAACCGGGACCGATTGATTCGGACAAGCCGTAGTTGGTATCATATTCGTGATTCGGAAAAATCTTTTTCCATCGTTTAATAAGGCTTGGTGGTACGGGTTGAGCACCTATGTGCATAAGTCTCCAGTTTGAAATTCGGTAATCATTCAAATTAATTTTACCGCTTTCAATACTATCTAAAATATCCTGCGCCCACGGCACCAAGAGCCAGACAATAGTAGCCTTTTCTTCTGATGCACACTGCAAAATCCACTCGGGGCTAACACCGCGCAGCAGTACCGCGCGTGAGCCTGAAACCAGACTACCAAACCAGTGCATTTTAGCACCAGTATGATAAAGCGGCGGTATACAAAGGAATACATCATCCCTTTTTTGTGAGTGATGCGACTGTTCGGTAAGACAGGAATGAACAAGAGCTTTGTGCGAATGCAGTATAGCCTTTGGGAAGCCTGTTGTACCCGAAGAAAAATAAATTGCTGCATCGTCATCATCGGTAATTTCAATTGGCGGCACCGTGCCCGAGCAATGATAAATCATTTGCGCGTAATTATCGGCAAAATCGGGCGTAGCATCGGTGTTGCCCACAAAGAAATAGTGCTCAATATAACTCATTTTGTCCTTTACTGCAATTATTCGTTCTATAAATTCAGGACCGAAAATCATTATTTTGCAGTCGGCTAAATCTGTGCAATACTCAATTTCGCTTGAGTCATATCTATAATTCATAGGCACAACAATAGCGCCCGTTTTTAAAATACCAAAATATATTGGTAACCATTCGATACAGTTCATTAAAAGTATAGCAACCTTGTCGCCCCTTTTAACCCCGCGTGTGAATAAAAGATTGGCAAATCGGTTTGCAGATAAATCAAACTGACGCCAGGTAATTTCTCGACGATATTCTTCACCTGCGGCGGTTTCGATAAGGTTGAATTCGCGCCAGGTGAGATTCCTTTCAGGCTGATTTTGCGGCGTAATTTCCACAATAGCCTTTTCGTTAGGATAAAGCCGAGAATTTTTCTCCAAAAAATCGGTAATAGGCATTGGTCTGTGTTCCCTTTCCAAAAACATATTAATTACTAATTATTTTAACATATCGTATATACTTTTTCAACAAATTATGCTAAAAAATACTGCTTTTTTGAAATCAAAAAACGATATAGCCTTAAACAGATAAAAAGTAAGGCTATACCGTTTTATGTTTATGAAATAGTCAATAGTTAGTAGACACAAAAAAACAATTTAAGCTGCCAGTTCAATTCTGTATTGGACTGGCGGTTTTCTTTTAAGTTTTCGAACAGGCCGTATGTAATTGAAATAGTAAACGGTATCGGCAACGGTTTTGTGTATGTCATCACCCTTCCAATATTGGAAGTGTGATGACATAACGTCCTTGAATCGCCCGAAGAAAGATTCCATAACGGCGTTGTCATGTGGAGTTCCTGCTCTTGACATACTTTGAATTGTATTGTAAGATTTAAGCAGGTTGCAATAACCTGCTGATGAGTACTGGACACCCTGATCGCTGTGCAAAAGGATAGGGGTGCCAGTACTTTTTGCTTTTTCAAGGATTCGCTTAGCAGGTTTCATCACAAGTAGGTTGTCGAAAACATCGCTCAATTCCCAGTCCACAATCTCATTGTTGAACAGATCTAAATAACAGGCAAAGTAATACCATTTTCCTTTGTTTTTGATATAAGTAACATCTGTAACCAACTTCTGCATAGGTTTGTCTGAATAGAAATCACGATTAAGAACATTGGAGAATCTGTTGTGTTCGGCACCGATAGGTGTCGGACTTTTTTGTTTCCTAACGTAACCTTTAATTCCCAATCGTTGCATTGATTTGAGCACAGAAACATCCGAGACCACCCAACCGTATTGATTTAACAGTGTATCCGCAATGCTTCTGTATCCCTGTGACGGGTAGTGAAAATGAATGTCTGCAACATAATAATCCAGTTCTTGTTGTTGCTGTTCGTAACGATTCGAAGTTCCTTTTCGTTTCAGCCATTTGTAATAGCCGGAACGAGATACCTCATATACGTCACATAATTCTTTTACCGAGCGAGATACACTTTCTTTTTCAATGTAGGCATAGATTTGTTGAATCACTTTCTTTTGGCATCGCCCCTTTCGAGTTCTATGGATTTTTTTAGCCGTACAATTTCTCCATCTTTCTTTAATAATTCGCGTTCTAACAGAGCAATTTTGTATTCCAGTTGTTCTGTTGGCGTAAGTTCTTTTCTGCGTTCATACTTTGCCAACGGATTGCCAGGCTTGCGCTTGTTAACAAGCGCAGCTTCTCCGCCCTCTAAATATTGTTTTGTCCATTTGTGTATTTGCGAATGATATATGCCTGTTTCTTTTTGTAACTGTACACCGCTTTCACCGTTTAGCATACGTTTTACCAATTTCAGCTTTTCCTCTTTGCTGTGGGTAATATTTATTCCGCCTTTTGGTCTTCCCATTACGATCAACTCCTTCCTTTTATCTTAACATAAAAAATAGTGATGGTAGACACTCTTTTTAGTGTCTACCATCACTATATCACTTCA
>JAZNRP010000003.1:0-2794 GCA_045590755.1 Acutalibacteraceae bacterium
CCGGTGCAGCAAATGCCGACATCATTACAGTAACTGAACTTATTATTACTGCTAATGCCAGTATCACTGATACCGTTTTCTTGGAAATTTGCTTTAAAACAGATTTCATAAGATACTACCTCCATTGTACATTTATACATAGTATATGCTACCACAAATTAGAATTAAAAGCAATACTTATTTCATAATTTTTACACTAAAAAAGAAGCCTTGCTACATGCAAAGCTTCTCTTAAAAATTATACTTATATTATTTTCCATTTACAAATAATCCGCCTAAAACGGTATTGGTTTCCTCTAAAAATTCTATCGTTACGGTGTGGTCTTTGTTTTCTAAATTCTGTTCTACAATATAGCCCTGCGGATGAGCGTATGTGCCGCCGATTGTATAATTAACCCAATTTCCGTCGTCTATTTTATAACGCATAGGAATTGATTTGTTATCAAGAATATCAAAAAGGAAGCCGAAGGCGGTGCCTGAAAAATCAGCCTTTACTGTAGCTACGCCTGTAATCTTCAATGAATTATCGGTAAGAAGTTCAGCGCGTTCTGAAAGTGATGTTCCAAAAAGTGTTACATCTACACCCTTTGTTTGTATTTCTGCATTGCCCGAAACGGTCAATTTATCTGCCGTTAAAATTACGGGGTTATCAATAAGATTACTGTTAATAGCCGCAGGCAAATTAGTTTTATAATCATAGAGTTTCCACTCTTTAAGCTCAAACTTAAGATTTTCTTCAAGAACCGGTTTTATTGTATCAAAATAAATGCCGTACCCTATGTGACTTGGATGCAGGTCATCTACTGTGTAATAGTATTTTCCACTTGTCTCTTTAGTGCTTCCCCACTTTTCGTGCTTGGCTTTACGAAGCGGAGAGCCAACATCAATAAACGGAATACCGTACTTTTCGCCAACCTCTTTGTACGCTTTTATTGACTCGTTCTTATAAGCAACCTGTGTAGATATAAACACAATTTCTGCGTATGGGTTAGCGTTCCATACATTATGAATCATAGACTCTATTTGCACTAAAAGCTTTTCCTTTTTAAGCGATGTAGAGTCATTTGTAGTATACTCAATAAACACTAAATCGGGCATATCGTGGCCGTTTGTGTTCATTAGGTTCTTTTCGAGTCGGAAAATACCAAAGTTGGTAGCGGTATCGGAAACACCCGCGTTTACGGTTTCAATGGTAGCACCCTTGTAGGTTTCCTTAAACCAATTTGAAATACGGTTAACATACGAAAGATTAATATCTCCCTTTTGTCCATCCATTGCATTTCTTGCGCTGCTACCGTAGGTTATAGAGCCACCAATATAGCCTATGGTTAACTTTTTCTCTACCGCTAACAGCTTATATACATTTGAAAGCGGAGTTTCTGCACTTGTTGCGCCCATTTCTAAAGTTTCAGGCGCGCCCGATACATTAAATTCGCCGCCATTTTCGCCAGGCGTTTTGGCACATCCGCTCATTATCACAAGTATTAAAACAAGAACTATTGCGCTTAATTTTTTTATTGCTTTCAACATAAAAATACTCCTTTAACTTTCATTTACAAGAAGACCTGCTAAATACACATCGGTGCCTTCAAGAAAATCTATTTCCACCAAATGTTCCGCTTTTGTAAGAGCGTGTGCAAACATAAATGCCTGTGGATGCTCATACATTTGATGTTGGCGTGTTGTTAAATCAATTCTAAAACTCTTCCACTCGCCACCATCAATTCTATACTCTGCTATAATCGGCTTTTTGCCGCTTTTAATATCAAAAAGAATACCGAAAGCGTTGCCGTAAAATGTTGTTTTAGCGCTTGAGACACCCGTAATGTCTTCACAGTTATCGGTAAGGAATGCTTGTTGGATTTCAAGGCCTGTACCGTGTTGCCAAACAAAAACTCGCCTATCAAGACACTCTGCATTACCCGAAAAATCAATTCTTTCCGCCGTAATAATTTGGGGATTATCAATTAAGTTTTCACATTTTTTAGGTTCATTGTTTTCTTTATAATTATAAAGTTCGTTTGAAGACGAAGCAATATCAAGGCCTAATTCCAGTGTTTCTTTAATGTAATCAAAATATAGCGCATATCCTATATGGCTGGGATGAAGATTATCTACCGTATAGTAAAGGGTTTCTTTTTCTTTGTTTTCATTGGTCTCGCCCGTTCTTGCAAGAATTGCTTCCCTTATTGGAGTGCCTACATCGATAAAGGGTATATTATACTTTTCGCCAACTTCCCTATATGCCGCAATTGAAATAGACGGGGCATATCGGCTGGTTGAAAGAAATACTATTTCGGCATAGGGGTTTATCGCCCAAATGTTATGAATTATGGATTCAACCTGAATGAGCAGTTCGGGTTTGCTTTGTGTATCATACTCCCAGTCGTTAGAAGTGAATTCGACAAATACCAAATCGGGCATACCCTGTCCGTTATTATGCATAAGAGTTTTTTCTAGACGGTAAATACCAAAATTGGTTGCCGTATCGGAAACACCCGCATTTACTGTTTCAATTTCCGCATCGGGAAATAATTCTTTTAACCAACGGGAAGTACGATTAACATAAGAAAGGTTAATGTCGCCGGGAATACCATCCATTTCAGCAATAGCGCTACGGCCATAGGTGATTGAGCCGCCTATATAACCTACCGTTAACCTCTTGTTTTCGGTAAGTAGTTTATATGTATTTGGCAGTATAGGTTTTTGGTTAGTTTTTAATGACATAAAATCACCCTACATCATACGAATATTTACATAATTATAATATATATCTTGCAATATAAAAAGTCAA
>JAZNRP010000004.1:0-90829 GCA_045590755.1 Acutalibacteraceae bacterium
ATGGCTACGATCCGACTGCCCGAAATCATAAACACATTTGTGTGAACCTTGGCCGCGGATTTGCCGCACGAAGCGAAGGTAAACACCATAGCCAAAACCAATAATACACTTAATAATTTTTTCATTTTGATATCACCCTTATAATATTTTCTTTTCTTTCAATCAGTCCCGAGCCTTCAAGCTCATCTAAGCCGCGGTAAAGGCTTGTTCTGCCTATTCCCGTTTGACGCGCCAAGCTCATCATACTCGGTACTGTAACTGTGCCGTTATCATCCGCCGAGCAGGTAAAAAAGCTATAAAGCTTCTCTGCTACTGACGGTGCGGAAAGCTGTGCAATTTTTTTATTTAAAAACCGCACCTTTTCGGTCAGAAACCTGATGTAATTGATTGCCGTTTCAGGATTTTTGCTGAAAATCTCTTTAAGCACTTCTTCGGGAATCAGCTGAACAGTACATTCACTTAAAGCAACAATATTGCTTATATAATCGGTACTGTCTGTAAAAAGTGTTGCCGCACCGAAAATGTCACCTTCGGTAAATCGGCGCTTTATAACCTCACCCGATTTAGCCGCCGCCGTACCCTCTAACATAATACACAATGCTTTTTGGAATTGTTCGGCATTGTAAATACACTCTCCCCGTTTGTAATTAATGGGGGCGGGTATCACTTTTTCTACAGTGGCTATTTCTGTAGCGCTTAAACCAAAAAACAAAAAAATCTGTTCGGGGTTATACATCAGTTTCCTCCAAAAAAGTGTTCCGTTTGGAACAGTTTTTTATATTATAACACTTTGTTAATGTTTTGTCAATAATAAAAGCCGATAAAATTTATCGGCTTTTATCTTTACATATCCTGTTGTGAAAATTCTATTTGCTGTTCTTCAGCGCGGCGAAGTGCCTTTTGCTTTTTTGAATACTGTGTTATAGGAAACACCAAAATAAATAGCAAGGACACCAAGAACCACTGTAAAAAGCTCTCGCGAAAAAATACCTTGGTTAAAATATAGTCAAGGGTCACCGCGATGGCTTCGCCTGTCCAGAAAATAAGGGTCACTTTTCTTTTTTCGCGTTTGAAATGCTCTCTGATTTTCTGCTTTTCCTTTTCGCTTTTCTCAAATTTGTTCATTTTTTAGCCACCTATAAGCTTACCCATAATATCGGGGCCGTGGGAAACAAAAATTCCACTGTTTTCGGCGGTCCTTTCTGTAAAGGTATCAGCACCTTTTATAGCCTTGCGGCTATCAAAAATAAGATATGGTACGGGCGCTGCAGAATGAGTTTTAGTCTCCAACGGTGTCGGATGGTCGGGCATTATAAGTATTCTGTAGTCGTCGCCCGTGCTATCAAGAAAAGCCTTCATTTCGCCTACAACCAGCTTGTCAATCATTTCAATTGCCTTGACCTTGTTTTCGGCTTCGCCGCGGTGTCCGCACTCATCGGGTGCTTCAAAATGAAGATATACAAGCTCACTGCCACCATTATACGCATCCTTTGCGGCTTCTACTTTACCGGAAAAATTAGTATCTATATAGCCCGTAGCACCTGCTACTTCGCATACATCCATATCGGCGCATATTCCTATGCCTTTAAGCAAATCAACCGCCGAAATTACAGTACCCGACACACCGTTCTTTTCCTTAAAATTCTGTAAGGACGGACGGCGGCCTTCACCCCAAAGCCAGATAGAGTTAGCAGGTCTCTCACCTTTTTCTATACGCGCTTTATTTACAGGGTGGTCTTTTAATATATCATAACTTTTTTTCATAAGCTCAATTAATGGCTTTGCGGCATCCGCCTTGCTTAAATACTCGCCTACAACTCTTCCGCTTATATCGTGCGGCGGTGTCATTTCGCCAAGACAGGTTGTGCCGTTATCTACAATAAGGCAGTGACGGTAGGCAACGCCTGCATAGAATTTGTAAATTTCACTACCCAGTTTTTCTTGTACAGTCTTGATAATTTCTCTGGCTTCTTCGGTTGAAATATCGCCTGCGCAGTAATCAACCATTGTTTTGTCTTCATAATTTTCTTCGTTTGATAGCGTTACTATATTACACCTGAGAGCAACATCGGTGTCCTTAAGCTCTACACCGATACTTGCCGCTTCAAGCGGTGAACGGCCTGTATAGCAAACCGTCGGGTCATAGCCCATTACGGTTAAATTAGCAACATCACTTCCGGGTTTAAGCCCGTCTGCCACAGTTTTGCAAAGACCGATTTCCGAAACCCTGCAAAGCGCATCCATATTAGGCTTAAACGCCACCTCCATCGGCGTTTTGCCGTTTAGGAAATTTGTACCTGCGGTATCGGCCATACCGTCACAAAGAATTACGAGATATTTCAATTAAATCAACTCCTGAAAATTATTATATAATTTTTAAGATGATATGTAAAGAAAAAATCGCACTTTAAAAGTGCGATTTTAATTTAGTTGCCCATTTTACTAAGAATGCCTTCAGTAATATATGTCGGTGTACTATAAACACCCAACATAAACTGTCCGCCGGGGCCACAGCTCATACGCTCAATTGAGCAAAATTCGGGGCCGTTATCGTTACCCACATGGTATACCCAGTGGTTGCCGTTTTTGTAACCCGCATAAAGCGCTACATGTCTTGCCCAACCGTTCTGATTGTCAAGCGCCTGGAACACGATTAGTGAGCCAATCGGTATTTCTTTATCGGCTTTAAATGAAATACGACCGCCAACAAGCTTCGCAGTATAAGAAATCTCTTCGGAATAGCCGTCTTCAACCCATTTTTGTGCTACCAAATACCAGTCGTGCGCTAATTTTGGATTTTCGGGCTTCTCGATTTTTGATACATCTATACCCACAACATTACCGAGATAGTTATAGTAAACATAAGAAATATATGACGCGCACACAAGTCCGTTACTGTTAAAATACTCTATATCGGGTTTGCCTTCACTGTTGGTTTCATAGCCTGTACTGCTACCATCATAGTCGTAGCCGATTTGTGATAACCAACCCCTGCCGCGCTTGGTTGCCGCAAGAATATAGTTCCACATTTCCCCGTCAGCACGATGCTTTTTCAGATTATAGCCTGTATATTCAAGTGAATCCATAAAGAAGTTGTTGTCCATATCCATCTTAGAATTATACAAATCATAATAATTGTCGGTTAAAACGGGTTTTACTACCGGTGTAGATGAAGTAGTGTCGGAGCTTGTCTGACTGTCAGAGCTCGGGTTTTCATCCGACGGTGTTTCAGAGCTTACAGGCTCACTGGGTGTAGGTCCATTAACCTGAGCGCCGGTAGGGCCTGCAACCGCAATACTTACTGCGATTATCGCCGCAACAAGTACTAACGCTATCAGTGCGGTTAAACTTTTATTTTCAGTAACAAATTTTACTGCCATCTTATAAAAAGCGATTAATTTTTCCTTCATATATCCTCCAAAAATTAAATTGCAGAATAAGTCTACAACAAATATACTAAAAAGTCAATGTAAAATGGTGGATGACCCTTCTTCTTTACTTTCCCCTTTAATCAGGTCGCAAGGCGACATAGCAACGGTCAATACTGCCAAAATACTATTTCGGCTTTATTATACTACAAGTAATTATAAATTTCCACTATTATTTTAATGTGACATGAATTATAGTTACAACATAAAATGGTAAAGGACGGCGCGAAAGGAAATATGCAGATGATAAATCCTGTTTTTGAATATCCCGTTATGCAAATGCTCGAAAACGACCAGATGCACGGTGATATACCACTTGCTATGGCATATATAAAGCGCCAGACCGTGCTTGATACTATGCCTACTGCCGAAGCCTTTAGCTGCGGCACAATCTTTCGAGAGCTTTATAAACCATTTATGCCGGAGATGAGAAAATGAGCGAACAACAACAGCTTAGAAGAGTTATAATGGCATACGATTTTGCAATATACGAAATGGTGCTTTTTCTTGATACCCACCCGCTTGACCGTATGGCGCTTGAAAAGCTGCGTCAATACAAGCGTAAACGCGCGGCGGCAATAGAAAAGTACGAAAGCCGTTTTGGCCCCTATGAAGTAACGGCAAATTCCGTTAATAATGAAAAACGCTGGTCGTGGGTAGATAACCCATGGCCGTGGGAAAACGAGGCGAACTGTTAAGCTATGTGGCAATATACTAAAAAGTTGCAATACCCCGTAAACATTAAAAACCCCAATCCAAAATATGCCCAGATAATTATTTCCCAGTACGGCGGCCCCGACGGTGAGCTTGGCGCATCTATGCGTTATTTAACACAGCGCTACTCAATGCCCTACGCTGAAGTAAAGGGACTGCTTACCGACATCGATACAGAAGAGCTCGCACACTTGGAAATGGTTTGCGCTATGGTGTATCAGCTCACCAAGAATTTAACCGAAAAGGAAATTGTTGCGTCGGGCTTCGATAAATATTTCGTTGACCATACCGCAGGTGTATACCCGATAGCCGCGTCAGGTTTGCCGTGGCGCGCCGAGTATATTCAGGCTAAGGGCGATATAATTACCGACCTTCACGAAGATTTGGCGGCAGAGCAAAAAGCACGAACAACCTATGATAACCTGCTACGCTTAATCGACGACCCCGATGTACGCGACCCGCTAAAATTCTTACGGCAACGCGAGATAATCCACTATCAACGCTTTGGTGAGGCATTGGGTCTTACAACCGACCGATTAAATTCGAAAAACTTCTATGCCTGCAACCCGAGTTTTGATAAAAATTGCGGGAAGAAATAAAAAGCACAAACGGATGTGTAAGCATTTACACATCCGTTTTTACATAATTATTTAATAATATCAATGATTTCCAAAAGGTCATTGCAAATTTTATAAGCAAGAAACTTTTCTTTTTCGCGTGGTGGGTTCATATCGGGTATCATAAACACCTTCATACCCGCAGTAGCGCCCGACTCAACACCCAAATAGGAATCCTCCGCAACATAACAGTTTTCGGGGCTTACCCCAAGCTTTTTGGCGGCGGTAAGAAAAATCTCGGGATGGGGCTTTGAATTTTTTATCTCATCGCCACAAACCGTGACATCGAAAAATTTTTCAAAGCCAGCTTTTTTAATATGCTCCTCGGCCGAAGCCCGAGTGGAAGATGTTGCAAGAGCTATTTTATAGCCGTTTTCCTTTAAGTATATAAGTAATTCTTTGGCGCCCTTTTTAATTGGAATACCGTTTGTATTAATAAAATCCTTCATCCAAGCACGAATCTCTTCGCGACGAAGGTAAAAAGGGTAATCCTTTCCGTAAAAAGCTTCATATAAAAGCTTTGCGTCAGGAAGGGTTGTACCGCAGGTTGTGGGGTAGAATTCATCTATATCATCTCGCTCCCCGTATTTGCGTGATACGGCACGAAGTCCTTCTTGTAGCAGTGTTTCGGTATCGAAAAGAATCCCGTCCATATCAAAAATAAACGCCTTTGCCATTTAGTTAAACTCCTTTTTTTGTGTAACGCTCTACTTAAATATTTCTGCAAAGTCCTTTGACTGCGCCAATGATACAAAATCACCGTCAGCTACTATTATATGGTCATACAGTTGTACACCGATATGCTTTAGAGCTTCAGCTATTCGCTTGGTGATTTCAAGGTCAGATGCTGACGGCAGTGCCAACCCGCCCGGATGATTATGCGCAATAACTACAGTAGTTGCCCTACTGTGAAGTACAGTTTCAATAACCTTTCGTGTACTGACGCCGACCGACGAAATGTCCCCATCGCTTACAATATCATACGACAGTAATTTACCGTTGTTGCTAAGACTTAAAAGACCGAATCTCTCATCTGTAACACCAACAAACTGACTGAAAATATATTCGCCTATTTCTTCAATTGATTTAAAAATATTTCTTTCTGACGCAACCTCTGTGTTATATGCACGCGCCGTTTCAAGAATCATTTTAAAAAGAACGGCAGTATTTTTGGTGATATCGGGGAATTTCATCAACTGCTCGGGTCTGGCATTAAAAACACCCGGCAATGAGCCGAATTCATTAAGCAATTTATGTGCTAATACATTTGTATTTTTTCTAGGCACAGAATAAAAAAGTACAAGCTCTAATATTTCGTGGGCGGGTGTTTCCTTGGTGAACCCGTTTTCCAAGAATTTATCTTTAACTCTATCTCTGTGTCCGTCGTGTAAATGGTCGCTCATACATATCTCCAAAAATTTTTATTACTTTTCTATTATAATATATTATTTCACAAAGTAAATAAAAATCGTTGAAAATATTTTGTTTTGTGATATTATTTATTTAGTATTTGTTAAAAACGGGGTGAAATTTTGAAATCCTTTAAGATAACCGAAAACGATGCATCACAACGCCTTGATAAGTTTATAACCAAAGCAGTGCCGTTATTACCTAAATCCCTTATGTATAAAAAAATACGCACAAAGGACATAAAGGTAAACGGTAAGCGGGCTCAAATCAGTACTAAGCTCTCGGTAGGCGACATAGTAGATATGTATGTATCTGACGAGTTTTTTGCAAAAACCGAACCCCGTTACGACTTTTTAAGGGCGGGCGACGCCTTAAATATTGTATATGAAGACGAGAATATTTTACTTGCAGACAAGCCGCAAGGGCTTATAGTCCACCCCGATGACACCGAATATTGTGACACGCTTATAGGCAGAATTCAGCGTTATCTTTATAAAAAGGGTGAATACGACCCTGAAATCGAACACAGCTTTAAGCCTGCCCTTGCTAACCGAATTGACCGAAACACAGGCGGTATAGTAATAGCCGCCAAAAACGCCGAAGCCTTGCGAATTTTGTGTGATAAAATCAAAACCCGTGAAATAGATAAAGAGTATTTAGCCGTTGTACACGGTATACCGAACTTAAAAGAAGCCTTGCTTACAGGCTACCTTGAAAAAAACAGTGATAAAAACAAGGTGTATTTATCAAATAAGAAAAATGATAAAAATGTTCCAATAAAAACAAAGTACCGCGTTTTGTGTAGTAAAGATAATTTGTCACTTCTTCGTATTTTACTGCTTACGGGCCGCACCCACCAGATACGCGCTCATATGGCGAGTATCGGACTGCCGCTTTTAGGGGACGGTAAATACGGAAAGCTAAAAGAGGATAAAAAAATGGGTTTTGATAAGCAAGCGCTGTATTCATTCAGACTCACCTTCCGCTTTACGAGTGATGCGGGGCTTCTTAATTACCTTAATAACAAAACCTTTACCGTAGATAATGTCTGGTTTGCCGAAAAGCTATTCGGTAAGAATTATAAAAAGAAATTGTAGAATAAAAACCTAATCGGGTGTTTTTTATTTCGCTTTTATGTAGAGTGCTTTAAGAACGGGTTGATTGTACCTTAACACCGCCAGCGGCATTAAGCTTAAAATAAAATTAACTATTGCTACGGGTAATGTGACAGATATTGGGAACGGCAAAAGCATAGTTAAAAATCCGAAAATTGCATTTTGCAGATGAATCACCTCGCCGTAGTTAATTTCAAGCAAAAACCTATAAAGGTATTCTTTATCGGTTTTGCTTTCAATTTTGTCCTTGTGAAACCCCGTAAAACCGCCAAGCTCGGGTACCTTTGTTTTCCACGACCTTATACATAAAAATTTGTAAAGCTCACGCTCGCGTTTTGTAACTGGGAAAATATCTTTTTCGGGTGAAAAGATTTTTTCGGGCAGACGGCGCACAAGATACGCCCCTAATCCGTCAAGCATTATTACAAAAGCAGTGGCAAAAACCGATTGAAAAGCAAATGTTAAAATATTACCCATAAAAAAGAAATTCGTTAAAATTATAAGCACATTAGCGATACTTATTAATATGATATATAATTTCATTTAAGCTTCTCACCGCCCGAAGTATATTCCAATGCCTTGCCGTAGAAGGACTCGTATACAGTCTTCCACGCGTTAAAGTTTTTCTCTGCCATAATTTCGGCATTTTGCTTATCGCTTAGATTTTCATAGGGAAAAATCGGCTCCAAAAAATGCAGAGTGTATTCCTGACGGTAAAAGCCGTTAGGCTCTAAAATTTTAGAGTCTTCCATTGTTATAAATACGGGTAGCACGGGGGCTCCACCCTTTACCGCAAACCTGAAAGCACCGCTTTTTAGCGGTCTTGGTTTTTTATAGTTCCACCACATAGCTTGCTCGGGGTATATAAGTATCTTTTCTTTGCGGCAGAGCAAGGTATTAACCGCGTCACTCATCTCTCGCCATACCGCAAGCTTGGACGGTATGGGTAAGGTGTTACAGTGACGGAAGAAAAAACCGTACAGTCCCTTAAAGGTTGTGTAATTGCCTTCCCTTATTATTTTGTAAAGCCTTTTGCCGTGAAGATAGGGCTCGATTGCTTTGTAAACTGCGTAATTGTCATACGGATTAAAGTGATTTGCCGTAATAACAACACCCATATTCTTTACCGCTTTATAATTTTCAATTCCGCGTATTTCCTTTATTATAAGTCGTCGCCTTCTTATAAGACCGTCAAAATAGGTTTTAGCAACCATATTTGCAAAAAAGGTAGCCATTTTCGTGCTTAGCTTTTTTGCAAGATAATCAATTTCACCTACTTCAATAGGACGGGTGGGCGGGTCATCTTCAACATCAACATCGAAAAGGCCTTTTTTCTCATACTCTTCAATTTTTTTAATTGTTTCATTTCTGTCTGACATACAAAACCCCAACCCTAAATACAGTATTTAAGCGGCATAATATAATTTTCCTGCTGTGCTCTTTTTATTTCAGATAATGCTAAGGCTTCAAGCGACTTGTACGCTGCGGCATCCCTGTTTCTTTCCGCATCCGTATATGCGCTTTTCATAGCCGCTATATCATTTTTGTATAGCGGAATTCTATCAACATATTCCCAAAAATAATTTTCGTAGCCCACTTTATCATAATGCCACGGTTTAAAATTAATTTTGTAATGCGCTATATGCGGTTTTGTTTTTGTAGAATCGGGGTATGCTGTCTTGTTCCATAATTTATCAAGATACACTACCTTACCCGCACACAGAACATTTAAGTAATCCTGGTCCTGCGCTACGGGGAATCGGCAGTACTTCATAAGCTTAGCCAGAGCCTTTTCTATGTCAACGCGGCGAAGCTCCCTTAAATTCATCAAAAGAATCCCCGCATTAAAGTATTTGTCCTTTTCCAGTCCTATAACCTGTTTTGCATATTCGCCGAAAACTTCTATATCGGCAATAATTTCATCACTGACCGCCGCTAAAAGATTATTTCCAAGCTCTACATTGTAAAGCTCTGAAATATCTCCTAAAACTGCAATATCGCAGTCAAGATATATACCCTTTTCGTACTCGGGGAACATTTCGGGAATAAAAAAGCGGTAGTATGTAGCAAAGCTGTAATAGTCTCTTAAATGAAAACCGCCGCCGTTCATCTTCATCTTTTCATTGACATCTACAAAATCTATTTTTGTGTTGTCGGTCTCGAGTGCCTTTAGCTTTTCTCGGTTATCGTCTGATAAATCAGTAGTCAAAATGTAAATTTTGTACTGATAAAGCTTAGAAGCATTTTCTGTAAGCGATTTTATAGCAACTGCCGCAAACGGAGCATAGCCGTCATCGGTTGCAAAAAATATCGGAATTATACTTTTTTCTGTGAGCATATTTTTTCACCCTTTCGTTTTCTGCCACCAATTATAAAACCGCCGTATATTAATTATCAATCTATTGTTATATGCCTTCCGTCTACATATAAAAACAACAGATAAATTTAAAGAAGAGAGCCGTCTACTGTAAGTAGAATGGCTCTCTTCTGATAGTTTATTTTATTGTTCTTCCCCTTTTAATGCTTGTGTCGCCGTACCTTTGACGGATTGAATGTATGCTATCTTCTATCTTTTCTATTCTTTTCTGACTCTCTAAATCACTGAATAAATCCTGCTGCACCGCCGTTACACCCTGCCGCAGATTTATGGCTCTGAGTCCGACTGACCGAAGCGGTAAATCCCAATAATAGTTTTCCTTAAAAAGCTTCATACCCGCTTCTGCAATTACAATGCTTATATCGGTAGGGCTTTCAAGTGTATGAGAAAATTCCCTTACCGCCAACTCACTGTTACGGGTGTGCACCTGAATACCGCTAGCAAAAAGATTATGCCGCCGCAAATTCTTTGATATATCTTCAGCAAGTGTTATAAAGGTCTGCCATACCGAGTCGTTATCAGTAAAGTCTTCACTTTCGGTAACACTTCTGCCGATACTCTTTGGTTTTTCCCTTTTTTCAAAGGAAATAACGGGCGAGTCATCTTCTCCCATAGCATATTTTTTAAGCTCAAGTCCGTTTTTGCCAAACATATATTTAAGTGTTTCATCACTCATTTCGGTGACATCCCGCACAGTAAATGCACCCAATGAGTTTAGTTTTTCCACCGTCTTTTTACCGACGAAAAGCATATCTTCTACAGGTAGCGGCCACACCTTTTCCTTAAAGTTTTCACGCGATATAACCGTTACGGCATCGGGCTTTCTCATATCACTGCCAAGCTTTGCAAAAACCTTATTAAAGCTGACACCTACCGATATAGTAATGCCAAGCTCTCGCTTTATTGCTTTACGGATTTTATGAGCTATTTCTTCGCCCGAGCCGAAAAGCATTGTACTGCCCGTTACATCAAGCCAACATTCGTCTATTCCGAACGGCTCAATCATGTCGGTGTATCTTGCATAAATCTCCTGCGCTTTGTGTGAAAACTCTTCATACTTTTCGTAACTCGGCGGCAGAATTATTAAATCCGGACATTTTCTCTCGGCTTCCCATATTGCTTCTGCCGTTTTAACACCGTACCCTTTAGCGATTTCATTTTTTGCAAGTACTATGCCGTGCCGCTTTTCGACATCTCCGCACACTGCAACAGGTCGGTTTATAAGAGTCTGATTATATAAAAGAGACACCGATGCAAAGAAATTATTTAAGTCGCAGTGAAGAATTACTCTCTCCATCGATGTCGCCCCTTTCAAACAAATGTTCTATAAATATTATAATACTTTTTATAAAAAAGTAAATAGCTTTACTATATTTTAATTTTTTCCAGCGCTCTGATATACAGTCGTTCTGTGTGGCGCTTACTGTAATTAAGTATAATAGCCGTCTCTTCAAGCGTTCTTCCGCACAAAAATCTTTGGGACAAAATCTCGCTCAAAATTCCGCCGTCTACCGCATCGATACGGTCTTCTATTTCTCGGCGTAGCTTTTCAGCTTTACGAATCTGTCTTCTGTAGCGGAAAACCGCACGGGGACTCTTCTTTATCTGCTCGTATAATCTACGGATTTTTGTGTGCTGAATTAAGTAAAGCTCTAAATATTCTTTTTTATGTTCTATATTCATTTTTACACCTTTTTCTGCGCAAAATACTGTCCGTACGATAAATTTGTCCCGTTTTCCTTATTGTACTGCTCCACTTCCTGTAATGCCGAATATAATGGGTGCTTTAGCCACGCTTCTTTTTTTCTTCGTTCCTCTTCCCAAAGCATTTCACCGCGTCGGCGGCAGGTATTGTTACAGTAATCTCCGTTCTTGTACATTCTGGCGCCGCAACACTTGCAATAATTAGCCGCCCTTTTCTTAATGTTGGTGCTAAAACATATAGGGCAGACATTTATTTCTTCGTATGGCATTGACACTAAATTATGTTTTTCGGTTATTACCTTATATTTTCTAAAATCTTTTCCACAGTCCTGACAATAGTACACCTTTTTTGCTCCTTTTGAAATTGCTTGACAATTACTTAATTTTGTAATATAATTTTCTGCAGAAGGTAAAATTACTGAATTAAGTAACCTTAATTCCATTATATTGTGAAATTCAGTAATTGTCAACGCTTTGATTACTATTTTTAGTAATTCGTAGAAATGAACAAAAAGGGGTTATTAAAATGACGCAAACTTATGAGAGAATTGCTGAATTATGTCGAAAGGAAGGGATTACTGTCACCGACCTTTGTAAGCAATGCAGTATACCGCGCGCATCTCTCTCGGATTATAAGATGGGCAGAATAAAAAGTCTGTCGGCTTTAACGCTTTCAAAAATATCAGAATTCTTCGGTGTAAGTGTGGAATATCTTTTAAGCGGTGAGCAGCCCGATGAAAATAATTTAAAGGTTGCGCTCTTCGGCGGCGGAGTTACCGTTACCGATGAAATGTGGAACGAAGTTAAAAGATACGCCCAGTATATAAGGGACAGAGAAAATGAAAACAGAGAATCTCTATAAATTAATGGACGAACGGGAAATTACTCTTGATTATTTTCCCTTACCCGAGAATAAATCTCTGTGCATGCAGATGGGAGACCGTTGCTTTATAGCGCTTGACCCGAATTTTTTCGGCACCGCTACTGAGCGCGTCTGCTTAGCGCATGAGCTTGGCCACTGTAATACGGGAAGCTTTTATAATTTATATTCGCCGCTTGATGTACGCCAAAAGCACGAAAACCGCGCTGATAAATGGGCGATAAATGCATTAATTCCCGAAAAGGAACTAAACGAAGCCATCAAGCGCGGTTGCAGAGATGTTTATTCACTGGCAGAATATTTTTGTGTTACCGAAGATTTTATAGATAAGGCACTTAAGCTTTACAGAAAATTCAAGACAAATTAAAAAGGACGGATTGCGAGACTTCTCTCAGGGAAGTCTCGCAGTTTTATTCGCCAAAGGCGAGTTATATTGCTTTGCAGTGATATTTGTCTTGCGACAAGTGATATTGCCTTCGGCAGTTTATGGGCGAATAAAATATCACTAAAACCGTAGGTTTTAATATCACTTTTGATTTATCAAAAATATCACTCTGTGCGAAGCACAGAATATCACCTACTTTGAGATGGGTAAACAAAGGGTTTAGGTTCTCCTAACAAGCGGAATTTGATGTGCAAATTCCCTGCTTGCCACGATATAAGAAAATATAAAAGAAAAGATGCACGAAAATTCCGTGCATCTTTTTACTGTCCTTATGAGCCCTTCTCTTTCAAACCACTTTTTTATTTTTTTAAATCATTTATAAGTTGCTGAATATAGGATATTTGTCGTTCGGAAAGTCCAGAAACATCAAGCTTGCGGGCATTATCAAGACCAAGCAAATAATCGGTTTCTACAGAAAATACAGTTGCAATTTTTATTAACATATCTATGGAAGGTTGAATATTTCCGTTTTCCCAATTACTTACACTTTGCTTTGTAACATTCAGTTTTTTACCAAATTCAATTTGATTAAGACCTAAAGAGAGACGCAAGGTTTTGACTCTTTCGCCAAACATAGATTTACCCCCAAAAAATATAAATATTACAATACTATTATAAAAGCGTTGCTTGACAAAACTAAAATACTATGGTATACTAATATTTGACAAAAAGGGAGGTGAAAAAATGGAGAATAAAAGGAATGGGTTTAAAAACTTTCTTGTAAGTCCCTTAGGTAAGGTCGTTCTTATTTTAATATTATATTTTGTAGTAATGGGCGGTTTATTAGGTATACTTACATTACTTCAAGAGGCTTCTCTTATAATTGTTATTTTTGCAATCTTATTCAGCTATTTTGGCTGGCAAGCGCTTTCAAAAATCACACCGAGAGTATTTCTCATTATGCCCGTTGGCGGCTGGATAGTTTATTTTGTTGTAAAGGGCGCTCTTTCTTTCTTTTTGGGGGTGTTTGTAGCTCCGTATGTTATTGCCAAAAAAATTGTTGATAGTATCCAAAAAAGTCTGTGATAATATTCTTTACTCTTGGCGGTGGAATCTTTGTTGCAGTTTTTGTTTTAATGATAATTTCGGGTATAGTGAGAGAGTTAAGTCAAAACGTAAATTCTTTTATATCGGAAAATGTAATAATTTTAATGATATTATTTATCATACTTTCGGTTTTAGGCTCTATAATAGCGGCTAAATTATGGGGAAGTATGAAAGCAATACCGCCGATGTTTTTGATGTTTGCACAATTCTTTTTCTTTCTAATACGCGGACTTTATTATATTACGAGCGACCCTTATGATTCTGCTTTTTTAACGATATTTGCGGTGGCTGTCTACATAGCTGCACTTGCATTTAATGGGTTTGTGATGCTTGCAACAGCAGGTTTGACTTGTGATAAAAAAAGAGTGATTCCGCTGTATTTGGCAGGAATAGTGGGTGCAGCATTTGGGTGTTATTTTTGGTAAAAAATCCACAATGCGATGCTGGTTTTTCTCATCTATTAGAACAAAATATAAAAGACCTCGGTGATTATTCATCGAGGTCTTAAATATACTTATAAGAAGATGCACTTAGCCGTCCTTTTTTTGTTTTACATATTTTCATAGAGACCTTTATCAACAAGTGCGCCGATTGCTGAAACCACCGCTTCTTTGTCTTCCTTGTAGGTAACACCGTACCAACGGTCTTCGGCTACAAGAACACGGGCTTTCTTTTCTCCCGACTTAATAAGTGAGTCTACCACACTCGGCAGATAAAATTCACTTTTAAGCTCTGTCCCCTTATTTTCAAGGAACTTAACAAAATCCTTTTGCAGATAATGGAATATATCTGTAGTGAAGCCCCACATATTCATTGAAACAATACAGTTCGGGTCGAGCGAAACCCAATTTTCTTCATCCTCTGTGTACTTGCAATCAAGTATCTTTGTACGCTCAACAATATCAGTTAAGTAACCGTCTTCAACTGTACAGATACCGCGGGAAACATGACCGTTTTCTGTCAGAGTGTTCTGCAGACGGAAGCCAACCATACAGTAAGCGTCATTGTTGTTTTTAAGACATTCATAAATCTGACGGAAAGCGGTTTTTCCGTAGTAGTCATCAGCATTGATTACGGCAAAAGGTGTTGTAACTGCATCCTTGCAGCAAAGAATTGCCTGACCTGTACCCCACGGCTTAACTCTACCTTCAGGACAGGTAAAGCCTGCGGGTAAATCGTCGGTCTGCTGGAAGACATATTCAACCTTAACCTTCTTTTCAACACGACTGCCTACAATTTCCTTGAAATCCTTCTCAATTCCGCGATTTATTACAAAAACGACCTTATCAAAGCCCGCTTCTATAGCATCATATACCGAGAAGTCTAAAATAGCTTCTCCGTTTTTGCCTACCGGCGCTATCTGCTTAAGACCGCCGAAACGGCTACCCATTCCTGCCGCCATAACCACTAATGTTGCGCTGAATTTTTCCATTATTTTCGCCACCCAAAAAAGTAATATTTTACTGAGTCTCACAGTATTATTTAGAAACCACATTATACACCCATTTATACTGTTTTGTCAAGAAGGTGAGCGGCTTGTTTGCGGCAATAACAGTAAAAATTAAAAGAAGAGAAACTGTACCCGAAAAACTGCATCTTGTAAGGCAAAGGAAAATAAATATAACTGAAATAAATTTTTTGGGAAATAAATTTTTTACGGCTGAAATTTCTGCCTACAAGCATACTGTAGCAGAAAGAATAATAAGT
Source organism: Acutalibacteraceae bacterium (assembly GCA_045590755.1). Classification (GTDB taxonomy): domain Bacteria; phylum Bacillota; class Clostridia; order Oscillospirales; family Acutalibacteraceae; genus SIG565. Next base: position 15,445 of record JAZNRP010000004.1, read on the forward strand.
CAGTGCCGTCTTCCCGTAATTATGCCCGACTCTGATGCAGTTTTAAAATACAAATACACCGTAATGCTTAACACCATTCTTAAAATTTATGAAAAAAAGCCGATTAGCGCCGCATTATATGATAGGAATTGCGATATAATACATTTATTGCCTACCATCCTACAAAAATTCCGTTCGGTGTATGTCTTTACAGAAAGAGTGCCAGAATACGAAGCAGAAAACGACCGTATATATTCATCCGTAGGTGCGGCGGCGGTTATAAATGACCGCCCAATAATCCCCAAAGAAACCGATATTATTATATCAAGCGAAGACATTAAAGAAAGGTGTCCTGTGTTTTTCGGACAGTACGGCTTTTTTGTTGATTCTTGTATTCCGATACTTGATGTACCGCTACCCAAAATCCCCGAATTTGCAGATTTATACACCGTTCTTGCAGGGCTTTCCTTACACGGCAAATGTAAGAAAACGCAAAACGCATACTGTAGCTGTCTTGCAAAAAACGGTGTAAAATATTGTATTAAAAATCTACCTTGACATAATGAGTTATATATTATATAATACTTGAGTATATGTTTCTTGGCGAATTTTATTAATTTTGTATAACATAGGAAAGGAAGTCATATTTATGGAAAAGAAAATAAGACTTACCGACGAAGGACTTAAAAAGCTTCAAGACGAGCTTGAACAACTTAAAACCACAGGCCGTAAAGATATTGCGGAAAAAATCAAAATCGCGCGCGGCTACGGGGATTTGTCCGAAAACAGCGAATATGATGAAGCTAAAAACGAGCAGGCAAAAATCGAAGCCAGAATAGTCGAAATTGAAGCCATGCTTAAAAATGTAGAAATTATAACCGATGTTAAGGGCTCTTCAAAAACCGTTATACTGGGTTCAAAGGTTAAAATACTTGATGTTGAATTTGAAGAAGAATGCGAATACCGTATAGTAGGCTCTGCCGAAGCCGACCCCAGCGTTGGTCTTATCTCGGATGAGTCGCCTGTTGGTAAAGCACTTTTAGGCCATAAAGTTGGTGAAACCGTTTTTGCCGAAGCTCCTGCAGGCGAAATCGAGTTTAAAATTATTTCTATATCAAAGTAAGGCAGGTACCCCTGCCTTTTATTTTATAAAGGGATGTGAAAATAGGATGGAAAACAAAGAATTAATGCAAAATACCGAGCCGACCGCTGAAGAACTTAGCGAAATTTTAAAGGTGCGCCGCGATAAATTGGCTAACCTTATGGCTGCGGGTAAAAATCCATTTGAAATTACCAAGTTTGACTTTACAGATTACTCTGCCAATATTAAGGCGGATTTTGAAAAATTTGAAGGTAAAACAGTTAAAATCGCAGGCCGTCTTATGAGCCGTCGTGTTATGGGTAAGGCAAGCTTTGCAGGTGTACAGGACACCAAGGGCAAAATTCAGCTTTATGTAAAACGCGATGACATTGGCGAAGAAGAATATGCCGCATTTAAAAAGTTTGATATTGGCGATATCGTAGGTGTTGAAGGTTTTGTGTTTAAGACACAGACAGGCGAAATCTCAATTCACGCTTCAAACATTATAATGCTTAGCAAGTCTTTGTTGCCGCTTCCTGAAAAGTTCCACGGACTTCGCGATAACGACCTTCGCTTCCGTCAGCGCTATGTTGACTTGATTATGAACCCCGATGTTAAAAATAAGTTCATCGTGCGCTCACAGTTTATAAAGTTTATGCGCAAATATCTTGATGATATGGGTTATATCGAAGTTGAAACGCCTGTACTCAGTACAATCGCAGGGGGAGCAAGTGCCCGTCCCTTTATCACACATCACAACACATTAAACCTTGATATGTATATGCGTATAGCAACCGAGCTTCCGCTTAAACGCCTTATCGTTGGCGGTATGGACAGGGTTTATGAAATTGGCCGTATTTTCCGTAACGAAGGTATGGACCCCAAGCATAACCCGGAGTTTACAAGTATTGAGCTTTATCAGGCGTATGCCGATTTCCACGATATGATGGACATTGCCGAAGGCATTATTTCGGGTGCCGCTAAAGAAATACTCGGCACATACGAGCTTGAGTGGATGGGTGAAAAAATTGATTTAACACCCGGTTGGCGCAGACTTACAATGGTTGACGCGGTTAAAGAATATGTCGGCATTGACTTTGGTGCTATTACCGATGATGCCGAAGCGGTAGCCGCCGCAAAGGCCAAGGGCGTAGAGCTTGCCGACACAGCCGACAAGACATGGGGTAACGCACTTTACGCTTGTTTTGACCAACGCGTTGAAGAAAAGCTTATCCAGCCGACATTTATTACAATGTACCCAGTTGAAGTATCACCCCTTACAAAAGCATCTCCCGAAGACCCAAGAGTTACCGAGCGCTTTGAGTTGTTTGTATGCCACTCTGAGCTTGCAAACGCTTATTCCGAGCTTAACGACCCGATTGTTCAGCGTCAGCGTTTTGAAAAACAACTCGAACTTCGCGACCGCGGCGATGATGAAGCCGAGATGCTCGATGAAGATTTTCTCACCGCTATGGAATACGGTATGCCCCCAACAGGCGGTATGGGTATCGGCGTAGACAGAACTGTAATGCTACTTACAAACTCTGATACTATAAGAGAAATTATCCTATTCCCCACGATGAAGCCAATTGATTAATAAATTAATACCCCCCTATGCCTGTATGGGCATAGGGGGTATTTTATTTTTAAATGCGACGGGCTACCTAAAATTTTAAAACTATTTTTTCATTTCCATATACGGAAGATGCTTATAACCGCATTTTTTATATACATTTACGGCTCTTTCGTTTTCTTCTTCAACTTCTAAACGGAATATTGAATTTGGGTATTTTTCTTCAATATATTTTAAAAAACCACTGCCGATGCCAAGACCCCTATACTCATCTTTAATATACAGGTCTTCAATCCATATACACATCTTTCCAAATTCTGTTGAAAAGCTTTTTGCCACCATAGCATAGCCTTGTATAGTGCCGCCATTTTCAAAAACATAGCCTTCAATATACGGAAAATCACTAATGCAAGAATTAACATCGGCTTCAAAGATTTCTTCCGAGCCGTTGCTTAATACCGCAGGAGATGTATAGAATTTTCTCATCATTTCAATAACACAAGGCTTATCTTTTTCTGCCATTTTTCTGATTTTACTATACATTTGGGACTACTCCTGTTTTATTTATATTCTATAAAACGGTCTTCACCTGCACCGATACGGGTTAATTTAATATTTCCGTCGGGGCATATTGTTACAACATCCAAGCACTGCTCGGTTATTGTGTCTTTTTGCATTTTATAGGCATCTTCCCTAAAAATATTTCTGTAACTATCGGGCTGGGTAACATTAACTATTACTGCCGTTTCATTCAGCTTTTCACCCGGAATATATGGGGTTGAAACAAAATCGCCGTTTTCATCATAGTCGGCTTTGGCTTGAACATCCACATGGGTGTCTCCCGCAATTACAACAACATTACTTTTTGTCTTACGGGAAGTAAAATCATACTCGTGGGCGCCTTTTTGGTAGAACTTTGCCAACTTTTCATAATGCGGACAAGGGTTATTCACCGTTACTTTAGAACAGGTTTTAAAGCCTGAAAGTATTTTGCACATACCCAGCGGACCTTTCCAAATATTTGTATGTCCGCAGTAACCCGTTAAAGCGTGTCCCGATACAACCACATCATAGTCTTCGGGGGTTGAAAGTAAGGTTTCATACAACCAGTCATACTGCATAATAAGGTCTTCGTTATTATAAACATCAAAATACTTTGTAACCGGACCGTTGCGGCCAAACTCAAGTTGGTTGCCCGTTTCAACAATGATGTATCTTACCTTGTTTTCGGCATCATCAACATAATAGTGAAGTCGTGAAAAAGCAAGGATTTCTTCGCGTTCTTCTTCACTACATTCAAGATATTTGATTCTTTCGCTTATATCTTCACACACGCGACCTTCATTATGTGAAAAGAGTATTTTTTCCATCTCAACATAAGGAATGCGATGCTCTTCTACCAATTCTTCGGGAGAGTTTGCAGTGTTAAGGTCGTGATTACCGAAAACCATAAGTAAATCCTTACCTGCAATATCGGTAATACGGTTTATATATTTTTTAATCTCCTGCGCGGCTAAATAGCGGTTTGCTTCACGGCCGAGTATATCGCCACCCATAATAACTTTTTTAGCGTCTGTAAGGGAACGGATGTAACCGATAAGCGCGGGCGACTGCTCAGCATTGCCGTCGCGGTTATGTGTATCTGTTATAAAAATAAAGCTTTTGCCTTCGGGAATAAATTTAATTTTAGCGGTTAGATATTCTTCCGCTTCTTCAAAGCCCTGCGGGTTTTCAGGTGTAGAAAACCAATAATCGTTAAGTTCTTTTCTATAAATATAAGCGTCCATAAAAGCAGTCCCCCTATTTTTATTATGGTCATAGTATATCACTGAAATTTATAACAGTCAAGAAAACTGTGGAATATTTTTCGCATATATGCTATAATAGGTCTGCGGCAATTATTAAGTTTAAAAGGAACTTTACTATGGAACACAAAAACGAAACTTTGGAACAGCAACGGCGTGCCAGAAAAGAATTTTTGGAGCTTAAAAAAATGCAGCAGGGCGAAATTACACCCGAGCCTGTACAAAAAGAAGAAGTGCCCAAAACCTTTAAGCAGAAAATTACAAATTTTTGGTTTCACTACAAGGTACACACCTTCTTTATAATCTTTCTGTGTGTTATTCTTACAATAGGTATAACGCAGTGCGCCGCAAAGGAAAAATACGATGCCCGTGTTGTATTTTATACCGATAGAATCTACGCCGATGAACAGCTTGTATTTTTGAAGGATTATATAACCCCCTGCTTTTCAGATATTGATGGCGACGGCACAGTAAATATACAGCTTATAAACTGCTCTTACGGAACAGATGGCTCATTTGATATGAACTATGCTAATTCTGTTGCCACAAAGCTTCAGGCAATAATTGCAAATGAAGGCGATGTGCAGTTATTTATTGTAGACCCCGCAAAGCTTGCACAATTAAACTCAATTTCCGATACTCTGCCTTCTTTTTTCACCGAGACCTTGCCCTTTTCTGAAGTGATTTACAATATTGCAAATGAAAAAGGGGTCAACCTACCCGAAGGCTTAGTGCTTGGCAGACGAATTGTTGAAGGCACTCTTATTGAAGATATTAAAGACATTGATAAATATGTTGCTGATGCCGCATCCGCTATGGAAAAATTCAAAGGCTAAAAAAACACACCCTATTGGGTGTGTTTTTTAATATGAGTTAATCTATAAGCCGAGTTCTGTCGTGAACGACTATCTATCTCGACGCTAAATCACTTTAGCGCTCCAGCCACTTTTCAAGGCACACCGGACAAGTGTATCGCCTTCTTCAGTGTTGCTTCGGATAGGGTTTACAGGGTTGCTCGGTCTCCCGAGTAACCGGTGAGCTCTTACCTCGCCTTTCCACCCTTACCGCAAAATGCGGCGGTATATCTCTGTTGCACTTTCCCTAAGGTCACCCTCGGCAGCCGTTAGCTGCTATCCTGTCCTGTGAAGCTCGGACTTTCCTCAGGCATACGCCCGCAGCCGTTCAATTAACTCACCTTGTTATTCTACCACAGTTTTTTCTTTGTGTCAAAATATTAATTTTTGGCATACTATATATGGGACGAATAACATAGAACAGGTGATTTTATGAACGGTAATTTTTTCTTGGCGGCAAATTCTGCCGACGGCTTTTACAGTGTATTTAATAAGTGCTTCGATGCTAAAAAAGATTGGCTTTGTTACATAATTAAGGGCGGACCGGGAACGGGTAAATCTTCATTTATGCGGTGCCTTTACAATACTGCAATCAGTAAAAACATTCCCGCTACGCTTTGTATGTGCAGCTCCGACCCAGACTCTCTGGATGCCGTAATTTTTCCAACGCTTAAAAAGGTTATTATGGACGGCACAGCGCCCCACACTGTGGACCCTAAATTCCCCGCTATTTGTGAGCAGATAATAAATACGGGCGAATTTTGGAATGCAGAAGCCTTACAGTCAGATAAACAAAAAATAATAGCGCTTATAGAGAAAAATTCTGCATATCACAAAATCGCATCGAGCTATATCAAAGCGGCGGGTAGAGCATTCAAGGATAATTTTTCTGTTTCCCTTAGTGCCACCGATATTGAAAAATGCATTGCCTTTGCCGTAGCTACTGCAGAAAAAAATATACCCATCACTAAAAATAGGGGGTATAGTTGGGTAAGATTTTTAGGCGGCATTACACCAAAGGGTATTATTCACTATACCGAAACTGTAAATGCTATAGAAAATAAAATAATCATCCGCGATGAATATGGCGCGGCGGCAAGTATTATTCTCTCTGTACTAAGAGACATTGCAGTATCGCGCGGATATGAGACAATAATTATTAAAAACGAACTGCTACCTACTTTAATTACCGACGCTATAATTATACCAAAACTCCACTTTGCAGTCTGTCGGGAAACGAGCCGCATTAAATATGACAGTGATGAAAAACGGGTACACGCTTCCCGCTTTACCGATACACTGCATATTAAAAACAACAAACAAAAAATGGCGTTTAATAAAAAACTGTGCCAAAGGTTGCTTGAAAGCGCAGTTGACACACTAAAAGCGGCAAAAGCCACCCACGACAAATTAGAAGAATATTATGTAGGCGCTATGGATTTTACCGCCCTTTCCGGCTACTATAATCGTTTTGAAGAAAAGTTTTTTGCATAAAATAAACCCCAAGTTTTTTACTTGGGGTTAAAAATTTTAGTTGATTTTTCCGTAAAGCGGAAGGTCTGTATCACTCTTGGGAGCTCTCGCTGCATCGGTAGCGACTTCCCTTACTGATGAATTTCTTTTTGTATTTCCCTGTCTGGCGCCCTTATCACTGCTGATAACAACGCGTCTGCCGCTGCCTTCACCTACAGAATAAGAAGACACACCTTCAATTTCCTGAACTGCGGTATGAATAATTCTTCTTTCATACGGATTCATAGGCTCAAGTGTACGGTTGCGACCTGTGCGCAAAACCTGATTTGATACACGCTTAGCAAGGCTTGTTAAGGTCTGCTCGCGTCTTTCGCGGTAGTTACCGATATTGAGTGTAACCTTGTAGTAGCCGCCGCCTGCGTCGTTAGCCGCAAGGCTTGTTAGGTACTGTAAGGAATCAAGCGTTTCACCGCGGCGTCCGATTACAACGCCAAGGCCTTCGCCTGACAGATGCAGAATTGCACCGTTTTCCTTTTCGGTAACCTTAATTGCTATTTCTGTGCAACCGAGCTTATCTAAAATATCTGAAATGTATTTTATTGCTCGGCCCGCCTTTGAATCGGCAGGGATTTCCGATGCAGGAACTGCGTTAATTTCCAAAGCATCTACGGGCTCTGCCTTTTCCTTTACTGCTACCTTTTTTTCGGCAGGCTTTTCGGTTTTCTTTTCTTTTACAGGCTTCGCCTTTTTTGGGGCGGGTGCATCGGGTAAAGTGATAAACGCCTTTACTTCAGCTTTAGCGCCACCGAAAAGACCAAAGGTCTTCTTTTTAGGGGTTGCGATAACATCAAACTGTATATCGTCTTCGTTGAATTTTGTATTTGAAATAGCGGCGATTAAATTGATTTTGGCTTGTTCCCAAGCCTCTTCAACGGTTTCGCCGTATCCGATTTCTTCCTTAATCAAGATTAGTCCTCCTTATAGGATGAGAGAAGCTTCTCCTCTTGTTCGTAACATTTAATAATATTCTTAGCGCGTTCTCTGGCTATCATTGTATGCGGGCCGTAGAAACGCTGTACGCCTTCCTGAATTATACCCGAAATAAAGCTTGAACAAGCCCAATAGAAGCCAAGACCGCAAGGTGCACCGAATGCGATTATGAGTGAAATAATCGGCATGCCAAGCATCATACCCGTCATACTTGGAGCACCGGGGTTCATCTTCTTCTGTGAGCGAATTGATAAAAGACTTGAGAACATAGCACCTGCAAATGACAATAACGGAATAATCCAGTTAAGCTTTGCGTCAGCTAAGTTAAGAGAAAAATGCGGAATTTCAGTAAGGCTTATGCCAAAGAAATTAAAGTCAATGCTTTGTACCGCCGTGCTGATTTCGTTATAATGTCCTTCAAAGCCTGCGGGCGCTACAAAACCTGCTTCGCTGATTTTCGCAATAACATCCAAATCAAGTCTTAAATTGTTGTCGACCGTAATCCCAACGGCTGTGGCAAATTCCTTAACAGCCGTGGCATCTACTGTAGTAAGATAGGTAATAGGGCCTAAAACAAGATAGTAGATTGACATAAGGAAAACAAGACGGAAAATCATAGGCAAGCAACCGCCCGACATAGAAACCTTTTCTTTTGTGTAAAGCTCCTGTACTGCGGCATTATACTTTTGCTTGTCGTCGCCGTATTTTTCCTTTATGGCATCCATTTTAGGCTTAATACGGGTTTGCTGCATTGATGATTTCTGGCTTTTAATTGTAAGGGGTATCATACAAAGGTTAATAACCAATGTGAACATAAAAATTGCTACTGCAAAATTATTGTTGAAAATACCCATCAAAAAACGCAGAATATGAGACAAAATGTGTTCGTTAATTACATTAAATATAGCCATATATAACTATCCTTTTAAATGGATTATTTTTGTTTTCTTTTTTCGGGTACGGGGTCATAGCCGCCTCGACAGAACGGATTGCACCTTAAAATACGCCAAACAGTCAGTAGCGTACCCTTAAATGCACCGTGTGTCTGCAAGGCTTCAACGGCATAGTTAGAGCAGGTAGGCGTAAACCTACAGCACCCCATTTTGTACGGTGAAATACATTTTTGGTAGTACCTTACCGCACCGATTAAAATTTTACGCATCATTTTTCTTCAAATATGCCGCTTTGTTTTAAATGTGCCTTCATAATTTCGGCAACTTCATAACTTTTTTTGCTAAGTATGCGGTGTCTTAAAACAAACACAATATCGCAACCGTGTTTTATGTCGGGCGCACACTCATAAAATGCGGCAGTAATAAGTCTTTTAGCGCGGTTTCGCATAACCGCGCAGCCTATTTTTTTGCTTACAGTTATACCTATTCTGATTTTTTCGCCCTTCTGCCGTAAAACATACGATACAAAGAAGGGACTGACTATTGATTTTCCGCGACCGTAAACTCGGCGGAATTCCTTGTTGAGTTTTAATTTTTCAAACATAAATTAGGTCATCCTTAAAAAAGAAAAGCCACTGCTTTACAAGTGGCCCCTAATTAATAAGTGAGCTGCTTTCTGCCTTTAGCTCTGCGACGGGCAAGTACCTTGCGGCCGTTTGCGGTAGCCATTCTCTTTAAGAAACCGTGTTCTTTCTTGCGGTGAAGCTTCTTCGGCTGATATGTTCTTTTCATTTATTTTACCTCCCTTTTTTCAGGTTGCGGTTATGGGGCGACAATTCCCTTTATACATAACCTATCATTTTAAGATTATACCCAAAAATAGCCCTTTTGTCAATATATAAATTTAAAAAACCGTAGCCTTGCGCTACGGTTTTATGCTGTCTTCCCACATAACTATCAGTGTGCCCCGTTTTACCGTGACGGTAGATGTGTCCCCTTTAAAGCAGTTGCTGACACCAAGCGGAATAAACTCATCTAAATTATAATCATTTAATTCATACTCGAATCCCGACAGTGTAACACCTTCTGCCCTACCGCCAAAAGCAAAGACCGACACACGACCTGTTGTATTACTAAACCGAATTGAGCCGTCACTCACCGCAGTAAAGTGTGTGGTTTTACCAAAAAACACCATTCTTGCCGCCGTCCTGCTGACTTTAGCGCACAGTGCTATATTAGCAAGGGTGTGGTCGGTTTTACCTTCGGCGGCACCGTACACAATTATCTCATTGTAGCCGTTATCAAGTGCATAGTTTATGGCTACTGCGGTATCGGTTAAATCCTTTTTGGTTGGAAGCACTATTTTTTGCGGAAAATCGGGCTCATACCCCAAGGAATCAAAGTCCCCAATTACCAAATCCGGTGTAAGATTTAATTTTTCAAGGCTTAAAAAGCCTTTATCTGCCGCTATTATAAAATCATCAGCCGTAGGCTTTACTACCAAATTTTCGGTCGGCAATGCGCCGAAGATAAAACACTTTTTCATTACATTTCCTTTATTGTTTTTTTAATTATAGGTACTCGTATGAGTGCCAAAGCACCAATTACGGTGAGAATTAACTCAGGCAACATAAATGTACCGTTATAAGCCACAGAATAGAGATATGGATTATTAAATATATCAAAGCTTCTGAAGAATATACAGCCCGAAATAAAATGACTCAAAAATCTTACTATACAAGCAATACTTATGCCCGATACAACACCTGCAGCACCTTTTTTTCTGAAGAGTCCCGAAAGGCAAAGCGCCGTGAAGGCGAATAGATAGTCAAACAGTATAGCACCTATGAGTGTCCCGATGGTCAATCCCCAGCCGAATACACCGCCTAACATCATTTGTATACCGCCGTACACAAAGCAGGGTATTATTGCATATTTTACACCGTACGATACACCGATAAGGCATATAGGTAGCATCGAAAACAGTGTAATAGCGCCACCGAGCGGCATTTCCCATACTTTAATGAGACTAAGCACAGTAGATAGGGCTATCATCATAGCCGAAACCGTCAATTTTTGCAAGTTTTGTTTCTTCATTTTTTATTTCTCCTTTTCGCGTTTGCTTAGGCAAATAAAAAATGCCGCAGATAAACTGCGGCATAAACTCTGTAGCGTAACTTCCCTACGTCGGCATTATCCGCATCAGGTTATGGGTCGAAGCAAAACGGCTTCCTCTCAGCCCGAGTTAATCGAGCTCCCCTTCTTATTTGCAATTATTTTTGCACTTGACAAAGATAATTTAACATATTTTGTCAGTTTAGTCAAGAATTATTTATCATCTTCATCGGCACTGACACTAAATCCGCCCATAAATTCATTATTTCGCTGAATCACGGGGTATTCGCGGTTTAACTGCTCGGCAATATCGTCAAGTGTCAGCTCTTCGGGTTCTTCATTTTCTACCGCATCAGCCACATCGTAGGCCAACCACTTTTCGATTAGCTCTTCACCTTCAGGGTAAACGGTTTCTTTATTACGAAGCTTTTTAGTAGCAAGGCAGATTATTAAATAAATCACAAACACTGCCGCTGCGCCGCCGCTTAGCATAATGCCTTCCCATAAATACGGGGTTTTGTAGGTGAATACTATCTCACTAACACCTTCATCTACAAAAACTGCCATAAAGCCAATATTTACCTTTTCAATGTCTACCGCTTTTCCGTTTACAGTTGCACTCCAACCGTCTTCAAACGGCACAGAGAAAAACACAAGCGAGCCTTTATCTCGTGTAACGGTTGCAGTAAATCCGTTTTTATCACAAGTAAAGCTATTAGCCGCCGTTTCGGCTAATGCTTTGCAGTCTTGTAGTGACGACTGCTCATCAAATGATATATCAGCAGTTATATCAAGCTTCGATAAAACACCCGAATACCTTTCTGCTGTACTGTCATCCAATACCAAAGCCTTGAGCATTATAAGTGCCCGTTCCTTACCACTGTAATTTTCAAGGTCGCCTACAGTAATGTATTTATCGTAACTAAAGCCATAGGGTATATAGTACTGATTTTCATAAATCTTATAGTTGCCCTGTGCATCGTAATATTTATAACCCGGCATTACAGTATTACCCACAGAATCTTCGAACGGGTCTTCGCCATTCAAATTAAGCACATATTTAACCGATAAAAGATTGCGAATAGCCCAGTTGTCAGTTTCTGCCCTGCTTGCAACCGAGCGTTTTTCGCCTACAAACTCATAATAATCCACAATTGATGACGGAACAACCGAGTGGAAGGCATGAATACTCGGGTAGCCTAAAAACATACCCGTATTATCAGGACAGTCGTAGGTGTCGATTCGGTAATCGTCTAAGTTGGGTAAATCCACCTTGCCTTCTATCATTGAATCAATCACTACTGTGTCTATATCGTAGGAATGCTGTCTGCCCATTCCAATAAAGAATATACTGTAGATAACCGAAAAAATACAGGTAAATGAAAGCGCCACATTCCAGAAAGCCTTTCGGCGTTTTTTGAATGCCGCAAAGATTATTGCCGCCACTATAAACGCTATAACGGCAATGGCTACAGTAAGCCAAAATCTTCTTATATAGAACGGATTGGTGTTATCGGTGAAAAGACCTAAGGTGTAGCCGTCCTCTGTCTTTTGCGGGAAAAGACCTATTACAAGGGCGAATGCCGCAGTAATAAAGCCTACCCAGCAAAAAGCGCCTTTCCAATTTACATCGCGGTCTTCTGCCGCAGAAACGGTTGCTAAGCACATAATAAGTATCGGCATATAGAACCATCTTGCATAGTATGACGAATTAAATGCCGAAAATACACTGTTGAGTATCGGGAAAAACGAGAAAACAAAGCTTGTACATATAACTCTCTTAATCCACTTGCCACGGTTTGCCATACAGTAGGCAAACACACCGCTCATACTGAAAAGCGGTAACCATCCGCCAAGCGATGACCATTTAACATTAGCACCAGGGAAAAATACGGGACGAGCAGGTATATCGGGTGGGAAAAAGAAGCACTCAATAATATTAAGATAAATCTGCTCCTTGCCGTAGGTTATAGCGCCCCAGCCTGTAAGAAAATCTTCAAGTCTGCCGATTTTTGATACGGTATAAATGGTGGGCAGTAATAAAAACGCCGCCATTAAGAGTCCTAAAACCGACTCAAAGAACATAGTAACAAAACGAGCAAAGGTAACCTTTACTGCCTTACTTACAACGCGGATAATAAAGTATATTATGCAGAAAAACACCATGCCGAAGAAGAAAAAGAAATTCATAACGGCGGCTAAGCACACACATATAGCGAATACGCCGCGGCGGTTTTCGGTCATTAAAAGCTCGAAAGATAGAAGCAATAGCGGGAAAATAACAATAGCTTCGTGGAACTGATTGAAAAACACATTGTATACCGAGAAGCCGCAGAATGCGTACAGTATACCGCCAAGTCGTGCCGCATCGGGCGTATGCGTGAAGCGGCGAATATAAAGGTAAGCCGTCAGTGCCGCAAAGGCAAATTTAAGTATAAGCAGCGGTCCCATCAAATACGGCACCATCCAATTAGGGAACGGAATGGTAAGCCAGAAAAAAGGACTGCCTAAAAGATAATAGGAATAAGACCCTATAAAATTAGCGCCTAAATCGGTAAGCCAGCTCCAACCGAAATCCCCCTGTCTTACCATTTCGTGACACATCTGATAAAAAGGAATTTGCTGAACATTAAAGTCACCGTAAAATGTAAAATAGCCGTTCCCTTCAATTATAAAGGGCAGAAAAACAACGGTGGCGGTAATGAGTGCTATTAAAAAGGTGCTAAACCCCATACCCTTTGTGGGCTTCAGGGTTATTGCTTTGTTATACGAAAATCCCATATCTTCTCTCCGCAAAAAATAATTTATTTATTGATATTATAACAGATTATGATATAATATTCAATAGTACAACATTTTTCGAGGTGTATAATGAAACATCATTTTTATGCAATGCTGTCCCGTATGAAAAATATATACCGTTGGGGTTTAATGCGCAACACCAAAAGCGAAAATTTAAGTGAGCATTCACTGGAAACCGCCTATGTAGCACACGCTTTAGCCCTTATACACAACAACCGCTTTGGCGGCAATATAAATGCCGACCGCGTAGCCGTGTTGGCTATGCTTCACGATACAAGCGAAATTATAACGGGCGATATGCCAACACCCATTAAGTATTATAACCCTAAAATAAAGAGCGTTTATAAGGAAATAGAATCTGTTGCGGAAGAAAAGCTTATTTCTATGCTGCCCGACTATCTGCAAAAGGATTTTTCTATGCTTTATAACTGCACAGATGAGCAAATGCACCGCTTTGTAAAGGCGGCAGATAAAATTTCTGCCTACATCAAATGCATTGAAGAAATGAAGATGGGAAACAACGAGTTTTCCAAGGCTAAGGACTCAACCGAAAAACTGATACGGGAAATGAATATGCCCGAAGCCGATGTCTTTATGGATGAATTCATACCGTCGTTCTATCTGTCCCTTGATGAACAAAACTAAACAATAAAAACCCGACTGCTTGTCGGGTTTTTAATTTTCTATTTTTTCTTTGCTAAAGGTAGTAGCGGTACATACGGGTAGCCTCAAATTGTATTTACCGCCTTTAAGGCTGATATCTTGGTTTGCCCCATCTAAAACAGGGTACACCGTACGGTCCTTGTTCATTTCTTTGGTAGTTAAATTGAAATATTTATATCTGGGCGTTTCACCGCCTGTATCATCCCAGGTCACATCCAATTCATACCACTCACCCGAAATTTCCACTATATTCCACATATGCGATGTTTCATCGCTGATTCCTTTTACAAGCGAACAATTAATACCCGCCCGCTTACACAACAGCTGCATAGCGCGTGAATACCCTTCACAAACCGCCTTGCCGTTAACTAACGCTCCTACTACTGTATATCTTGTATACACGCCGTCGGCGGTATAGGTAACATTATTACATAAATAGTCGTGAAAATACCGTTCTTTTTGAAAATATGACATACCTTCGGTTTCGGCCAAGATGCTCTCTAACTTTTTCTCCAATGCCGCTTCAAAAGAAGCACGGGCAGTTTCGTCCATATTATATTTAATCTCAATATAAAATTTTTCTTGATTTACAGAATAAGTCGTATATTCACCGCTAAGCCAAAAAAGCTCAGGGTGGTCAACCGACACACTTAAAAACGCTATGTTAACATTTTCTTTAAGCCCGTTTTCATCATCGGTCAGGTACACTTTACCTTCATTCATATCAAGCACAGCGTTCAGTATTTTATTGTAAATGTCCCGTTGCGCATCATTTAACAGATTATAGCAATAGTCATAAACTCCGCCTTGGGAAAGCGTTTCTTCTGTTTTTTCTTGCGTGGATGAGTTTTGATTGGTTAAATCGGAAGGAATATCATTTTGGGGTGCATTACCGCCATAACAAGCCGAAAAGGTCAGCATTGCTAAAACTATAAAAACGCTAAGCAGCCCTTTCATTGTCTACCACCCTAATTCACAAAACTTACATTCCTGCATATTTTCGGCAGCGGCTCTATATACGGGTAACCGCTTGGAAAATTAAGCTCGGTTGTTGTATTCTTTATTATATACAACAAATCGTTTTTTGAAAAGCCGTTTTTTGATATTTTTTGGAGCATTACAGAAATTACCTGTCTTTTATCTACCTGTTTATTTTGCAGTAAATCAGTAACCTGAACGCCCGTATAACGCAAAAGCGAACCTTCGAGTTCCATTTCAATGCCGCCAAATCGGTCTATAAGCTCGGCAAGAAAAATATAGTCGGTATCAACGGTATAAGTAACTGTGTAGCCGTAATCAAGTACACTCTGCTTTACTGTTTTTGTGTCAAATAGTATGACCGATATTTTTTCTTCGTAAAAATCCAGATTTAGAAATACACTGCCACCCCCTGTAAAACGAAATAATATTCCTGCAGTATCGGGCGGTGTCTGACTGTAATAGGGTACGCCCGGTGCCTTGTTATCTGCAACCCTTTCGTTGTCAGAGATACCTAAATATGTCATAGCCGACATTATAGCCGCTGTTATAACAACCGCAGACAACACATATAATGCTGTACGAAATTTGCCTTTCAACTATAAGCACCACCTTAACAATATGAGTATTAACAAAGTAAATGGCGCTTATTCATATATTAACCGTTTACAAAAAAACAATGCTTTGATATAATAAATACAAAGAACATTGAAAGGAAATCTTAAATGACTGAAAAAACAATTAAAAGTAAAAATATTAAGCTTCGTAACCTTTTTCGCGTATTAGCTATAATTGTAGCCGTAGCAGGTATTGCTTTAGGCATTTATTTCGGCTTTGATGAAATTACCACAATCAGCCTTGTTTCCAAAGCCCCCGTGACCGAAACTGTATTTGAACTGTGGCGCGCTTTTATTTTCTGGTTTTCGGGTCTTAATTCTGCTCTTTGCCTTTTTGCAGTATCAAAGGTGTTTGAAACTAAAAAATAAAAAAGAAAACAATAAAGGGAAGATATCTAACCGTGATATCTTCCCTTATTTTTTATCTTTCGTTTGCAACGAAGAAAAGCGCTAATGTACCGGGGCCCGAGTGGGCGCCGATTACGGGGCCTACATCGGTAATAATTTCGGTGCTGCGTTTGTATTCATCCTTAATTATCTTGGCTAATGCATTAGCATCATCAATACAGTCGCCATGTGAAATGTATATTGTCTTATCACCGAGAATATCGGCAGTTTTTATTTTTTCGGCAAGAGCAGCTATTGCCGCGCGTCTGCCGCGCACCTTGCTGACACTTACAAGATGGCCTTCGTCATCCATATGAAGTATCGGCTTTATACCGAGCACACCGCCGACAAATGCGACAGTTGGACTTACTCTGCCGCCGCGCTTTAGGTAAACTAAATCGTCAACCGTAAACCACAAGGCAATTTTAAGCCGCAGCTTTTCTACATATTCAACTATCTGCTGTGCTGTAGCGCCCGCCGCCTTTTGCTTTACTGCAAGGTATACCAGTAAGCCGTAGCCGGCTGACGCCGCAAGTGAATCCACGGTGTAAACCTTATTATCGGTATACTTTTCATTAAGCTCCTCTGCCGCCTGAGCCGCAGAATTGTATGTGGTGCTAAGTCCTGAAGAAAAACCAATGTACATAACATCGTTACCGTTTTTAAGTTCATTTTCAAAAAACTCGATAAAGGTATGTGTATTTATTGCCGATGTTTTTGCGGTTTTACCGTTTCGCATCTCGTCATAAAATTCCTTAGGGTCAATTTCACTGTTAAGATAAATTTTTTCCGAATCGGTAAACATAAGGCTAAGCTCGGCGCGCTTTACGCCCCAGCTTTCCAGCGTTTCTTTTTTAATGTCGCAGGCTGAGTCTGCAAGAATAACATAATTTTTCATATTTATCACCGAAGATATTATATTATAGTTTTTATTAAAATTCACTCTACAAAGGTATTTGCTTGCAATACTGTTAGTTCCAGTGCTGTAGAGTGGCAATTCTACAGTCTACCCACAGTAGAATTATTAAAAATTTATTCAATATTTAGGCGTTGATTTTTAATAGCACTTATGGTAAAATATGTGTGTCGAGGTGAAGAAAATGCAAGATATAAAGGCAATTATCGCTAAAAATATATCAACTCTACGGCAGGAAGAGGGGCTAACTCAGCTTGAACTTGCCGAAAAACTGAACTATTCCGATAAAGCAGTTTCAAAGTGGGAACGCGGTGAATCGATACCCGATGTTACGGTTCTGCTTGAAATAGCAAAGCTGTTCGGTGTAACGCTTGATTACCTCGTACAAAGTGAGCATAAAAGCGAGATTAAGAAAATCAGAAATCTGCGTATAATTCATAACCACGCCTTTATTACAGGTATCAGTATTGCGCTTGTGTGGTTGATTGCGGCGCTTTGCTTTGTGGTTATTGACTCTACCGTTACCACCAAACTTCATTGGCTTACCTTCCTTTATGCCGTACCCGTTTCCTTTATTGTGTGGTTGATATTTAATTCCATATGGTTTAACAGCCGCCGCAATTTTGCGATAATAACGCTGCTTGTGTGGTCGTGCCTTGCCGCATTTTACATATCGTTTTTAGTTTTTGGCAAAAACCTATGGCTTATATTTATACTCGGCGTTCCCGCACAATTAATAATTCTGATGTGGTCGCGAATAAAGGGTAAAAAACAGAAATAAAAATGAAAGGTTGTCCGACTGTTCAGTCGGGCAACCTTTTTTATATTCTGCCGTAAAGATGGGTAAGCTCATATAGTCTGTTACCTTGCAGCATATCAAATTCTTGACGACTCATACGCCATACCCAGTTGCCGCCCAAGGTTGACGGCACATTAATTCTGCCGTCTTCTCCCTTAGCGAGTATATCGGGCATCATTAAAATACAGGTATCGGCTACCGAGCCTAAAGCCGCCCGCATCATAGCGTCGGCTAAGCCGTCTTTACTTGACGCCAAATATTTTTGCGCGTGAAGAACGGTAGGCTCTGTTACTTCATCCACCCAACCGAGCACCGTATTATTGTCGTGTGTTCCTGTGTACACAACACAGTTTTTGGGGTAATTGTGCGGCAGATAGTCGCTTTCTTCCCTTGTGTCAAAGGCAAACTGTAGCACCTTCATACCGGGAAAGCCGCTTTCTTTAAGCATTTCTCTGACGCCGTCGGTCAGAAAACCTAAATCTTCGGCTATTACGGGCATATTCCCCAGTTCTTCATACATCGCGTCAAAAAATTTCATACCGGGTCCCTTCACCCAACTACCCGTTTCGGCGGTAGCGCTGCCAAAGGGGATTGAATAAAAGGCTTCAAAGCCACGGAAATGGTCTATTCTTACAATGTCATACATTTTAAAGGAAGCACCCAGTCGCTTTTTCCACCAAGCAAAATTATCTTCCGCCATCTTTTCCCAGTTATATAGCGGATTGCCCCAAAGCTGACCTGTGCTTGAAAACGCATCGGGCGGGCAACCCGCAACCGATACGGGCATTAAATTTTCATCAAGTAAAAACTGTTCGGGGGAGCCCCAGACATCCGCCGAATCAAAGGCTACATATATTGGAATATCGCCTATAATTTTAATGCCGTTTTCGTTGGCGTAGCTTTTAAGCTCCAACCACTGCCCCATAAATTTGTACTGCAAAAATTTATAAAAATTAACCGAGTCGGTATGCTCTTTTTTTATCGCATCTATCAATTCGCTACTGCATCTGCGGTATTTTTCCTTCCACTCGTCTGTAGGTCTGTCGTTATGGAGATTTTTAAGCGTCATAAAAACGGCATACTCATCCAACCAAAAGCTGTTTTCAAGACAGAAATTACTGTAATTTTCATCGGCTCTAAAGCGCGAAAAGGCAATTCTTAATAATTTAAAGCGGTTGTAATAAAGAAATTCATAATCTACAGTGTCATCATTTTTACTGTACTCGGCTATTTCTTCTAAAGACAATAAGCCCTCATAACAGATTTTATCTAAATCAATAAAATAGGGGTTTCCCGCAAAGGAGGAAAAGGTCTGATAAGGCGAGTCACCGTAGCTTGTGGGACCGAGTGGCAATATCTGCCAATAGGTTTGTCCCGCACTTTTCAGATAATCTACAAATTTATAAGCCGCCGTACCAAAGGTACCTATGCCGTACGGTGACGGTAAAGAAAATATCGGCATTAAAATTCCGCTTTTGCGCATAACAGTTACCCCTTTACTGCACCCGATAAAACACCCTTTATAATATGCTTTTGGCCAAAGAAATAAAGCACGACAATCGGAATTAAGCAAAGCATTATAAGCGCCATTGTAGCGCCGTAATCCACCCTGCCGTAGCTACCCTGTAAAAACTGAATGTGTATCGGTATGGTCATATATTTTGTTCTGTCAAGCACTAAATACGGTAGCAGATAATCGTTCCAAATCCACATTATTTGTAAAATACCAACCGAAACATAGGTCGATTTCATAATGGGCGCGTCTATAAGAAAAAAAGTCTGCAAGGTATTGCAACCGTCTATTGTTGCGGCTTGTTCAATTTCCATAGGTATACCCTTTACAAAACCGCTGAACAAAAATACCGCAAGTCCCGCGCCGAAACCCAGATAAATAATGGGTATGGTGAACGGCGTATTAAGAGATAATCGGTCGGCAGTTTTAGAAAGCGTAAACATAACCATCTGAAAGGGTACTACCATAGAGAAAATGCAGAAATAGTATACCGCACGGCAAAAATAAGAATTTACGCGGTGTATATACCAAGCCGCCATCGATGTGCACAGTAGTATGAGCGCCACCGACAGAACTGTTATTATTATACTATAAAAAATCGAATAATAAAAGGGGTAATTACCGTAAGTAATTCCGTTTGTGTAATTATCTGCTCCCACAAAGGAAAGAGAGTCGGGTAGCGAAAAGGGTGTGAGCGCTATTGCATCACTTTTTTTAAAGGAATTTATAAGCACAATTACTATAGGCAGCACCCATATAGCCGACAGTAAGGAAAAGATTACTGAGAGTGTTGGAAAACGGAATCTCTTTTTCATTAATTGTTCTCCTTTTTTGAAGTTAAATAAAGCTGTGTCAGTGCTATTACTACAACGACTATAAAGAAAACTACCGCCTTTGCCTGACCGACACCCATATTGGTAGTGCTTTCATAAAACGACTTATAGATATTAAGCGCCAGCATTTCGGTTTTGTGTGCAGGCTCGCCGCCCGTTAAGGCTAAATTCTGGTCGAAAAGCTTAAAGGAATTGGTAAGCGTTAAAAAAGTACATATAGTAATAGACGGCATAACGCAAGGCAAGGTTATATGCCTTAAAATCTGTGTGGGACCCGCGCCGTCAATCTGCGCCGCTTCGATAAATTCGGGCGACACATTCTGAAGGGAGGCTATATAAATAATCATCATATAGCCTATCTGCTGCCAACACATTAAAATAACGAGTCCCCAAAAGCCGTAGGTGGAATTAAGTGCCAGAGTGGAATTTAAATACCTTATTATAACTCCGTTTAGTATAATCTTCCAAATGTAGCCGAGCACTATACCACCTATAAGGTTTGGCATAAAAAACACTGTGCGGAAAAGTGACGCTCCGCGAATATTTTTAGTCAACGCCAGTGCTATAAAAAAAGCAATTACATTTATTAGTATTACAGATACGGCTGTAAAGATAACGGTAAACCAAAAGGAAGACCAGAATGCAGAGTCAGTCAATGCCGAAATATAGTTTTTAATGCCTACAAAGGTAGTATTAGAGAGGGTTTTGAATCTGAAAAAGGACAGATAAATCCCAAAAAAGAAGGGCCACACAAAGCCAATTAAAAATGCCGCCACGGTAGGAAGCAAAAATACAGCGGAATATTTTTTTACCGCTTTTAACTGGCTTTTATTGTTTATTGCCACACTGTTGTATTTTTTTATAGCCTTTCTCATTGTATACCCTTTCCAGCCAAAGCATTTAAAATAGAATCAAGTTTAAATGCTTCTGTTATGTAGGGCGGAGTAGTCCGCCCCGTATTTTCTACTGTTTTGATAATTTATAGTGCTTTTCCCAGCCATTTACGAAGGCTTCCTTTACGCTTTCCCAGTCGGCCGTACCTGCAGAGTATGCAGCCAAGGCCGATACTAAATCGCTTCGCCAGGTATCAACATTAGGTGTATAGTTAAATGCCCACGAAACATTGTATTTGCCCTGCTTTACATATTCATCCATAGTGTTACTAAGCACATTGTTTACAGGCTTCGCCGACTTAAAGGGTGACACAAAGCCCATGCTTTCGGCAAGTGCGGTAGTACCGATATCGCTTGTTACCACCCACTCTAAAAAGTCAAGCGTTGCCATGCGGTCGGCTTCACTGATTTTGGAATTTACCGCCCAATAATTTTCTGTGCCACAGCTAAAGCCTTGATTTTCATCGTCAACACCCGAATAAATCGGTATAAATCCGATGTTTTCGTCACCAATGGATTTTACATCCGCGTATGCCCAGGTGCCGTTCTGGTGGAATACTGCCTTTTCGCCCGTAAACTCGGCGGTTGCCTGGTCCATTGTAACGGCAGTAAGCTTTGACGGTGCGGCAGTAGAGTTGTTAATATATAAATCCCAGATGTTCTTGTATCTTTCAAGATGCTTGCCCGTAATCTTTTCGGGTTGAGAAAGAATATTTCCTTCCTTGAATTCATAGTGAAGCGGAATACCTGCTAAGTGCCCTGAAAAACGCCAGGATGACGACGCATCAAGTCCGGGCGAAGTAAATGCCGAAAAGCCAAGCTCTGCTTTTCTTTTTGTAATGTCTTCGGCAACACGCTTTAAGCCTTCGTAATTTTTAAGGTCATCCATAGTGTAGCCTGCCTTTTTTAGCAGTTTTTTGTTTACAATAATGCCGTAGCCTTCGTAAACATAGCCAACACCGTAAACCTTACTGCCCTTTTTTAGCGCAAAGTCATCACTTGATAACTGCTTGTACACTTCGGTGCCTGTAAGGTCTGAACAGTAGTCGCCCCAAGATTCAAGGGCAATTTCACCGCTTATCTGGAAAAGTGTAGGCGCATCCTTTTTGTCTATTTCGGCAGTGAGCGTCTGCTCGTAGGTGCCTTGGGCAGCGGTTACAACCTTTACTTCAACGCCCGTATCAGCGGTGTATTTCTTCGCCAACGCCTGCCACGCGGCGTCCTGCTCGGGCTTAAAGTTCAGATAATAAACCCTACCCGCCTTTGTTTTGCCACACGCGGCAAAAAGAGTAGTTAGAAGTACAAGTGAAATTAAAAGCGATAGTATTTTTTTCATTTTTTATTTCCTCCAATCATTTCACCTACTGGTATTCTTGCCGCTTTTTCAAAAAAAATACAATTTCTGTAATTCGGTCTTGCGCGTTTTCTTGACAAAATTAAAAAAAAGGTATACAATAACTACATAAAGCGTTGAAAAGGGCAGTAGCCTTTACGGTTTCTTTACAGAGAGTAGTGTTATAGCTGAAAGCACTATAGAAAAAGTAAAGCGCGAACACCACCTTTGAGTGTCGGGGGTAGCAACCCGAACGGCTGACCTGCGTTATGGGTTTTAAAGCGGCGTGTTTTGCACGCAATTCGGGTGGAACCGCGGAGTTGTATTTGCTACTTCGTCCCTGTTTTTTAGGGACGGAGTTTTGTTATTTTTGAAAGGAAGTTTTTATATGATTACTGTAACCTTAAACGGAAACGAAAAGCAGCTTGAAAAAAACTGCAGCGCATTTGATGCTGTGAAAAGTCTTGGCGGCGGATTTGCTAAACACGCCTGTGCTGCAAAAATAAACGGTGAAAATATGGATTTACGCACCATTCTTAAGGATGGCGATACCGTAGAAATTTTAACCTTTGATGATGAATACGGCAGATGGACCTTCAGACATACCGCATCCCACATATTAGCCCAGGCCGTAAAGCGCCTTTTCCCGAAAGCGCACTTAGCCATTGGCCCTGCTATTGATGACGGTTTTTATTATGACATTGATATTGATGAAAAATTCACCCCCGATGATTTGGAAAAAATCGAGAGTGAAATGAAGAAAATTATTAAAGAAGATTTATCTCTTGAGCGTAAAACCCTTTCCCGTGCAGAAGCGTTAGAGCTCTTTGAATCTCAAAATGAAATTTATAAGGTAGAGCTTATAGAAGATTTACCGGCGGATGCTGAAATTACAGTTTACACACAGGGCGAATTTACCGACCTTTGCGCCGGTGCGCATCTTATGAAAACGGGCGCCGTTAAGGCATTTAAGTTAACCAGTGCTACCGGTGCTTATTGGCGCGGCGACTCTTCTAAAAAAATGCTTTGCCGCGTATACGGTACTGCATTTCCAAAGCAAAGCGAATTAGAGCAGCGCCTGGCCGAAATAGAAGAAGCCAAAAAGCGCGACCACAATAAATTAGGCCGAGAATTAGAGTTGTTTACAACCAGTGATTTTATCGGTCAGGGACTCCCCATATTACTTCCTAAAGGTGCTAAAATCATTCAGATTTTACAGCGTTTTGTAGAAGACGAAGAAGCCAGACGCGGTTGGCAGCTCACCAAAACTCCGCTTATGGCAAAAAGTGACCTTTATAAAATTTCGGGCCACTGGGACCACTATTTAGACGGTATGTTTGTTATGGGCGACCCGACAGATGACTCTAAAGAGTGCTTTGCTTTGCGTCCTATGACCTGCCCGTTCCAGTACCAAGCATATCTTAACCGTCCGCGTTCCTACCGCGACTTGCCGCTTCGTTATGACGAAACATCTACCCTGTTCCGTAACGAAGAAAGCGGTGAAATGCACGGACTAATCCGTGTCCGCCAATTCACAATTTCGGAAGGCCACTTAATGTGTACACCCGAACAGTTGGAGGAAGAGTTTAGGTCTTGTCTTGAGCTTACAACCTTTATGCTTAAAACTCTCGGTCTTTATGAAGATGTTTCCTACCGCTTCTCACAATGGGACCCCGAAAACAGAGAAAAGTATATAGGCACAGTAGAGCAGTGGGATGAAGCACAGGGTGTTATGGAAAAAATTCTTAACCATCTTGGAATTCCTTATAAAGTAGGTATCGGTGAAGCGGCATTCTACGGACCGAAGCTTGATATTCAGATTAAGAATGTACACGGCAAGGAAGACACCCTTATTACCATTCAGATTGACCAGATGTTAGCCGAAAAATTCGGTATGGAATACACCGATAAGAACGGCGAAAAGAAAAACCCCTATATTATTCACCGTACATCCATCGGTTGTTATGAAAGAACCTTAGCGCTGCTTATTGAAAAATATGCTGGCGCATTCCCTGTATGGCTCGCACCCGTTCAGGTAAAAATTCTGCCGATAGCCGACCGCCACCTTGATTATGCTTATGAAATCAAGGAAAGGTTAGAAAAATTAGGCGTCAGGGTTGAGCTTGATAGCCGAAATGAGAAAATCGGTTATAAGATACGCGAATCGCGTCTGCAAAAGATACCTTATATGCTCATAATCGGCGATAATGAAGTTGAAAGTGGTACACTCTCTGTCCGCCGACGCGGTGAAAACGGCGACCTTGGCAGTATGACAATTGACGAGTATATAGCAAAAGTTCAAGAAGAAATTGACACAAAGGTTATTTGGTAAAGTAAAAAACTGCCCACACAGATTAAGTGTGAGCAGTTTTTATTGTTAAATAAAAAAGACCTGAAAATCAGTTCTTTTAATGTATATTTTGTTTTCTTTTAGAACGCATTATTAGTAATACTGCTAATATAATTACCGCTAAAACAATTGCGGCAAAAATATAATAGCCCGTAAAATCCTTTGCGGGTTTTATTTCTGTATCAGGATTAGGCGGCGAAATATTTTCGGGCGGCGTTTCTTCTTTTAACTGTTCGGAATAGGTTTTTATATTTTCGAACATATCATTTCCCGTATCAATGCCTACTGTTGTTCTGTAAAGGCCGTATTCACGCGGGGAATATTTTGTTATTTCTGTACTGCTTGTAATTTCTCCGTTTTTGCCGTACAGCCAGTCACTAAACCAGTATTGCTGTTGGGTTTTATGACACTTAAAGCCCTGCTGTGTTACCTGAAATGCCGTTTTACCGCCAAAGCTTTTAAGCGGCACATCAATATCTAATTCTATTTTGTTTTCATTATATAAGTGCAGATAAAGCTTGGGGGTATCGTGGGTACCGTACATATTTGCCGACTCTGTATATTTTGTTTCATCCTTGGCAAATTCTACGGCACTAATCAAAGTCTTGGCATTTAATATATGCTGACCGTGTCCGTACTCTCCCGATAAATCGTGGCCGACAATAACAAGCGGCTTAAACCGCCTTATAAGTTCAGTCTGATAAGCTAAAACATCGTCTTCTGTAATGCCGTATTTACCTAAATTTTCAAGAGCTTCGGTATAGCTTTCTGAATATTCATCAGGAAAACTGCTAATAACCGGGTATGCAGTAACACCCACAGTCCATAATCCGTCAAGTAATTCGTGACGGCGTATAGCATTTTTGTTGTGATCGGCAAAGTATACCACCTGCACCGTTAATGCTTTTTCACCCGCATATAACGGCAACAGTCCAGCGAAAAACAACTGCTCATCATCGGCGTGTGTTGTAAAAAGCATTAAATCGGCCTTTTGGGCAGATGGGGTAAATCTATGCACATTTTCGGGCAGTTCACCGCTGCCAAACAAGCTTATTTCGCTGATTTTTACGGCTTTATCAAATATAATCTCTGTTTGTGTGTCTGCTACTTCTTCAAGCTCTAAGTTTAGGTGCAGAAATTTATCACTGTTTTTAATCTCTCTACCAGCCGTTTTTACGGTAACCTCTGCCGCTCCATCAAAGAAAATTATATACACATATTTAGCGCCTACTGTGTTTTGGAGGGTAATACTGCTAACCTTACTGTAGGTTGATATTTTGCCGTCGGTTATATTTGAAAATCCACCCACAACAGAAAAGTCTATGGTGTTATTCTCCGACTGCTCTGCATTTACAAAAAATGCGGACAAAAAAACGGTTAAAACAGCTAATATAAGACAACAAATTTTCCGCATTTTCTACACTCCTTTAACTACTTTATCTCTTTCATTGAAAGCGATATGCGTTTTTTATTCAAATCCAGTCCTATAACCTTAACATTTACTATATCTCCAACCTGTAGCGCTTCACTCGGATGACGGATGAATTTATCGCAGATTTGAGATATATGCACAAGTCCGTCCTGATGCACACCTATATCTACAAATGCACCAAAATCAATAACATTGCGTACTGTTCCTTTAAGCGTCATACCAACCTTCAGGTCTTCCATACCCAATACATCGGTACGAAGAAGCGGCGGCGGTAACTCATCGCGTGGGTCTCTGCCGGGTTTTACAAGCTCTTTTACAATATCTAAAAGTGTCGGCACACCAACCCCGATTTTCTCTGCTAACATTTCCTTATCGGCGCTATTAATCTGATTCTCAAGTTCGCCTATTTTTTTGTTTTTAACATCATTTAAGGTATAACCGAAGTGTTTCAGCAATTCCTTTGCCGCCGCATAGGATTCGGGGTGAACACCCGTGTTATCAAGCGGATTTTCGGCATCTGTGATACGCAAAAAGCCCGCGCACTGCTCGTAAGCCTTAGGTCCTAACTTAGATACCTTTTTAAGCTCGCTTATAGACATAAACCTTCCATTATCTTCACGGTATGCAACAATATTTTTGCAAACCGCACTACTAAGTCCTGCTATGTGAGATAAAAGTGCGGCAGAAGCGGTATTAAGGTCGGCGCCAACATTGTTAACGCAATCTTCTACAACGCCGTCAAGTGCTTCTCCAAGCTGTTTTTGCGGCATATCGTGCTGATACTGTCCGACGCCTATTGCCTTAGGCTCAATTTTAACAAGCTCTGCCAACGGGTCTTGAAGTCTTCTTGCAATTGAAACTGCACTTCTAAGTGTCAAGTCGAAATCGGGCATTTCTGCGGCGGCAAGTTTCGACGCCGAATAAACCGATGCACCCGCTTCACTTACCACCATATACGCTATTTTTTTGCCCATTTTACCTATCACATCCACCGCAAACATTTCGGTTTCCTTGGATGCGGTGCCGTTGCCGATTGCAATTATTTCTACACCGTGCTTTTCAATAAGCGAGCCTAAAATTTCCTTCGATTTTTCTATCTGCGCCGCAGAATGTGTGGGGTAGATAACGGCAGTATCAAGCACTTTACCGTTTCCGTCAACAACCGCCACCTTACAACCCGTACGGTAGCCTGGGTCAAGGCCTATTGTAACCTTGTTTTTTACGGGCGGCTGCATAAGTAACTGGCGAAGATTTACACCGAAAACCTTAATGGCAGCACTGCTTGCAGTATCGGTAAGCTCATTTCTTATCTCCCTTTCAATTGACGGGAAAATGAGTCTTGAATATGAGTCCATACAGGCATTTTTCACACACTCAGCACATTGGTTTTCACCATTTAAATACAGAGAATATATCACATTTAGGGGCTTTTCCGTATCAATCTCTACCCCTACCTTCAAAAACTCTTCCTTTTCGCCGCGGTTGAGTGCTAATACTCTGTGACCTGCTATTTTGCTTATAGGCTCACGGAAGTTATAATACATTTCGTAAACGCTATCAGTATCTATCTTGGCAGCAGACGAGCAGATAAAACCGTTAAGGCGAATAATGTTACGAAGGCGGCGTCTGACATTAGCATCATCCGAGACATTTTCGGCAATTATGTCCATAGCGCCCGATATAGCGTCGGCTACTGTTTCTACTTTCTTTTCTATATCAATATATTTTTCGGCTAATTCTTCGGGTAATATGGCACCCGACTGATTATTAAGCAGTTCTTGAGCCAGTGGTTCCAGGCCCTTTTCTTTGGCCACCGACGCGCGCGTCTTTCTTTTTGGTCGGAACGGGCGGTAAATATCTTCAATTTCCGAGAGAATAGTAGCTCTATTTAGCGCTTCATCTATTTCTTCGGTCATATTGCCCTGTTCGCTTATTAGCTTTCGTACCTCTTCTCTGCGCTCATCAAGACCGCGTAAATATGTTAGCCTGTCCGAAATTTCACGGATTTTCTGGTCATCCATAGTGCCGTGCATTTCTTTTCTGTAACGGGCAATAAAGGGTATTGTGTTACCCGCATCTAAAAGCTCTATAATATTTTGTACATAAATTTCTCTTGCGCCAAACTGTTCGGCAATCTGTTTTGCGTAATCCATAATTCACTCCGTTTATGTTTTTCTTTTCTCAATTATGCCATATTTTTTTCCATTTGTACAGTTAATATTTGCAATACTATTTAATTTGTTATATAATATAGGTTGGTGATACAAGTGAGTAAAAAAAGATACAAGAAAAAACATACGAAAAGCCGCGGTATAATAGCCACGGTTATTGCTTATTCTGTTGTAGTTTTATTAATAGCGGCTATCGTAGGCGGTATAGCCTTAATCTTTAAAAATTGCGGGAAGCCAAATAATGAAACACCGCCCGACAATAACCCATCAAGCAGTGAAGTAACTTCATCTGAAACACCTACACCCGCTCCTACTTATGAAGCGCGTGTCGGCAAGGAATACGAAATAGATATTACACCCTATCTGCAATATATTGAACCCGAAGAAAAGTACGAGTATGTATTTCTTGTAAATCCGCAAAACACATTATCGAGTGACTATGTACCAAGTGACCTTACCGACTGCGGACATACAAGGAATGACGGCAGGGCAACACAAAAATTAAGAAAAAATGCCGCTTTGGCTCTACAAGCCTTACTTGCCGAAGGCGCTAAAAACGGTGTAAATGATGTAACGGTTACAAGCGCTTACCGTTCCTACAGCTATCAGGATTATTTATTTAACCTTTACTGTGAACAGAATCAGCACAGCTTTGCAACACGCGAAGAATGTGAAAAGTATGTTCTTACATTCTCAACAAAACCGGGTACGAGTGAACACCAAAGCGGGCTTTGTGTAGATATGCACAACATACCGTCGGCTCAGGTTTCGTTCGCACAGAAGCCCGAAGCTAAGTGGCTTGCCGAA
The DNA here is from genome assembly GCA_045590755.1 of Acutalibacteraceae bacterium. GTDB lineage: Bacteria > Bacillota > Clostridia > Oscillospirales > Acutalibacteraceae > SIG565. The sequence continues at coordinate 44,702 of JAZNRP010000004.1, forward strand.
AACTGCTACCGCTTTGGCTTTATTCTCCGCTACCCCGAAGACAAAACCGATATTACAAAAATCACCTATGAGCCATGGCACTTCCGCTTTGTCGGCAGAGACGCCGCAACCGAGATGCATGAGCTCGGACTTTGCCTTGAAGAATATATAGCGCTAAAGGCGGAAGAAATCAGTAAAACTACGCCCAATAAGTAGTTATTCTGTAAGCGTTGCCGAAGCAGATTTTTTCGGTATCGGCGGCAGAAAAATGTGAGTTCAGAATTTCGGGAATTAATGAAAAATCTTTTGCCGTCTGAAAGGCTCCGTTTTGCGTCATACCGTCAAAATCAGAGCCTATGCTTACAGTATCTATTCCCGCGACATTTGCTATATGCTTTGCGGTGTTTACTATGTTTTGAGCAGTGGTTTCGTCCCCGCCGTTTAAAAATCGGCTATAAAAATTTATACCCACAACACCGCCCTTGTTGCCTATAATTCTAAGCTGTGAATCGTATAAATTTCTTTTGTGATAATATATTTTATTACACGCGCTGTGAGTGGCAATTATTGGACCTTTACATATACGCGATACATCGTAAAAACCGCCCATACTTAAATGCGACACATCAACCGTCAGCCCTATTTCGTCCATATATTCTACTGCGTTAATGCCTAACGGCTTTAGTCCCATTAAATGTATGTTGCGGTCGTCGCTACAGGGAAAACCCAACCTGTTTTCTTCATTCCAAGTTAGTGACGCTATACGGACACCCATATTAAAAAGCGCATCTATTTCTTCTTTTTCACCGTAAGTAAAGCCTATATTTTCTGCGGTAAGTACGGCAGATATTTTACCGTTTTTACTGTTTTCTTCTATTTCGGCAGATGATTTTACCGCCGAAATTTTTGTTTTACTTAAAATATGCGAAAACACTTCTCTCTGTTCTAAAAAATCCTTTTTTTCATTTTCGGGTTGTTTTTTGTTTTGTGCTACAAATGCGGCAAAGCACTGTACACTTACATTTCCTTGCATTAACTGTTTTTCTGTGTCTTCTATAGTTTTTTCGTTGTTTTTTATTAGCGATAAGGTATCACAGTGTAAATCAAAAATCCCCAAAAAAAATCCCCCAAAATAATAACTTCTCTTGGTGATAATATGAACGAATCGGTTAAAAAAATACAAGATTTTTTATCAGTAGATACTGCGGCACTAATTTTTTCAAGTCCTAACCGCTTTTATTTAACAGATTTTAATAATGATGCAGGCATTGTTTTTATAACAAAACACAGTGCTGTGTTTTTTACCGACCCCAGATATTTAGAAAAAGCAAGGGAAATATCATCTCTCCCCGTAAAAGATATAAAAAATTATACCGAACAAATAAATGAAATTTGCACTTTAAACGGCATTAAAAATATACTTACTGAAACCACCTATGTGGATGTTTCCCGTTTCAAGCTGCTTAAAGAAAAATTCACTGCAGAATTACTTGATAACGACACACTCGATTTACTTTTTACAAAAATGCGTTCTGTAAAAAGTAAAAGTGAAATATCTTTAATTAAGGCGGCGCAAGAGTTAACCGATGAAACCTTTAAGTTTATTCTGCCGCGTATTGAAGCAGGCCGCACCGAGCGTGAAATTATGCTTGATATGGAATTTTTTATGCGCAAAAACGGCAGTGACGGCGTAGCATTTGATTTTATTGTGGTGTCGGGCAAAAACGGCTCTCTGCCACACGGTGTACCGACGGAAAAGCGCATTGAAAAGGGCGATTTTGTGACACTTGATTTCGGAGCAGTTATAGGCGGCTACCGCAGTGATATGACCAGAACCGTAGCGTTAGGAAATATAACAGACACACAAAAGTCCGTTTATGATACCGTGCTAAAAGCGCAGTTGGCAGCACTCGGCGGTATTACCGCAGGGGCCAGTTGCCGCGATATTGATAAAATAGCGCGTGATATAATAGACTATGAGTACAGCGGTTGTTTTGGCCACGGACTCGGCCACAGCGTCGGTATTGAAATTCACGAAGCCCCCGCATTTAATACGCGTGATAACACCGTTTTGCTGCCAAATATGGTTATGACGGTAGAGCCGGGCATTTACATAGAGGGCAGCTTCGGTGTCCGAATAGAAGATATGGTTATAGTGACTGATACGGGTTACGAAAATATTACAAAAGCCAAAAAGGAATTAATTATTCTTTAATTTTTAAGGAGTGTTTTTATATGACTATTTTACAAGTTTTTATTCGTTGTGTCTTGGCGGTAATTATTGGTGCCGCAATAGGTACAGAGCGTGCGCGTCACGGACGCGCGGCGGGTATGCGTACACATATTCTTGTATGCATAGGCTCTGCTATGACCGCAATGACGGGTATTTATGTTAATCAGGTCTTTGGCGGCGGAGATGTGCTCAGAATAGCCGCACAGGTAATATCGGGCATAGGTTTTTTAGGTGCCGGTATGATTATTCTTAAAAACGGCAATGTAATATCGGGTCTTACCACCGCGGCAGGTGTATGGACAACGGCGACCATAGGTATAGCCTTAGGCTATGGCTTCTATGCGGGCGCCTTGATTGCCGCGGCACTGTTTCTTATAACCATAACAACCTTTTCAAAACTTGAAAAAGATAAGAAACGCGATATACAGATTATTTATTTTGAAGTATGTGACATAAATTCGGTCAACCGAATTTTAGATGAACTGAAAACAAAGATTTCCGAGCCGTTCAGCGAATCGGTAATCCCCGCAAAAAGCGGACTTTCGGGACATGTAGGACTGCTACTAACCCTTGATAATGCAATAGATTTAATACCATCTGAATTTTGTCAGATTGAAGGCATTTCGTTTGTTGTAGAAGAATAAGAAAAGACCGATACTTTCGTATCGGTCTTTTTAATTTTAATTGTTATTCGTTCGGCTCGTCCCAGTTGTGCCAGATTTCCTGAACATCATCGTTTTCTTCAAGCATATCAATAAGCTTTTCCATTTTAGCCGCCGCGTCTTCATCGTCGATTGCGGTGAGCGTCTGCGGTACATATGCTACTTCGGCAGACAGGAAGGTATAACCCATTTCTTCAAGCGCATCGCGAACAGTGCCCATATCGTTAGGCTCTGTGTCAATTGTAAAGACATCTCCGTCAAAATCGAAATCGGCCGCACCACTCATTAAAGCATCTTCCATAACCTTTTCTTCATCGAGTCCTTCGGCTTCTATAACAATCTGACCGCGTCGGTCAAACATAAACATTACAGAGCCCGACTGTCCAAGATTACCGCCGCACTTATCGAAGTAGTGGCGCATCTCTCCCGCAGTTCTGTTACGGTTATCGGTAAGCGTTTCAACAATTACCGCAACGCCATTAGGTCCGTAGCCTTCGTATACAAGCTCTTCATAGTTTGTGGCATCTCCGTCACCGGCCGCCTTCTTTATGATTCTTTCAATATTATCGTTAGGAACATTTGCCGCCTTTGCCTTTGCAATAGCATCCTTAAGCTTACTGTTTTCAGCAGGATTAGCGCCGCCCTGTTTTACTATAACGGCAATTTCTCTGCCTATTTTAGTAAATATCTTTGCCTTTGCGGCATCGGTCTTTTCCTTTTTTCTTTTAATATTGTTCCATTTAGAATGTCCGGACATATAAATTCCCCTTTTTTTATTTTAAGCCTTTATATTCTATCACAAATTCTGTGACTCGGCAAGTATCATTTCGGTGATTTTAAGTATATCTTCATACTTTGATATTTCTCCGCACATTTTACGGATTTTTGAAGCGCCGCGAATACCCTTTATATACCACGCAGTATGCTTTCTCGCCTCCATAAGCGCAGTGCGTTCAGATTTATATTTCATCATAAGGTCTATGTGAGAAAGCATTACCTGCATTCTCTCTTCTATTGTGGGTTCTGGTAGCTCTGCTTTGTTTTCCATATAGGCGTTTATATTTTTAAAAACAAAGGGATTTCCCATTGCCGCACGGCCTACCATTACAAAGTCGGCACCCGTTAACTCATACATATTTTTAGCACTCTTGCCGTCACATACATCCCCGTTTGCAATTACGGGAATTTTTACTGCACGCTTTACATCGGCTATTGTTTTATAGTCAATACCGGGGGCATACATTTGCCTTCTTGTTCTGCCGTGCACCGTTATTGCCGCCGCACCTGCAAATTCTGCCACTTTGGCTATTTCCACAGCATTTATATTGTTTTCATCCCAGCCCGTACGGATTTTAACCGTTACGGGTATTTTTACTGCTTCCACCACAGCTTTTATTATTTTTTCGGCGAGTATCGGGTCCTTAAGCAACGCACTTCCGCCGCCGTTTCCTGCAACCTTTGGGGCGGGGCAACCCATATTTATATCTATAAAATCGGGATTGTGACTTTCGGCTACCCTTGCCGCTGATGCCATGACACTGGGTTCACTTCCGAAAAGCTGTGACGCCATAGGCTTTTCAGCTTCAAAGCACGCCAAATAAGAGTCTGATTTTTTATCTCCCAGACTCACACCCTTGCTGCTTGTAAGCTCACCCACAGTGTAGGCGGCGCCGAAGCTTCTGCATATTTCCCGCATAGCCCTGTCGGCAACACCCGCCATAGGTGCTAATGCGGCATAACCCTTAATTTCAATGTTTCCTATCTTCATAGCCTAATAATTATATAACCGACATAAGTTCTTGTCAAATTTTTTATAAATATGATGACAAATTAAATATTATTTGGTATAATATATTCTGTATTAATATATATTAATTTTTCGGGGTGAAAAAATGAAATTATTGGCGCTTGACGGCAACAGCATAATCAACCGTGCCTTTTACGGAATAAAACTGCTTACCACTAAGGACGGACAGTTTACAAACGGCATTTACGGCTTTATAAATATTCTGAACCGTTTAATTGAAAAGGAACATCCCGACGCCGTCGCCGTTGCGTTTGATGTGCATCACCCTACCTTCAGACACGAAAAATATACCGAATACAAGGCAGGCCGCAAGGGTATGCCCGAAGAGCTGCGAGAGCAAATGCCTATTCTTAAAGAGTGGCTTTCCTTAATGGGCTATGCCTGTATTGAAAAGCCCGGCTTTGAAGCCGACGATATTTTGGGTACACTCTCTCGCATTGCAGAAAAGGGTGGTAACACCTGTGTTATTGCAACAGGTGACCGCGACTCTTTACAGCTTGTGTCCGACAGTACCCGAGTTTTACTTACCGCTACCAAGGCAGGCCACCCCGAGCTTACCGACTATACAGTAGATGCCGTGTTTGATAAGTACGGTATGGCGCCTAAATCTCTTATTGAGCTTAAAGCGCTTATGGGCGATAGCTCAGATAATATTCCCGGTGTTGCAGGGGTTGGAGAAAAGACCGCTACCGAGCTTATTAAAAATTTTGGTAGCATAGATTATATTTACGAAAATCTTGAAAATTTAGATATAAGAGACACCCTTAAAAATAAACTGTCGGCAGGTAAAGAAAAGGCATTTTTAAGCCGAGAGCTCGGTACTATTTACTGCGAAGTACCGATTGATGCCGACTTTAATACCTATGCACAAAAAGAAGCAGACATAAACCGCGTAGTTGCCCTTATGACAAGATTAGAATTTTTCAAGCTTATGGAAAACATGGGACTTCACGCAGAGAATGTAGTGAGCGAAGAAAATAAAGACAAAAAAACCGTAAAGACGGTTAGTGCCGAACAGTTTACCGCTAAAGGTACAGTAGATATTTACCCCGATAATGAATTGGGCAGAATAGGTATTGTATCAGATGGCACTGTTTGCGATTTATCTTTTTCAGACAATCTTACCTTAATTAAACAGATTTTTGAAGATGAAAGTATAAAAAAGCGAGTGTACGACAGTAAAAATTTATACAAGCTTTGCGCTTTATACGACATTACACTGTCTTCCGTTGAGTTCGACAGTCTGCTGGCCGCCTATCTTGCCAACCCGTCGGCATCGTCCTACGATGTGGCGCGACTAACCCAAGAATATTTTGTAGAAGCCGCTACCATTGACGGCGACAGCTATGAATTTATTGAAACGGCAGTAAATCACGCGGCTGTTTGTAACAAATTATTATACGAGCTTGAAAAATCAGGTCAGGCAAAGCTGCTAACAGAAATAGAGCTACCACTGGCTTTAGTTTTAGCCGAAATGGAGCTTCACGGCTTCCTTATAGACTTTGACGGAATTAGAACCTACGGTGACACCCTTAAACAAAGAATTGATGTTATTGAAAAAGAAATTTTTGCTCTTGTAGGCTATGAATTTAACTTAAATTCACCAAAGCAGTTAGGCATTGCCTTGTTTGAAGATTTAGGACTGCCCGCAGGTAAAAAAACCAAGAGTGGCTACAGTACATCGGCCGAAGTGTTAGAAAGCTTGCGCGACGCTCATCCAAGCATAAATTTACTGCTTGAATACCGCCGCCTTGCCAAGCTTAAATCAACCTATTGTGACGGTCTTTGTGCGGCAGTGGGTAAAGACAGCAGAATACACTCCACCTTTAATCAGACCGAAACGAGAACGGGCAGAATATCTTCGCTTGAGCCAAATTTACAGAATATACCCGTAAGAACACCCGAAGGGGCAGAGCTTCGCAAATACTTTATAGCAAAGGAAGGCTACACCCTTTGTGATGCCGACTATTCGCAGATTGAACTGAGAGTTCTCGCTCACATGTCAAATGACAGCAATATGTTAGAGCAGATGAATAGTGGCATAGATTTCCACACCGCCGCGGCATCTACTGCATTTGATATTCCGATAGAGCTTGTAACCCCCGTATTGCGCTCACGCGCAAAGGCGGTTAACTTTGGTATAGTTTACGGCATTGGCGCTTTTTCGCTCAGTAAAGATATTGGTGTTACAAGAAAAGAAGCCGACCAATATATAAAATCATATCTGGCCGCCTATAGCGGTGTTGATAATTATATGAAAAATGTCATTGAATCGGCTAAAAATGACGGCTATGTTACAACTCTTTTCGGCAGACGCCGCTATTTGCCCGAGCTTTCATCATCCAACCATATGCTTCGCGCGTTTGGAGAGCGAGTAGCCCGAAATGCGCCGATACAGGGTACCGCCGCAGATATAATTAAAATAGCAATGATAAGGGTGCGCGACCGATTAAAGCGTGAAAAATTAGATGCAAAACTAATTTTGCAGGTTCACGATGAGCTGATTGTTGAGTGCCGCGAAGATATTAAAACTCGCGTCTGCAGTATTTTAGTGGAAGAAATGCAGGCCGCCGCAGATATGAAGGTAAAACTAACGGTTGATGCAAACTGGGGTAAAACCTGGTTTGATGCTAAGGGTTAAAATATGAATATACTTTTTGTTTGTACGGGTAACACCTGCCGCAGTCCTATGGCGGAAGGCTACTTAAAACACAAAAAATTAAAAGATGTATATGTAAAAAGTGCAGGAATTTATGCAGAAGGTGATGCAGTATCGGAAAACAGTGCCGAAGTAATGAAGAACATCGGTATTGATATTTCTTCGCATATATCTTCTCGTATAACTATGTCTACACTTGATTGGGCAGATAAGATTTACTGTATGTCCCCTTCACACAGAAATGCGCTTTTATCGGTAGGTGTAGATAAGGACAAGCTTTTTGTGTTAGGTCTTGGAATTCTTGACCCGTTCGGTCAAGACATTACTGTGTATGAAAACTGCCGCGACGAAATAATAAAGGAAATTGATAAAATTTTTTCTGATATTACCGTACGGGAAAGTAAAATGGACGATAGGGACGCTAAGTGTATCGAGGATTTAGAAAAAATCTGTTTTTCTGCACCTTGGAGCCGCGACGCCTTAAAGGAATCTAAAAATAACGGTACTAATTTTTTTGTTGCCGAAGTTTGCGGTAATATTGCAGGCTATATTGGCATAAATACTGTACTTGATGAAGGCTATATAACAAATATTGCGGTATTCCCTGAATTTCGAAAAAAGGGTGTCGGTGCAGCTTTGCTTTACCACACCGAAGAGTTTGGAAGGCTAAAAGGCTTGTCTTTTATAACACTTGAAGTCCGTGAGTCGAATACAGTGGCTATATCGCTATATGAAAAACACGGCTTCCAATTGCAAGGACAAAGAAAGAATTTTTATATAAATCCTACAGAAAATGCTTTAATTTTAACAAAGAGGTTTTGAAATGAAGATTTTAAGTATTGAATCTTCCTGTGATGAAACCGCCGCCGCAGTAGTTTGTGGCAGAACGGTTCTCTCCAGTGTTGTTAATACTCAAATTGAAGAGCATAAAAAATATGGCGGTGTTGTGCCCGAAATAGCATCGCGCCGACATAGCGAAAATATAAGTGCCGTGGTTGATAAGGCAATCTCTGACGCTTCTCTTACCTACGGCGATATTGATGCGGTGGCTGTAACACACGCGCCCGGTCTTATAGGCGCCTTGCTTGTAGGCGTAAATTTTGCTAAGGGCTTGGCATTTTCGTTAGGGGTGCCGCTTATTCCTGTACATCATCTGCGCTCACACATAGCGGCTAACTATTTAGCCCATAAGGATTTAGAGCCGCCGTTTCTGTGTCTGCTGGTCTCTGGCGGAAACACGGTGCTGGCAGAGGTTAAAGATTATACCAACTTTAATATAATTGGTCAAACACGCGATGACGCGGCGGGTGAATGCTTTGATAAGTCAGCCAGACAAATGGGGCTTTCGTACCCTGGCGGTGTAACGCTTGATAAAATAGCCACCGTACCTGATTTTTCGAAATACCCACTACCCACACCGCACCTAACAGATGGTGAGTTTGATTTTAGCTTTTCAGGTCTTAAAACCGCCGTTATAAATACAATACACAATGCAAAGCAAAAGGAAACTGAAATTGATGTACCCGTACTTGCCGCTACATTAAGACACAAGGTATGTGAAATTTTAAGGGACAAAACCTTTGCCGCAGCAGAAAAATACGGCTACAAAAAAATTGTACTTGCAGGCGGTGTTTCAGCAAACAGTGAACTAAGAAAAACCTTTATACTTGAGTGTGAAAAAAGAAATTTAGAGCTTTACTTTCCGCCATTAGCTTTATGCGGAGACAACGCCGCAATGGTGGGAGCACAAGCCTTATACGAATACAAAAACGGCAATATTGCCGATATGTCGCTTAATGCGACGGCAACCCTGCCGATAAACTATACAGGTGACAAAAATGAGTAAAAAACTGTTTTTAATTGCCAACCCAAAATCGGGCAGAGCAAGAATTAAAACCGAGCTGTTGAATATTGTGCAGATTTTAACTCGCGGCGGTTATAGTGTTACTGTATACCCCACCGCCCGCGCGGGAGATGCAACAAGGGTGGCAAGGGAGCTTAACAGTGAGTATGAAACCGTTGTCTGCTGTGGCGGCGACGGCACCCTTAACGAAGTTATAAACGGACTTATGCAAAATAAAAATAAGTTTAGGTTGGGCTACATCCCTTTAGGCACATTAAACGAATGGTCAAGCGGACTTAAAATTTCGCATTTGCCAAAAAAAGCCGCAGAAGATATTTTAAGCGGTACGGTGAAGCCACTTGATATAGGACTTTTCGGTAACCGATATTTTTCTTATACCGCGTGCTTCGGCGCATTTACTTCAGCCTCCTACTCAGCCCCACAAAATATTAAAAACGCAATAGGACTGTCGGCCTACTTTTTCGAAGGAATAAAGTCACTCTCGCTCATAAAACCGTCGCATCTGAAATTTGAAGCCGACGGAAAAACCTTTGAAGGCAATTATATATTCGGCTCTGTTTCAAACTCTGTTTCAATGGGTGGCGTAATTAAGCTTGACACTACAGATATTAAGCTTGACGACGGACTTTTTGAAATGCTTTTGATAGAAAATCCCGATAACTTAGCCGAGCTTCAGGAAATAATGGAATCCATTATAAAGCGTTCCTACACACGAAATAAAATTAAATTTTTAAAGGCAAAAAGCATAACCGTTTACGGCAGCACCGATACAGACTGGACGCTTGACGGCGAATATGCAAAGGGCGACGAAAAGATTAACATCCGCAATGTACACAAAGCAATTGATTTTATAGTACCAAGTAAAACTTAAAATATTAGGAGAAAAGATATGTTTACAAGAGATATAGGTATAGACCTTGGCACCGCCAATACTCTGGTTTGCGTAAAGGGTAAGGGCATAATTATGAGAGAGCCGTCGGTTGTGGCGTACGATGTAAGAAACGACGCTGTACGCGCCGTTGGTACCGAAGCTAAGGAAATGATAGGTAGGACTCCCGGCTCTATTATTGCGGTGCGTCCCTTAAAGGACGGCGTAATTGCCGACTTCGATGTAACCGCAGCAATGCTTAAAAGATTTATTAAAACAGCACTTAAGGGCTATATGTTCTCGCGAGTACGCGTTGTAATATGTATACCTGCGGGTGTTACCGAAGTAGAAAGCCGTGCCGTTTATGATGCCGTGAAATTGGCGGGTGCTACCGAAGTGGATTTGGTTGAAGAGCCTATGGCAGCGGCAGTAGGCGCGGGACTCCCCGTAGAAGATGCCACAGGTAATATGGTTGTAGATATCGGCGGTGGTACAAGCGAGGTTGCCGTAATTTCCCTTGGGGACATAGTAACGGCACAGTCTGTACGCGTTGCGGGTGACGACCTTGACGAAGCTATAATAAACTACATACGCAAAAAGCACAATCTGCTTATCGGTGAGCGTACCGCAGAAAAAATCAAAATAGATATAGGCTCGGCTCTTCCCTATGAAAACGAACAGAGTATTGAAATTAAGGGTAGAAACCTTGTAGACGGTCTGCCTAAAAATGTAATAATAAGCTCTGCCGAAGTCAGAGAAGCACTGTCAGACCCAGTATCACAAATTATAGATGCTATTCGCACAACGCTTGAGCGTACACCGCCCGAGCTTGCAGCAGATATAGTTGACCGTGGTATAACCCTTACAGGCGGCGGCGCACTGCTCCGCGGATTTTCTCAGCTTGTTGCAGATGAGATGGGAATACCCGTTACCGTTGCGGCAAATCCGCTTGACTGTGTGGTGCTTGGCACCGCAAAGCGTCTTGAAGCGGGTAGCGGTTTTGACACATATACCTTTAAACGCGGTAAGCGTTTCAGATAGGATGGTTTAAAATGCGTTTCTTTTTCAGAAGCCGAAAATTTAAAATAGCTGTTACTGTCGCCTGCGTAATTATAGTTTTGTCCCTTGTTACTAATCTTGCGGGCGGTCTTATTGCGCCGCAATCAAGCATCACGGGTGCTATTGCCGCACCCTTTCAGAAGCTTAGCGCGGACATTACGGGTAGTATAAAGGATTTTTTCCAGAAGTTCAAAAACAACGAAACGGTTATTCTTGAAAATGCCGAGCTTCGCGAAGAAATAAACGACCTTAATAAAAAAATTGCCGATTATGATGCTGTTAAATCTGAAAATGATTTTCTTAAGGATTATCTTGAAATCAAGGACAAAAATCCCGACTTTGCCTTTTGCAGTGCATCAATTATAGCGCGGGATTCAGCAGATATAGCATCAAACTTTACACTTAATGTGGGCACACTTAACGGCGTTAAGGCATACGACCCCGTAATTACCAATGCGGGACTTGTAGGCTTTGTCAGCGAAGTCGGTATTTCTACCTGCCGCGTTACTACAATTCTTGATAGTACAGTGTCTGTAGGCGCTATTGACAGCCGTTCAAGAGACTATGGTGTTGTAAAGGGTAATCTTGCGCTCTCTCAAAAAGGCTATACGGGTATGTATAATATTCAACGCTCTTCTTCTGTTGCCATAGGCGACTATATCGTAACATCGGGTAGCGGTGTTTTCCCCGACGGTATACTTATAGGTAAAATTACCAATATTCAGAGTGAGAAATACACCACTTCTCTCTACGCCGAAGTTAAACCCTTTGTTAATTTTGATGAAATAAGACAGGTTATGGTTATCACTTCATTTGACGGAAAAACCGCATTTAAGGTATCAAACGGTGGCGGCAATGAATAGACAAAGCAGTGCAAATCTACAGCTCTTTTGTGTTATCGGACTATTTATTGTAATCCATATACTAACCTACAACCCGTTTTTCTCTCTTAAAATATTTAACGCCGTACCCGTACTTACCATTGCCGCAGTAGTCGCTGTTTCATACTATTTCGATGAATGGTGGGGCTTTGTAGCAGGGACAATATCGGGAATTTTTTCCGATTCGGTTGGGAGCGGTACTGTCTGCCTTAATGCTATATTTCTGCTATCACTCGGACTTATATCGGGCGTTCTTTTCAAAAAATACTTAAACCGCAATATATTATCGGTGAGTATGCTGTCGGTAATAGGCTCTATTCTTTATTTTCTTCTTTATGGGCTTATATTTACATTTAATAACGATGTTTTTCAAGGCCTTGAATATCTGCTTCTGCATTGCTTACCGTCGGCGATATATTCGGGATTGTTTATATTCCCCTTCTTCTATCTTTTGGGGCTAATTAAAAAAATATAAATTAAAGGTGGTGAAAAAATGGCGTTCCGCAAAGAAAAACAGCCATATATTACTGTTTTATCTATAATACTGGCAATTATCGTTGCCGTTTATTCGGTGCGCGTTTTTTCATTACAGGTAATAGATAAATCAGGGCTGGCTTCGAAGATTTCGGGTCTTACCGAGGTTAAGGTTGCCATTCCCGCCGCACGCGGCGAAATACTTGATAAAAACGGCAGACAGATTGCCGTAAACCGCGACGGCTACGATATAGTGCTCAACAGTGCCTATATCGACCGCACCACACTTAACGAATTAATCAAACAGCTTATACTGTTATGCGAAGAATATAATGTTGAATACAACGATACTCTGCCGCTACAAAAGTCATCCCCCTTTTCCTTTATAGATGACACGGGGGCGGCAAAGCTTCGTAAGTTTTTGAATGTTGCCGATTACGCCGATGCTAAGCAGTGCTTTACACACCTTGCGGAAAAATATTCTCTCGGCGGCTTTGATACTGATATGCAACGCAAAATAATGGGTGTGCGATATTCTATGGACAAGGCGGCATTTTCTGTGTCTGCCCCCTACACCTTTGCAGAAGATATAACGCCCGAGCTTATGCTCGTAATTTCAGAGAATAATATGCTTCTCTCTGGTGTTTCGATAGAAGTCACCCCATACAGACATTACCCGTCATCCGATTTAATGCCCCACCTTATAGGTACTACAGGGCCTATATATGAAGAAGAGTGGGAAGAGTATAAAGCGAAGGGCTATTCCTATAACGATAGGGTGGGAAAAAGCGGAATTGAGCTTTACGCCGAAGAGCATCTTCGCGGTACCGACGGGGAAATGATATACTATTTTGATTCAAACGGCAAGGTGGTTTCCACTATTGTCACAAAGGAACCCATTCCCGGAAAAACTGTAATGCTCACAATAGATAAGGCTTTGCAAACCATAACACAGAGGGTTTTGGCAGAGTCTATAGAAAACCTTAAAAACAGCGGCAACCCTGCCGTTTCGGGCGGCGCGGTTGTTGTTATGGACATAAATTCGGGCGCCATACTTACATCGGCCAATTACCCAAGCTACGATATGGCTACAATGTCACAAAACTATAATCAGCTATTATCCGATAAAAACAAGCCGTTGCTCGACCGAGCTTTTCAGGGCGTTTACCCGATAGGCTCTACCATAAAACCACTTGTAGCTTTGGCGGCTATGGAAAAGGGTAAATATATCTACGGCGAAGATATTTACTGTAAAAAAACCTATGATTATTTCACCGACTTTAAACCCAACTGTATGCACTTCCACGGTAATATAAGCCTTAAAAATGCACTGGCTCGTTCCTGTAACTACTTTTTCTTTGAGCTTGGTCGCAGAACGGGCATCAAAACGCTTACCGAATATTACGAGAATTTCGGACTTGGCGTGAAAACCGGTGTTGAAGTTAACGACAGTGCGGGTATTCTGACAAAATATGAAAGTGATAGCGGTAACACCATTCAGGTGGCTATAGGTCAGCTTAACGCCTTTACTCCACTACAATTAGCATCCTACACCTGCACCCTTGCCAACGGTGGCACACGCTATAAAGCAACGCTTATTGACAGTGTAGTTTCCTATAACTACAGTGAAACCTATATTGAAAACAGCGCTCAGATACTTGGTGATTTCCAGATTAACAGCACAATGCTCTCGCAAGTTAAGGAAGGTATGCTCTCGGTTACAGAGGACGGTACGGGTAGTACTGTTTTTGCCGATTATAAAATAAAGGTCGGCGGTAAAACGGGTACTTCACAGACCGATTCAGGCGCAGACCATAGTGTGTTTATTGCCTTTGCCCCGTATGATAAACCCGAGATAGCAATTTCGGTTGTGCTTGAGCACGGCGCGTCTACATTCACCACAACATCTATCGCCCGCGCAGTGCTTGACGGTTATTTCACCGCAACCGAGCAAACCGATACAAATATACCCCCATATATTGTCTTAGAATAATTGACAAATATTGTATTTTTATGATATTATAATGTTTACTTTAATTGTTACACAAGGAGAGATGTAAAATGAATATTGCCTTAATTGCACACGACGCCAAGAAAGAACTTATGGTTCAGTTTTGTATTGCTTATTGCGGAATTCTGAGCCGACACACTCTTCTTGCTACAGGCACAACAGGTAAATTGGTTTCCGAAGCTACGGGACTTAATATAATTAAATTTTTAAGCGGCGCACAGGGCGGCTCACAGCAGATAGCATCGCGTATCGGTTGTGATGAAATTGACCTTTTGCTTGTATTCCGTGATACTAATCCCAAGCCCTATGAGCCCGACGATAATGTTCTGCTTCGCCTTTGCGATGTTCATAACATTCCCGTTGCCACAAATATCGCCACCGCTGAAGTTTTAATTCACGGTCTTGAACGCGGTGACCTTGACTGGCGCGAAATTGTAAGAAATAAATAAATCTTTTTTTAAAAAGTTAGGAGTTATCAATGGCTGAAATCATAAAAGCGGTTAAGGGCACAAACGATGTCTTACCCGAAGACAGTTATAAATTACAATTTGTCGAACAAACACTGCTCGATGTTGCATCTCTCTACGGCTATAGGGAAATCCGTATACCCGTATTTGAGCATACCGAGGTTTTCTCCCGCGGTGTTGGAGATACCACCGATGTTGTACAAAAGGAAATGTACACATTTCTTGATAAGGGCGAGCGTTCTATAACTCTCCGCCCCGAATTTACCGCAGGTGTTGTGCGCTCAAGCATTGAGCATTCGGTGCTTAATAACACTCTGCCCGTTAAGGCGTGTTATATAGGCGGCTGCTACCGCTACGAAAAACCGCAGGCAGGAAGACTCAGAGAATTTCATCAGTTCGGTATTGAATGCTTGGGTACTTCTTCCCCCGTTGCCGATGCCGAAGCTATTATGCTCGCTCATCACGCACTCGATGCGGTAGGCATAAAGCGTGTGTCATTGGAAATAAATTCCATCGGATGTCCCGTATGCCGTGCCGAATATCATAAGGCGCTTAAAAATTACTTTAATGAGAAAAAGGACGAGCTTTGCGGCACCTGTCTTGACAGACTCGAGCGCAATCCCATGCGCATACTTGACTGTAAATCCCCCATTTGTAAGGGTATTGCGGCAAATGCTCCCGTAGTGCTTGACTTTTTGTGTGATGAATGTACAGAACACTTTGAAGAGGTTAAAAAACACTTAACTGCGGCAGGTCTTGAGTTTACCGTAAATCCCCATATAGTACGCGGACTTGACTATTATACAAAAACAGTATTTGAATTTGTATCAGGCGATATAGGCGCCCAGTCAACCGTTTGTGGCGGTGGCAGATACGACGGACTGATAGCACAGCTCGGCGGACCGAATGTACAGTCGGTAGGCTTTGCAATGGGTATTGAAAGATTAATGCTTGTAGCAAGCGCTGAAGGTGCCCAGTTCCCCGAAAAGAGTACCGCAGATATTTACTTTGCCACAATGGGTAATAATGCGGCCGTTACCGCTACGCGTCTTTGTGCTTCTCTTCGTGCAGAAGGCTTTGAAGCACTGTCGGACATAAACGGCAGGGGACTTAAAGCACAGATGAAATATGCCGATAAAATCGGGGCAAAATATACTGCAGTGTTAGGGGAAAATGAGCTTGAAAGCCGCAAGGTGTGTATTAAAAATATGCATAACGGCAACTCCACCGAATTATCGTTAGATAATTTCACCGCAGAATTTTACGATATTTTAATGGGTGACGCGTTTTCAGATGTTGAAAATGCGGCATTTTAGGCGAAAGGAAGTATAATTTATGAAGCTTGACCGTATGGACGGTATGAAACGCACCGATTATTGCGGAAATTTGCGTACCGCTGATATAGGTAGAGAGGTTGTTGTTACCGGTTGGGTGCAACGCCAAAGAGATTTGGGCGGCCTTATATTTATAGATTTACGCGACCGCACAGGCATTGTGCAGTTAGCGTTTGATGATACTACGGATAGAGAAATTTTTGATAAGGCTTTTTCTGTCAGAAGTGAATATGTGCTTATGGCAAAGGGTACTGTACGCGCCCGTTCTTCTGTCAACCACGATATTCCAACGGGTGACATTGAAATAGAGGTTAACTGCCTTAAGGTTTTAGGCCAGAGCGAAACCCCGCCCTTTGAAATTTTAGCCGATACGGGTGCTAAGGAAGATATACGCCTTAAGTACCGCTATTTAGATTTAAGACGCTCTAATATTCAGCAAAATATTCTTCTTCGCCACAAGATAGCAAAGGTAACAAGAGATTATTTTGATGAAAACGGCTTTATAGAAATAGAAACCCCCACACTTATTAAGTCTACACCCGAAGGCGCCAGAGATTACCTTGTGCCGTCGCGTGTTCATCCAGGTAGCTTCTTTGCGCTTCCGCAGTCGCCCCAGCTTTATAAACAGCTGCTTATGCTTTCGGGCTTTGACAGATATATGCAGTTAGCACGCTGCTACCGCGACGAAGACCTTCGTGCCGACCGTCAACCCGAATTTACACAGATTGACCTTGAAATGTCCTTCGTTGAACCCGAAGACATTTACAGCATTGCCGAGGGCTTTATAAAAAGATTGTTCGGTGAAGTTCTGAATAAAGAAATAAAAACACCCTTCCCGCGTCTTACCTATACTTACGCTATGGAAAATTACGGCTCAGATAAGCCCGATACCCGCTTTGATATGAAGATTGTAGATATATCGGGTGCTGTAGAAAACTGCGGCTTCGGTGTGTTCTCCGATACTGTTAAAAACGGCGGTACTGTACGCGCAATTACCGCAAAGGGCGCTGCCGAGACCTACACCAGAAAAGAAATCGATAAATTAACAGAGGATGCTAAGGGCATCGGCGCTAAGGGACTTGCCTTTATTCGTTGGATTGAAGACACACCCACCTGCTCTTTCTCTAAGTTTATGAGTGATGGTGAAATGGCAGAGATTATACGACTTACAGGTGCTGAAAAGGGCGATGTTGTGCTTATCTGCGCCGACCGCAAAAAGACTGTGCTGTCAGTGCTTGGCGCTCTGCGTCTTACAGTTGCAAAGCGTCTTAATATAATCCCCGATGGATTTAATTTCCTTTGGATTACCGAATTCCCTTTCTTCGAATATAACGAAGAAACAGAAAAATGGGATGCAATGCACCATCCGTTTACATCTCCCTTGGACGAGTGCATTCAGTATCTTGATACTGCACCCGAAAAGGTATTTGCCAAGGCATACGACTTAGTGCTTAACGGTGTTGAATTATCATCAGGCTCTATTCGTATTTCAGACCCCGTTCTTCAAAAGAAAATGTTTACAGCATTAGGTCTTAGCGATGAAGAAGCACAGGCTAAATTCGGATTTTTGGTTGATGCCTACCGCTACGGCGCACCGCCGCACGGTGGTATGGGTATTGGCCTTGACCGCCTTGTTATGCTTATGTGCGGCGCCGAAAGTCTCCGCGATGTTATAGCCTTCCCGAAGGTATCAACATCTGCCGAGCTTATGTCGGGAGCCCCCGGTACAGTTGACTCAGCCCAGCTTAATGATTTATCTATTGCGGTTGTTAAAGAAGACTAAATTAATAACAGGTTGTCTTTCGACAACCTGTTATTTTATGCTTTTTTCATTGTTTTCTTAATAAATTTTACCGAAACTTCTATCTCCCACACTGCAGTATTTCCGCGGTATCTGCCGTTTTTCTCGGTAACGGTTATGGTGGTTTTCTTGACTTCCGAGTCCTTCAAATAAAAAGTAATCTCGTCTGAAGCAATATCAGGAATACTGTCACGCTCGGTTATTTTCACCTTAACTGTTTTACGCGTTTTAGTGTCTATTGGTGCTATAACCTGAACACTGTTATCTATAGTAGCACCGTCCATAGTATATATCTTACTCCAGTCATTACCTACAGAATCATTAGAAATACATCTGCCGTTTATTTCTATTCTGTAAATTTCGTTTGTACAACCCAATTCATACACAAGTACACTCGCACATACAAACACCAAAATAAAACCTATAATTAAATATGTCCACATTTTCTTTTTGCTCATATAAAATCTCCGTGTAAATAAAAAAGTGCGCTCCCGAAAGAACGCACCAAAAAAGTGTTTAGTCTTCGGAAGTTGCTACACGACCTAATCCCTACACGGAAAAAGACAAACACCTTTTTACAGGTATTTACCGTGTAGTAGATTTTATTCGTTTGTCGTGTAGCAACTTTATTTTAGCACACTAATAAAAAATTGTAAAGACGAAATTGTTATACTGTATTTTAATATAGTATGCCTTCATAAAACAATTTGCTTATTCTGGTTTTATTAATAATATTGAATTAAATAGTCATTTATGGTATACTTTTATAGTATAGTACTTTTTAAGAAGTTTTTATATGGATGCTATAATCAGTCGGTTTTATAATTTACCGCTGCCAAGATAAATAATTACCTTTTTGGTTACGGCGACGATTATAAGCTTCATTCTCTATGCATTCCTAAATGCTTTTACAATGTTATTTATGTAGGAGCGGGAGGTAAAAAATTTGAATAAGTATAAAAGTCTGGCAAAAAACACTCTTATTTTTGCCATAGGAACCTTCGGCTCGAAGATACTTTCCTTTATAATGGTATTTTTCTATAGCCGAGCAATGTCAACGGCAGAGTTTGGTCTGCTTGATATAATAATAAACAGCGCAAGTCTTGTAATACCTATAGCGTTTTTAGGTATTACCAATGCCGTAATACGCTTCGGATTGGATGACGAGTACAAGCAGTCTGATGTATTCACGACAGGTATTTTATCGGTAGGTTTAGGCTTCGGATTTTTACTGCTTTTGTCTCCCTTTGTTTTGATGATAGAAGACCTAAAGAATTATATTTTTGTCTTTTATCTGCATATACTTATGTCGGCACTCAGACATGTTTGCAGCTTCTTTGTGCGCTCAGATAACCGCCCGAAATTATACGCCGCCGACGGTATTTTCTCTACCTTTATGACCTGTCTGCTCACAATCATATTCTTAATACCGCTTAAAATGGGTATTTTAGGGTATATGCTGGCAATAATTATTGCAGATTTTCTGTCGGTACTGTTTCTTATTATCGGAAGCAGAGCTTATAAAAATCTGAATTTCAGGACGCTTGATAAAGCCGTATGTAAAAGGATGATTTCCTTTTCTCTGCCGCTTATGCCAACTTCACTTCTGTGGTGGGTTGTCAATGTATCGGACAGATATTTTGTAAAATATATGATAGGTAGTGCAGAAAATGGTCTTTATGCCGCCGCCTATAAAATACCCACTATTTTAACCTTAGTTTCGGCGATTTTCCTTGATGCTTGGCAGATTTCTGCGGTAAGTGAGAATAAGAGCACATCTAAAAACGAATTTTATTCCGATATTTTCAAATCCTTCCAAGGTGGAATTTTTGTTGTAGGCTCGGTACTCATTTTCGCATCAAAGCTTGTAACAAAATTATTGTTAGCCGACAGCTATTATGACTCGTGGCAATATATTCCCGTGCTTATTTTTGCAACTGTGTTCTCTTGCTTTGTTGTGTTTATGGGTAATATCTATTTAGCGGCAAAGCGTAATATTGCAACGCTTGTTACAACTATAATGGGCGCTGCTATAAACCTTATACTAAACGGCATTTTTATTTATTTCTTTGGCGCGCAGGGCGCCGCAATTGCAACCTGTGTAAGCTATTTTGTTGTATATTTAGCCAGAGCCATAGATATTAAACGGAAAGAAAAAGACATAAACTTTTCTACCACACTTGTATTTATAAATTCTTGTGTTATGTTAGCACAGACCATTATAATGCTGCTCGAAGTGCCTTACTGGTATATTTGGCAGACTGTATTCTTAGCTTTAACCGTTTTAATAAACTACAAAATGTTATTTGATTTAACAAAAAAAATACTAAAAAAAGACTAAATATTTAAGCACCGAACAAAATTCGGTGCTTTTTTGTGCAATTTTACCAAATTCGACACCACAAAAATAGTTGCCTTATTTTACTTTTCACAAAATAATGTATTGAAAACTGCCCTAATTAGTGGTAAAATATAATATATATAAATATATATTATTTTGATATAGTTTTATTAGGGAGATGGAAATTTTGAAAAAAGTGGAATGTGTAGCAATGCTTCTGGCAGGCGGACAGGGTAGCCGCTTAGGTGTTTTAACCCAAAAAATCGCCAAGCCTGCAGTGCCCTACGGCGGAAAGTACCGTATTATTGATTTTCCCCTTTCCAACTGCATAAACTCGGGTATTGATACAGTAGGTGTACTAACCCAATATCAACCGCTTGAGCTTAACGATTACATAGGCTCGGGCAAACCGTGGGACCTTGACCGTCTCGGCCGCGGTGTGCATGTACTGCCACCCTATCAGAAAAGCAAGGGTGGTGATTGGTATAAGGGTACCGCCAACGCCATTTATCAGAATATGAATTTTATTGAGCGTTATAATCCCGAATATGTTTTAATACTGTCGGGTGACCATATTTATAAAATGGATTATTCGAAAATGATTGAGCAGCACCGTAATACCGATGCCGCCGCAACAATCGCCGTGCTTAATGTAAGTATAGACGAAGCATCCCGCTTTGGTATTATGAATGCAAATGATGACGGCTCTATTTACGAATTTGAAGAAAAACCAAAGGTGCCTAAAAGCACTCTGGCATCAATGGGTATTTATGTGTTCAAATGGGAAAAGCTCAGAGAATATCTGACGGCCGATGAAGCAAACCCCAACTCATCAAACGACTTCGGTAAAGACATAATTCCCACAATGTTAGACAACGGCGAAAAGCTTATGGTCTACCGCTTTGATGACTACTGGAAGGATGTAGGAACGGTTGAATCCCTTTGGGATGCCAACCTTGATTTGCTTAATCCCAAGATTAATCTTAACCTATCTGACCGCAAGTGGAAAATTTATTCCCGTACACAGTGTCTGCCGCCGCAGTATATAGCAGCGTCGGCGCATGTGGAAAACTCACTTGTATCAGACGGCTGTAATATATACGGGAATATTGATTATTCGGTACTCTTTGAAAATGTTACGGTGGAAGATGGCGCGAGTGTAGAATACTCACTTATAATGCCGGGTGCCGTAATTAAAAAGGGTGCGAGTGTTCGCTACTCAATAATCGCAGAAAACGCGGTTGTGGGCGAAAATGCTCAAATCGGTATGAGCCCCGAAGCCCTGTCCGACAGTAATGAATGGGGAATTACCGTTGTTGGAGATAATCTGAGTATAGGGAAAAGCGCCAAAATCGGAGCTAAAAAAATGATAACAGAAAAGGTAGGGGACGGTGAGCAGATATGATTACAAACAGCGCTTTAGGCATCATTTTTGCCAATGTACACGATGAATTAATGGGTGAGCTCACGCTCAAACGCTCTATGGCATCCATCCCCTTTGGCGGCAGATACAGACTTATTGACTTTTCGCTTTCCAACCTTGTAAACGCAGGTATTTCAAAGGTTGGTATTATCACCCGTAAAAACTATCAGTCGCTTATGGACCACTTAGGCTCGGGTAAATCGTGGGACCTTGACCGTAAAAACGGCGGTATATTTATTCTCCCGCCCTACAGCAGTTCTAAAATGAATATCTTCCGTGGCCATGTTGATGCACTGGCAGGTATTATGACATTTTTGGAGCGTAGCACCGAAGAATATGTAGTTATGTGTGACGCGGATGTTGTAAGCAATATTGATATTGAGGCTTTAATAAGACAGCATAAAGAGAAAAATGCCGATGTTACGGTAGCCTACAAGACGGGTAAATTACCCGAAAACGCCAAGGACATTATGGTGCTATCAAATAATGCCGACGGCTTTGTAACCGATATTAAGGTATCTGGCTCAGAAATTGGCGAAGTAGATTTTAGTCTTGATGTTTTCGTGCTTAAAAGAGAAACCTTGATTGACTGGATTTCTTCCGCCGCACTAAAAAGCTCTGTCAGCTTATCGCGCGATATTTTTATACCAAAGCTAAACAGTATAAAAATGTACGCCTACAAGGTATGCGGCTTTGCCGAGGTTATTGACAGTACCGATGAATATGTTAAGGTAAGCAAATTACTGCTTGACAGTAATGTTAGAAAAGAGCTTTTTAATACCGACCGACCCGTATACACAAAAACGCGTGACGATATGCCTACACGCTATACTATCGGTGCCGTAGCCGAAAACTCACTTATAGGTAACGGCTGTATTATTAAGGGCACTGTTAAAAACAGTATAATTTTCCGCGGTGTAACGGTGGAAAAGGGTGCTACGGTGGAAAACTGTATACTTATGCAGGGCACACATGTAGGTGAAAACGCCGTAATTAAAAACACAGTTGCCGATAAGGGCGCTAAGGTAAACCGCGGCGTTAATATAATGGGAACAGAAGAAAGATACATTTTTATAGGAAAAGGAAAAGAGATATAATATGAAGGTTTTATTTGCAGCAAGTGAAGCGTACCCGTATGCTATGTCGGGCGGACTTGCCGATGTTGCGGGCGCATTGCCCAAGGCACTCCGTCGCCGCCTTGTCGGTTGCCGAATTGTTATGCCGCTGTACCGCGATATAAAGGCGGAACTGCGCGAGAATATGAAATTTGTAACAAGCATTGTCGTACCGGTTTCCTGGCGTAAGCAGTATTGCGGTATCTTTGAAGCGCACCTGAATGGCGTTATATACTATTTTATTGATAACGAGTATTACTTTAAGCGTGACGGTCTTTACGGCCACTATGACGATGCCGAGCGCTTTGCATTTTTCTCACGCGCGGTGCTTGAAATTTTACCGCATATAGACTTTAAGCCGGATGTAATACACTGTAACGACTGGCAGACCGCAATGGTACCCATCTACCTTAATGCGTTCTACCGTGATAACGAATTCTACCGTGACATCAAAACCCTTTATACCATACATAATATACAGTATCAGGGCAAATACGGTTACGAGCTCTTGGGGGATGTTCTGGGTGTGCCGGAAGATATGCACGGTGTGCTTGATTTTGACGGCTGTGTAAACCTTACCAAAGGCGCACTTGTAGCCTGTGATAAGATTTCTACCGTTTCCCCCACCTACTCACGCGAAATTATGGACCCGTACTATGCGCACGGGCTTGACGGAATTCTTCGCCACCTGTCATATAAATTAACAGGCATTGTAAATGGTATAGATACCGATGTTTACAATCCCGAAACCGACCCGTTGATTTTTGAGGGCTTTACCGCCGATAATATTTCGGGTAAAGCGGTTAATAAAGCAGAGCTTCAAAAGGAAATGGGGCTGCCAAAAAAGGCAGACACTGCGCTTATAGGTATAGTTTCTCGACTTGTCGGACACAAGGGACTGGACTTAGTTCAGCATATTTTCGAAGAGCTGCTTGAAAACGATGTTCAGTTTGTAATATTAGGCTCTGGTGAGTGGCAGTATGAAAATTTCTTCCGCCAGATGCAAGAAAAATACCCCGACAAAGTGGCCATCCGCACAGGCTTTATACCCGAGCTTGCCCACAAGATTTATGCGGGTGCTGACATTTTCTTAATGCCAAGTAAAAGTGAGCCCTGCGGTCTTGCACAAATGGTAGCGCTCCGCTATGGCACAGTGCCGATTGTCAGAGAAACGGGCGGACTGAATGACACAATTAAGGATTCGGGCGATAATATGGGTAACGGCTTTACCTTTAAGCAGTATAACGCCCACGATATGATGTATGCTGTAAAACGCTCCCTTGACGGCTACAAGGACAAAGACGGCTGGGCAATACTTCGCCGTCGCGCTATGGAATGTGATAATAGCTGGGCAAAATCGGCAGGAGAATACATTAAACTGTACCGCTCTTTATAGTTCTTTACTTTTTATGTACCTTATGGTAATATATCTTAGGAGTTGATAACTAATGATAGATGTTTTTAAGGCGATACTGCTTGGTATTATCGAAGGTATTACTGAGTGGCTTCCCATCAGCAGTACAGGTCACCTTATTTTAGCCGATGAATTTATAAAGCTTAATGCCAGTGAACAGTTTAAGGAAATGTTCAATGTTGTAATTCAGCTTGGTGCTATCTTTGCGGTAATTCTGCTTTTCTGGAATAAGCTATGGCCGCTTACCACCCGTAAGGACAGTGCGGGCGTTATCAATGTTAAAAACATTGTAGGCGTTAAAAAATGCTCAATGAGTATCTGGCTTAAGGTGGTTGTAGCCTGTATTCCTACAGTAATAATAGCGCTTCCCTTTGAAGATAAAATTGATGAGCTTTTCTTTAATTCCACCGTTGTGTCGGTGGCGCTTATTGTGTACGGTATTGCATTTATTGTGATTGAATGGCTTAATAAAAATAAACAGCCCAGAATTTCCACTATGCAGACACTCTCTTACAAAACTGCATTTTTAATAGGCTGTTTTCAGGCTCTTGCCGTAATCCCGGGTACATCTCGCTCGGGCTCAACCATACTCGGCGCTATGCTTATAGGCCTTTCCCGTACCGTTGCGGCAGAATTCAGTTTTTATTTGGCCGTTCCCACAATGTTCGGCGCAAGTATTTTAAAAATACTTAAATTCGGTTTCGAATATACAGGCACCGAAATAGTAGTACTCGCAGCCGGTATGATAACATCCTTTGTTATTTCAATTGTGGCTATAAAGTTCCTTTTAGGCTTTATAAAGAAAAACAGCTTTGCCACCTTTGGCTACTATAGAATAGCTTTGGGTATCGCAGTACTGCTGTATTTTGGACTTTTGGCATAAAAATAACCCCGATAGGTTTTCCTATCGGGGTTATTTTTATGCATCCTTCTGCAGTTGTCTTTCAAGCCAGATTGAGCCAATGTCCATTGCTTCATAAAGCCCTGACTTTTCACTTGTTTTAATTATTCTTTCCTTATCAGACAGTGTTGTATCACTTAACATAAGTAACACCTTAATTTTATCGGCGGTGGTAATGTCCCCCGCTTTTTTTGTTGATAAAATTTCAAGCTTGATAATGTACTTTTCGTCCATATTGCCATAGTATATTTCTTCACCACGGCGTACCAGAGCCTTGCCCTTGTATGTTAAAAATTCTGCCATTTCTTTTTTCTCCTTTTTTAATCGTTCTTTTGCGGCTTTTCGCCGTAAAGATTAAAGCGAAAAAGCAGTGTTTCATCTTCAGGATTTGCGCAACGAACCGTAGCTTCTGCCACACTGGCACCCTTTAAAATGTTTACAAGGCCCATCATCTGACAAAGCTTTGATTTAAGATTTAATATATCACCGTCTTCTGTTTCAAGAAAAACATCCCCGCGGCAAGCATCCACCGCTTCGATAAAGTCCTTAAAATCTATATCGTGAAGCTGTAATTTATAAGACATAGTAATCCCTCCATATGTTTATTATACACTAATTAGTATATATTAAGCCGCGAAATATGTCAAGATTTTCAAATTTTCTGCTTGTCTTCAATATTCATTTGACTTTTTAAGTTAAATTTTGTAAACTATATAGTAGGAGATTATGCTTTTTACGGAGGCTTATATAATGAAAAATACAGAAAAAACAATGGAACAAATTGTAAATCTTGCCAAAGGCCGCGGTTTTGTTTACCCCGGAAGTGAAATCTACGGCGGACTTGCAAACTCTTGGGATTACGGCCCGCTTGGCGCCGAGCTTAAAAACAATGTTAAAAAGGCTTGGTGGAAAAAGTTCGTTCAGGAGAACGAATACACTGTAGGTCTTGACAGTGCAATTCTTATGAATCCTGAAACCTGGGTGGCTTCGGGTCATCTCGGCGGATTTTCCGATCCGCTTATGGACTGTAAGGTATGTAAGACAAGACACCGCGCTGACAAGCTTATTGAAGAATTTGCGGCAGAGAACAACTTAAACGATAACCCTGCAGGTTGGTCGGATGAAGAAATGCTTTCCTATATTAAGGAAAAGCACATCACCTGTCCGTCCTGTGGCTCGGGCGACTTTACCGACATCCGTAAGTTCAACCTTATGTTTAAAACCTTCCAGGGCGTTACAGAAGACTCTTCCTCTGTACTTTATATGCGCCCCGAAACTGCACAGGGTATTTTTGTAAACTTTAAGAATATTCAAAGAACCACTCGCAGAAAGTTACCCTTTGGTGTTTGCCAGATAGGTAAATCCTTCCGTAACGAAATCACCCCCGGTAACTTTATTTTCCGTACCCGTGAATTTGAACAGATGGAGCTTGAATTCTTCTGCAAACCGGGTACCGACCTTGAATGGTTTGAATACTGGCGTGCCTTCTGTAAAAAATGGTTGCTTGACCTTGGAATCCGTGAAGAGAATTTAAGACTTCGTGACCACGATAAAGAAGAGCTTTGCTTCTACTCAAAAGCAACAACCGACTTTGAGTTCTTGTTCCCGTTCGGTTGGGGCGAGCTTTGGGGTGTTGCCGACCGTACCGACTACGACTTAACACAGCACACAAACCACTCAGGCGAAGATATGACCTATTTTGACCAGGAAGCAAACGAAAAGTATACCCCTTATGTTGTTGAGCCATCCTTGGGCGCCGACCGTGTAACCTTAGCCTTCCTTTGCGATGCCTATGATGAAGAAACAGATGAGAAGGGCGATACCCGTACAGTTATGCGTTTCCACCCTGCACTCGCACCATATAAAGCAGCTGTTTTACCGCTTTCTAAAAAGCTTAGCGAGCCGGCCATGGAGATTTACAGAAAACTTTCTAAAAAGTTTATGGTTGATTTTGATGAAGCAGGTTCAATCGGTAAACGCTACCGCAGAGAAGACGAAATTGGTACACCTATTTGTATCACCTACGATTTTGACTCCGAAACCGATAACTGCGTAACAGTACGCGACCGCGATACTATGGAGCAAAAGCGCATTCCGATTACCGAACTTGAAGCGTACATTGAAAAAGTAATAGAATTTTAATTAGTATAATTCATCGGTTAGAGATTTGTAGTGACCCTTGTGTTATATCAATCCCTATCGTAACATATAGTTTTTACGGAGGTATAAAATGGAAATTGTTAATAGTATGATAATTCCGCTTATTTTAGGACTTACCTTCTTCCTTTTCGGTATGAATGTTATGTCGGGCGGTCTTGAAACATTGGCAGGCGGCGGCCTTGAAAAAACCATGAAAAAGGTTACAGCAAATGACTTTTTGGGTTTCTTTTTAGGCGCTGGAGTTACGGTTGCAATTCAGTCATCTTCAGCCTTTACCGTAATGCTTATTGGTCTTGTAAACTCGGGACTTCTTAATTTCGACAACACATTTGGTCTTATAATGGGCTCGAATGTGGGCACCACCCTTACCGCCTGGCTTTTGAGTCTTGCAGGAATTGAGGGTAAATGGTATGTTGAACTTTTAAATCCGAGCTTCTTTGCACCCGTGCTTGCATTTATCGGTATTGCGGCGCAGATGATTTCAAAAAGTGAAAAGAAAAAACAACTTGGTAATATTTTCATTGGTTTTGCAATACTTATTTGCGGTATGGACCTTATGAGCGATTCTATGGTTAGCGTTCGTACCATTCCGGGATTTGACAGCTTTTTAGCAACACTTAAAAGCCCCATTATAGCTCTTTTAATTTCAACCGCTTTCACAGGTATTATTCAGTCATCCGCCGCTACCATCGGTATTGTTCAGGCGTTGGCACTGGCTGGCGGTATTACTTGGGAAATGGCAATTCCGTTGGTTCTCGGTGCTAATATCGGTACCTGCGTTACCGCATTAATCGGTAGTATCGGCACCAATAAGGCCGCTAAGCGTGTTGTAGTAATGCATTTCTCGGTAAATGTTTTCGGCTCAATTTTCTGTATGATATTAATGTATATTATGAGAGCTTTTGGCGTTACTATTTTAGGTGCCGAAATCGCTATGGTTGGAGTTGCTATTGTTCATACATTATTTAATACTATTAACACAATTATTCTCCTGCCAATTAAAAAGCTTATCGTTAGATTTTGTCTGGTTGTTGTTCCCGATAAGGGAACTGCTGAGGACAAGCATACAGTATTTCTTGATGAGCGCCTTATTGCCACACCCTCCATTGCGGTTGGCGAATGCAAGCGTAGAGTGGAGGAAATGGCCGCCCTTACGCTCGACTCCTTCCGCGATGCAGTAGCGCTTATAAACAACTATAACCCAGAAGCTGCCCTAAAAGTACGCGAAACAGAGGGTATCATCGACCGTTATGAAGATAAACTCGGTACATATCTTGTAAAATTAAGCGGTGTTGATTTAAGCGATGATGACTCACACGAGGTTGGCCGCCTGCTTCACAGCATAGGCGATTTTGAGCGTATTTCCGACCACGCCGTTAACATTGTTGACGCTGCACAGGAAATATTTGATAAGAAAATTACATTCTCTGATAAAGCCAACGGTGAACTTAAAGTACTCGCAGCTGCTACAACCGAAACTCTTGATTTGACCGTTGAATCATTCAAGAATGACGATGTTGCCGTAGCCAGTGAAGTTGAACCGCTTGAAGAAGTAATTGACAACCTTAAAACAACCCTTCGCGAACGCCACATACAGCGTTTGCAGAAAAGCAAATGTACAGTTGAACTCGGATTTGTTTTCAGTGATTTAATTACTAATTACGAAAGAATTGCCGACCACTGCTCTAATATCGCAGTTTCTACAATTCAGTTACATGCCGATAAACAGGATTCACATAAATATCTAAAATCCATCAAATCGGGTGCTGATGGACATTATGTAAGCGAGTTTAAAAACTACTCGGAAAAATATTCAGTATAAAACAAAAAATGCTCCGTATGCGCTGCGGAGCATTATTTTTTGTATAAAAATCGTAAAATTGCAAACGAGCATTCGCGAGAAAATGGGAGAAAAATCGAGTAAATAAGAGTTTTGAGTTTCTAAATTAAAATTTTCAAAAAAATGTGTTGACATCTCGTTTTTAATGTGGTATTATACTAAGGCTCGAAACAAAAAAATTGGAGGTAATGTTATGTCTACATTTATGGCAAAAACTGCTGACATACAGCGTAAGTGGTATATAGTAGATGCAGCAGGCAAGCCGCTCGGCCGTACTGCTACAAAGGTTGCAGACCTTCTCCGCGGAAAAGGCAAGCCTGAATTTACACCCCATGTTGACTGTGGTGACCATGTTGTTGTTATCAACGCTGCAAAGGCAGTATTAACAGGTAAAAAGCTTGACCAGAAATTCTACCGTCGTCATACCGGTTACATTGGCGGATTAAAGGAAGTTAAGTATTCAACTCTTATGAATACCCGCCCTGAACTCGCTATGGAACTCGCAGTTAAGGGTATGGTGCCCGATACTACAATCGGTCGTAAGGCGCTCACCCGTCTTCATGTATATGCTGACGAAAATTATGTTCAGGTAGCTCAGAAGCCTGAAAAAATTGAAGATTAAGGAAGGGAGACAGAATAATGTTTGAAGGAAAGCCTTATTTTTACGGTACCGGCAGAAGAAAGAGTTCTGTTGCCCGTGTGCGTATCTACAATGGTACAGGTAAAGTAACCATTAACGACCGCGATATTGACGATTATTTCGGTCTTGAAACACTTAAGCTCATCGTTCGTCAGCCGCTTAACCTTACAGGTACTGCTGACAAGTTTGATATTGTTTGCCGTGTAAACGGCGGCGGCGTTACAGGTCAGGCTGGTGCCATCCGTCACGGTGTTGCACGCGCACTTCTTCAGTTCAACGCTGAGCTTCGTGCAGAGCTTAAGAAGGCAGGCTTCTTAACTCGTGACCCGAGAATGAAGGAAAGAAAGAAATACGGTCTCAAAGGCGCTCGTCGCGCACCGCAGTTCTCCAAGAGATAATTGTTTTATTATCAAAATTTACAGCACTCACAAAAGTGGGTGCTGTTTTTTATCTATAAAAATCCCCGACGCTTTTTAGCGTCGGGGATGATACTATTTCGCTACCGAAATAAATCCTTTGTCATTAAGCATTTTTTCAATTTTTTCGTAATTGCTTGATACCACAATTACAAGCGTATTTTCCTGTCTTAAAACAAGCCTTTTAGAAATTTTCTGTGCTTCCTGCTCGTTTATGTTTTTAAAAGACTCTGCCGCGCTACTCATACTCTTATTCAGTGCTTCTATAACACCGTTTAGGTCATCTGCGCTGCTAAAGGTAAAGGTTGCTACCGTATCGTAATACTCATCGGCATCGTTAACAAATACCGATAGGTCGGTTACCTTATCGGCTGAAAACCCAAAATGTACGGGTATATCTTTTTGGTTTAATCGGGTCCAGTCGATTTCCTTATCACAATAACTAATCACTTCATCAGTTATATCAAACGCATCAGGAATTTCGTTTTTTTGCTTGCATCCGTTTGGCAACATAATGCATAAAATAATGCAAAATGCGAATACAATGCATCTTTTTAACATCCCCATAAAAAATCTCCATAATCTTTTTAATTACATTACTCGGAATTTATTTATATTATACTATATTTTGCGGTTTTAGTAAATGTTTTTTTGCAGAAACAGAGATTTGTAACCTTAATTTAATTTACATAATTATTTATCTCATATTATTTTTGCATATAATAATATTAGAGTTTTCCACCGAATTATCAACAGTTTTAAACGAATTCAAGCCATTTTAAGCCCCAAAAAGCCTTGATTTGTGTATTAAACGGTTGATAACTTTAATAACCTGCATAGGTTTTGGCAGTTTACATAATCCATTTAATGCATCGCAAAAGTTAAAAAATTGTAACTATTTGTCGAAAAAATTACATCATTATATAGATTAACGCAAACATTAAAATTTCGTCTGACACATCACTTGTAAGCAGTAGCAAAATGCCCATAAGCAGACTGCGGTCACTATCAATTTCCATATTTTTAAAATTAATAAGCTCCAGCAAATTCCTTTTGGGCGCCAGTGTGGTTTTTTCTATTACAGGCTCTGAATTTTGCGTTGTAGGCGGTTTTTTATTGGGTGGCGAATTTGTCCTTATCGACGCCCGTTTTTGCATTTCGCGCACCCTATCTGCCGCCTGCCGTAGCTCTTCGGCGGTGAAGCTGTCCATAAATCATTCCCCACTTTATAAATTAAACATACCGCTTTCCTGTAAAAACGGCAGCATATCAATAACCCGTAAAATTTTAACCGCGCGGTCAAGACGCTCCTGCCTTTTTTCGCTTAGGTGCGGTCTGAGTGCTAAAAGCAGTCCCGTTCTACTGTCAGGACTTCGTGAATTCATTTTTTGTATAAGCGGCATAATTTTACCTATGTCAAAATCAGGTACGGCAGGCGCCGTTTTTTCTGTCTCGCCAAGCACTGATTTTGCCATCTGCTGAATTCGCGCCATACCGTCAGGGTCACTCAGTAGCTGTGATATTTTCTCGCTTAAATCATCCATTTTGGTCCCCCAGAAGCGACTTTATTAACTGCCTTGCAGCAGGGCTTGATAATATCTGCTCGGTTTTCTCCTTATCGCTTAAAATACCGTTTAGTTTCTTTTGTTGTTCGGCTGATAATGACGATACAATATCATCAACATTGCCTTTCTTGATTTTTTCTTTATCTATGCCGTTTTTTGATAGCGCCTTCATAATTTCGTTTATATTTTGCGGACTGTTCAAAATAACTCCCCCATATTTTTATTTACTATTTTATATGAAATTTACGGCATAAAAATAACCCCAGACCAAAAGGTCTGGGGTTATACATTAACTATTAATCGTTAACATAAGGAATAAGAGCTACCTGACGGGCACGCTTAATAGCGGTTGTGAGTTCTCTCTGATGAGCGGCACAGGTACCTGTTGCACGACGCGGTAAAATTTTAGCGCGTTCAGAAACAAACTTACGAAGACAAGCTATATCCTTATAATCGATAACTTCCACGCGGTCTGCACAGAAGTGGCAAACCTTTCTGCGTGGCTTTCTAACACGAGATTTTTCGTTCTTTTCCATTATCTCTGCCTCCTAATTTAATTTAAAAGGGCAAATCATCGTCAGAGGTATTCTCAATTTCGATAAACTCGTTGCCTGCGGCATTGCTGAATGACGGAGCGGCTTCTGCAGAAGCACCGGAAGAATCACGCTTTGATTCAACAAACTGAACATTATTAGCGATTACTTCAAAAGCTGTTCTGTTTTTACCTGTGTCTTTATCAACATATCTACGAGTCTGAATAGAACCCTCAATACCAATCATACTGCCTTTGCTGAAATATTTTGTAATAAATTCAGCTGTCTGACGCCAGGCTACTATATTAATAAAATCTGCCTGACTTTCTTCGCCTGCTTTATAGCGGCGATTAACTGCAATAGAGAAAGATGTTACCGGTGTATTGTTACCGGTATAGCGAAGTTCGGGGTCAGCAGTAAGTCTGCCGGTTAAAACAACTAAATTAAACATTTAAACTTCCTCCGTTATTTCTTAATAACCATTACACGAAGAACGCCATCGGTAATACCTGCTACGCGTTCAAGCTCTGCCGGGAATTCCGGAGCAGAAGTAAAGGTTGTGAAAACATAGTAACCGTCTGTTTCGTAGTTAATCGGGTAAGCAAGCTTGCGTTTGCCCCAATCGTCAACATTTTCAACGGTTGCGTTTTCAGCAATCAAAGCCTGGAATTTTTCCAATAAAGCCTTAACTTCTTCGTCACCTGACTTTACAGAGAAAACCATAGCTACTTCATACTTATTTGTAACCATTCGTTGCACCTCCTTATGGACTTTTGGCCTTGCTCACAAAACAAGGCAAGGATTCTGCCGATATTTATCGACAGTACACCATATTATAACAGTATTTTTCTTTTAAGTCAACCTAATTTTATCTCAATTTGTTGTGTTTTTGAAAAAACATCGGTATTTTTTGTAATTTTTAACTCTAAAATATTGATTTTAACGGCTTCTAATGTTATAATTTTTTTATTAATATAAAAAGGCGGTGGCAATATGCTTTTAGCGGTAGATATAGGTAATACCAATATTACTCTCGGTCTTTATGATGAAGAGATTTTGCTTTTTACGGCACGACTCTCAACCGATACCCGCCGTACTGCCGACCAGTACGCCATTGATATTAAAGATATTCTGTTTTTGCACGGTTGCCGTCACGAAACAATTGAGGATGCTATTATTTGCTCGGTTGTGCCGTCTGTGGGTAAATCTGTCAGCAGTGCTATTTCTCTGCTTTGCCACATTGTACCGGTAATGCTTGGCCCCGGTGTTAAAACAGGCCTTAATATAAAAATCGATAACCCCGCGCAACTCGGTGCCGATTTAGTTGCAGGTGCCGTTGGTGCCTTGCATGAATACACTATGCCCTGTGCTGTAATTGATATGGGTACGGCCACCACCATCACAGTACTTGATAAAAACGGCGCATTACTTGGCGGTGCTATTGCGGCAGGCGTTAATTTAACGCTTAAAGCGCTTACCGAAAACACCTCCCAGTTACCCGCTGTAAGTATTGAGTCACCGGGTAAGGTAATCGGCACAAATACTGCCGACTGTATGCGCTCAGGCCTTGTGCTCGGTACTGCAGCAATGCTTGACGGAATGATAGACCGTATCGAAGAGCAATTAGGTCAAGAAATTACAGTTGTAGCCACAGGCGGACTCTCAAGAGAAATTGTTCAGCACTGTCAAAGAAATATCATTTATAACGAAAATCTTTTACTTGACGGACTTCGTCTTATATACGAAAAAAACAACTGATAAGAAGGTGTTTATATGAAAAAACATAAGGGTTTAATTATTGCAGGTATTATCGTTCTTGTTCTTATAATTGTTGCGTGTTCGGTAATCGGCAGTTATAATTCGCTTGTTGAAGCAGAAGAATCGGTTAAAATTTCCTACGCCGATATTCAGACACAGCTTCAGCGTCGCGCTGATTTGATTCCTAACTTCGTAGCCACTGTTAAGAGTTATTCGGATTATGAGCAGGAAACCTTAAC
Source organism: Acutalibacteraceae bacterium (assembly GCA_045590755.1). Classification (GTDB taxonomy): domain Bacteria; phylum Bacillota; class Clostridia; order Oscillospirales; family Acutalibacteraceae; genus SIG565. Next base: position 79,146 of record JAZNRP010000004.1, read on the forward strand.
CGCAGTTACAAATGCACGTGCCGCCGTGAAATCGGCCGCAAGTCCTGAAGAAGCCGCAAAAGCGGGTGAACAGTTGGACAGTGCCATTTCTGTCTGGGTTAATGCCATTACCGAAGCATACCCCGACCTTAAGGCAAGTCAGAACTATATTGCGCTTCAAGATGAGTTAGCCGGTACAGAAAACCGTATTGCCCAGGCAAGAATTAAGTATAACGAAACAGCAACTGCTTTTAATGTTTCCATCCGTAAATTCCCGACAAGTATTTTAGCAGGTATGTTCGGATTCGAGAAAGCAGAACTTTTTGAAGCCGCGCCAGGCAGTGAAAATGCCCCGCAGGTTAACTTTTAATAAACTTTATGAAAAGATTTATTAATGTCTTCAGCGCATTACTGATAATTCTGTCTTTCTTTACCGTTTCGGTTTCTGCGGCAGATTTTCCGCGTCCCACTAACTTTTATGCCAATGATTTTGCATCGGTCATAAATACTGCTGATGAAGAAACTATAAATGAAAAATCCGCAAACCTTGATAACGCCTGCAACGCACAGGTGGTTGTTGTAACGGTACAGACGCTTGACGGTATGGACATAAACGACTACTCAATAGGTCTTGCACATGAGTGGGGTATCGGCGATAAAGATGAAGACAATGGCGTATTACTTATTTTAGCCGTAAATGAACGTAAAGTTCGTATTGAAGTAGGCTCAGGCCTTGAAGGCGCATTGCCCGACAGTAAAACCGGCCGAATACTTGATACCTACGGTATGGAATATTTTTCGAATAATGATTTTTCATCAGGTCTTACCGCCGTACACAATTCTTTGGTTAATGAAATTTATATAGAATACGGTCTCGACCCTGACGAAGATTATGAGCCCGTAACGGAAGATTTAGCAACAACTGATATAATAATATTTGTTATCATACTAATAATTATAATCTTTCTATTCTTTAAAAGCCCACCGTTTTTACGCCGCAGAATATTCTTTGGCGGTGGCGGCTTCGGCGGTTTTTCGGGTGGTGGCTCCAGCGGTGGATTTTCCGGTGGCGGTGGCTTCTCGGGAGGCGGCGGAGGTTTTTCAGGGGGCGGCAGTTCCCGTAGTTTTTAGTCAGATATTTTCTTGTTCTACTTAAAATTAAGCAGCAAGTTAATAAATATATTTTTGGAGGAATAAAAAATGTTTAAAAGCGAATATTTGTCAAGAGTTTATGACACTGTTTGCAAGCGAAATCCTGGGGAAACTGAATTTTTACAAGCAGTAAAAGAAGTGCTTGTTTCTTTAGAGCCGATTGTTGCGGCAAACCCCAAGATTGAAGCTAACGGCATCCTTGAACGCATGGTTGAGCCGGAACGCATGATTTCTTTCCGTGTTTCCTGGGTTGACGATAAAGGTCAAGTACAGGTTAACCGCGGTTACCGTGTACAGTTCAACTCTGCTATCGGTCCGTACAAGGGCGGTCTTCGTTTCCACCCAACAGTAAATGCTTCTATTATTAAGTTCTTAGGTTTTGAGCAGACCTTTAAAAACAGCCTTACAGGTCTTCCTATGGGCGGCGGTAAGGGCGGTTCTGACTTTGACCCACGCGGCAAGTCGGACGGCGAAGTTATGCGCTTCTGCCAGAGCTTTATGACAGAACTCAGTAAACACATCGGTGCAGATACCGATGTTCCCGCAGGCGACCTTGGTGTAGGCGCTCGTGAAATCGGCTATCTCTACGGTCAATACAAGCGTCTTCGTAACGAGTTTACAGGCGTTCTTACAGGTAAGGGTATGTCATACGGCGGTTCTGTTATCCGTCCTGAAGCTACAGGTTACGGCGCAGTTTACTACACAGAAGAAATGCTCAAATCCTTCGGCGATGATATTAAGGGCAAAACCTTTGCTGTTTCGGGCTTCGGTAATGTTGCTTGGGGTACAGTTAAAAAGGTTGCAGAACTTTGCGGTAAGGTTGTTACCATTTCAGGTCCTGACGGTTACATATATGATGAAGACGGCGTAAACACCGAAGAAAAAATCAACTTTATGCTTGAAATGCGTTCTTCGGGTCGTGATAAGGTTAAGGATTATGCAGATAAGTTCGGCGTTCCTTACTTCGAAGGCCAAAAGCCGTGGGGCGTTAAAGCAGACATAATTATGCCTTGCGCTACACAAAACGAAGTTGGTATGGCAGAAGCAGAAAAAATCGTTGCTAACGGCGTTAAGTACTATGTTGAAGTTTCCAATATGCCCACAACCAACGAAGCTGTTGAATACCTTAAGAAAAACGGCGTAATCGTTGCTCCTTCTAAAGCGGTTAATGCAGGCGGCGTTTCGGTTTCAGGTCTTGAAATGAGCCAGAACTCAATGCGCTACGGTTGGACCGAAGAAGAAGTAGATGCTAAATTACACCAGATTATGAAGAACATCTACAAAAACTCCTTCGATGCCGCTAAGAAGTACGGTATGGATGGTGACCTTGTTGCAGGTGCTAACATTGCAGGCTTTGAAAAGGTTTGCGACGCTATGATTGCTCAGGGTATTGCATATTAATATTAGCTTACACAAAGGAAATCCCGTCAGGTAAAACTGACGGGATTTTTATTTATTATTCAAATAGGAATTATTGCGATGTTTTTTCAAACTCTGCTTTTATCTTCTTAAATACGCCGAGCAATGCGGTGTCGCTTAATTTTACTACCTGTCGGTCGTAGGTTAAAATACCGTTTGTTTCGTCTTCAACATCACTTAACTGAGTAAGAACGATGGCATTAAGACCCAGGTCTATTGCGGGTAAAACCTGCTTTTCGTATAAATCCATTAAATCCCTTTCAAAAGCTTCTGCCGTGGCGCATTTTTTGTAGCCGTAGGTTTTATCTAAATTAAAGGAATGCTCGGGTATTTTATAAGAATAACCGCCAAATTCCGAAAGCACTAAGGGTTTATCACACGATATATTCTTAAATTTTAAAGGCTTAAAATATATATGCTCGCTCACAACATCGCTCTCTTGCTCGTAAAACCAACCCGATGCAGTATCGTAAATACGGGAAGGGTCAATTTTCTTTAACTCTCTGTAGATGCGCGTGCCGTCGTACTGTCCCCAGCCTTCGTTGAAAATGGTGTAATAGCATACCGACGGATGTGAATGAAGCGCCTTTATCATGCTCTTTGCGCATTCAAAAAAATAAGTCTTTCTATCATCCGATACCCTTGGCTTTTTACGGCGCTTTATGCCAATTGTAGGTAGCGCAGTATCGCGTAAAAAGCTGTATTTTCCGTTATTGACACAGTCCTGAAATACCGCAATGCCATAAATGTCACAGTAGTAATAAAAGAGCTGCGGCTCAATTTTTATGTGCTTTCTAAGCATATTAAAGCCTAACTTTTTAGCCACTAAAATATCATTTTTATAAGCCTCATAGGTTGATGGGGTAAATATACCGTCGCTGAAATAGCCTTGGTCGAGTAGTCCGTTAAAGAAATACGGCTTGCCGTTAAGCGCAATAAAGGATTTATCTCCTTGTTTCTCAATTGTTACAGTGCGTAATGCAAAATAGGAGTTTACTGTATCTTCGCCTGACTGTAGCGTAAAACGGTAAATATACGGGTTTTCGGGCGTCCAGAGTATAGGATTATCTATTTCCAATTCAAAATCTTCACCCATAAAGGTATATTCTTTTTCCCCCGTAGGTGTAATAATTTTAATGTTCTTTTCTTGTTCTCCGCCCTTTATTTTAAGGGTAACACCGCAAAGAGAAGAATTTGCCTTAATTTCGGTTATATGGCTTTTGGGTACACTTTCAAGCCACACCGTCTGCCAAATTCCCGAAACAGCCGTATACCACATACCGCCTCGTGAAAGTGTTTGCTTTCCGTAGGGTAAATTGATGTTGAGTGGGTCGGTCGCCTCAACCCTTATGATGTTATCGTCTTTATTGATATAATCTGTAATATCAAAGCCAAAGGGCAGGTAACCGCCTGTATTTTTACCTACAAAGCTGCCGTTAATATACACCTCTGCCGTTTGGTCAACCGCGCCGAAATTCAAAATCACTCGGTCTTTTATAAAATTATCAGGTATAGTAAAACGGCGAGTGTAAACATACAACGAATCTCTTTTAAAGGACTTTCCAATGCCCGACATTTTCGATTCGGGACAAAACGGCACCAAAATTTTACCCGAGTATATTTCTTTTCCTTTTCTTTCCACTTTGAAATTCCACTTGCCGTTAAGGCAAAGGTAGGAATCCCTTTCGAGCTGTGGTCGTGGATAATTAGGCAGCGGTATTTCGCCTGCATCTTTTTCAAATGGAGTTGTAAGCTCCTTTATGCGCGGCTTTTTTCTTTCGCTAAATAAAAACATAAGCAACGCTAATAACACAGTCACTATAAGTGCGGCTAAAAATATGTTTTGATTAGGCAAAAATGACACCGTACCGTCACTGTTTCTTATTGTTTCGGCATTCCGAAGCACCGTTTTACCAATAAACGGGCCGATAACACCCGGTAATAATACCTGACAGAAAATTCTGATGCCCTGCAGTCTTCCCGATTTGCCCCGTGGTGTGTTTTCGCGTATTGCTGCACCGAATACTGCCATACCTGAAAGATAACCGCACATCATAAATAATGAGCCTATAAATACGGGCAATTTAGCCTTAAATAAATATAAAATTACAAATCCTGCAATAAGACCCGCAACCGATATGTAGGATGACAAAAGAAAGCCTTTTTTATCGTAAAATAGCCCCCAGAATGCCGTTACAATCGACGCTATAATAATAGCTGGCGCCATTATAAATACATAGTCTGCCATACCGAGCGACTTTTCATAGTATATAATCAAATAGGGCATAAAAATCTGTATTGCAATATTAAAAATGACAAAAAGAAACAGGTTTTTGTAAAGGGCTTTATTTTTAAGCACCGTTGATACACGAAAGCCGTAAAGAATGTTTTGTATGTACCCGTTTTTTGACGGTGATACAGGTGTTTCTTTTATTATAAAGCAACCGAGTACGCCGACAAATATTGTCAGTGCGCCGATAATTGTGAAAATAGCCGACCAGCTTGACGCTAATTTCAAATCAAATGCCATAAATCCGCCAAATACCGCTAAGATTGCCACAAGCGGCATCATAGCATTTATACCCTCTGCGGCACCGCGGTTGGTAGAGTTGGTAGAGTCGGTAAGCCAGGCATTAAAGGCGGCATCATTGGCGGTTGAGCCGAAAAATGTCATAACACAATCAAGTATTATGGTAAGTGATACGCCCACCGCCGCGGCAGATACCGTCAATGGCACTATTTTACTTATCAAATCTATGCGGACAAGTGTAAATGAGAGAATAGACACGCCCCATAAAATATAACCGCCGCAAATAAAAATTTTGCGTTTTCCTATGCGGTCAGACAAAGCGCCCATAAATATGGTTGTCAGTGTGGCGGCTACGGCACTTGCGGCCACCATCAAAGCAATATCAGAAGCAGATGCCGAAAACATGTTGTAAATAAATACATTAAAGTACATATTTTCAACAACCCACGCTATCTGCCCCATAAGACTAAAGAGCGTCAACACAACCCAGAATTTACTTGTAAGCTTTGTTTTCATATATTTTCTCCCGACAAAATTTTGATAAATTTTCTAACTTAAATATACCATTTTGTAACCCCACTGTCAACCGCAACGCCACCTTGACTTTTTATAGCAAATAAGTTATACTTTACTTGGTGATTATATGAAAAAGTATGTAGAAAAAATTTTAAGTTTTATTGTAGCTCATAAAAAAGCATCCGCTATTACAGGTATTGTATTAGCTGCTTTGTTAGTATTGCTTTTAATTTTCTTCATTTTCTTTAAGCCTAAATGGGATTACAGTCATAAAATTGTTGCAACTGTCAATGGTAAAAAATACACCCAGTCGCAAATAGATGAAGTTGGCGCTTGGTGGCTATCGGGCGATTATGAGGTTATAGAAGAAGGCAACACCCCCGTAGAAAAATAACTGTTAAAAAACACTATAACTGAGGCACACTCCGTAAGGAAGTGTGCCTCAGTTATATTTGCGCTTCACGCGAGTTTTTTGCTTGCCGCAAGGCAAAATACCCCTGTGAGACCCGTCTCACAATATCACTTATTATATTTATCTTTGAGATGGTATTACTTTAAAGTGTGTTTTATGCATCTGCTTTTTGAGAACCGGTAGGATTTACAATACTAAAACCAACATTTACAAGGTGGTCGGCAACACGCTCAAGACCCGATATTATTGATGAATAATAAGGGCTTACATCGGCGCTGCAATTACCTTCGGCAAGACGTGCAAAGTGGCTTGCTATAAATGCTTTTTTCTTGCCGTCAACCGTTTCTTCTAAAACAGCAAGCTTGGGTAATTCATCTTTATTTAAGTTTACAAAAGCATCCTTAGATATAGCAAACATTTGCATAATGCTTTCACGCATTTCAGTAATACCGCTGCGCGCATTATTGGAAAACTTTATATTCTTATTAAGCATTTCTACACCGATTTCGTGGAAATTCTCAGCATTATCGCCGATACGCTCAAGGTCGTTGAGAACATGAAAATATGTGCCTATTATTTTTTCATCGCTTTCCTCCACATTAGCCGACAACTTAATTAAAAACTGGGTTAAAGCGCGGTTAGTGTAGTCGATAACCTGTTCATTGTTTTGAACGGTTTCGCCGTGCTCTATAGAGCCGTTATCAATAGCGGCAAAGGAAAGCCTTGTGTTTTCCTCTACAAGTGTGAGCATATATTCAATTTCTTTCTTAACCTGCATAAGTGCAACAGGCGGTGTTGTTAACAGTCTGTCGTCAACATATTTAAGGGCAAGCGCTTCTCCGGTTTCCTTTTTATCCTTAATAACTGCGCAGGAATACTTAACTAAATGCTTTACAAACGGAAGCAAAACACAGGTGGTAGTAACATTGAATATAACATGGAAAGCGGATACTCTCATCTGAAGTGACATTTGGTCATCCCCCGGGAAGAGCGAAACCAAAAGATTTACCATTGGCTCCTTGAATACCCAAATTATTGCTGCAAAAATAACTGTTCCGATTGTATTAAAGGTAAAGTGAATAAGAGCCACGCGCTTTGAATTGGCATTAGCGCCAACCGATGCAAGCAATGCGGTTACACAGGTACCGATATTTGCACCAAGCACGATAAATAGCGCCATATCAAGCGGTAATACACCCGCGCCTACCATTGTAATTACAACACCTGTAGCAGCAGACGAGCTTTGAATAAGGGCGGTAAAGATAACACCCACAAAGATTAAAAGCAACGGAAAATCTATTCTTTGGAATATATCTGTAAACATACCTTCAACAAGCGGATTTCCGAATGCTTGCTCGCTGCTCATTACTTCAAGGCCTACGAAAATAAGTCCCAAACCGCAACAAAGACTACCTGCAATTTTCACTTTTTCCTTTTTGAAAAAGCCCATCATAACACCTGCAAAGGCAAGCAGGTACATTGCCATATTAAAATAATCATTTTTTAAAGCTACCAATACACCCGTAATGGTTGTACCAATATTCGCTCCCATAATAATTGGGGTTGCCTGCATAAGCGTCATAACACCTGCGTTTACAAGACCGATAACCATTACCGATGTTGCCGACGAGCTTTGAATAATTGCCGTTACGCCCGCGCCAATTCCAACGCCCGAAAAACGATTATTACTGATTTTTTCAAGCAAGCGCTTCATTCCCGAACCTGCGCTTTTTTCCAAGGCGTCGCCCATAAAATTCATACCAACTATGAATACACCGACACCTGCCAATAGCCAGATAAGGCTCTCAATCAACTGCATAACTTCTCCTGAAGATACCATATTTTTTCTCCTTTTCATTTCTTACAAGGCTAATTATACCAATTGACTTTTAATAAGTAAAATAGTATAATATTATAAAGTTCATATATTTTAGTTATGGAAATTATTATAAGGGAGTTTGCTATGACTATACGGCATCTTAAGGTTTTTATATGCGTTTGTAAGCACAGCAATATGACGAAGGCTGCCGAAGAGCTTTTCATTGCCCAGCCTGCCGTCAGTAATATTATCGCCGAAATTGAGAAAAATTACAATGTGAAATTGTTTGAACGTATTAATAAACGACTGTTTTTAACCGACGAAGGCAAAAGCCTGCTCATAAAAGCGCAAGAAGTTATTTCGGCTTTTAACGAATTTGAAGAACAAGCGCGTAATTCTTCAAAAAATCCGCTTTTAAAAATAGGCTCGTCACTTACTATAGGTAAGCAAAAGTTACCTCGGCTTTTACGAAATCTTAAAGAAAACTTTCCCGGTATAGATTTTCAGATTTCTATTAACCAAACCTCAATAATAGAGAATAAAATTTTAAATGGCACGCTTGATTTTGCCTTTATTCAAGGCAAGCCATCCAATCAAAATATAAAATCCCGCCTTGTTGACTGCAACACTTTAATTGCTGTATGCGGAAAAAAATATAATATGCCCGACACAGTAACACTAAAAAAGCTTTGCGAGTATGACCTGCTGCTGCGTGAAGACGAAAGTGTATCGCGTGAGTTTTTAGACCATATCTTTGCTCTTGAAAATATGGTTGTAACTCCTGTTATGGAATCTATAAGTAACCAGGCACTAATCTCTGCCGCCGCGCAAAACTTAGGTGTAACCATTATGCCCGAAGCGTTACTCGCCCGCCAGTTAAGTAGCGGCATACTTCGCAAAATAACCGTTTCTGATTACGAATTTACGCGAAATTCCTACCTTATCCACCACAAAGATAAGTCCTTTGGTGCTGTTAAAAAAGAAATTTTTGATTTTTGCTATAAAAACTATAAACATAAGTAAAACTAAAAAGAAGATACCGAAGAGGCACACACTGTAAGGGAGTGTGCCTCAGTTATATATGGTGTGCGACAAAAGAAATTGGAAGAAACTTCTTTAGGAAGTGTGGGAGATAGAAGAACTTTTTATTATGCAAAAAAAGAAGACTCGATTTTCATCGAGTCTTCTTTTTTAATTGGCTAATTAGTTTAAGCCGTTGATACCTGATGTCCAACCGCCCATCCAGTCTGCCGAACCATCCTCGCCTTCTTTGAAGGTTGTTGCTACAACATCTTCTAAGTCAAGCTCGGTTACAATTAATTCCGGAGTTTCGTAATTTTTCATAACTTTTATTCCTCCTTCTTTATTGTGCTGCTTTACTCATAGTAAAGGTGTATTCGTTGTTTATAGCAGCATGGTCATAGATACCATGCGGTGCATACTGATAGCACTTAAGTGTAGCATCACAATCAAGCTCATTGTAAACAGCTATTGTGGTCTGTACAGGACATATAAGGTCTGCAAGGCCAATACTCATTGTAAGGTTGAAGTTGCGGCTACTAAGTGATGCATTGATGGCCTGAGCAGCATTGATTGTCAAGTACTTAATCTTATAATCGGTAGTGCCTGCAACATACTGCGGATACCAACCGTCTTGTACACCGTCGGTTGAACCTGTTCCGTCTGTATCCATACCGCTAAGCCACGGATAAGATACATTAGCTGCTGTAACTGCCTTATCGGCTGCTGCAACCAGCATCGCCTGCCAGCCGCCCATTGAGCCGCCGTCTACAGTAACTTTGCCCAAGGTGCCAAGCGTATTTGCAAGACCTTCTGCAAACTGCATTGCTAAGTAATCTCTGTTGATTACGCCATCTTCATAAGCACCGTATGCACCTTCTGCACTCGACTCGATTATAGCATTCTTTGTGCCGCCCTCTGTCCAGTGTACAGTTTCAAGATTGTTGTAATATGCACTATCTTGTCTGTTTAATATACCGTGTGAGTTGAGTCCAATTGAAACGGTATTAGCGTAGTTGTTGTAAGAACCACTGCTGCTACCGTATGCCTGGAAGCTTGCTCTTACATTAACTGTACCGCTGATGTCTGTCGGAATTGACATTACAAAAGAAGCAGGACGAGCGTTGTAGTTGTTGTAACCGAATACGCCTTCAGCGTTTGTTGACTCAAGACCGATTGTATCGTCTGTTGCTACTAAAACATCAAATCTATCGTAACTGCCTACTGTTTCAACATAGGTTACTGAGAAGAGATTGTTGTATACAAAGGGTTCTGACTTATCGCCTGCATACCAAGCGCTGAATTCAGCGCTTGATAAACCTGCGTTAATATTAGTAACTCGTGTTGCATTGTTATCAGCATAAGTAGCATACTGTGCAACCGCATCATTAGAACTTAATTTGTACTGTGCGGGCATTGTTATATCTTCAACACCTGCTGCTGCAGTAATAACAAATGTGGTCTGGCCCTGTGCGAAGGTAAGTGTGCCACCGCCTGCAGTTTTAACAGTAAGCTTGAGATATGCTATACCGGCTTCAGTCATTGTTGTTTTAACAACCAATGTGTCGCCTGTCATAGTACCGCTTTCAACGGTTGTGTCACCCTTTGTAAGATTCCAGGTAACATCGTACTGACCTGCGAGTTTTACTAAATAGGTAACTTCATCACCAACAGCATATGAGAGTGCAGTTGTATTAGCGTTACCGTCATAATCGTGGTCGGTACCAACCATAGTGAATACCTGTACTAAATCGCCGTCACTATCGTAGTTAGAGCCAATCTTTGCGGGATAAGCTGCATCAAGAACATCTGTGTAGGACTTAGAATTATCAGTAAGTTCAGGGATGATAACATCTCCGTCATAGATAATATACGGAATTGCAAGAATATCAACACCATACATACTTTCAGGAATGTTTACAAGCATTGCAGCAACATCAGAGTAGGCCTCAGTCAAGGTTTTAACATTGCTGAACTTAATATTCTGTGCAGCATAGTTTTTACCTAATGTAACATCGGTTTTTGCATTGCCTTCAGCATCTATTAGGTCTGCTGCAGTAATTGTAGTACCTATCTCAGCTACTGTCTGAGCGTCTGTTAATAATTCAGGAATAATGAGTGTACCAACTGCTGTGTAGCCGTCTGCCAATGTACCTATAGCTTCAGCAGTTTCCTTAATCTGCGGAACGCGGGTAATGAACCTGATACCTGCAGTATCTTCGTTTGATTTCTGTCTTACGCTTGCACCCAAGAGATAGAGTGAAGCTTCGCGGTCAGCAGTTGTTGTATACTCTGCAGAAAGGCTAATTGTTTCAGGAAGTAATACATTGAATGTATATACCTTGCCTGACTTATCAGTATTAACAAGCTTCTTATCAGCCTTATTGTCAGCTGTGAGTTTGAGTGTACCATATTTCAGTGCTACTGCTTCAGTTTCATCAATAGATACTGTGTATGCAGTTTCATCCGAAAGTACCGGGGATACTGTCATGTTAGCGTCCGCAAATGCTTCAGAGGCAAGTGCTGTAACAGAGCCTTTTTCAAGAATTCCATAAGGAATTTCAACTGCTTCGCCGTTGTATGTACCGTTTAAGGTAACATCACCTGCAGCATAAGCTAAGAAATAGCCGTTAACTATTTCGTATGTGCTGTTGCGAGCTTCATTGAATGCAATTTCGCTACCATTAACTTTTACACCATCTATAACAAATACCATGTCATCAAGTTTGGCCTTGGTGTTTGCAACAGGATAGAACATAGAAATATTTGTTTCAGTCAATTCAGGCATATTTTCTGCAGTAACATCATTAAGAACTACTGCAAATTTGTTAAGGTAC
>JAZNRP010000005.1:0-32710 GCA_045590755.1 Acutalibacteraceae bacterium
ATCATTACGGTTAGTGAACTTATTATTACCGCAAGTGCCAGTACTACTGAAACGGTCTTCTTGGAAATTTGCTTTAAAACAGATTTCATAAGATACTACCTCCATAGTACATTTATACACCATTATGATACTACCAAAAAAACAAAATGTCAACCCCAAAAAACATAAATATTTAAACTTTTTTAATAAATTTTTTTACATTTTTTTATTGCTTTTTTCACTATTGTACAAAATACAATATATTTTGTATAGTGGGCACTTTTTATACACCAAATATATGTGCCTTACAAAAATAAATCCATATTTTTTATAATAAATTTAAAAAGACGGTGAAAATTCACCGTCTTTTTGTTATATTGCCTTATTTAAGCGCATTTTTAAGATTTTCAAGCTGTACTCTAAGTTCTTCGGGTAACTTATCGCCAAATTTCTTATAGTGTTCTTCAATTTCTGCCGCTTCCTTAGTCCATACATCCTTATCAACCTTTAATATACCCTCGAGTGTAGCGCGGTCAATATCAAGGTCGGTTGTATCGATATCGTCTGCCTTAGGTACAAAGCCGATTGCGGTTTCTTCTGCATCTGCCTTGCCTTCGCAGCGGTCAATAATCCAGTTAAGAACGCGCATATTGTCACCAAAGCCGGGCCAGATGAAGTTGCCTTCGTCATCGGTACGGAACCAGTTAACATTAAATATCTTGGGGGCCTTATCTCCGAGCTTTTCACCCATATCGAGCCAATGGCGGAAGTAGTCACCCATATTGTAGCCGCAGAATGGAAGCATAGCCATCGGGTCACGGCGAACTACACCTACTGCACCTGCAGCCGCAGCGGTTGTTTCAGATGCCATAGCAGAGCCTACGAATACACCGTTAACCCAATCCTTTGACTGATATACAAGCGGAGCGCACTTAGCGCGTCTGCCGCCGAATACGATTGCAGAAATCGGAACGCCTGCGCCCTTATTGAATTCATCAGAAATGCAGGGGCAGTTTTCAGCGGGAGCTGTAAAGCGTGAGTTGGGGTGAGCAGCACAGGTGGATTTATCTGCCTTGTTGAATTTAGCAGCATCCCATTTGTTGCCCTTCCAATCAAGCGCATTTTCGGGGAGATTTTTATTAAGGCCTTCCCACCAAACTGTATTATCGTTTAAGTCTAATGCAACATTTGTGAAGATAGTGTCCTTCTTTGTAGACTCAAGCGCGTTGAAGTTTGAGTGAGCGTTTGTACCTGGGGCAACACCAAAGAAGCCGTTTTCGGGATTGATAGCATAAAGTCTGCCATCTTCGCCGATTCGCATCCAAGCAATGTCGTCGCCTACCGTCCAAACCTTATAGCCCTTTTCCTTAAGATACTCGGGCGGAATAAGCATTGCAAGGTTGGTCTTACCGCAAGCAGACGGGAATGCAGCAGCGATATATTTAACTTCACCCTTAGGATTCTGGAGACCCAAGATAAGCATATGCTCTGCCATCCAGCCTTCTTTCCAGCCCTGGAAGGAAGCAATACGGAGTGCGAAGCACTTTTTACCGAGAAGTACATTTCCGCCGTAGCCCGAGTTTACCGAAATAATGGTATTATCTTCGGGGAAGTGGCAGATATATCTCTTCTCAGGGTCAACATCACAGCGTGAATGTAAGCCGCGAACCCAGTCATTGCTATCGCCCAACACTTCAAGAACCTTTGAAGATACGCGGGTCATAATAAGCATATTAAGAACAACATAAACCGAGTCGGTAATTTCGATACCGATTTTAGCAAGCGGTGAGCCAATCGGTCCCATAGAATAGGGAATAATATACATTGTACGACCCTTATAGCTATCTCTTGCAATGTCGTAAAGTTTTTTGTACATTTCGGCGGGGTCACACCAGTTGTTTGTGGGACCTGCCATTTCTTTGGTAGAAGTACAGATAAATGTACGGTCTTCAACACGGGCTACATCGTTGGGGTTTGTGCGGTGCAGATAGCAACCCGGTAATTCTTCTTGATTAAGCTTGTATAACTCACCCTGAGCTACCGCTAATTCGCGTAATTCATCACGCTGAGCGTCGCTTCCGTCAATCCATACAACTTTTTCCGGCTTTAAGAGTTCTTTCATTTCTTCAAGCCATTTTAATACTGTGGGGTTTTTTGTCATTTAAGGCACACTCCTATTAAAAATATTGAAATACAATTTTTTCCTTATATATTATATCTTAACCGAGAACATAAATCAATATACTTTATTAAAATTTTAACATTATTTTACAAAATAATAAGTTCGCTTACAAATACCGTAAGGCACGACAGCACCGCGACAACAGGCAGACCCGCCCCGAAATATGCCAATACGACGCCAACCGCCAAAGCCAATATTCCCGACAGGGCGCTTCCCGTTGCATCAATTATGGCGGGGAAGGTCATAACCGCAAGTGTTACATACGGCACATAATAAAGAAACGACTTTACCAATTTGTTTTTAATTTCTTTTCTTATTAATGTAAGGGGCAGAACACGAATGAGAAAGGTCACCGCCGCCATTATTAATATATAAATGTATGTGTTACCCCGCATTTTCTTCTTCTCCTTTCGGGAAAAGTATTGCGGCGGCAAGGGAAATTATAACGGTTAGTGCTATTATGCGTACCCCTTCGGGTATTACCGCAAAAATCTGCACCCGTGATACAAGGAAGGATGCCGCAAAGGAAATTGCAATTAAAACGGCAACTACCTTGTCGCGACGCGCGGGCGGTATAATAATTGCAAGGAACATACCATAAAGGCCAACGCTTAATGCACTTACAACACTCACAGGCAGTACATTGCCCACAACAACGCCAAGATATGTGCCCGCCGCCCAACCGGGAATAGAAACCGTCATAGCGCCAAAGGTGTAAAAGGGATTAAGTTTTCCGTCTACCGCTACCGAAATTCCGAAAATTTCATCGGTTATATCAAAGCCGATAATAAGACGGTGAAGAAGCGGTGTTTTAGCATCTAATTTCTGACTAAGCGCACAGGACATAAGCAAGTATCTTGCATTTGCAACAAGCTGCATAACCGCCATCTCGGCATAGGTTGCCGATGCCGCCATCAGAGTAAAGCCTGCATAGCCGCCCGCCGATGCATTTGTAAGCATTGCCGTAAGCGCCGCTTGAAACGCCGTAAGCCCTGCATTCTTTGCGGTTATACCAAGTGCGAAGGCTACGGCAAAATAGCCTATACAAATAGGCATACCGTCCCTTAGTCCGCGTTTGTACCAGAATGCATTAGTTTTCACCCTTGTCACCAGCCTTTCAAAAACAACAGTTTTATTTTAATGCCGCACGGCAAAATAGTCAAGGCAAGCGCACAGAAAAACTTGAAACTTTTTACATATTGATATAGAATTGACTTGGGTGATATTAAAATGACACTTTTTCTTATTACTGTAGCAGTTATAATAGCTTTTATATTAATTATTTCATACATTTGTTTCAGAATGGCTTTTTATGTTCCCACGAGAAAGGGCATACGGGTGGCAAAGGATGTTTTGTCGGGTCCCGAATATGATGATTTCAGGGAAAACATAAAAAAGTGGGTTAATGAAACACAAAACACACCCCACCAAGAATTTATGATTACTTCGTTTGACGGATTAAGGCTTTACGGCAACTATTACGAATTATCTCCCAACGCCCCAATAGAAATAATGTTTCACGGCTACCGCGGAAGCGCCGAGCGTGATTTGGCAGGTGGTATGCGCCGCGCCTTTGATGTCGGCCACAGTGCGCTTATAGTCGACCAGCGTTGCTGTGGTAAGAGTGACGGTAATGTCATCACCTTTGGTATAAACGAATACCGCGACTGTCTTAAATGGGTCCGGTTTGTAATAGATAAATTTGGTAAGGATGTAAAAATAGTTCTGACGGGTATTTCAATGGGCGCTTCTACTGTGCTCATTGCGGCATCAACCCCACTGCCGCCAAATGTTATAGGCGTGCTTGCCGACTGCGGCTACACAAGTGCTAAAGATATTATTAAAAAGGTAATAAAAGGAATGCGTCTGCCCGCGGGTATCGCATACCCGTTTGTAAGACTCGGCGCTAAAATTTACGGACACTTTGATTTAGAAGAAATCTCGCCAATATCAGTGCTTAAAAACTGTAAAATCCCCGTTATTTTCTACCACGGGGAAGATGATGATTTTGTGCCGAGTGAGATGAGCGATTTAAACTTTTCAGCCGTTACTGCTAAAAAGAAGCTAATTAAAATAAAGGGCGCCGCCCACGGCCTTTCCTACCCCGTAGCCCCTAAGTATTATACCGATGAAATGAAGAAGTTTTTTAGTGATATTCCGTTCTAAAGAACAGAGTGATATTATGCCTTGCGGCATAGTTATATTTCTGCTTTGCAGAAGTGGTATTATATTCGCCTTAAAACTCGCGAAGCGAATATCACTTGGACGAAGTCCAAATATCACTGCGTAGCAATACAACTCGCCGCAAGCCGAATATAACTGAAAAAACGACTTGTCGAAACAAGTCGGTTTTTCTGGTGGAGCATAGGGGATTCGAACCCCTGACCCCCACACTGCCAGTGTGATGCGCTACCAACTGCGCTAATGCCCCAAATATTTAATTTATCTTTACGAGAAAACATTTTATCACACAAATAGTACAATTGCAAGAGTTTTTTATACCGCCCCAAAATTTTGGGGCGGTACCTTTTAATTTTATTTTACCACCTTTACAAAAACGAGAATTGAAAGCACTACACCTATAAGTGTATAAAGCTCTAATGCTGCACCAACAATGCTAAATATTATGCCAACAATCGGAAGTGCCTTCAGCAGTCCGATAATTACGCCGCCGATAATGCCGATTACCGCATAAACAATGAGCGACACTATAAAGCTGTTTGTGTCTGCCGCCTTAAATGCGTGGGGAAAATACTTTTTTAAAACTTCCATATTCTTCTCCTTTAAAAATTATTTTGTTTTTCTAAAGCAAAGGCGCGAAACTGCTGTGGCTATTATAATGCCGAGCGCTAACGCCGCCGCCAAAAGCAGTGTTGATACCGCTTTATTAAGAAAGGTATTAAAATCGCTTTCAAAGGCGTATGCCATTGTGTAATAAAGGGAGCCGCCGGGGATTAACGGTATCAGTGCCGTAATGGTTATAGGTGTGGCGGGAGTTTTAATAACCCTGGCGGCAATTTCCGCATAGGTTGCAACAATACCCGCTACTATTAAATATACTATTGGCTCACTTTCTATAAATATACCAAAAAGAATATACAAAGCACTTGCAATAAATCCGCCGAGAGCTACTGCAATCAGCCTTCTGCCCCTTACATTAAAAAGCACACCAAAGCAAAGAGAACCGAGCGTTCCTGTTATAATCTGAATTAACTGAATAGCCGTCATACAATAGCACCCCCCATAATCAGAGCGATGGTAAAGTAGCCCGCCGCAATGGCTACGGCTATTATACAGGACTCAATAGTGCGAAGAAGTCCCGCAATACTGTCGCCTACAAACAAATCCTTCAGCGCGTTTGTAAGACCTATGCCGGGTATGAGCGTCATTATATTACCTATTATCACCTTGTCTACCGTACCTATGAGAGTCATTCTTAAAGCAAGGTATGCGAGCAGTGTTGTGCAAAGAGATGAAACAAACTTTACAAATATTTTATTGCTGATTGTTTTGTCGCATATAAAAACCGTCAATCTTACTATTGCGCCGATTACAAAAGAAACTACCGCATCATTAACAGTTCCGCCGAAAAACAGAGTAAAGGCGCAGGCTATCAGCGAATAGCAAATAAATTCAAACACTAACGGGTATTTTTTACTGTCCGATATAGCTTTTAGCCTTTTGTTTATTTCTTCGGTGGAAATCTTATTTTCACATATATTACGCGAAAGCTCGTTTAACTGATGTAATTTTTCAAAATCAGTTGATGTGTCTGTAATACGGCGGGTTTGTGTTAAAATTTCTCCGCCCATAGTATGTACCGTTACCACCATACTGCTTGTAATAATAAAAACATCGGTTCTCTCGGCTCCGTAAGAAAAAAATATTCTTTTAATGCTGTCTTCAACGCGGTGAACTTCGCCGCCATTTTTGAGCATCTGCTCGCCGAGCGTCATAACTCCGTCAAGCAATTTTTCCATAATATCACCCACTCTGTTTACAATATATCACAATATTTTGGTCATAGCAAGAGTAATTGAATCGCAGATTTAAAAACAAATAATACTTTCGCGTGGATTTATTCAAAAACTCTCGACATTTCACTCGTTTTATGATATAATCCAATTATCAAAGGGGAAAGGAGAACAGTGTTTTATAAACGCTGTGAAGAAAAAAATGTTTTGTAAAAATTGTGGCGCACAAATACCCGATGGAAAAGACCTGTGTGAAATGTGTGGCCAAAGCACATCTCAGGCAGACAATGTTCAAATAGAAAATCCCGCTTTTGCGGCACCTTCTTTTGAACCACAACCGAAAAAACCGAAGAAAATTGCATGGATTCTTATAATCATTGCCGCTGTAGTAGCTGCATTGGCTGTTTTGGTTGCACTCAATTTTTCTTTCGTTAAGGGTCTGTTTATTAAAACATTCGGCTCCGAAGAGGATTATTTCAAATTCGTTGAGAAAAAAGCTTTGTCCGAATATGTAGACTGCGGTACAGATATGTACGGTAAAATATCGGAAAATATTGATATGGACAGTTTTGCAAGCGAGGTTACAGCCAACATACAGCTTGGTGACAAAGCCTTATCACTTATCGAAGAAAATGCAGGTGCGGATGTTGACCTTGATTGGTTGAAAAACTTTAGTTTTGCAGTAAATACCGCCATCGAAAATAAGAATCTCGATTACGGCGTTAAATTCAACATCGGTGACGGCACCATTTTTGATATTAAATGTCTTTTAGATATGGACAAACAAGACCTTTATATGGGCATTCTTAATCTTAGTGACAAATACATCAAGGTTGAAGGCGGCTCCGATACTGCAACCAACACCGCATCTTCCGTTGCATTGTCGCCTGAATTAATGGAAGCCCTTCCTTCTGATAAGGAAGCCAACCAGCTTCTCAATAAATATCTTGGCATTGCCATTGACAGTCTCGGTAATGTTACAAAGACTTCTGAGAAAATGGAAGCGGGCGACTATTCACAAAAGGTTACCGTTCTTAAATACGAATTGAACCAAGAAGATGTAATAAAAATGTGCAAACAGGTTCTTAAAGAACTCAAGAACGACAAAAAGGTTAAAGAATATATCGGCGATTTTGAAGCTTATATGCTTGAAGAATACGAAGACCTTTTGGCTGATGACTACAAAAAAGGCAATATGTACAGAGATTTCAAGGATGCAATAGAAGAACTTATCGATGACCTTGGTGATACCGATGGCTCCGATGCAGAAATCTTCACCCTTGTTGACTATGTAAATGCAAAGCACGAAATCATAGGCCGCGAAATCGAAATTGACGATGAGTCAATCGTTAATTACATCACCATTCATAAGGGCAGCAAATTTGCATTTGAAGCAGAATGTGAATCACTCGCGTTGAAGATTTACGGTGATGGAACAGATAAAAACGACAAAATCACGGGCGACTATGAAGTTATAGTAGACGGCAAAGAGCTTTTCACTGCCGAGCTTGAAAGCTTTGACACTGCTTCTCTTAAAAAGCTAAATCTTAACGGCAGCGTTAAGATTATTCCGTCATCCGATTTGCTTTCTT
The DNA here is from genome assembly GCA_045590755.1 of Acutalibacteraceae bacterium. Lineage (GTDB taxonomy): Bacteria > Bacillota > Clostridia > Oscillospirales > Acutalibacteraceae > SIG565. The sequence goes on from JAZNRP010000005.1 coordinate 7,728, forward strand.
CACTCTTTGGTACGAGTTCGACAGAAAACACTGTGCTATCTATGCTTGAGCCCGCAATCAAGCTTACATTTGAAACTAATGATAACTCTTCAACGATAGCCGTTGATGTTATGAGCAAGGACGACTCACTGTTAAAGCTTACGATAAACGGCAGCACAAAAGAAGATGCAACTGTTACACTGCCCGATGAAAACGCCGTTATGTCAAGTGATGAGGTAATGGATTGGGTTGATAGCTTCGACTTAAATAAAATTGTTTCTGCTCTTGAGGCTGCAAAAGTTCCTTCCGAAATTGTTGATGTTGCCAAGCAGTATGTAACTTATATTGATCAATATGGTCTCAGCTCGTTAATTTCTTCTTACTACGGCTACGGCTCCAACTACGATTATGGCTATGGTTCGGGTTATGGCTACGACTATGATTACGGCTATGATTACGGCTATGGTTCAAGCTATGATTATTATGATTACGGTTATTAATTGCATCAGCAATTAATATTCATACTAAAAACGGCGCTGATTTACGAATCAGCGCCACATATTTATGGTGAGATATATGGAAATTTCAATAAAAAGTCTTAGAAAAAACTACGGGAAACGAAGCATTTTAAAAGATATTTCGTTTAGCGCGGTATCGGGTAAATGTATCGGCATTTTAGGCAGTAACGGATGCGGCAAATCAACACTACTGTCGGTATTGGCAGGTGTTCTGCAGGCCGACGGCGGAGAATTCCTTTATAACGGAAAAGACCTTTTTAAGTACCCGAGCCAAAGGAGAGCCCTTGTTGGTTATGTGCCGCAAGGCACTCCACTTATTGAAGAGCTGTCTGCGCGTGATAACCTGTTACTTTGGTATGATAAGGCTTCTATGGAACGCGAGCTTGAAAACGGCGTTTTACGGATGCTCGGTATAAATGACTTTTTGAAAACTCAGGTTTCAAAAATGTCGGGCGGAATGAAGAAAAGGCTATCGATAGGCTGCGCTGTTGCAACCCATCCACCCATATTATTGCTTGACGAGCCGATGTCGGCACTTGATTTGTCGTGTAAAAAAGAAATTTTCAAATATATAACAGAAATTAAAAACGCGGGCGGCATAGTGTTGCTCGTAACGCATGACATTTTGGAGCTTAAACTGTGCGATGAATGTTATACACTTAAAGACGGGGTTTTAAATCCCACCGATATCACAAATGACATAGAAGGAATTTCGGAAATTTTTTAGTATGAAAAGATATTTTTATTTACAACTTAAACGGACTGCCAGATTTTTTCCTTGCGTTTTGACAATAACCGTCGTTTTGGTTGTAGGTCTGTCGCTTATTTTAGGCGCTATGATTAACAACTACAACCAAAAGGATGAAAATCAAATATTCAACATCGGTATTACGGGGGACATGGAAAACCGCCTTTTAAAGCTTGGTATAGAAGCCTTTAAAAGCATTGACGGAACTCGTTTTTCTCTGGATTTCGTCGAAATGTCCGAAGAACAGGCAAAAGATGCTCTTGCCACAGGAAAAATCTCGGCCTATGTGGTTTTGCCCGACAACTTTATCGAAAACGCCCTTAATGGTGTTGTTGTGCCAATTGAATTTGTAACAACCGTGGGGGCTAACGATGTAATCACAATGTTCAAAACCGAAATAACCCGTGTTGTGACCGATATGGTGATAGCATCGCAAAAAGGCACCTACGGAATCGGTGATGCACTGTATGAAAACGGAGCGGCTAATATTGCAAACAAACACATTGAAAAAATCAGTATAGAATATTTTGATTTGATATTAAAACGCGATAAAATGTCGCAGGTGGAAGAGCTGGGTGTTTCGGGTGGGCTTACAACCACCGAATATTATCTGTGCAGTATATTGATTGTATTTATTATGATAATGGGGCTACCGTTTGTGTGCCTTTACTGTAAAAAAGATAACTCTTTACCGGCATTACTGATGTCTAAAGGTATCAGCACTTTTGGACAACTCGCGTCCGAATATTTAAGCCATCTGCTTAGCCTGACCGCTCTGACAGGCACCTTGTTCGGTGTGGCGGCAATCAGTCTAACCCTTTTAAAAGATAATTTGCCCTATACCATATCTCCTGTAACACTGGTTTCTCTGTTTTTATATTTTGTGCCTGTAATAGTTCTATCTGCGGCATTTAATATTATGATATCGGAATTATCGGGTGATATCATCGGTGGCTTGCTATTGCATTTCTTCACCACCTTTACAATGTGCTACATTTCGGGATGCTTTTATCCGATTTATTCCTTCCCCACCGCTATACAACGCGTATCGGCGGTATTGCCTGTGGGCGTGTGTAGAGATTTTCTCTCAAACTTTTTCACCCAGAACAATGTTTTTGTAAGACTGTTTTTTGTTTTGATGTACGCTGTTTTGTTCTTTGCTGTCGGCCTACTTGCCAGACGGTTGAAGACAGTACGACATACGGGAGGTTAAAGAATGAAAAAATGGTTCAGGCGTTTTTGCATTTTTAATAAACGCCTTTATAAAAAGGCGTCCTTTGTTGCCATTTTGGTTTTATTATTGCTTTCGGTATGCGTTTTTTCATTAACTGCAGAGAGTGATAGTGGATTTGTCCACATAATTCTGGCGCAGACCAATTCCGACGACGCCGTATCTTCTAAGATAATTAAAGGCCTTATAGAAGACGATTCCATAATTCTTTTTACCTATGCTAAAAATCCCGAGTCGGCCATTGATGCCGTAGAAAGCGGACAGGCAGATTCGGCTTGGATTTTCCCTGAGGATATGAACGAAAAACTGTCTGCATTTGCCAATACAAAGAAAGCGAGTATCGTCCGTGTGGTTGAGCGGGAACAAAATGTCTTTTTACGGTTGTCCAGAGAAAAGCTTCATTCGGTCTTATACAATTATTCTGCAAAAGCCTTTTTTATAAACTATTCAAGAGAAAATCTTTCGCAGCTTAACAGTTTAAGCGATGAAGAATTGTTAGAATTTTTTGATAATGCAAAAATTTCTGATAAGCTATTTACATTTGGGAATCCAAGCTCTGCCAACCAAACAAACGCTTCTTCCACCGATTATCTTACGGCTCCGTTGCGTGGGTTGTTAGGCGTAATAACGGTACTTGGCGGAATAGCAGCAACAATGCGCTATATGCAGGACGAGCAGAACAACACTTTTGCCTGGGTTCCGCAAAAAAAGCGATTGCCGCTTGAGATAGGGTGCATAACGGTAGCCACCCTTAATTTATCTCTTGTGTCTACCGTTGCTCTGTGCGCGTCGGGGCTCTACCGCTTTAGTCCTACAGAACTTATTTGCGCAGTTTTCTACGCCGTTTGTTGCTCGGCTTTTTGTATGTTTTTAAAACAGCTTTTCGGCAACATTAAGCTTTTAGGGGCCATCACACCCGTGCTTATATTAATTATAATCTGTGTGTGCCCTGTGTTTTTTGTTTTCAAGCAGGTGGCAACACTTTCTTTCTTATTCCCGCCCGTTTATTATATCAATGTCTCACACGACAGCAAATATATATTATATATGATAGTTTATTCCTTTGCCTTTGTGTGTCTTTCATTTGTACTGGAAAGACTCAAGCTTAAACTCGGCAAACGGTAATATACCAAAAATAGAAATACAACTCTGATAACATTTTCGCCCCGCAAGGATTTTTCCTTGCGGGGCGAATTAAATAATTGAGTTGTTTTACTTGTTAAAATGCAAGCGATGTATTATTGGTAGTCCATCTTCCGTCTACCTTGAATACTACTATTTCATATTCCTTTTCTTCGGGCTCATCAAGCTCACTGCCTGTAATCTTTTCTACAACCGTTAATCTGTAGCCTGCAGTAACCTTGGCGTTCTTATACTTTTTGCGCATGCTCTTTAAAATTGAAATTGCCGATTTTGCTTTTGACTTATTACCGTCAAATCCCATATCGTCTGCAAATTCTTCCCAGTCGTCAGAATCAAAATCTTCTGTTTCTTCAATCGTGTTTTCAAGAGAATCGGCTCTGTTTCTTAAGGTATCTCTTATTTCTTTAAGTTCATCCTTGTCGAGCTTTTCTTTGTCTATAATACTGTAATGATATTTGTAGTTATTACCGTATTCGTCTTTAAGAGCCTCTATTCTGTCTTCAAAATAATCCTTAGCATCTTCTAAAGAATCTTCATAATCTTCCGAATCCTCTAAAAGAGAGTAAAGCTTTTTGTTTTCCTTTTCGCAAAAGCCGTTAAGCAAATCCAAGCTTAAGTCTGTTTGACTGTAATACTTCTTGGCGTTTGCATATTTTTCCATTACCTTGATAGGTGTTTTGTAGTTGTTTGTGGCAGCATTAATGCCTATAAACAACGACGATACCACAATGATAACCGCCAACAAAACAGAGCCGCAAATAATTGCCATCTTTTTAGGGTTAACCTTGAACGCATCTATAACCTTACCGAAAATATTTTTCGCCTTTTCAGTAACAGTATCAAGAGATGCTGCAGCATCGAAGGTTTGGGCTTCAGCTTCATCACTTGTTACTTCGTTTAACTCTTCTGATTCCACTACAACTTCGCCTGTTTCGGCCTGATTTAACTCTGCAGTTTCAACTACAGCTTCATTGTTTGCCGCTTCTTCTATTGTTTCGGCTGTATCAACTGTTTTTTCAATATTGTTTTCCATAAACTAGCCCCCAAAAAATTAATAAGACCATATTTAAAGTTAAACCTTAAACTGTTCTACTTATAATTATACACATCTCCCTTCGGAAAGTCAATATAAACACCCGTGCGCCATAAATGGATTCTTGTTGAAATAACCAATTATTTATGTTATAATTTATTTAACGGTAGCACCTAATGCTGCTTTATATTCCTTGAAGGGAGAAGATTTATGAAAAAAGTAATAATAAGAATTGTCGGCTCTATCTGTATTCTACTGGCTGCAGTGCTGATGTTTTTCCCTGGAAACATTCAACTTGACGGCGTTTCAAGAAAGGATTTAAGGGAAGTAAGAAACTCTGTCACAGATGATATTGAAAGCACAAGAGATTACTTTTTAGAAAAATATGCTGAGTCTGAATACAGCGCCCACGATAACCTTAAGGAAGAATTAAAGGATGTCGGTCTTCCCAGTACGAAAACCCGACTTAAGAATCGCTTTAATAAACTCGGTTCCCTTTCTAAAGAAATTTTTGACCAGAGTATTTCTTTTAAAGAATTGACCGTTTATTCTCTGGAAGCGCCCGAATTAATAACCGATGCTGAAAAGCTTTTGGAATCTGACCTTTGTGTGAAGCATTTCATTGATTCTCCCGCTAAGATTAATTCTAAAACTATTGAAATTCTTGAAGATACGGTTTTCGAGCTATCAGATTATAAATACATATTCTACTGCATTCCTGCATTATTCATATTGTTATTTATTCTTACTGTCTTAGCGGTTGTTTCTCAATCAACAAACCGTATAAAGCCTTTTAAATATGTTTTCACACTGTCAATAATCACAATTACTGTAGCGCTATATTTATTGATTCCGCTTGTTTCACAATATTTGCCCGAAGCTTTGGAATTTATTAGGTATAAAGATATAACCGACGCAACACTTAAGGTAACAATTGTTCCTATACTCGCTTGTGTGTTATCATTAGTGCCTGTTTTCCTTGATATTTTTGCTCCGGAAAAATGCAAAAAATCTAAAAAGAAAAAGGCAAATAAAATAGTCGATAACGAAAAAACACCTGAGAAGGTAAGTTAAAAACTAAAATAAGCAAAAAAACAATCCCGCCGAATATTCGGCGGGATTTGTATGTTTTCTACCGTTTTGCCGCTGAAGGCTTCTCCTTAACCCCTTAGCCCCAGACGGCGCCTATGCATTTTGCTGATAATAGGGTAAAAAATACCGCCCAAGGCATTTATCATAATTGCCGTTTTGTAGCGTGAAAATTCTTTATACGCATCGGGACATTCCTTTTTAAGACGGTTTATATAGCCGTACAAATTTTCTCTGTTTTGTTTGGTGGGCGGGAAGGACAGCAGTGTGCCAAGCTGTGTGCCCGTAAGCATAACTGTCTTATTCAGAATATATCTGGCAATATGCTTGTTATGACTTTTTGTGCGGTTATAAAGCTCCACCACAGAGAAAAGCATATCATCGTGCATTTTTATGTTTCTTTGCATACTCTCGGGTGCCATACTCTGCCCCGATAGACTTACCCTGTACATATAAACATCGCAATCCAGATACAAAACTGTTTTTACAAAGGGCGACGGGAAAAGCAGATACTGTATATCGGTATAAAAGCCGTTGAAAACACGAATGTTATTATTCTGCAAAATCTCGGTTTTGAATGTAACTGAGTGCATTTCGAGTGACAGTGACTCGCACACCTTATCAAATTCTGCTACTGCGCCGGCGGTCAGGCCCTGTATTTTAATCTTTTTTGTTAAATTGGTTTTATCGTCGACACAAATATAATTTGTAACAACCATATCGGCATCATAACTTTTAAGTGCCGCGACATATGCTTCAAAGCCGTCACCAACCCAGTCGTCAGCATCAACCATACGGAAATATTTTCCCGTTGCATTTTCTATTCCCCTGTTAACTGTCGAGCCGGGCCCCGCGTTTTCCTGATTGATAAGCTTTACTGTATCGGGATATTTTTTTACATATTCTTCCACTATTTGCGCCGTTGAGTCCTTTGAGCCGTCGTTAATAACCAACACTTCAATATCATCTGCGCAAGGCGAATTAACAAAGGAATCGAGATTCTGGCGTATAAGCTTTTCCATATTATACGCCGCTACCGAAATACTAAGCGTTTTCATTTTTTTCACTTTCCGTCCCTAATAATGATTGTAGTTAGTCGAAACGCTTGAAAAGCGTTTCGACGAGCCACTTAACAAGTGGCTTTAGCAAAATTAAATATTACAATTTAATTTTGCACGACATTCATTGCAATGGAAAAGGACAAATTTTTATTAAAAATTTGTTGCAAAATCAAAGATTTTGTGGCGAAACAAGCCTGTTTCGCCTAACCTATTCCATTATAAATGTATATGGCGGTTCATTGTACCAAGTGTCACCCACAGAACAGTGGATGCGGGCGAGATAACAAACACCATCTCGGCTATAAACAAACTGCAAACCGATAAAACGGTGCAAACTCCTATTATAGCCGCCAAAAGATAAAATTCATCACAGCAAAATATCTTTTTAAGATTTTTAATAATGCCGATGATAGTCCAAAGCATAAACGCCATAAATAAGGCGATACCCACAACGCCGCCACTTGTGAGAATTTCAATATAGGCATTGTGCATACTGTCAAACCGCATATAAGAATTGGCTACAATGTAAGTGTCGGGCAGATTTTTCTCTGCAAACGACAAAATATTTGCTCGGCTTACACCAAAGACAGGGGATTCTTTGAATATTTCAGTGGCGCTCTTCCAAATTGCAAAGCGCTGATTCGAAATATCGTGTGACAAATCATAACCGCGGTCAAATACATCTATTTCTGTGCTCTCTTCGGGTTTTTCTGTTTTTTCTTCTTCCAAAGGCTTTTCTATGGGGGCATCATCTTCGGTTTTTTCTTCAGCTATAGCGGCATTTGCGATTTTGTTAACCGCCGACTTTACCGCCATCGGTCCAAAGTAGGTAACCGAAAAGGTTGTAGCCGCTATAAGAATTATTGCAATAACATTTTTAATTTTGCTTTCAAAAAATCTTCTTTTAGTCGATAAAAGCACCGAAAGCATAACGGCCCCTGCAGATATAGCAACATTGCCCGTTCTTGAGCCCGAAAAAACAATATAGGTAAACTGAAGCAGTATGTTCAGAATATTAAGTATTTTTAAGCATTTCTTTTTAGCAATTATAAAGAAATAAACCGATAGCATAATGGCCACTGCGGCGGTAACTGCGGCGATATTTGGGTCCCAGTAAACGCCGTACAGTCTGCCGTGCCAGAAGCCTATATAGTAAGCAGGTACTGCCTTGTCGGCCGCCGCGGCAAACATTTTATTGTAACCGAGCAACATAATAATAAAGCTCGCAAACGAAAATAGGGCGGTTACAATTAAATAATAATTGGCCGCTATTTCCGTTCTTTTTTTGGTATCTTCTGCGTTTTCGTTGCTGTCAGTCGCGTAAAGCAGACCAAACTGAAAAACCGTGAAGATTAAAAACCGCAGATTCTCGTACCATCCGTAGCTAAAGGTAATAAAGGAAGCTACAACATAGCCAACTGAGAAGAGTATAAGTAAAATAATACCGCGAGTTTTAATGTAATGCTTAAAATTTATAAATCGCACAGCTAAAAGCACCATACCGAGGGCTACTGTCGGCCACTGAACAAAAGAAATTATCTTGTTGCCAAAGGTAAAAGAGCATAACTGCAAAAAGCCTACCGTCATAAACAGAAGCGTAAAAATTAAGACACCAAATTTTTCGAATTTCTGTGTTTTTTTGTAAAAATTCTCCATAACTTTAACTCCTTAAAATATCAAGCAGTTGTTCTTTTTGGTTGGCTATATCAAATTTCTGAATTATATCGTTTTTAAGTCTTGCGGCAGCTCTCTCTTTAATGTTTTTAAGCGCTGTATCTGCCCATTTTTTTGCACTGACTGTAGGTAAAAATACCGCATTGTCGGCGATTTTGGTGTCCCCCGCTATACTGTCTGATAAAATACAGGGTAGCCCTGAAAACTGCGCTTCTACACAGGCAATAGGCAGACCTTCTATTCTTGATGGGAATAAAAGCATATCTGCGGCAGAAAGCAGCTCTGCTATATCGCGTCTTACACCCAAGAACTTAACATTTTCATCTATTCCTATTTCCTTTGTGTATTCACAAACATTTATGAAATCATACCCTGTGCCGATGCTGAGCAGACATACATTTTTATCTTTTTTGATAATTTCCTTCATTGCATCCATTAAGAAGTAATGATTTTTAGCGTAGCAGAAATTTCCAATGTGTATAAACACTTTTTTGTTTTCAAGCTCTAATTCTTTCCGCTTTTTTTGACGGGCATCTTCATTAAATTTGAATTTTTCACCGTCTACGGCGTTATAAACAATTTCGTAATCCTTACAGAATAACCATTCGCCCGCAGCGCTTGACGGAGCTAAACGCCGTGTTGCAGCGTTTGTTACAAAGCGCTTGAAAAGTCCGTTCAAGGCGGTACGGAAAAGGCGAACATATTTATTTTTTCTGTCAACACCCGACGCGTGTGAATGTACAATACGAACAGGCACTTTTTTTGTCTTTGCCGCAATCAGTCCCATACAGTTAAAGGCTTCGGAAATGTTTAAATAGACGCCGTCATAACCGCCGTTTTCAATTATTCCCTTAATTTTTTTGTACTGCGCTAACGGATTTTTAAGACTGGGTATTTCGAAAAGCCCGAAATTCATATTTCCTAAAATTTCTGACATTTCTTCTGTTTTTTCGGTGGTTAAAAAATCAAGCTGTATGCCGTTTTGATGCGCCACACCGCAGACCGACAGCAAATACTTATCTATTCCACTGTGTCTGCCGTCCTGAATAAAACCTACAAGAACCTTTTTCATTTTTTCACCTTTTCCTTAGGGAATACATTTTCCAAGCAAATGAGAAAAACCTAAAGCCAAATGTCAAACACAAAATACCGATTTTGTCACGCAAGGGTGTATACGGATTTTTAAGTGCGCCCTTTTTTAACGCGTTTATACGAGAGACGAGCATTTTTTCAACAGGCTTGTTTCGGGTGTTGGAATTTACAAGCTGTGTAAGGGTTGAAAAGCAGGCATGCATCTGCTTTCGCTCGGCGGCAGCAGTTAAATCGGGGTGCTTTGCCTTTATATATTCCGCCATTTCATCTGCCATTTCAACATAATCTAACTTTTTTTCGTTAAAGGTGCATTTTGTAATTGAACTGTTATCTTCCGAAATTATATAAAAGTATTTAGGAATACACTGAAAAACTATTTTTTCCGCCTTGTCTACTACCTTGTAGGTAGTGCCTGTGTCTTCAAAAACCTTACCCGCATTATAGCGGACAGTACTAAACAATTCCTTTTTGTATAGCTTGTCCCAAGCCGTTACAAAAAATCCGTCGTTATAGCACATACGGCGAAGCGCTTCGTGCTTATCAATAACATAAAGCTTATCGTCGTCATACTGACGCTCGGTTTTACCCGACGGGTGAACAAAAAGTGCACCGCACGCCGATATGTCGGCACCCGTTTTTAGTAAATTATTAAGCATAAATTCAATATAGTCGTCCGCTACATAGTCATCCGAATCAATAAACGCAAGATATTCGCCGCAAGCTATATCAATACCGCTGTTACGCGCGCGTGATAAACCACCGTTTTCTTGATGAATTACCTTTATGCGACTATCCTTTTTTGCGTATTCATCACATATTTTACCGCAATTATCGGGCGAGCCGTCATCAACTAAAATTATTTCAAGATTTTTGTGGGTTTGCCCAAGTATGCTCTTAAGGCAAATTTCCAAACGCTTTTCAACATTGTATATCGGCACAATGATACTAACCAGTGGATTTCTTTCCATAAAATTCTCCTTAAAACCGACATATATTAAACAATTAGATTTTATCATATTTTATGCAAAATAACAAGTTATTTACATTTATGTTGAAATCTTTGATTTTTGTGTTAAAATAGAAGTGGTTCGGGGGTTAGATTATGGCTATTGATAAAAAAGAAGTTTTGCGCGTAATAAAATTCACCCTGTTTTCTTTAAGTGCGGGCATTATACAGACCATTACATTTACACTGCTTAACGAAATTTTGCATTTACAGTATTGGCCTTGTTATTTAACGGCGCTTGTTCTGTCGGTTGTATGGAATTTTACGCTTAACCGTAAATTCACCTTCCATTCTGCCGCAAATATACCCGTAGCCATGCTAAAGGTTGCCACCTACTACCTTGTTTTTACACCGCTTTCAACCTATGGCGGACAACTGCTTAATAATTTAGGGGTAAATGAATACATAGTGCTTTTACTTTCTATGCTATTAAACCTTGTAACCGAATTTTTATATTCAAAATATGTAGTATTCAAAGACAGTAAATAGGAGAGATTTTTATGCGTTACAGATTTTTGCGTTTCCCCGGCGGTAAGCCAAAGGCCGTTACCTTTAGTTATGATGACGGATGTATTCACGATTTACGGCTTTCCGATATTTTCACAAAATACGGTATGAAGGGTACCTTTAACCTTAACGGTGAAAAATTTGTGGGCTCATCAGGTGAAAAGCCTACCAAGGAACAAGTTAAAGAATATATCTTAGACCGCGGCCACGAAATAGCAATACACGGCTATTACCACCGCGCAAACGGCAGACTTCGAAGCATCGAAGGCATTAAGGATGTGCTTGACTGTAGAGTAGAGCTTGAAACCAAATACGATATCATTGTACGCGGTATGGCATACCCCGATTCGGGCGTACGAGATTTACATAACGGCGGCAACTATGATGATATAAAGCAGTATTTAACCCAACTTGATGTAGCATATGTCAGAACAGCCGCTTATTATAGACCACACAATGACCCCACCAGATTTCATTTGCCAACCGACTGGCATAAATGGGAGCCCGCTATATACCACGGTGACCCAAATGCCGACAAATATATTGACGACTTCTTGAATTTCTATAAGGATGCGGGTAACTGCTATTCTATTCGTCCACCGCAGGTTTGCTATATTCACGGACATAGCTATGAATTTGATAGGGCTAACAACTGGGAGTTAATGGAGCATATCTGCGAAAGGTTGTCAAATCAGGCGGACGCATGGTACGCTACAAACATTGAAATTTACGATTATGTAAAGGCGTACGATTCTTTAGTTTTCAGTGCCGACGGCCACACTGTTTTCAACCCGTCCGCACAAACTATATGGTTTGTTGTTGATAACACACCCTACTGTGTAGCGCCGGGCGAAACCATAAAAATTGAACATCAGGTTTTATAAAAATAAAAATGTGTGCCGCGCCCGCGCTTCGTAAGGCAGTATTTCCTTAAAAAGCGTGGGCGTTGGTGCACACTTTTTTGTATGAATACCCAATATTTCTTTTCACATAATAACTCGGGGTGAGTATTATAAAAAAGACTTTTCGGTATTCGGTATTTTTTACTTTAGGGGGACTCGGCTACGCCGTAATTGAGCTTTTATGGCGTGGCAGAACACACTGGACAATGATGATAGCGGGTGGAATATGCTTTGTGCTTTTTTCGCTCACTACCGAAAAACTAAAACGGCGCCCGTTACCGCTTAAATGCGTTATTTGCGCCGCGTCTGTTACGGCGGTTGAGTTTGTTTTTGGCGTAATTTTTAATATTTTTCTTGATATGAAAATCTGGGATTATAGCGCACAGCCACTCAATATTTTAGGGCAAATATGTCCGCTTTACACTGTGCTTTGGGGGCTCTTGGCAATTTTGTTTATACCGCTTGCCGATATGCTCAATAAAAAGCTGAAAATATAACACCCTTGACAAATTTTTTGTTTTATGGTATTATGAGTACACAAAATTTTTAGCTTATTTTGCAAAAGGATGAATTTTCCATAGGGAAAATTCTGCCCATTTGCAGGATAGGCTTTTTTGTTGCCTTCCTGTATGAAAATTTAATATAGGAGGTATAAGTTATGGGCTATTATTCAGACCCTACTGCCGCTTTGGCTTTAGGAAACATTAACCGCGAGTTCTCAAAATTAGAGAAAAAAGCAAATAAGCTGCGTAAACTCTTTGATGAAGGTAAAATTTCCAGGGGGGACATAGAAAAAGCGCAGTCACAGTTCACGGGGCTTTACCGCCATGTGCTGACCCTTGCTCTCGAAAAAGAGCGGGCAAAGCAGAATCCCACCGAGTAATCGGTGGGATTCTTTATGAAAAATTATTTTTCCAAAAATTCCATAGCCGCCAGATATTTTTCGCGGCGTTTAAGTGCCTTTTCATCAATATAATCTAATCTTGTTAAATCGGAATTATGCTTTAAGTCGGCCAATTTTACGGCCTTAGCAATTGGGTTTTCTTTTATTTTAGCCACATAATTCATATATTCTGTGCCGTCGTTATGTGTAAGTAGACGCAGGGCTTCTATGACAGATTCATCAAAGCCCATTTTCCTTATGTGCTTTTCGGTGTATCTGGTATCTTCAATAACATCGTGCAGCAGCGCTACAATGGTCGTTGCTTCGTCGGTCATCTGCTCTGCTAAATGAAACGGATGAAACACATATGGCATTCCGCTTTTATCACGCTGTCTTTTGTGCGCCTTGAAACAGAATTTTAAGGCTTTTTTAGTATTCTCTGTATAAATCATTTTTTAACCCTTCATTTCAATTTCGCCAAGCAACGAATTTTTAATATACTCGGCTCTGAATTGGCGGAAAGTTTCCATATGCGGCTGTGTCATATGGATTTGCTGATGCTCTTTTTTCTCCCATTGTTCAATCAGTAAAAGCTCATCCGCATCCTTATCTGACAGATAAAAATCATATTTAATACAACCGTTTTCATTCCTTATAGCATCTAAAACTCCCGTTTCCTTTACCTTTTCCAAAAAAGCTTCTCTTTTTTGTGGGTAGCACTCAAACTTTACATATATTGTGTACATATAAATCCCTTTCCTTTATAAAGCTAAACTATATCATTTACAGGTGTAATAACCGGTTTGCCGTATTTGTCTAACAAAACCGTCATTCCGCCCCCATAACCGCTTTGACGATACAAATAATTAACACCTGTTTCCTTATCAACCCATATTTCTATTGAACCCATATTTTGATTATAAACCTTTTTAAATCTTTTGTTTTTTGCCATTTTTAACCCCCACTTTTCTTGTTTTTGAATCGATTATACCATTTTTACCTCAAAAGTTCAATTCATATGAAAAACTGCCCGAATTTTCGAGCAGTTTTTTGTAAATCTAATTGCTTATATTACGCCACCAAGCTCATTTGCGATAACAGCATCAGCTGTACGGCGGATTTCTGCCAATGTTTTGCCGTCTATAATCATTTCATACATATCTAAAATCATTTGGGTAAGCTTATCATCAGCGCCTAACTTACAATGCTCGCAAAGCACGCGTTTTGCATCTGCCAATGTTTGCTCACAACCGTCAACCTCGGCTAAATAGCGGCGAAGACCTGCAGCCGCACCAATGGCTATGTATGCGGGGGTCATTCCCATTTCAAGCGCTAATTTTGATGAACCGATAAGGCGGTCATCGGGGGATAGCTTTCTTGCGGGGTCACTGCCAACACGCTGACAGGTGTCCTTAAGTGCGGCATTTGTAAAACGGTTTAGCAAATCGGTTATATGAAGTAAAATTTCTTCAAGTGCCACACCGTATTTCTTAGAAAGTGCTCTTGCACTTTCTTCCATTGCGCCACGAACAATAAGATAAACTTCATCCTTATCAATCGACTGATAAATATACTCAAGACCTAAAATGTTGCCAAGATATGCACAGGTTGCGTGACCCAAATTGTGAACATAGAGCTTTCTTTTTAAGTAGAAATCAAACGGAGAGAACGGAACCATATTTTTAATATTCGGAATTTCACCCTTGAAAGCGTCCTTATCAACCGGCAAAAAGCCGTAGCTTTCAACACAAACACGAAGTGGGTCGCCGTCCTTCATTTCTTCGGTTTGAACCGGCACCATTCTACCGATTGAGGCTTCTACCAAGCCAATATTTTGGTCAAACCACGCTTGTTCTTCATCGTTTAAATGCTCTTTAATCATTTTTTCAAGCACTTTGTTTGCATCCATAAGATTTTCGCAAATTATTATATTAAAGGGCGGAAGTCCCCTTTCCTTGCGAAGCTTTAAACCTGCAACAATGTTGGGGATTATGAATTTTAAAACATTTACACCAACGGCGGTTGCCATAATATCAACGCTTGCAACAGTTTCAGCAACTGCGGCGACGTCTTTACCGTCTACCGCATTTACATTCAAAACATCAATATCTGTGTGTCCGCTGTTAGAAATTATGCGAACAGGGTATTTCCCGTTCTTGTTTAAGGTTTCAACAACGGTATCAACAACATCAACAACGGTTACTTCATAACCCGATGATGATAACAGCATTCCTATAAAACCGCGACCGATATTACCGCCGCCGTACATTAAAGCTTTCATTTAAAAATCCCCTTTTAATCTAACTTCTTAGCGTTAGCGAGTAAATATTTCTCTGCTTCACCGCACCAAAGGCCGTTGTTTGCTTTAACAATTTTATCAAGATGAGCAAACATTTCATCTGTTTCCCCAAGCTTTTCAAAATCCGCAATAGCGGTTAGCGGCATACTTATCTGATTGTAAATAAGCTTTTTACCGCCCTTAATATTGGGCAAATTAAGTGTAGTTTCCACAACACAATCAAGACCGCCAATATGCGTTATCATAGCGGCGGGATTGATTTTACCGCTATTCATCAAATCAATAGCTTCGCGCATATCATCAATGTTACCGCCACTTGTTCCGACAATGTGGGTGTAAGAATAATGAACATTAAAGAAGTTCATCTCGGCCTTAAACTGACTGTCGGTGGGACCTGCAAAGAAGTTAAGACATCCGTCAAATCCCAAAATAGCATCTGCCTGTTCAACAACAGGTTTGACGGGTGCAAAACAAATAACATCATTATAACCTGTGCCGCCTGTTAAATCGCGAAGTGTTTTAACAGCGTCGGGAGTTTTAGCAGTGTTTACATAGTGAAGCTCTATGCCAAGCTCTTTTGCGTGTTCAACGGTATAAATACTCTGAGCCCTTGCTAAACGGTCGTCATCAATATCGGTTACAACCAAAAGTGACGGTCTGCGGTCACAGTGAAGCGCATAGTCAATAGCGCCAAGTCCCATCGGTCCAACCGATGCCAGAAGCGCCATTTTACCGCCCTCAACTATGCCCATATCGTGAACATAGCAACCCGCTTTTGTGTGGTACATAGCGTGGAAGGTGCCGATTATACAGCTCATAGGCTCTGACAGTGAGCCGTAAAAGTAAACATCGGAATTATAGGGCAAAAGGCAATCCATTTTAAGTGTTTCTATCGGAATATTACAGTACTGCGCATCACCGCCGCCGTAGCTGTAGGAATAACCGAGCGCCTGCTGTGAGCCCTTGTAAAAATGTGCGGGTTGAATAGCAACACCGTCGCCCGCCTTAAATTTATGACTCCAATTCTCGCCCACTTGTAAAACTCTACCACAAAATTCGTGTCCCACAATGGTGGGGTTTTCGGCAACATTGTCGGGCACACGCTTATGGTCGCCGCCCTCAATGGAAGCTTTATAGGTACTCATACAAAGCGAATCTGATACAATTTCAACCCTAACGCCGTCGGCGTCAATTTCCGGAAGCTCAATTTCTTCTAAACGGAGGTCGCCTTTTCCGTGAAGTCTTACTGCTTTAGTTTTCATAATATTCTCCTTTAATGGTATTAACAAAAATATTATACCTTGCAAACTTCTTAAATGCAATAGTTATATTCACATAAATTAAAGATTTAATATGTATCTGTTTATAAATCTGATTGCTTAAATTCCTTTTAGTTGAAGCTATGCTTTTGCGCTAAACCGATATGTTGACAAAAACTTTCTTCATTAGTATAATACATATAGTTATTAATATCTATTTCTATTTTAGCTACCGCAGTATTTCCCTACAGAATGTGGCCTTAACGGGCGCGATTATTATGTGTTTACGGAGGAAGCGCTTATGAAGAACTCAGCAAGTTATAAAAAAGTGTTAGGCGAATTCATCGGTTCTGCTTTTATCAGTTTTTTGGGGCTTGGATTTATCATCCCATTCGCCATACTGGGATATGTAAATTCAATGTATGAATTTTCGGTATGGTTCGGTATTGCTTTTGCAATTACGGTAATTGCTTTTGCGCCAATCAGCGGCGTCCATGTTAACCCCGGCGTTACACTTGCCTGGGCTTTGTTTGGCGATTTTGATAAAAAACTCATTTTGCCATATTGGGTAGCCCAGATACTTGGATGGTGCGTTGGAATTGTTCCGTTCTTCTTTATGTTTGACAATGTGTTTACTGAGTGGGCAACGACTACCGGCGGAAATCCTTCAACATTATTCTACTGCTCCACTCCCGCAAATAACCTATGGGCAGGTGCCGGGCTAGAGATTTTTCTAACGGCAATGCTTACCTTTTTTATTTTTGTTTTGTTAGATAATCGAATTCCCAATAAACCTTCCCCCGCGGGATTTCCGTGGGCTTTAGGAATCGCAATCTCGCTTTTAGTTGCTTTGGGCGGCGGATTTACCGGTACATGTATCAACCCCGCACGAGATTTGGGACCCAGAATTGCCGGCTTGCTTTATGGGCTTGTAAAGGGCTATGATGTTTCCGGTATCTTTGCCGGATGGCAATGGCTGATGTACATAATCGCCCCTATGATTGGCGCTGTTCTTGGCGGAGTATTCCACTACGGTGTAATTGTAAAATTGCTTCCTAACACAAACACGGAAGGAGAATAATTATGGTTGTAGGTATGCTTCTTGCCGGCGGTATCGGGCAAAGAATGGGTGCTGCCGTACCAAAACAATTCCTTGAGGTTGACGGCAAACCTATCATTCTCTATCCGCTTGAAATTATGGAGCATCATCCACTGATTGATGCTATTGAAATTGTCTGCGTGGAAAGCTTTATCCCCGAAATGAAGCGCATCGTTACTAATGCAGGATTAACCAAGGTAAAATGGATTGTTCCCGGCGGCAATACAGCACAGGAATCTACAAACAAAGGAATTCTGTCTCTTAAGGACAAGCTTGATAAGGACGATATTTTGATGATTCATATGTCCTCCTACCCGCTTGCAGATGCGAATATCATGACAAGCTGCATTGATTCGGCTATTAAAAACGGTAACGGGTGTACAGCAAGACCAATCTTGTATTCCGCTTTTTTCACTGATGATAAGAAAACCTCAACACAGCAAATTGACCGCGACAGACTGATGCTTTGCACCATTCCGTATGCATTTAATTTCGGCGAAATTTCAGAGCTGTACGAAAAGGCATATAAGGAAGGACGGGGCATTGAAGGAAATGTCTTTGCAAACACCTTGTTCTGTGATTATGGAAAAACCATCTATTTTACCAAGGATTCCGAAACCAATATGAAGGTTACCACTCTCCAAGATATTAAACTGATGAAAGCGTTTTTGAAGGTTATGCGGGAGGAAGAACATAATTATGAGCAATAAGAAGTATATTGTGGGTATCGACGAAGGCACCACGGGAACAAAAACGGTTGTGTTTGACACTCAGGGCCACACCGTTGGCTCTGCATATATTGAATATCCCAGTTTTTATCCAAAACCTGGGTATGTCGAACAAGATATTTCTCTTATTAAGGAAGCTATTTTTGACACTTGCAAGCAGGCAATTGCAAATTCGGGTGTAAATCCTGCAGATATCGTAGCCGTATCAATGTCTACTCAAGGCGCTGCCTGTATTCTCGTAGATGAAAACGGCAATGTCGTTCGCAATCGAATGATTGGATGGCAGGATTTAAGAAATACTGAAGTGGCCGAAGATATAAAAAATGCCGTCAGCGATGATGAGCATTATGCTATTGAAGGGGCGAGTATCGGCGCTTTCAATACAGGGGTCACTGTATGGGTTAAGAAAAACGAACCTGAGCTTTGGAAAAAAGTTAATAGAATCTGTACTAATCACGACTACTTCTTGCATGAGCTTGGCGCCGACGGCTATTTTGCGGATATTGCTTCGACCCACCGCATCAGTATGCTGGATGTGGATACTAACACCTGGTCTGAACGCTTGATAAAGGCTTATGGCTTTGAAGATAAACAGCTACCAACCATTGTCACTGAACCCGGCAGGGTTGTTGGCGAAATAAGCAAAGAAGTAGCCGAGCGTACCGGATTGCCGGTTAAATGTAAGATTTGCGTTGGCGCACAGGATGTCAACTGCTCTTCGTTTGGCGTCGGCGGTACAAACGGCGATATCAGCGTTATGGTTTGCGGCACCTTTGGAGCAAGCTATATCGCTATCGATAAGCCCGTGCGTGACCCCAAAAAAACTATTGTTGTCAAAGGCAATCAGGGTATGGGCTGGCAGTTGGAAGCCTTCTCTCACACATCCGCTTCGGCTTTTCGCTGGTTCAGAGATACTCTTTGCTCCTTAGAAGTGGCAACATCTAAACTGATTGGTGTGGACCCGTACAGTCTGATGACAGAAATTGCAGCCAATTCTCAACCCGGAGCAAACGGTGTCACTGCTTTGACCTGTTTACAGGGCGCGCAAGGACGACAGGTGAACGAAAACGCACGCGGCACCTTCCTTGGTATAACACTCGCAACTACAAAGGCCGACCTTGCACATGCGGTGCTGGAAGGTATTGTCTACGAAATGAAAGATATTCTTCTTATGCAAGAAGAATTTGCCGGAGAAATTAAAACAGTTCGTCTGTCCGGCGGTGTAACCAAAAGCCCGTTTTGGTGTCAGATGTTTGCAGACATCTTAAACAAACCAATTGAACTTACCGAAGTCACAGAAGCGGGTGCGTTGGGTGCCGCTATGTATGCAGGTATCGGTATCGGTTTGTTTAAGGATTGTGAAGACGCGGCCAAACAATGCATCCGAATAAAAGAAACTTATATACCAAATCCAAAAGCTGCCGAAGCATACGAAAACGGCTTCAAACGATATATGGAAGCTTTCAGCGCCTTAAATAAAACATTTTATAAGTAATTATTAACAAAAAATCGCTCGGAGAAATCCGAGCGATTTTGTTGTTAGGAAGCAACCCTTAACCACAGCCTGTGTCGCGCACGGGTTCACCTACGGTTTGCTTATTTTTGTCGATAATAGTCGTGTTTTTATACCCTTTCGGGTGCATTTTGGCAGTTTGCGAATATTTTAATCCCTATCGGGTATAATTACAGTGTAAAACTATTGACATTATACCCGATAGGGTGTATAATACGGTTATGAATACAATTGCTGAATTTATCAAACAAAAAAGAAAAGAGGCAGGTCTTACTCAGGAAGATTTCGCAATCCATAGCGGACTTGGGCTTCGTTTTGTTCGTGAACTCGAACAAGGTAAAGAAACTGTTCGAATGGATAAGGTGAATCAAGCTCTTGCAATGTTTGGCATGAAGGCAGTTCCCGGAAGGAAGGATGACTAATGGAAGCATACAGAACAGCGTATGTATATGTACGGGAAACTTTTGCAGGAACCTTGAAAGAAACCGATTTTGGATATTCGTTTATTTATGATAACGATTATCTTGAAAGCGAAAATCCGACCGCTGTAAGCTTAACCCTGCCGATTCAATCGGAAGAATACACCTCTAAAACGCTTTTTGCTTTTTTTGATGGTCTCATTCCTGAAGGTTGGCTACTTGATATAGTTAGCCGAAATTGGAAAATTGACCGCAAAGACCGTTTTGGATTATTACTTGTTGCTTGCAAAGACCCTATCGGCAACGTTCAAATAAAGGGGGCGAAGTAATGAGCCGTTGTTTGTGCTGCGGAAAAACACTCCGCACTGAAAATGAGTATGGATGGCACTCGTCTTGCATTAAATCCTTTTTTGAAACCACCAAGTTTCCTGATATAGACGTTTCAAAAGAAGTTTTAAACCAAATCGCCATAGATAATACAAGTAAAGGATTTACTGTGCCCGGCGTGCAGAAGAAGTTGTCGCTCCATTTATCTGAGGAGGATACTCCGCGTTTAACCCTTGTGAATTATCCTACAGGTTACATTCTTAAACCTCAGACCGATGAATACGTCGCTTTGCCTGAAATGGAATATCTTGTTATGCAAATGGCAGAAGTGAGTGGCATTAAAACAGTTCCTTTTGCTTTGCTTCGTTTGCCATCTCAGGATAATGCGTATGCGTATATAACCAAACGCATCGACCGCTTGAATGGACAAATGCTTGCTATGGAAGATTTTTGTCAGCTTGACGGTAGACTTACAGAAGATAAATATCGCGGTTCTTATGAGCGTTGCGGCAAAGTTATTTCGACGTATGCACCCAATAATGCACTTGCACTTTCACAAATGTTTTTAAGAATAGTTTTTTCTTTTGCGGTCGGAAATTCCGATATGCACTTAAAAAACTTCTCGTTAATTGAAACCTCAGAAAAAAGCAACGAGTATGTTTTGTCTGCCGCTTACGATATGCTTTCTACCAATGTGATTATTCCTGCAGACGGGGAACAGTTAGCACTGACCATCAATGGTAAAAAGCAGAACATTCGCAGAAAAGATTTTATTATCTTTGCTGAAACGATTTGTATTGCAGATAAAGCTGCAGAAAAGTTGATTGAGAAAGTCGTTAAACTTAAAGATAAATATATCGCTATGTGCAGAGAGTCTTATATGCCGGACGATATGAAGGAAGCGCTTGAAAACTTAATTAAAAACAGAATAGCTATTTTAGAAAAATAATAAATCTCGGCTAAAATATGAATCTTTCACATTTTAGCCGAGATTTTGTTTATACATATATTAATTCATTATATATAATTTCGTTTGCGCGGGAGCGGATGTTGTTCATGCGGCGGACCCATTCGAGTTGGTTGTCTGCTTTTAGTTGTTCGGTGATGCCTTCGCGGGCTTTCATTTGTTCTACCAGCTCGGAAAACATTTCTTCTGCTTGGGCGTTGATTTCGGCGAGGTGGGTGTAGAGGGTGCCGTTTACTACTAATTTGGTATGTAGCAGTTTCTTATGTTCGCGGATGTAGGTGAGATAGCGTTCACCCCAAATACCTATATTTGTTTCGGAGAGTTTTAGGCAAGGGATGTAGTAGTCGCCGTTGCGTTCATACCATAAACCGTTGCTTTTATCATAGATATATTGTTCCATAGTTACGCCTCCTTGAGTAAATCTTTAAACGGTGCGTCGTCGTTTACAAAGGTGTCGTAGGTGAAGTTAGCACCGAGGCGGAAGCCCATAATAAAACTATCGAGATTGGATTCGCCGTTGGCTACGCCCCAAGCGTTGCAAAAGTCAAGAAATTTCTTTTTGCTTTCGCCTGAGAGGTGCTCGGTTAAGAAGTCTTCGTTTAGCATCAACACCTCCATTTGTTTTTGCACCGTTTTATTCTGCTTGGTGCTACGCGCCTGTGGGTCTAAGTTGCCGTAATAAAACTCTTCTATAAAATTTGCCATATTGTTTACCCCCCTTTGTCTAGAGTTTACACGATATTTAAAAGAAAAGCGAATGTGTGAAAAACAAACTCACACATTCGCTTTATAATTATTGGTTTTGAGAATTTTCTTCTAACTCATCAATCTTATGTTCTTTGATAATATCGTGATATTCTTTTGTTTCGATTATAATATCATCACAAAATATGATCCTTTGTTTATTGGTATAAACTGTCAAAGTTATTTCGTCTTCAGTATCCTCATTGTTTTTTATCATTATTTCTGCTTCTTCTAAAAAATACTGATTTCCAACTTGGTAAACAATCGCATATTGTTTGCCTTTCAGTTCGGTAGTTTGAAAATATTTATCTCGCTTTATGGGGTTTTTGTCAGTGAAGGAATACGTTATGCATAAAACAAAACAATTAAGTAAAAGTGTCACAACTATTGCAATAATCGTTGAATTTTTAGCTACAGAGCGCAATCCTTTTGAGAATATTTTTTCTACCGGATATTTATCATTATCGTATCCTATTTTTTGTTCCTTGATAAAATCAGGGTCCATACACTTTTCTTTGAGTTCTTTTTTATTTACAGCATACTTGGAATTTATTTTAGTAATAATCCATAATGAGCCTGATTGAACTAACACACATACAACCAACACAAGCCAAACATTTTCGTAATAACTAGTTGTAGTCACCGCAAAAAAGAAAGTAACAACACCCATGATAAAAAAGATAGGAAGTAAATTGCTAAACAGCTTCTTTTTGCCATCCTTTTTTACCTCTTTTCTTGACTTGCAAAAGGATGAATACGTATCTAGTTGACTTTTTTCTTCTTCGGTTAATGTTCTCTTTTTAGATGCTTTTTCCACCTTTTTATATGACTTCTTAAGTGCTTTTTGGAGATATTTCATTGTTAAATCTCGTTTTTTGTAGGGCCAATAAGCATCACAGGTTGCCGAAAACCACATCGTTAATAATATATTGATTAATGCATAAACAATAGCTATTGTAGCAATAAAAACAATTGATTCAGTTCCTGTGTTAAAATGCTCAGGTTTTATTTCCCAAAAAGCAAGTTCTTGTTTAGCGGAGATATTTGTCATTAGTTTAGCAAAAAAGGTTATTATAGCAACAAGCGCAGATATGCTTGCGATAAAAATAGAAGGGGTCTTCTTCATATAATCATATATGCTATGTTCATTACTCTTAAATTTATTAATTTCCTGTTCGACAACTTCCTTTAATTCCGTGTTAGTTTCCATTTATATTCTCCCATTTATGATAAATTATTTTTTATTTTGATATATTATAACATAATTTTACCATCAAATAAAGAGCAAAGTCAGGGTTTACATAAAGTGTTTGACTTCAAACAAAAAAAGGAAAAACGCTCCGATAGGTGTTAGCCTAACGGAGCGTTTGTTTTAGATATAGAGTCTCACTTTAATATCTTTCCATTTATGCACACGTTGTTTGGTTGATTTGGAGTATTTATATTCCTTAGCATCCTTTTCGGTGAGCGTAAATTCTGCGAAGTTAAAGTAAGCCGGAATTACTTGCCAGACTTTATAGCAGCCTGTGCTGCGGCAAGGCGAGCGATCGGCACACGGAACGGTGAGCAAGATACATAGTCAAGACCGATCTTGTGGCAGAACTCAACAGATACGGGGTCGCCGCCGTGTTCACCGCAGATACCGCAGTGGATTTCAGGACGAACCTTTTTACCGAGTGTTACAGCCATATCCATAAGTTTGCCAACACCAGTCTGGTCGAGTTTAGCAAACGGGTCGTTTTCGTAAATCTTGGTGTCGTAGTATGCGCCTAAGAACTTACCAGCATCATCACGGCTGAAGCCGAATGTCATCTGGGTTAAGTCGTTAGTACCGAAGCAGAAGAACTCAGCTTCTTTAGCAATTTCGTCAGCGGTGAGACAAGCACGCGGGATTTCCATCATGGTACCAACTTCGTACTTGAGTTCAACACCAGCAGCAGCGATTTCGGCGTCAGCTGTAGCTACAACAACATCCTTAACGAACTTCATTTCTTTAACTTCACCGGTAAGCGGAATCATAATTTCGGGAACTAAGTTCCAATCCGGATGAGCCTTCTTAACATTGATTGCTGCACGAATAACAGCGGCAGTCTGCATCTTTGCAATTTCAGGATAGGTAACTGCAAGACGGCAGCCACGGTGACCCATCATGGGGTTGAATTCGTGGAGAGAAGAAATGATATTCTTGATATCTTCAACAGTTTTGCCCTGTGCATCAGCCAATGCCTTGATATCAGCTTCTTCGGTAGGAACGAACTCGTGAAGCGGCGGGTCAAGGAAGCGGATGCAAACGGGGTTGCCTTCAAGAGCTTCGTAAAGCTTCTCAAAGTCGCCCTGCTGATAAGGAAGAATCTTTTCAAGAGCAGCTTCGCGCTCTTTAACTGTGTCAGCACAAATCATTTCGCGGAAAGCAGCAATTCTGTCAGCTTCGAAGAACATATGCTCTGTACGGCAAAGACCGATACCTTCGGCACCGAGTTCACGAGCCTTCTTAGCATCAGTAGGTGTATCAGCATTGGTACGTACCTTTAATGTACGGAACTCATCAGCCCAATCCATAATTCTACCGAATTCGCCTGCGATTTCAGCATCAACAAGTCGGATCGTAGCCATGTCGTTCTGTGAGCCAAGGAGTTGTAAGAGACCCTTGTCTTCCTAAGACCGCTTGGCCTCCGACTTGCATTGGTACGTACCTTTAATGTACGGAACTCATCAGCCCAATCCATAATTCTACCGAATTCGCCTGCGATTTCAGCATCAAC
>JAZNRP010000006.1:0-51998 GCA_045590755.1 Acutalibacteraceae bacterium
CAAATTCATATGTATCCATTTGTTCCATTTGGGTTCCAAAGGTGTTTCTTTATCCCATACTCCGGCAGAAAACAATTCATCTAAAAATCCCATTTGTATAATACTCCTTCCTTTTTAATTTTGCAAGAATATTATACATAAACAATTTGCGACATTCACCGACATCTTTAAAAAATTTTAATTTTATGTTTATGTCGCAAATTGATTTTAAAAAAATAGAGGCACCTTCCTTACAGAGGGCGCCCCAAGGGTGGATTTTTTGTTATTCAAGAACCCAAACTTCAATATTTCTTCTACCGAATCTTCTGCATTCTTCTTCGGTGTTAAAATAAAGGTCAAAGTTTGTTGGGCGGGAGTTTACAAAGCCGCCGGTATCTGCCGCAACGGCATAACCGTAAATGTAACTGCCGTCGGAAGACTTAATATAAAATTTGGTACCGTATTTGTAAAGATTTGTGTTTATGGCAACACAGCCGGGTCTTAAATACATGCCCGAAGCACTGTGCCAGGGGTTAGACTCGGTATAAGCGGTTGCCTGAACTGTGATTTTCTTCACATAATCTACAGGGTTGCCGTTTTTGTCAAGCTGAATGGGGCTTGACGGGGTAAGTGTAGAAATGCAGTTAATATTTGCCGAGTTTGTAACAACGGCAGGTCTTGTGCCAACCGTTACAATTTCCTGAACGGCGGGTTTAACAACATTTTCGGCAACTATTTCGGTGCTTTGTACCACACCGTTTACCATTTTTGTAACACGGGTTATTTCCTTTGTGCCCTCAACACCCTTTGTTGTTACCTGTGTATTTGAAAGCTTATGTGAATAAATGGTTTTAGATGTGTAGGGAATGGTTTCACTTACCGTTTCGGTAATATAGTTTATATCGGTGACATCAATATAGGTTGTATCAGATAAAACCGTATTAACGGGTAAATTTATTACATCGTGCTCATCAAGTGTAATACCTGCAAGTGCTACCGCGTCACCTACAGTGTCACCCTTTATTACATTAACCGAGTAGGTGGTATCGCCCACAGTTACATATGACGGGAAGGTGTAGGAGAGAGATATGTTAATCTTTCTGCCATCCACTTCATAGCCTGTAACCTTATAATCTGCCGAATTAAGCTTTGCTACCTTTAAAAGAGAAGAGGCTTCGCTTCTGAATGATAAAAAGCTTTGGGTAGAGCCGCCGTCATTAACTGTAACAGTGTTTAAGGTAAACACAAGGAAAAGTAAAACTACGGCCAAAGATACAGCAAGAAAACTGATACTGAATATTCTGTTTTTATTAAATTCTAAAGAAAATTTTTCGCGTAGAGAAATAATTTTTTCTATCATTTAATGTCTCCTTTTTATGTTGCCGACTGAGACACAGTCGGTCATTTTTTGAGGACTAATGTATTATATATGTCAAATCACCGAATGTCAAACGGCAAAAAACAACATAATTTGTAAAATGTGCACAAAGAATTACTAATTTACGAAATTATTACAGCTTTGTAACCTTTTGTTTTTTGTAAAAATGGTAAAAAATGTATTTTTATTTGTAAAAAAAGCCGAAAGTGACCAAAAAGCAGCTCAAAAACGCCCGAAAACACTCGAAAAAGGTGTTAAAAGCACTATATTTTCTAAAAACTTTATTTACATATAGCACATTTTGTGGTACTATAATTAAAAAAGTTTTAGAAAATAGGGTTGTACATTTATATAATATGTCAATTTTGTAAAATTTATACATTCATATAGGGGACAGGTATTGTTATGTCAGCATTTAAAGCATTATTAATGGACGAAGCCGCGCTTATAAGGGCAATAAGGCGTATCTCACACGAGATTGTTGAAAAAAACGGCGGCGTAGAAAATGTTTGCATTATCGGTATAAAAAGGCGCGGCATATCGATAGCGCAGATGATAGCCGATAATATAGAATTAATAGAAAACAAAAAAATCCCCGTAGGAAGCGTTGATGTAACACAGTTCAGGGATGATTTAGCAGGCGTTTATTCATCTTCAGGCGCAGACGGCGTACAGATTGATTTTGATATTACCGATAAAAAGGTTATATTAGTAGATGATGTTTTGTATACAGGCAGAACGGTTCGTGCGGCGCTTGAGGCTATTATGAAGGCGGCGCGACCCGCAATGGTACAGCTTGCGGTAATTATAGACCGTGGACATAGAGAGCTGCCCATTAGGGGAGACTATGTCGGTAAAAATGTTCCCACATCAAAAAATGAAAAAGTAAGGGTAAAGATTTCCCCGTACGACGACAGTATGTCGGTTGAACTGTACGAAGGTTAGGATGTTTTATGAAAGAGAAAGTTTTGGTTGCTATGTCGGGCGGGGTGGACTCGTCTGCGGCGGCACTTGTAATGCAAAATGCGGGTTATATAATCGGTGGCGGCACAATGAACCTTTGCGGCAAGTCGGACGAAGCAAAGGATGCCCAGCGCGTTTGTGAACAATTAGGTGTGCCGCATCATTTGTTTGAAATGACAAAGCAGTTCAACGAAAATGTAGTAGAGCCTTTTATTTTTGAGTATATGGCGGGACAGACCCCCAACCCCTGTATTTTCTGTAACAAAAAAATGAAATTCGGCGCATTTTTGGAAAAGGCAATAGCCTTAGGCTATAATTCGGTGGCAACAGGACACTATGCAAAAATAGAAAAAAATGAGAAAACGGGCAGATACGAAATAAAAAAGGCAAAGGATTATGAAAAGGACCAAAGCTATGTGCTTTATATGCTGACCCAAGAGCAGTTATCACGCATACATTTGCCACTGGGAAATTATAGCAAGGCAGAAATTCGCAACATTTGTGAAGAGAAAAAACTTGTAACGGCTAAAAAGAGCGACAGTCAGGACATCTGCTTCGTGCCCGACGGCGATTATGCCGCCTTTATAGAAAGGCATACGGGCATTAAAGCAAGTAAAGGCAAGTATACCGATATAAACGGTAATGTTTTGGGTGAGCATAAGGGCGTTATTAATTATACAATAGGACAGAGAAAGGGCCTTGGTATAGCGCTCGGTAAACACGCCTTTGTTTTAAGCAAGGATGCTAAAACCAACACCGTAGTACTGGGAGACGCACAGCATCTTTTCAAAAGCACGGTTTATGTAAGGGATGTTAATTTAGTTTCGGTGGAAAAAATAGAAGACGGTATGTTGGCGCTTGTAAAATTAAGATATAAGCATACTGAAAGCCCCGCAAAACTCTTTAATTGTGAAGACGGCAAAATAAGGGTAGAGTTTTACGAGCCACAGAGAGCGCCAAGTGCAGGGCAGTCGGCTGTGTTTTATAATAATGATACTGTAATAGGCGGTGGAATTATCTGTGAATGAAAAAATAGCAAGGGTTATGTCGGCATTAGAAAACAATAATATGGCGGTTTTTTATGCCGAACACAAAACCGATATAATAGAAATTGTAAAAGGTATAGTGGAAAAGGGCGAAACCGTTTCCTGCGGCGGCGCAGAGTCACTCAAGGAATGCGGCGTAAGAGATTTTCTGAAAAGCGGCTACTATAATTTTCTTGATAGGACCAGAGATGGCATTACATTAGAAGAAATAAACGAAATATACGCAAAAACCTTTACGGCCGATGCGTTTTTCACATCGGCAAACGCCGTAACCGAAGAAGGTATACTATATAATGTTGACGGAAACTCAAATAGGGTAGCGGCAATATGCTACGGTCCTAAAAAGGTAATCTGCGTTGTGGGTGTAAATAAGATTGTACCCGATATGCCATCTGCCGTGCGTCGCGTAAAGGAAATAGCGGCACCCTTAAATGTAAAGCGCTTAGGCCTTGATACCCCGTGTGCAAGGTTAGGACATTGCTGTATGCTCGACGGCGGAATAGGTAGCGGCTGCAATTCTTTGGACAGAATATGCATTTCCTTTACCGCTACGGGTTATCAGCGTAAAAAGAATAGAATAAATGTTATAATTTGCGAAGAACCGCTGGGTTATTAAACCAAAACACCTTTCATACTAATTAAGTATGAGAGGTGTTTTTTATGAGAAAAATAATAGCATATATAATATGTATATGTATGATGATGGTGCCGGTGTCTGCCGCTACTGTCAGTATGGAATACCAGGCAGATGATATAGATGTGCCGTTATCGGTAGAAGCCGAGTCGGCAAATGTAACGGCGCTTGATATTAAAGCAAAATCGGTAATTCTTATGGAAGTGATGACAGGTACTGTGCTTTATGAAAGTAATGCCGATGAGCAGACCGCACCCGCGTCCATTACCAAAATTATGGCATTACTTCTTGTAATGGAAGCAATTGATAAGGGAACGCTCAAATTAGATACCGTAGTTACCGCAAGCGAGCACGCCTGCAGTATGGGTGGCTCACAGATATGGCTTGAGCCGTCAGAGCAGATGACGGTACATGAACTTCTGAAAGCCGCAGTTATTGCATCGGCAAACGATGCTATGGTGGCTCTCGGTGAAGCGGTGGCAGGCAGTGAAGAAGGCTTTGTTGCTCTTATGAACGAAAGGGCAAAGGCACTGGGTATGAATAATACTCATTTTATAAACTGTACGGGGCTTGATGCCGACGGGCATTTGACCACAGCGCATGATGTCGCTATAGCATCTGCTGAGCTTATGAAGCACCCACTTATTAAAGATTATTCTACTGTGTGGATGGATTCACTGAGAAATGGTGAAAGTGAGCTTGTAAACACAAATAAGCTTGTGCGGTTTTACGAGGGCTGTACAGGACTTAAAACGGGTACTACAAGTAAGGCGGGGTATTGTCTTAGCGCTACGGCAGATAAAAACGGTATGCAGCTTGTAGCCGTTGTAATGGATGCCGACAGTAGCGCCGACCGCTTTGAAGGTGCTAAAAAGCTGCTCAATTACGGCTATGCGAGTTATAGCTTTTCGGTAATTAATGCAGATATTGATGAAAATACCGTAATACCCGTTAAAAAAGGGGTGCGAAGTGTCGGCAAAATAAAACCGCAGGAAAGCCTTAATGTTCTGCTCCCCAAAAGAACGGTAGGCGATATTACACAGACAGTACAGCTTGATGAATTTATCACCGCACCCGCAAAGGCCGGTGCCAAGGTAGGTACTGTCAAGGTAATGTCGGGCGACAGTGAAATAGGTGTAATAGATTTGGTGTTGGCAGAAGATATAGCACGAATAAATGTAACCCATACATTTATGTGGCTCGTCCGTGCTTTATTTTGTTTATAAAGTATAAATTTTGTTATATTTGTATTGAAAAATCATTGGTTTTATAGTAGAATAAAGGTAAAGAAAGATTTGGAGGCAGTTCACTATGGCATTAAGGTTTAATACCGGTTATGCAAAAGATTTTTTAAGAGAAAACGATATTAAGGGTTTAGAGACCTTCGTTTTATCGGCACACGAAAAGTTGGAAAGCAAAACGGGACTCGGTAATGACTTTTTAGGTTGGGTAGATTTACCGGTAAATTATGATAAAGAAGAATTCGCCCGTATTAAAAAAGCGGCAGAAAAGATAAAAAAAGATACCGATATTTTAGTAGTAATCGGTATCGGCGGCTCTTATCTCGGCGCCCGCGCGGCAATTGAGTTTTTAAAGGGACCGTATTACAATAATTTAAAGAAGGATACACCCGATGTTTACTTTGCGGGTAACAGTATAAGCGGCTCAGCCTTGGCTGATTTGTTGGAGCTTTGCGAAGGTAAGCGTGTATCGGTTAATATCATTTCAAAATCGGGTACAACTACCGAGCCTGCGGTAGCCTTCAGGGTTTTCAGAAAAATGCTTGAAGAGCGCTACGGCGAAAAAGGTGCGGCAGAGCGTATTTACTGCACCACCGATAAGGCAAGGGGTACACTCAAGCAGTTAGCAGACGAAAAGGGTTATGAGTGCTTTGTAGTACCGGATGATGTTGGCGGTAGATATTCAGTGCTCACAGCCGTTGGTCTTTTACCAATAGCGGCGGCAGGCGCAGATATTGATGCATTAATGGCAGGCGCTCAGGCGGCGAGAGCCGAGTACAGCAACCCCGATGTTAATAGTAACGACTGCTATAAGTATGCGGCAATCAGAAACGCTATGTATAATAAGGGTAAGACGGTAGAGCTTCTTGTAAGCTATGAGCCGCGCTTTACTATGATGGCGGAATGGTTCAAGCAACTGTATGGCGAGAGTGAAGGCAAGGACAATAAGGGACTTTTCCCCGCATCTGTTGTTTTCTCTACCGATTTACACTCAATGGGACAGTATGTTCAGGACGGTAGAAGAATCCTTTTTGAAACCGTTGTTACCATTGATGATTGCGGCAAGGATATAACAATAGAAAAGGAAGAGTCGGACGGCGACGGCCTTAACTTCCTTGCAGGCAAACAAATGTCCTTTGTAAACGAAAAGGCATTTGAAGGTACAGTACTTGCCCATACCGACGGTGGCGTACCGAACTTTGTTATCTCACTCGATAAGGCCGATGAAGAAAACCTTGGCAGACTGGTTTACTTCTTTGAAAAAGCATGTGCGATTTCGGGCTATTTGTTGGGTGTGAATCCGTTTGACCAACCTGGTGTTGAAAGCTACAAGAAGAATATGTTTGCATTACTTGGCAAACCGGGTTTTGAAGCTGAAAAGGCAAGGTTAGAAGCAAGACTTGGCAAATAATTTGGTAAACAACCGCTTTGGCGGTTTAAAATATAAAGGAGTTGGCAGATATGATTAAACTTATTATTGGAAAAAAAGGTTCGGGTAAAACCAAAAAGCTTATTGATTTGGTTAACTCTACCGCAACAACAAGCAAGGGCAATGTTGTATGTATAGAGAAAGGCGATACCTTAACTTTCAGTATCAGCCATAAAGTAAAGCTTATTGATATTGAAGCATACGGAGCCAGTGGCTACGGTGAATATTACGGTGTGCTTTGCGGTATTTGCGCAGGCAACCACGATGTAACAGACATTTTTGGCGATGCAACACTTAGAATCGGCACTCGCAATTATGATGAATTGGCAGACTTCCTTGACAGAGTTTCGGCTCTCGCGGAAGACACACATGTAAACTTTGCATTTACTGTTTCTTGCGACAAGGCAGACCTTCCCGAAAAGATTTTCACAGTAGCTGAAGAAATCTAAAAACAAACAAAAAGCGGAAAGTTTTAAAACTTTCCTCTTTTTTTATTTTTATTTACATAGTGAGCTCTTTTGCAAGGGCGTCTATCTGTGCCTTTGCACTGTCATCCATAGCCGATAGAATAGTTACATTGTTTTCTGTAAATTTTAGGTTTTTACAGCCTTCAAGCATATTTTTCATAGTTTTAGCCGCTGTCGGCGCCCAGGAGCCATTTTCAATAAGAGCTACAGTTCTGTTCTGGAAATTGCGTTCGGTTAAGTGATTAATAAATTCCTTCATAAACGGGAATATGTCGTTGTTGTAGGTTGTTGTTGCCAGTACAATTTTGCCATAACGGAAAGCATCTTCAACCGCTTCGTGCATATCTACACGGGCAAGGTCGTTGACAACTACTTTTTTACAGCCGTTTGATTTTAATTTTTCGGCAAGTAGCTCGACTGCCGCCTTTGTGTTCCCGTAGACAGAGGTGTAGGCAATTAAAACGCCGTCACTCTCAACCGAGTAGCTTGACCAGATGTTATACAAATTAAGGTAGTAGTCTAAATTTTCCTTCAGTACAGGTCCGTGAAGCGGACAAATAGTTTTAATATCAAGCGTTGCCGCCTTTTTAAGAAGGGCTTGTACCTGTGCGCCGTATTTTCCAACAATACCAATGTAGTATCGTCGTGCTTCACAAGCCCAATCTTCATCGCAGTCAAGCGCACCGAATTTACCAAAGCCGTCTGCAGAGAAAAGAACCTTATCGGCTGTATCGTAGCTTACAATAACTTCGGGCCAATGCACCATAGGTGCAGTGTAGAAGGTAAGGGAGTGTGAGCCTAATGTCAATGTGTCGCCTTCCTTAACTACGATTCGGCGCTCAGGGTAGTCGTTCGAGTAAAAGTTCTTCATCATATTAAACGACTTTTGAGAAGATACGATGTGCGCTGTGGGGTATTTTTCCAAAAACGCGACAATACTTGCCGAATGGTCAGGCTCCATATGGTGAATTACAAGGTAGTCTGGAGTTCTGTCACTAAGTACAGCAGATATTTTACCAAGCCATTCATCAGTAAAACTCTTGTCTACTGTGTCCATAACGGCAATTTTTTCATCAACAATAACATAGGAATTGTAGGCTATGCCGTTAGGTACATCGTATTGGCCTTCAAACAAATCTATTTGTCTGTCATTAACCCCGACATAAAAAATATCTTTTGAAATATTCATACTTTACTCCTTATAAATATAGGGTGTAACACTTATTTTTTGTTTATACATTTTTTATATGCCTCAAAATAGCGTGAGCCGAAAATTCTTAAGGATTTTGAGTCAAAATGAATTTTATCGGAATTAAGCGTTAAATCCGCCGCGGATACCACTTCGCACATAGGAATGCTATTTGCTATTTCGCGGAATATTTCATTCATCTGTTTAGGTCGTTCTTCGTAGTGGTAGGCTTCGCCTATATTCTCACTTAATTCACCAATTATAACAGGTATGTTTTCATTTCCTAAATCTCTTCTGAGCTGTGTAATCATAGCGATGAATCTTTCTTTGTAGGTGGCAACCAATTCATCGTTGTAGCATTCACTCTCGCCCTGATGCCAGAGTATACCTTGAAGTGAAGAAGAACGCATGGCCAATTTTGTTAGAGCAATTGCGTGGTCGTAAAGTACACCGCCAACCTCCCACTGATTCATAGAAGTACCGCCATCTGCACAAGGAATAAGTCCTATAGGCAGCCCGAACTCTTTTGCAAAATCATCTGCAAAGCTTTCTGCAAGGCAGATGCCGCTGTGCCAATCGGGATTAAAAATATTTCGGTCGGGGTTAACGGGCGCGCTCATTGCTTGCCATCTTCCCATACGAAGCATATGGCAAAGAGGGTTTTTGATGGGGTCTACTTCATTAAAATGACCCCTGCCCGCCATATTTGACTGGCCTATCATTAAAAATGAATTCATCGAGGTTGATACATTAATAAGTCCGTCTTTTAGTTGCATAACTGTCTCCACCTTTTTTTAATTTATAATGTAATTTTGCTTTTTTGAAAAACTTTACTAAGCGCAATTCCAAGTATTACACCAACAATACCTTGTACTGCATTTGCAGGAATATTAACTAACGCCGCCGCGGCCCCGTAAAGAGCGCTTTCAAAAAGAAAGTACCCAAGAATCATAAAAAGCTCTGCTGCAATACCGCTGATAATTTTTTTGGCAAGGGTACTCGTTTTTTTGCTAATTAGTTTAAACAAACCATAGGCTATAAGTGCCATTAAGCCTTTAATAATAAATGTTGCGGGCGCATACACAATATAACCCGAAAATAAATCGGCTAAAGCCGAGCCGATACCCGCCGCCAAAAAGGCATATACGGGTGGAAGCACCCAACCCGACAGTAAAACCACACAGTCCCCAAGGTTTATATAGCCTTTAAGCGGCGACGGAATTTTAATGATCATAGTCGCCACACAAACGAGCGCAGAAATAAGCGCCGACATTACAATTTTTTGTGTCAGGTTCTTCAAAAAGCACCATCTCCCTAAAATTTTTATTCACAGAACTGATTATACCACAGTAACATATTTTTTTCAATCCGCAGAGTAACATTTACTAAAAAAATGCTCCCCAATTTATGAAGGGGAGCATTAAAAATTTTGTTAATGATTAACGGCAGGCTCAGTAACGGTGTTTTCTGCTTGCTCGGCTTCCGCGGCCTGCGTTTTATTTGTTTTTTTCTTACTGAACGCGTAAAACAGTAGGTAAAACAGTGCAATATAAGCAAGGAATAATAAAACCACAAGTAAGGGGTAAAGAACCTTGTTGCCGTTTACCAAGGAATATAAAATATCATACGGGGTACCGTCACCCGCCATTAAGAACATATAGTTGTAATCGATTGTAATGTTAGCAATATAGGCGGCGACACAAAAACTGCAAAGAATTCCAAAGGTGATACCAATATTGCGTTTTTTCATACTCGCAAGTCCCGCAATAAGAATATAAAGTGAAGCAAACCCGGAAATACTGTGTGTTATTCCCGATACCACATTATCAAAAGATAGCACTGGGTAGGCATTATAGTTTTGTCCCGCACCTATAGTGCCAAAAACTGCGCCCAAAATTCCGAAAATACATACAAAGTCAATCGCCGCTTCCCTTAATCTGCCCGTTGTAAAGGCGGCAAGGGGGAGAGCAATTAATTGAACACTGCACAAAAACAGTGGCAAGTTGTGAAGAATAGCATCCGCACTGCCACTGCGAAAGCACAACAGGGCTATCTTAAACAGCTCAAGTCCGTCAATTAACAAAGCAGCAACAACTAACGGAACATTCTTTTCTTTTTCAGTTCCTAACCTGTTGCGTTTTCCTAACAAGACAGATAGTATCACCATTAATCCCAGCATAATGCCAACAGATAATAAATGCTGCCAAGATAAAAAGCCTTCTGCCTGACGGGTATAACCGCCAATTCCGAAAAACTCTCTCATATTAACCCCCGCTTATGCAAGTTTTTACATATTATAACATAAAACGACAAAAAAATAAATAGGGAGAAACATTAGCGGGTATACTGGATGATGATAAATTAAAAACAATTAATGCTCAGACTTATATTAAGTCTGAGCATTTTTATTTTTCGGTGTTCTGTTTAGCGGTGTTGACGGAAGAAATTAAAATCCGTTTGATTTCTGTACAGTTGTTAAGCAGAGTCTTATCATTATAATATCCGCTTTCTAAAAGTAGTTCAATCCAATATTCGCTTTCACTACATTCTTTGAGAGCAATTTGAAGTTTTGCGACAAAATCAGCCTTTCCGTGAGCGTAAAACGCTTCTCTAATGTTGGCTCCAATAGAAGTGCCTGACTTTAGAAACTGATTTATCAAAGCACTTTCACATTTTGCGTCCCTTAACTCTTTACATACTTTTATTGCATCAAGTGCAAATGCTTTTGATTTTATCATCAAAGGACTTTCTTTCATCACGCTCACCCCTTGTTGCTATTTTATGACTAAAAAGTAAAAATAGCAAGGCAAAGCCTTGCAAAAAACACTTCTTCACTATTCACTATTACTTATTACTTCCAAAAATCTTCTCGGACGGATTTAGTGAAAAGTGAAGAGTGAAAAGTGAAAAAGTAAAACCTTCTCGAACTTCGTCAGAGAAGGTTTTTGGTTGCGGGAGCAATGCTTTTATTTGATTATATACTCATCCAAAACCTCAATCCCTCTTGTGGTACCCGACAATGCGCTCACTTGGAGCGTGGCGCATTTGTCGACCACTGCGCCAACAACGCCTTACTGCATCGTCCACCGGACGCGTGCGGCGTTGTTGCCCGTCGAGCCACGCTCGTCGACCTCATAACCAAAAAAGAATAGATTTAAACACAGTTTCCAAAAACAAGAAAGAACTCGGCACACCAAAGGGTGTTCCGAGTTCTTTTGGTTGCGGGAGCCGGATTTGAACCAACAACCTTCGGGTTATGAGCCCGACGAGCTACCAGATTGCTCCATCCCGCGATATGTGGCACTTATTAGTGCCTAAATATTATACAATAAATATTATGACATTTCAAGTCTTTTTTATAACTTTTTATTTTATTTTCTGAAAATTTTACCGAAGATACTGCAAACCGCAAACAAAACCAGGCTTACTATAATTACACTGGCCCCCGGCGACGAGTTTATAATTAATGAAAACACAACGCCAGCAAGGAAGTTAAACAGTGATATGCCTACCGATAAAATTATTACCGATTTATAGCTTTTACATATCTTTATCGCCGATAAAACGGGGAAGATTATAAGACCTGATATAAGTAAAGCGCCCATCATTTTCATGCCTATTACTACAGTAACGGCAGTAAGGCAGGAAAGAAGGGTGTTATATCTTGTAACCCTTATACCCGAAGCATTCGCAAAATCTTCATCAAAGGTAACCGAGAAAATTTTATTGTAAAAAATAACATAAAGAAAAATTATAACAGCTGATACCGCTAAGGTAATAAGCATATCGTCAAGACCCACGGTATAAATACTGCCGAACATATAGCTGTTTATATCTATGCTAACCCCGTTTGCAAGCTTTATTGCGGTGTAGCCGATAGCAAGGGAGCTACACGATACAAGCGCTATTACGGCGTCACCCTTTAGGTGCTGGTGTTTACCAAATTTAAGCAAAAGCAGGGCCGCCACAAGCACTGTAGGAACGGTTACATAAAGCGGCGCTAACCCTAAAGATAGTGCTATAGCCGAAGCACCAAAGCCTACATGAGATAGGCCGTCACCAATCATAGAAAAGCGCTTTAGTACAAGGCTCACGCCAAGCAGCGCGGCGCAGACTGCTATCGCCACACCCGTAATCAGTGCATATATAAAAAAGTCGTATTTAAAAAAGGAAACAATTGTATTAATCATGTGTGTGTCCGTCCCTAAAAAAGCGTTTGCCCATTTTACTGTGCATATATTCTTCTGTCGTGCCGAAAAAGGTTTCTTCAGCCGATATATGCAAAATTTTATTGCCGTGTTTTACGGCACAGTGCACATCGTGTGAAATAATTATAAGGGTAATTCCGCTTTGGCGCAAATCATCTAAAATACTATAAAACTGCGCCGCAGCCAAGGGGTCAAGCGCGGCAAGTGGCTCATCAAGTAACAGTATGTCCTTTGTGGCAGATAAAGCCCTTGCTAACAGAACGCGCTGTTTTTGTCCGCCTGATAGCCTACTGAAAGGCTTGTCCTTAAGTTCTTTAATACCCAGCATTTCCATATTTTTAAGACAGAGCTCTTTTTGTTTGCGGGTATAGAAAAGTCCGCCGCCATTTAATGTTCCCGATAAAACAACTTCAAAAACACTTGCGGGGAAGTCGGACTGAAGGGTGGGCAGCTGCGGCAAATAACCTACTGTGTTGCGGCTTTTTTTATCAAATATAATCTTGCCGTCGGTGCAGGGGATGATACCAAGTAATAGCTTAATAAGCGTGGTTTTACCGCTTCCGTTTTCACCCACAATGTAAAGCGCATCACCTTTTTCAACCGTGAAATTTATATTTTGAAGTACATATTCGTCTCCAAATTTTTTAGATAAATTTTCTATTTTTATCATTGACATAAGGTAAGTCCCTTTCGTAATACATTGGCATTCTGCTCCATTAATGATACATAGGTAACGCCGTTTTCAAGGTCTTTGGCGGAAATACTCTGAATTGATTGCAGTGTCAGTATTTCGCAACCTGTATTATCTGATATAATTTTTGCTAAATCTCTGTTTCCCGATTCGGTCACAAAAATATACGCTAAATTATTGATTTTTACCGTTTCAATAAGCGAAGCGGCGGTATTTAAGGGTATATCGGTTTCGTGGTCGCAGGCTGAGAATGCCGCTGTTACATTAAGGCCGTAGTATTCGGCAAAATACTTTAG
This sequence comes from Acutalibacteraceae bacterium, assembly GCA_045590755.1. Classification (GTDB taxonomy): domain Bacteria; phylum Bacillota; class Clostridia; order Oscillospirales; family Acutalibacteraceae; genus SIG565. The sequence continues at coordinate 13,522 of JAZNRP010000006.1, forward strand.
CGGAAAACGGTCGGCAATAACTAAATGCTTATGCTCTGCCGCGGCTATAATTTCCTTTGTAGTATCTTCCACATTTTTTATTTCAGATACATACTGCTGGGCATTTGTGATGTATTTTTTACTATTATCAGAGTTGATATTATTAAGATTATCTCTTATTAAATTTACAATTTTTATAGCGTTTTCGGGAGAGGTCCAGATATGCTCATCGGTCTCGTGGTTATGCTCGAGTCCTAATTCATCAAAAAGATTTAATACGGCGGCATCTTCTTTTTTTAGATTCTCGAGTATTTTTTCTACCCAAGCATCACTTTCGCCCCCGACATATATAAATAAATCAGAGTCCTTGATTTTAGCTATATCAAGTGCCGTAGGCTCAAATGAGTGTATATCGGCACCCGGGGGAATTAGTAGGGTAATGTCTGCAGAGTCACCCGCTACTGCCCGTGCAAAGTCGTAGCAACTGAAATTTGTTGCTACAATATTTAATTTTCCACTGTCGCTTTTCACATTACTACAACCACAGAGTAATAATGTGAAAGCGAAAATTAAAGATAGTATTTTTTTCATTTTTAACCTTTCTGACATCCTTCACATCTGCCGTAAAGTACAGTTTGCACAGTATCAAGCGTGAAGCCGTGTTCACTTGCAATATGGCGGGAAAGCTGATTTATCTTCTCACAATCAACATGCAAAAGTGTGCCGCAATCAACACATTTAAGGTGGAAATGGCGGTGACAGGTATCAAAGGTTTCAAGATACTGAAAACAGGCACTGTCATTTTTACCCGTTACATATTTTCTTGCCTTGTTTTCCCGCACCATTTTTTCAAGCGTACGGTAAACGGTGGTTCTGCCCACATTTTCACCCTTATTTGCGAGAAATAATACAATATCATCCACAGTCATATGGATGTTGCGGTTTTCTTTCAAGCAGTTTTCAATAATTGTGCGCTGTCTTGTTCTGTACCCGTCGGCAGTTCGCAAAAATATCACTCCAATTTGAAAATGAATTTCATTTTTATATTTTTACACAAATTTTTCATATTGTCAATATATACTTGTAAATTTTTGTCGGGTGTAGTATAATTAATTTGTATAATTGTACATAAATCTCGCAAAAAAGGGAGAGAATTTTATGCAATATAATCCAAAAGAGATATTAAAGCCGGTCGGTAAGTTTTTAGGTGCTTTAAGAATACCGCACAAAAAAAACACCGCAGAGCTTCCTTGTGTGGATTTACCTGTTGTTAGTACCGTTACAATACCGCTTAAGCAGAATATAGGTGCTGTGTGTGATTGTCTTGTTAAGGTGGGCGACGAGGTATTGGTCGGCACAAAGATAGGGGACAGTGAGCAGAATTTTGCCGTTCCGATACATTCAAGCGTTTCGGGTAAGGTTACGGGCTTCACCGAAATTTTCGGTGTGGGCGGTGAGAAAACCCCTGCCGTTGTAATTGAATCTGACGGCGAGATGAAAAAGGAAGAGTTTACGGCCCCCGTAATTGAAACTGCCGAAGATTTGGTAAAGGCGGCGAGAGACTGCGGACTTGTAGGCCTTGGTGGTGCAGGCTTCCCGACACATATAAAGCTTGCGGCATACGAAAAAATTGACACACTGATTGTAAACGCCGCAGAATGCGAGCCATATATTACAAGTGACTACCGTACCTGTATGGAAGACCACGACAATATAATTGACGGCGTATATCTGTTAAAGGAAAAGCTTGGCATTCAAAATGTAATTATCTGTATTGAAGATAACAAGCCTGAAGCCATTAAAAAGCTTTATGAAATCGCAACAGATAAAAGAGATAGCGATAATTCGGTAAGAATTATGGAAATGCGTTCTCTTTACCCGCAGGGTGCAGAGAAGGTGCTTGTATATGCCGCAACAAAGCGTAAAATTCCGTTTGGCAAGCTACCGGCCGATGTTGGTTGCCTTGTTATGAATATCACAAGTGTAGCGGTACTATCGAGATATGTAAAAACCGGTGAGCCGATAACATATAAATGCTTAACGGTTGATGGCGACGCCGTTAAAAAGCCGCAGAATGTTAAAGTACCTATAGGTACGGCAATAAAGGATGTACTTGATTTTTGTGAAGCGGATGAGACACCTACAAAAATTCTGTACGGCGGACCTATGATGGGTGTTACGGTAATTAGTGACTCGGCAGTTATTACAAAGCAGAACAATGCAATACTTGCATTTACTGACAGTAATACAATGGTTGCAACGCCTTGTATTCGTTGCGGAAAGTGTGCGGAAGGCTGTCCTATGAATTTAACACCCGCCGCGGCGGAAACGGCAATAAGGCTTAATATGTTCGATAGACTAGCGAGTCAAAATATAAATTACTGTATAGAGTGCGGCTGTTGTAGCTACACCTGTCCTGCGGGCAGACCGCTTACACAGTCAATGCGTACAGCCAAAAATATATTAAGGGGGAAGACAAATGCGAAATAATCTGACAGTTTCTTCTTCGCCGCATATTCATTCGGATTTTTCCACGGCCGGCATAATGCTGGATGTAATAATTGCATTAATTCCCACCGCCGTTTACGGCACAATAATTTTCGGTTGGAAAGCGGCGCTTATTATTGCGGTATGTGTAATTACTGCCGTTTTAAGTGAATTTTTATGGAATAAGGCCCTTAAAAAGCAGAATTCATTAACTGATTTATCTGCAGTAGTAACAGGTCTTTTATTAGCACTTAATCTGCCGTCAAGTATGCCTATATGGATGGCAGTGATTGGCAGCGCTATTGCTATTATTATAGTAAAGCAGATGTTCGGCGGACTAGGCCACAATTTTGCAAACCCAGCCCTCACGGCGAGAATCGTGCTTACTGTTTCATTTCCTGCGGCGATGACCCGTTTTCTTGAGCCATTCAGTGATGCTGTCTCTTCGGCAACACCCTTGGCTGACAGTGCATCTTTTTCTCTTCGCGAGTTGCTTTTTGGTATGCACGGCGGCTCAATCGGTGAAACTTCGGCAATGATGCTGCTGCTTGGCGCAATTTATCTGATACTTCGCCGTGTTATTTCACCTATAATACCAGTATCATTTATGGGTACAGTATTTATTTTCTCACTCTTAATAGGTGTTGACCCAATAAAAGCCGTATTTAGCGGAGGTCTGATACTCGGGGCATGCTTTATGGCTACCGATTATGTAACAAGTCCTACATTTAAGTGGGGCAAGCTCATTTTCGGTATAGGCTGTGGCATTATAACGGTTGTTATTCGAAACTTTGCGGCACTGCCGGAAGGTGTGTCTTATGCGATACTTGTAATGAATCTTTTGGTACCGCACATTAACACATTCACAAAGCCGAAACCGTTTGGATGGGAGGCAGAAAAGAAATGAGTAAGTTTTTAAATATTGTGAAAACTGTTTGGTCAAAAATAGCTGCCTTCTTTAAGAAAAATGATGATGTTTTCAGTCTTATATGGAAGTTAGGCGTTATCTGCCTTGCTGTAGCGTTAATTTTATCGGTTACCAATCTTATAACCGCCGATAAAATTAAGCAAATGGAAAAAGAAACTGCGATGAGTACTATGAAGGCGCTTATTACGGCGGACGAATATAAAAGAATAGATAACTCACTGCTTTTACAGGATGAAGACACAGCTTTCTATGAAGCCAAAACGGCTGACGCTGTTGTGGGTTATATAGTCGAAACTGTAACCAAGGGCTACGGCGGAGATGTGAAGATTATGACGGTAATCGGTACCGATAAAAAAATAATCGCAGTTACCGTGCTTTCTGCGCCTGACGAAACACCGGGACTTGGTCAAAATATAACCAAACCCGCCTTTTTAGAGCAGTTAAAAGGCAAGACAGAGGGCGTAAGCGTTGTTAGAAACGGTGCGGACACTGACAAAAACGAAATCGATGCGGTAACGGGCGCTACTGTATCGTCAAAGGCGGTAAAATCCGGTATTGACGAAGCGTTTACTGCGCTTAATAAATATTTAGAAATAACAGCAAGCGGCACAGTAAGGGAGGTACAGTAATGAAAAAAGAATATGTATCTTACTTAACTAACGGTATTGTTAAGGAAAACCCTGTTTTAAGACTTGTGCTTGGCACCTGTCCTACCCTGGCGCTTACCACCGCCGCTATAAACGGCATTGGTATGGGTGTTGCCGCAACGCTTGTGCTTGTCGGCTCAAACCTTGTAATTTCTTTGCTTCGTAATTTTATACCAAATAAAGTACGAATCCCCGCATATATAACAATAATTGCGGGCTTTGTAACTGTGGTGCAGATGTTAGTTCAGGCATTTTTGCCCAGTATTTATTCGGCGCTCGGCATTTATTTGCCGCTTATAGTTGTAAACTGTATAATCTTGGGCAGGGCCGAAATGTTTGCTTCTCAAAATCCCGTTATACCAAGTATACTTGACGGTATCGGTATGGGAATAGGCTTTACTGCAACCTTAACGCTTATGGGCGCTATCAGGGAAATTATCGGGGCCGGCACACTGTTTTCACTGCCTGTAACTACAGGATTTATCGACCCGATGATAGTTATGCTTCTCCCGCCCGGTGGCTTCTTCGTTTTCGGTATTATGATTGCGCTTTCCAATAAATTAGCGTCGGCTTTGGGCAAAAAGCCCGTTAAGTGTACGGGCTGTGGCGACTGCGCTATGAAAGAAATGTGTGAGTCAGGGGGTGCCGAAGAATGATAAGTGCTATAGTTTCTATTTTACTTGCAGGACTATTGACTGAAAATATGATACTCTCAAAATTTTTGGGTATCTGTCCGTTTCTTGGCACATCTAAAAAGGTTGGCACGGCTTTTAGTATGAGTCTTGCTGTAACGGCGGTTATGATTATTGCAACGGCCGTTACATACCCATTGTATGCATATGTTTTGGTGCCGCTCGGACTTGAGTATTTGCAGACAATATTGTTTATTTTGGTAATTGCGTCGATTGTTCAGTTTTTGGAAATTGTACTCAAAAAGTATATAAAATCGGTTTATAATGCATTGGGTATTTATTTGCCGCTTATAACCACCAACTGCGCGGTACTCGGCATTACCTTGCTTAACTTTACAAAGGGCTACGGCTTTGTTTTGTCGCTTGTAAATGCACTGGCGGCAGGTCTTGGCTTTATGTTGGCTATGATAATTTTTGCGGGCGTACGCTCTCGCCTTGAAGCAGCTGATGTTCCCGAATTCTTAAAAGGTCTACCCATAACACTGATTGCGGCATCCATAGTGTCACTTTCGTTCTTGGGCTTTGTAGGAATAGGGGGTTAAAGAATGATTGGAATTTTATATGCAGTGCTTATTATCGGCGGTGTAGGTATTTTACTTGGTGTAATTCTGTCGTTGGCTTCCAAGTTTATGAATGTACCCGGAGATGAAAGGGAAGAAAAAATAAGGGCGTGTCTACCGGGCGCTAACTGCGGAGCTTGCGGTTATTCGGGTTGTGACGGCTATGCCGCCGCCATAGCAAAAGGGGAAGTTGAGCCTAATCTTTGTATACCGGGTGGTAGCAGTACATCAGAGCAGTTATCGTTAATAATCGGTAAAAAGGTTGAAACAGAAAGAAAAACGGCGTTTGTAAAATGTAATCACGGCTTAGATAAGACAACAAAGGAATTTGCATATACCGGTGCTGCAAGCTGTGCGGCGGAAAACCTTATGTATAAAGGACCGCTCAGCTGTAAGTGCGGCTGTTTAGGACAGGGCGACTGTGTAAGGGTATGTGATTATGGCGCAATAACGATTGTTAACGGTTGCGCAAAGGTAGACCAGGAAAAATGTGTATGTTGCGCTAAATGTGTAGCGGCGTGTCCTAAAGGTATTATTGAAATTTTACCCGAAAGGCAAAACTATTATGTGGCATGTTCTTCGCTCGATAAGGGCGCGATAGCCAGAAAAAAGTGTACTGCCGCTTGTATAGCGTGTAAAAAATGCGAAACAGTATGTAGCGTCGGCGCTATAAAGGTTGAAAATAATTTAGCCGTTATAGACCCCGATAAATGTGTGGATTGCCGCAAGTGTGTGGCAGCCTGTCCCGTTAAGTGCATTATTCTTAAGGGAAAAGAATAAAACTATAACAAAAAGCAGTATAGCGTTATTAACGCTATACTGCTTTTTTAATTTTAGCATAGTTTTTCTATAAATTAATACTTAATATGTCTTTTTATATACTTAAGGCTTTTTATGATAAATTCCTTTATTTTATATTTCTTTTCCACAAAGGAATTTTTATATATTATGCAGTTGTAAACGGTTTCTTCAATGCTTGAATATCTTTTTTTGTAAGAGTAATTGCCGCCGAGCAGATAGATTTCTTTTATTCCTTTTTCTATCAGGCTCTTAAGGTATTCATCATACAAAATTTTACCCGGCGAATAATTACTGAGTTGGGTATCGTATGTCAGATTTTCAATATAAACCACGGGGCATTGCTCGCAGGAAAGAATTATGGATGCGATTTTTTCTTCTTTTTCCAATTTCAAAATGTAAATATCGGTTACATGATATTTTGCGCAATATTCTTCTTTTGTTAGTCCGTAGTTTGTATTATGGGTATTGTTTTTGTATTTAAAGTAATCTTCCCAGACAGTAGCCGCCTTTTCATCCAGTGCGGCATAATTGATTATTTTATATCCGTCAAATTTTTCGTTAATGATTCGCTTTTCGCGGTTTATATTATATTTTCCCTTTGAAGAGAGTCTGGCGTCCAACGACTCGGCAGTATCGGGTAGTTCTATTCTTAGATGGTTATGCTCAATACCGTCTCCCACCTTGCAATAGCTATTTTCGTAGCTAATGGTTGTAACCTTAGAGATAGAAAAAATAAAATCAGTAATGCGCTTAACGGTAATGCTTGATAACGACATCAGATAAATGCCTAATTTGGCCGATGAATTACTATATAAAACTTCAAAGAAGAATTTAGAATTACTATCTTCATAGCAATAAAGTTCTACATTACCCTGCAATACAGAGCTGTCCCATAAATCAAAACGGTTATATATAAAATTCGGCACAATTTCATTACATTTTGATTTATCTTCACATTTATAAATCTTGTATTCTTCCATTGCATTTTATCCTTTACGGCTTAATTTTTTTAAGAAAATTCCTAATACATCGGGGTGTTTTTTCTTTTAAGGTTATAATCCTTTTTTCTTTTTTGTTTTGTTTTGCCTTGGTGGCCGAATAGTAGGCCTCGCAATATTCAACCTTTTTTATTGCACCGCGATATTTATTAATACCTGTGCAAAGGGCGACATAATCGTAGCTTTCAAGCTGGGAAGCATATTCCTTTACTGCCCGAAGCTTTAAATCCATTACATCGGTAATATCTAAAAATAAATTTGGCTTTGATAAGGCTGACCACAATTCATATTCTACAATCTCGGCGGCCGCTCCTTGAAGGGATTTCATTTTATTGAAAATGTTGCACAAAACCTTATGGTCAATGTGACCGTCAAAGCGATTAGGCACAAAAACATAATCGTATTTCTTTATTGGATAGGAATAGAGCAATTTTTTGTTTTTATATACAGTCTGGTCTTTGATGTTCAGTCTGGTAATTTTGTTAACGCCGAAATAGGAAACGGCACGGTCAAACTCGGCCGTTCTTAATGCCGCGATTTCTTCACCTGTTCGATTTTCTTTGGGAGAAACGCCCCTGCTACCGTCGGTTAGCAATAACAAGTCGCACTGTGCACCGTATTTGCAAAGTAGTCCACCCACGCCTATCGACTCATCATCAGGGTGAGGAGATACCACCAATATTTTATCATCGGGCGAAATGCAAATTCCTCTATACATATTTATAAGCCCCTTCTGTCTTATAATAATATTTCTTCAAGCTCTGAAAAGCTGCCGGAAAATTTACTGTGTTCAATTTTTTTAGCGTTTTCTCGTAACTCATTAAAAGCGGCTTTATTTTCTAAAATTGATTTAATCGTATTAAAAAGAGATATGCTGTCTTGGTTTACAATATAGCCGGTTATGTTGTTTTCCACAATTTCATAAGCCGCAGGGAAATTGGTTGTAACCGCCGCAACGCCAAGTATTTGTGCTTCTGCCAATGTCAAGCAAAAGGATTCGTGATGTGACAACTGTACATATAAATCTGCATCCTTAACAAAGGGAAAGGGATTTGGCTTACTGCCAAGTAAAATTATATGTTCTTCAAGTCCGTTTTCTGTGGCTTTATCGGCTAATACCTTTTTGAAGGGGCCGTCGCCTATAAAATACCACTTAAAATCGGTAAAGCCGTCGTTTATTAAGGCCTTGCAAATATCAATAGACAAAAGCGGCCTTTTCTCTTTTGCCAACCGTCCGCAAGTAACTATGGAAAAGGAATTATCAAAAGAAAAATCTTTTTCCGTCTGTGCGGCCGACAAAATTGCGGCCTTGTCAATTACATTGTAGAACACGCGTGTTTTATCGGACAAAAGCGGAAAACGCGCATCGAAAGAATTTTTACAAGATTTGGAAACGCAGAAAATATTATCATAGAGCTTTAAATATTTAGCGGTATCGGCGGGCATCCTATAGTGGGCTATATCCATATGAATCCATACAGCCTTCTTTTTAGCGAGAACTCTTTTTAGCAAATATATATTTTCAAAAGCATCAGGCATAGCCCAGGCGATACCTACATCATATTCACTGTCTAACTTTGGGAACCGTTGGGTTGAAGCGTCATACTGCCCAAAGGACACTCTTTTAGTTAATTTAGCAAAGAGATAACCGATGGCAATTTTAATTGCTTTAATAGGCTTGCCTTTTTTTAACAGCTCCTTGGCAAATTGCTTTTGGTCATAGCCGCTGATTTTTTTAACTTCTACCCAATCGGGTATTTCGTCAACAATTCTACCGCAATTTCCCAAAACTGCAACCGTAACCGAATATTTTTCGGCAGGAACAGAATGTAGCAGACTAATTAAGCTTTTTTCAACGCCGCCGTAATTTTTCATTTGTGCTACAAAAAGAATTTTCTTCTTCATAAAATCACCAAATTAATTTTATATTCTCCTAGTCGCTTTGAGTAATATAAGAAAGACAAAATATGTAATAAAAGGGATTCCTATCTTTGCACATATTAAGGAAACCTTTTCTGCGGATGAAAGGCTCGAGAAGCTTCTCTTTTTAATTTCGTTTATGAATTTTGTGTCCTTATGTATTTCTTTGATTTTGTGGATTCTTTCCTTACGGTTATAAGGAGAGCCAATTTTAAAAAGATTTGAAACTTCCTCAAAATAACGCTGTGGGTAACCCTTATACTGTGCGGCAATTAATTCTTCTTCGGGAATGCCGAGTTTTTTTCTCGCTTCAAATATTTTGTTTGAAATCAAATTGTAGCCGTGCTCAAACAAGGGGGAATATTTAGAAGAAATTTTATGGGTTGTGCTGGTTATATTGCTTCGTATGTTATAGCCTACATAATCGGTAGTAGCAACACAATGAGACTTACTTAAAAATTCCACATTAAAAACTATGTCTTCAGCTACTGCAAGCTGTTTATCGAATCGTATATTTTTGATAATATCTCCGCGGTAAAGCTTACCAATGGGCCCATAAAAGCTTTGCTTTAATGCACCGACAGAGTATGCCGTTCTGATAGAGTCCCGACCTGTGTATTTTTCCGATTTATGTATAATTTCTTTTTCTACAGCGCCATCTGTACACACCCTGAGACTGCAAGCCACAGCACTCATTTCAGTGTCTACATTAGAAATAAGGTGAGCAAGACATTCGTTTTCAATCCAATCGTCACTGTCTACAAACATTACCCATTCACCGCGAGCTTGGTCAAGTCCTGTATTTCTCGCATTTGATATGCCGCCGTTTTCAATATGTATAACAGAGATACGCTTATCTTCTGCGGCGAACTCATCGCAAATTTCTCCGCTTTTGTCGGTTGAGCCGTCATCAACAAGAATAAGCTCAAAATTAGAATAAGTCTGGTTAAGAATAGAATTTATACAATCAGATAAATATGGTTCAACATTATAAACCGGAACCACAACCGATACCAGAGCGTCACAAACACGGGTTTTCATTATCGGCGCACACCTTTCCTGAAATTTTTGTAAGACGGTTTATAAACGCGATTTCTCTCAAAGGATAATATATATAATTATACAGTATATATTATACATTAATTTAATATAAAAATCAAGGTGTATGGACTTCCAATGCCGCATATTAAAAACAAGGCAAATTATTTATTGCAAAAGGTAGGAAATTATGTTATACTACCCTTGTTGATTTTTAAATAAAGGAGAAACACAAATGGAAATTTTGTACGAGAATCTGTTGACGATTACCTGGCAACAGGTTGTAATGTGGCTTATCGGTGGAATTCTTATTTTCCTTGCTATAAAAAAGGAAATGGAACCGACCTTGCTATTACCAATCGGCTTTGGTGCTATTCTGGTTAACATACCGGGCTCAGGCGCCATTACAAGATACTTTCAGGATGGCGTTGATAAAACGGTAGAAGTATTAACAGGCGCATTGTCACCCGACGGTCTTGCTGCCGAACACGGCGCACTTACTACGCTTTTTGATGCGGGTATTGCTAATGAACTGTTCCCGCTTATACTCTTTATCGGTATCGGTGCGATGATTGATTTTGGACCCTTACTTGCCAACCCAAAACTTATGATTTTCGGTGCAGCGGCACAGTTTGGTATCTTCTTTACCTTGTGCTTGGCGTCAATCTTTTTCCCACTTAATGACGCGGCTTCTATCGCTATTATCGGTGCGGCAGACGGCCCGACATCAATTGTTGTTGCTAATAAATTAGAATCTCAATACCTTGGCGCTATAATGGTTGCGGCATATTCGTATATGGCACTGGTGCCTATCATTCAGCCGCCCGTTATAAAGCTTTTAACAACTAAAAAAGAGCGTATGATTCGTATGCCTTACGAAGCTAAGGAAGTTAAGAAGATAACAAAAATTCTTTTCCCGATTGTTATTACCATCGTAGCAGGTGTTGTAGCACCGGCTTCCGTTTCACTTATAGGCTTCCTTATGTTCGGTAACCTGATTCGTGAGTGCGGTGTGCTTGATTCACTTTCCGAAACCGCACAAAAGGTACTTGCAAATCTTATTACAATATTCCTTGGTATCACCATTGCATCGCAAATGACTGCCGAAAAATTCTTAGCCCCCAACACCCTGCTTATATTGGGTCTCGGCCTTGTAGCGTTCATTTTCGATACTGCAGGCGGCGTTTTGTTTGCAAAATTCTTAAATATATTCTTAAAGAAGAAGATAAACCCCATGATTGGTGCGGCAGGTATTTCGGCGTTCCCGATGTCAGGTCGTATCGTTCACAAGATGGGACTTGCAGAAGACCCGCAGAACTTCCTGCTTATGCACTCAATCGGTGTTAATGTTTCAGGACAGATTGCATCGGTTATCGCAGGCGGCTTGATTCTGAATTTCTTTATGTAATGTGAATAAGGAGAAATCGAAATGTTTGAACCTAATAATTTTGTAGCAAATCTTTCCTATATGGGAACCGGAATGTTAGCAATTTTGATAGTAATGGGTGTAATAATCGTTGCAACTGTTTTTCTTAACAAAATCTTTTCCGGAAAGAAATAATAAATGTAAAAAAGAGAGCCTGTCGGCTCTCTTTTTTTATGAGCAAAATATGTGATTTCCGATAGTTGTTATGGCGGGTCGCGACCAAATCCACTTGTTTGTAGCGGTTTTAGGGTTAAAGTAATATATTGCGCCGCCGCTTGGGTCCATACCGTTAAGAGCATCGCGTGCGGCCGAGTATGCTTCTTCGCTTACAGGCTTGTCGAACTGGCCGTCGTAAAGACAGGAAAAGGCGCCCTTTTCGTATATCACTCCTGAAATTGTATCAGGGAAGGATGGATGCTCCACTCGATTCAGCACAACGGCTCCAACCGCCACCTGACCTATATAGCTTTCTCCGCGCGCTTCGGCGGAAATAAGACGGGCGAGTAATAAATAATCTGCCGAAGAATACCCGTTTTGTAAATTGGAAATACCGAGAGCCGCTAAGGTTTTATCTCCCGCAATACCATCGGCCACAAGGGAATTATCATACTGAAATTGCTTGACAGCCTTTTCGGTGGCTGAGCCGTATATACCGTCAATGCTGCCGCTATAGTAACCGAGTGATGACAGCTTTAGCTGTATAGCCCTTACTTCTTCACCGCGTGAGCCGTATTTAGAAAAGGCAGAGCAAAAGGGAGATATGCAAGAGCAAAACAAAAAAACCATCAGAAAAACACTTAATACCTTTTTAATTGTAAACACCTTCTTTTTAGCTATTTTGTGCACCTTTTTATAGAATATACCCACAAAGGTCAGTTAAGGTCAAAGAAAATTTTCAAAAAGGTATTGACAACCAAGAAATATTGGTTATAATAAAATTGTTAGCACTCGTATCACGAGAGTGCTAAAAAGCAGAAGGGTGGTGTTTTTTTGGAACTAAGCCAAAGAAAAAAGGCGATATTATCGGCTATTGTTAAGCTGCATATTGCATCGGGCGAGCCTATCGGCTCAAAAATTCTTTGCGATATCCTTGAAAATGCACCGTCAAGCGCAACGCTTAGAAATGAGATGAGCGCACTCTGCGACATGGGATTTCTCAGTCAACCGCATACATCGGCAGGGCGTGTGCCAACCGCACTCGGCTATAAATTGTATGTTGAGTCACTTATGAATCGTGATACTATAAATCCCGAGCATAAGAAGTACATTGATTCGGTTTTGTCGCCATCCAATTGCGACCCCGAAAAAATGCCCGATACGGCATGTAAGGTTTTAAGTGAAATTACGGGACTGCCGAGTCTTGTAGCCAATATATCGGCGAGCGGACCCGCAGTAAAGCGCGTAGAGCTTTTTAAAATGGGTAGCCGTTCGGCAATGCTGATACTTATTACTACCGATGGGCGAAGCCGCAGTCGACTTGTTTCAATTCCAACCGTTATGGATGCGCAGTTGGTTGCTAAATTCGACCAGTTGGTAAACACAAGAATACTTAAAAAGCGAATTGAAGAGTTATCTCCAGCGACCCAACAAAACATATATATTGCCGCAGGAATGGACGCTTTACCGCTCATGCCGCTTTTATCAAGTCTTTTTGATATGATAAGCGATATAAATAATACAAATGTCAGTATGGCAGGGCAGACAAATCTGTTTACATTGGGGCAAAGCTCGGCTGATGCCGATAAAATAATTTCTCTGCTTGGCAGTCGCGATACACTTATGTCAATTCTGGCGGATGATACATCTTCTGTTGGAGTTATTTTTGGCAGAGATACTGTATACAGTGTTTTACATCCGTCAAGTATTATATTTGCAAAGTATGATGCCGGCGAAAAAAATACGGGTTGTGTAGGTGTTATAGGACCTACAAGAATGTCCTACGAGCAGATTATACCGAGCATTGAGTATACCGCAAAGCGTATAGACAGTCTGCTTACCGCAACCCTTAAAGATATGGAGGAGTTCTAAAAAATGGAACAACAGGAAAAAAAGCCAAGAAAGAATAAAAAGGACGAAGAAATAAAGGAGCTAAAGCAAAAATTAGAAGAAGAGCACGATTTATTACTTCGCACCGCGGCAGAGTTTGATAACTACAAAAAGCGAACCGAACGCGAAAAGTTGAGTGTTGGCGAATACGCCAAAGCAGATGTTGTTAAAAAGCTTTTACCCGTTATTGATAATATCGGAAGAACAGTCGGTATGGACACACAAAGTCCCGAGTATATTAAGGGTATAGAACTTATAGTAAAACAGCTTTTGTCACTGTCTGAGAGCATAGGCATTACACCACTTGCAAAGCAGGGCGATACCTTTGACCCGTCCTTGCACGATGCAGTAATGCATGTAGAAGACGAAAATTTCGGAGATAATGTTGTTGCAGAGGTTTTACAGCAGGGCTACAAAATCGGGGAGACCGTAATCCGTCCTGCAATGGTAAAGGTTGCAAATTAACATATATAAAACAATTTTTTAATAGGAGATTTTTATTATGGGAAAAATTATTGGTATTGACTTAGGTACAACAAACTCTTGCGTAGCCGTTATGGAAGGCGGCGAAGCAGTAGTTATTGCTAACGCAGAAGGCGCGAGAACAACACCCAGTGTTGTTGCGTTTTCAAAAACAGGCGAGCGTATGGTAGGCCAGGTTGCAAAGCGTCAGGCTATTACTAACCCCGACCGCACAATCAGCTCAATTAAGCGCGAAATGGGTACTTCTTACACCGTTGATATTGACGGCAAGAAATACACACCGCAGGAAATTTCGGCAATCATTTTGCAGAAATTAAAGGCAGATGCCGAAGCGTATTTAGGTACTACAGTATCTGAAGCGGTTATCACTGTTCCTGCTTACTTTACCGATGCTCAGCGTCAGGCAACAAAGGATGCAGGTAAAATTGCAGGTCTTGAAGTTAAGCGTATTATAAACGAGCCTACAGCCGCAGCCTTGGCATACGGTATTGATAAGGACAACGACCAGAAGGTTATGGTTTATGACCTTGGCGGCGGTACCTTCGATGTATCTATTATCGAAATGGGTGACGGCGTACAGGAAGTTTTGGCTACTGCCGGTAACAACCGCCTTGGCGGTGACGACTTTGATAAGCGCATTATGGATTGGGTAGTTGCTCAGTTCAAGGCGGAAAGCGGCATTGATTTATCAAACGATAAAATGGCAATGCAGCGTGTAAAGGAAGCATCCGAAAAGGCAAAGATTGACCTATCGGGTATGACTCAGGCAGATATTAACCTTCCCTTTATTACTGCCGACGCTACAGGTCCTAAGCACTTTGAAACAACTCTTTCCCGCGCTAAGTTTAACGAGCTTACCGCAGATTTAGTAGAAGCTACAATGGCTCCTGTTCGTCAGGCAATCAGTGACTCGGGGCTTAATAAAAACGAAATCAACAAGGTTCTTATGGTTGGTGGTTCTTCCCGTATTCCTGCCGTTCAGGAAGCGGTTAAGAACTTTATGGGCTCTGAACCCTTTAAGGGCATTAACCCCGATGAATGTGTAGCACTCGGTGCGGCACTTCAAGGCGGTGTACTCGGCGGCGATGTTAAGGGACTTCTTCTTTTGGATGTTACCCCGCTATCTTTAGGTATTGAAACAATGGGTGGCGTTTCTACAAAGGTAATTGAAAGAAACACCACAATACCCGCTAAAAAGAGCCAGATTTTCTCTACCGCGGCTGACGGTCAGACATCGGTTGAAGTACATGTATTACAGGGTGAACGCGAATTTGCAAAGGACAATAAGACCCTCGGTGTATTCCACCTTGACGGTATTGCTCCCGCGCCCCGCGGAATCCCCCAGATTGAAGTTACCTTCGATATTGATGCAAACGGTATCGTACATGTTTCGGCTAAAGACCTTGGCACAGGTAAGGAAAACGACATTACTATCACTGCTTCCACCAATATGTCAAAGGATGATATTGACAAGGCTGTTAAGGAAGCAGAGCAGTATGCCGCAGAAGATAAAAAGCGTCGCGAAGATATTGATACTCGCAACGGCGCCGACCAGATGATTTATCAGACCGAAAAGACCCTTTC
This sequence comes from Acutalibacteraceae bacterium, assembly GCA_045590755.1. Classification (GTDB taxonomy): domain Bacteria; phylum Bacillota; class Clostridia; order Oscillospirales; family Acutalibacteraceae; genus SIG565. The sequence goes on from JAZNRP010000006.1 coordinate 29,111, forward strand.
CGAAATGGGTGACAAGATTACCGAAGAAGAAAAGGGTAAAATTGAAGCCGCTAAGGAAGCCTTGAAGGAGGCCTTAAAGGGTGAAGATATTGAAGCTATCAAGGCAAAGCAGGAAGAGCTTCAGAAAGAAATCTTTGCTATAAGTGAAAAGCTTTATAAGGCGGCAAGCGAAGCAAATGCAGCAAACGGTGCGGCAGACGGCACAGCGGCAGCAGATAACAATGTTTACGATGCCGACTTTACCGATGTAGATGAGAATAAATAATTAAAACGAAAAAAAGGGGGAGAGTAATTCTCCCCTCCATACATACTTGGCAGGAGATTAGTTGTGGCAGAAGAAAAAAGAGATTATTATGAGGTCTTGGGCGTTGACAAATCGGTTGACGAAAATGACCTTAAGAAAGCGTATAGAAAAGCCGCAAAAAAATATCACCCCGACTTAAATCCGGGGGACGCGGCAGCGGAAAAGAAATTCAAGGAAGTTAACGAAGCGTACGAGGTTTTGTCCGACAAAGAAAAACGCGCCCGTTACGACCAGTTTGGTCACGCAGGAGTTGACCCAAACTTTGGTGCAGGGCAGGGCGGCTACGGCGGCGGTTTCGGCGGCTTTGGTGGCTTTGGCGATTTCGGTGACTTGGGCGATATATTCAGCTCTATGTTCGGCGGTGGTACATCAACACGCCGTAATCCTAATGCGCCGCGACGCGGTGCCGATACGGCGGCAAATGTCATAATTTCTTTTGAAGAAGCTGCAAAGGGTTGCAAAAAGACCATTAAGGTAACCAAAATTGATAACTGTTCTGACTGCGGTGGCTCGGGTTGTGAAAAGGGCTCATCACCTAAGACCTGCCCTAACTGTAAGGGTAGCGGCTTTGTAACAACGGTTCAGCGTACGCCCTTCGGCGCTATGCAGACACAGCAACCCTGTCAGCACTGTCAGGGTAAGGGTAAAATAATAGAAAAACCCTGCCGTACTTGTCTTGGCAAGGGAAGAATAAGACATACGCTACAGCGCGAAGTTGAAATACCCGCAGGTATTGATGACTCGCAGGTAATAAATCTGCGCGGCGGCGGAGATGCAGGTGTAAATGGCGGTCCAGATGGAGATTTGCATATCAATGTAACTGTAAGACCACACCCGATTTTCGAGCGTGACGGCTATGATGTTTTCTGTGAAATACCCATTACCTTTACACAGGCGGCACTCGGTGCTGAAATCACCGTACCGACACTTGATGGAAAGGTTAAATTCACCGTACACGAAGGCACACAGCCGGGCGACGAATTTAAACTAAAGGGTAAGGGCATACAGCGTCTTCGTTATTCGGGACGCGGCGACCAGTATGTCAAGGTGGTAGTTGAAGTACCCAAAAACTTAAATAAAGAGCAAAAGGAGCACCTAAAGGAATTTGATAAATTATCAAATGATAAAAACTACAACAAAAAGCGTTCCTTTGCCGATAAAATCAAAGACTTATTCGATTAAAAAAAGCGTCCTTTGTAGGACGCTTTTTTTAGTTTGCTTTATAATTATTTATAAATTCTTCCCACTCATCATCACTCATATCGTCGGTGTGGTGTTTTGTGTAAATGCGATTCATAATAAACTTATAATCGCGCTTTATAAAGTGGCGTTCACGCGTTGATATAATACACATCCAGATGGAAGGAATAAGTATTAAAACAAGCGGAATCAGATGCTTGAAATAGAAGGTTCCCTTAATATGAAAAACACCAGAAAGAAATAACACTTCACTCATTATAGGCCATAGGAATACCGTGCCTGCAATATTAAGCGGCAAAGATATTATATCAAGCTTAAAAAAGGAAAGTATAAAAGCGGCGGTGAAAAATGCAAAGGAAATAGCCGCAGTCGAGAAAACATATGTGCCGTTAAGATAGCCTGTTTTGGCTCTGCCATATGTTAAAAGAAACATAAAAATTGCCTGATATATAAAACCCACAATATAAAATTTACGAAGATTGCGGTATGTATGCTCATTAGTTTTTGCGTAGCAAATACCCTTTTTATACTGATAGTCCAAAGCGACCTTTAATATATTGTCTTTAAATTTCATTTCAACTACTCCAGATTTTATTGTATATGTATATTATACAGATAAAAGCGGTACTTGACAAGCCTGTTTTTAAAAAGGTATAATTACAAGGAAATTTCAGTTAGGGGATGCAGTAAATGGCAAAGATAAATATAGTAATGGTAGAGCCCGAAATACCGCAAAATACAGGCAATGTTGCGCGTACCTGTGCGGCAACGGGAGCAAGACTTCATCTTGTAGGCCCTATGGGCTTTAAGATTGACGATAAAAAGCTTAAAAGGGCAGGGCTTGATTATTGGCAGTATCTCGATATAACCTATTACGAAAATCTTGATGAGTTTTTTAAGAAAAATGACGGTGAATTTTTTTATTTCACAACCAAGGCACTGCACCGACATACCGATATAGAGTACCCCGATAACTGTTATCTTTTTTTTGGCAAGGAAACCAAAGGATTACCCGAAGAGCTGCTGCTTAAAAATAAAGAAAAATGTGTCAGAATCCCTATGATTGATGACGCCCGTAGCCTTAATCTTTCAAACTCTGTGGCAATTGGTGTTTATGAAGTTTTGCGGCAGTGGGATTACCCGGAGCTGCAAAATTTCGGTCAGTTGCACAATTACAAGTGGTAAATAACATAATATAGTATAATAATATATAAAATATATAAAAAATCTTGAAAAATCATAAATTTGTGATACAATAAGATTGTAAAATTTTTAACAAATATAGGAAGGAAGATTTTTAATGAACGCGCTCAACAAAAAGACAGTTGAAGATATTGCAGTACAGGGCAAACGCGTACTTGTACGCTGCGATTTCAATGTACCTATGAAGGACGGTAAAATTGCTGACGATAAGAGAATTATCGGAGCATTACCCACAATTAAGTATTTACTTGAAAACGGCGCAAAGGTAATTCTTTGCTCACATATGGGTAAACCCCATAGCATATTTACAGAAGGCTTCGGTCTTTCTAAAAAGGAAAAGAAGGCTGTTGAAGCACTTCCCGAAAATGAAAGAGCAGCAGCAACAGATGCTTATCTTAAAAAGGCGGCAGAGGAAGATGCTAAAAAATTCACCTTAAAGCCTGTTGCAGACCGCTTGAACGAATTACTTGGCGATAAGGTTACATTCGCTACAGATATTATCGGCGCAGACGCTAAGGCTAAGGTTGCCGCACTCGAAGACGGTAAGGCAGTTCTTATTGAAAATGTTCGTTTTGATGCCAGAGAAACCAAGAACGGTGCTGAGTTTGCTAAAGAGCTTGCAGGTATGGCAGAAATTTTTGTTAACGATGCTTTCGGTACCGCACACCGCGCACATGCTTCCACCACAGGTGTTGCAGATTATTTACCGGCAGTTTGTGGTTACCTTATCCAGAAGGAAATCAGCGTAATGGGTAAGGCTTTAGAAGACCCTGCCCGTCCCTTTGTTGCAATTTTGGGCGGTGCTAAGGTAAGTGATAAAATCGGTGTTATTGAAAACCTTATCGAAAAGGTTGATACACTTATCATCGGCGGCGGTATGGCATACACCTTCTTCCGCGCTAAAGGTTATGAAGTAGGTACTTCACTTTGCGAAGAAGATAAAATTGAATTGGCTGACAGCCTTATTAAAAAGGCAGAAGCTAAGGGTGTTAAGCTCTTGCTTCCTATTGATAACAGAATCGGCCGTGAATATGATGAAAATACCGAATGCCAGATAGTTGATTCCGACGCTATGCCTGACGGCTGGATGGGTCTTGATATCGGACCTAAGACCGAAGAATTGTTTGCAGATGCTGTTAAGAACGCAGGCACAGTTATCTGGAACGGACCTATGGGTGTTTCTGAATGGAAAAACTTCGCTTCTGGTACAGAATCTGTAGCAAAGGCAGTAGCTGAATCGGGCGCAATTTCCATTATCGGCGGTGGCGACTCTGCCGCAGCAGTTCAGAAGCTCGGCTATGCTGATAAAATGACACACATATCAACTGGTGGCGGCGCTTCCCTTGAATTCCTTGAAGGTAAGGTTCTTCCCGGTATTGCAGCACTTGGCGAGAAATAAATAAAAATAAAACGGCACGGCGGAAACGCCGTGCTGATTTTGAGAATAGGAGAAGCAAAGATGAATAAACAAAAAAGAAATGCCGTTATCGCAGGCAACTGGAAAATGAATAAAACCCCCGCAGAAACAACGGCTCTTATAAACGAAATGAAGCCCTTGGTAAAAAACGCTGACTGTGATGTTGTACTTTGCGTACCGTTTATTGATATTGCCGCCGCTATTGATGCTGCTAATGGCTCTAACATTAAAATCGGCGCAGAAAATGTACATTTTAAGGCTTCGGGCGCATATACAGGTGAAATCTCTGCCGAAATGCTAATTGCGGCAGGCGTAGAATATGTAGTTATAGGTCACAGTGAACGCAGACAATATTTCGGTGAGACCGATAAGACGGTTAACCTTCGTACACTCGCCGCAGTAAACGCAGGTCTTAAGGCTATAGTTTGTGTAGGCGAAACACTTGAAGAGAGAGAGCTCGGCTATACCGAAACTTTGCTTAAGTTCCAGACCAAAATGGCACTTACAAATGTAACGGCAGACCTGCTTAAAAATATTATTATTGCTTACGAACCCGTTTGGGCTATCGGTACAGGCGTTACCGCTACTGCAGAACAGGCAGACGAAGGCAACGGCTATGTAAGACAGGCTATTGCTGAAGCTTACGGCGAAGAAGTAGCAGAAACCGTAACAATTCAGTACGGCGGCTCTATGAACGCTAAAAATGCCGACGAACTCTTAAGCAAGGTTAATGTAGACGGCGGACTTATCGGTGGTGCATCTCTCAAGGCAGAAGACTTTTCAATTATTGTAAAAGCCGCTTCTAAATAATATTTATCAAGGTGAAAATTATGAAAAAACCTATTGTTTTAACAATAATGGACGGTTTTGGATTTAACGATACTACGGTTGGTAATGCTATTCATTCAGCGTCTACCCCTGAGCTTGATTATATCTTCAAAAACTGTCCTACAACAAATATTGGCGCATCGGGTATGGATGTAGGTCTGCCAGACGGTCAGATGGGTAACAGTGAAGTGGGTCACACAAATATAGGGGCTGGCCGCGTTGTTTATCAAGAGCTTACCCGTATTACAAAATCTATTAGTGACGGCGACTTCTTCACAAACGAAGCATTTTTGGGCGCAGTAGAAAACTGCAAAAAGAATGACTCTGCGCTTCACTTAATGGGTCTTCTCTCTGACGGTGGTGTTCATAGCCATATTGAGCATATGTATGCTTTGGTGGAACTCGCTAAGAAAAACGGAATTTCCCGTGTTTATATTCACGCTCTCCTTGACGGCCGTGATGTACCGCCTTCTTCTGCGGCAGATTTTATAGATGCTGCAAATAAGAAGCTACAAGAAATCGGTGTTGGTAAAATTGCCACCGTTCTTGGCAGATTTTACGGTATGGACCGTGACAACCGCTGGGAGCGTGTAAGTAAGGCTTATGCCGCCCTTGTGTACGGCGACGGTATAGTTACTGACGATGCCGCTGCGGCAGTTCGTGAGTCTTACGAGCAGATTGATGAAGACGGTAAGAATATTACCGACGAGTTTGTTTTACCGACAGTAATAGACGGCACCGAAAGAATTAAGTCGGGGGACAGCGTAATATTCTTCAACTTCCGTCCCGACAGAGCACGAGAAATCACCCGTACCTTTGTAGATGATGATTTTGATGGCTTTAATCGTATAGGCGGCAGACAGAAGGTATACTATGTTTGTATGACACAGTATGATGCATCTATGCCTAATGTTACAGTGGCATTCCGTCCGCAGACGCTTGATAACACCTTGGGTGAATATCTTGCTAAAAATAATATGACACAGCTTCGTATTGCCGAGACAGAAAAGTATGCCCATGTAACCTTCTTCTTTAACGGCGGCCGTGAAGTTGAATTTGCAGGCGAAGACCGTATACTTGTTGCATCCCCAAAGGTTGCAACCTACGATTTACAGCCTGAAATGAGCGCCGACCCCGTATGCGATAAGGTATGTGAAGCAATTGAAAGCGGCAAATATGATGTTGTTATACTTAACTTTGCTAACTGCGATATGGTAGGACACACAGGTGTGTTTGCGGCGGCCGTAAAGGCGGTAGAAACCGTTGATAAATGCGTTGGTAGGGTAAAGGCGGCTACTCTTAAAATGGGTGGCGTAATGCTACTTACTGCTGACCACGGTAATGCCGACAGAATGCTTGATACCGACGGCTCACCCTTTACCGCACATACAACAAATCCCGTTCCGTTCTCGGTAATCGGTAAGGAATGTGAACTGCGTGAAGGCGGCAAGCTTTGCGATATTTCACCGACTATTATTAAGCTGTTAGGTCTATCTCAACCTGATGAAATGTCAGGCGAATCAATTATAAAATAATAAAAATACCGCAGACAAGGAACTTGTCTGCGGTATTTTTACTTATAAAACTGCGTTCGGCTCAAAATTTGCAAAGCATTAGCAAACAGTAAGCGCCTTTTATTTTTTCTGCAAAGATTTTGCAGCGTTCAATTCTGCTTCAACTTCGTTTAAGGAAATCTGTTTTTCCTCGGCACCGTAAAAATTTGGTTCATCTTCGGGAACATATCTTGAAAACTTATTGTTTGTGCAGACATATCTTCCCATAAATGCTCCTATTTCTGTATATACACCATTTGGAAATGGTGGCTCATTACTTATTGGCGCAGATAGGAAAAGCAAATACTTGGCACCTACTGTTAGTTCGGACGTTCCCATAAAATCTGTTTTAAGAACAGTGTTATTGATTTGTTCAGCAGTATAGCTTGAAAATTTACCCTTTCCAAAAACTTCAATATGCTTTGAAAGTCGGGCATATCCGCCAGCGGTTAATACTGATATTAAATCATTTTCTTCTATGTTTCCCTTATAAACATTCTCAACGGCAAAAGTATATATGGTATTACCAACTCCGCTGTTGTCAAAATAAGATATTTCTTTTACTGTTCCACAAACAACATTTTCCGAATCTGGATATAGTTCTTCTATATTGCTATATATTTTGGCAAAATCTGTACTTGATTTTAGTTCTATAACATTGCCAAAATCTTCCGGATTAAAAGTATCTTCTACGGCAACCGTTTTATCAGTAAAGCGTGTCTCTGCAAGTGTTCCTTTATTGCTATTGCAACCAGTGCAACAAATTAAAAAAAGAGCAGAAATAATTATAAAGCAAATAATATTCTTAGTCATCATTGATTCCTCCGTATTAACCATAAAGATGGTTTATAGTTGCTAAATCAGTATAATGGGCTTTAGTTGCAGTTCTTCCATTTGCCAACTGTGTCATGATTCTACGGTGATCAGTTGAATGAGCTAAACCCATACAATGACCAAATTCATGAGCAATGGTTCCTTTTTTGTTCGAATCGCTAAGCTCGTTAAAATTAGATGTGTTTAAAATTATTTTTGTCCATTTATAGTTAGACGTTGGTACACCCATGTCTTGATTGGCTGTGTCAAAGAAAAAGGATTCTCCTACTACATAAAAATCGTGGGGATACATTTGTTTTTTATAAATATCAAAAACGGAACTACTCTGATTTGTAATTTGTCTTATTAAAATTGATGTTGTTAACGTATCTGAAGTGTTGACCCATTCATATCTAACTTGCGATATCTGGTCAGTAAGTGAAGAAGCTGAAGAATCAATCCAATAATATCTTACATGGTCTCCATAACTTCCTACTCCGTTTATCAACTTTGCGTCATTAGACCAAGTTAAAAATCCATTGTGAGCAGATACCTTTAATGTTGGGAAAGAAAACATAGACATTAACACGCAAGCACAAGTAATGATTGAAATAATAAGTCTTTTTTTCTTTAACATCTTAAATTCCTCCTAATAGTTTTCAATTAAATATATTTTTCGGAAACATTGGTAACACCTACTTTCATATATTATAGTTTAATTACACATAAATTAATTATTTTATGTTTTAATAAAATGTACATTAATCATAATTACACTAACATATTAAATAAAACGTTTAAAAATGGTTTATTGCTTATTTCAGACATTTAAGCATCTCATAAATTTCATCCGACATAGCACAAAAGTAGTTTTCGTAGAGAAAAATCTTTTGTTTAAGACTGAAATATACCCTATAACCACAATCTATACATCCATCAAAATTAAAAGCGAGTCTGTCGACTGTGCGGTTATCAACCCATTTTGCAGTTTCTAGTATAAGCATCAATTTCTCATATTCATTATGTTCTAATTTGGTTTTACTTGCAAAGTTTAATTGTTCATAAAGGTTTTGGTTATTCTCATTAATTGGTTCTTTATAGTAATATATGAAGCCATACCCGTGTGACATATAAACATCAGATTCACTGTTATTAATAGTGTTATTAAGATTGATGGAATTAGTTTCTGCCGAAACTAACGGTGCCCTTAAAAAGAGCAGCAATAAGCTTGCCGTGGCAACAAGAGATACTAAAACCAATATCATAGTGGGCTTTTTATATTTAACTACATTTTCTATACGACTTTTAACGCTTATTTCTCCAAAAGCTATGCGCCATGACGAAAATTTCTTATAGGTTGTGCTGCACACAAGTAATGCCTCTGAATACAGCCTTTTATACTCTGCATTTTTTTGCTTTATTACCCTTTCATCGCACGAAAGCTCTATGTCATTACAAAAAAGAAAATACGCGAGAAACACAAAAGGGTTAAACCAATGAAGTGATAGTAAAATAAAGCCCAATAACTTCCATATATGGTCGCCGTGCGATAAGTGAGAATTTTCATGGTCAATTACGTACTGTAATTGCTCGTCATCAATAATAGACGGTAAATACACCTTAGGTTTTATTATACCGAATATAAATGGTGTTTGTATGTTATCGCAAATTCGATATCTGCTATTAAGCGTTATTGAAATATTCACCTTCTTTTTAAGGCGTATATAACTCACAACGAGATATACAAGTATTCCCGCAATGCCCACAAGCCACACAACACACAAAACTTCTGAAATACTTATGCCTGATGGTGCGATGGGAGATATGGGTGTGGTGGTTGTGTTAGGTATGGGCATTTTGGACACATTTATTTTGGGGGTTGTGATTCCATCAATATTTACTTGCCGTACAATGCCTATTTTGCTCTCGATTTTAAACGGAAACACCAACCGTACCGCCACCAAAGACCACATAATGATTCGTATCCATTTGGGTGAATTCTGCAACACTACGCGCAAAACAACCACCGCAAGTATAAGCCAGACCGATGCAATGCTTATATCGATGATGCTATAAAACAAATTTTGCATAACTAATCCTCAATGTGCTCAATCATCTTCTTGATTTCTACTATTTCTTCACTGCTTAACTTACGCCTGTTTGTAAAGGCGGCTATAAAACTCGGTAATGAGCCGTCAAATGTTTGGTCAACAAATTTTTCGCTTTGTATAGAATAAAACTCTTCTCTACCAATTTTTGTGACAACAATTCCTGATTTGTTTTCAAAAATACCCCTGTCACACAGTTTTTTCAGCACTGTATAGGTAGTGGATTTTTTCCACCCCAACTCTTTTTCACATATTTTTACAAGCTCGGGCGATGATAAGGGTGACGTGTTCCATACGATATTTGCAAAACGGGTTTCAACTATACCTAACTTTATTTCTTCCATTTTCATCCCTCCGTCAGTCTATTGGTGATAGACTACAATTATAGTCTATCACCAATAGACTGATTTGTCAAGAAAAGTGTGGTATATTTTAGAAAATATATTATAATTTATTTACAAAAAATGTAACCCAACGTGATATAATTTGTGTATCACATAAAATGAAATATAAAATGTTGGATTTAGCTTAAAACTCGCCAAAGAATAAATATGTTTCAAAAATATGGGCGACCGATGGTCGCCCATACAAAGTCAATATAAATTGCAAAAAGATAGGTCGGAAGCATTGCATCCGACCTATTTTTATAATATTTTATTTACGATTTGCTTTAACGATTTCAACCGATTGTTTACAAAGCTCGGTTATTTCATCAAATTTACCGTTATCAATTAAATCGGCAGTTACCATATAAGAACCACCGCAAGCGCAGATTACAGGGCAGGAAATGTATTCACCAAGATTTTTAAGACCGATACCGCCTGTGGGCATAACCTTAAACATAGGGAAGGGTGCCGCCATAGCCTTAATTTTAGCAAGTCCGCCCGACTGCTCAGCAGGGAAGAACTTAAGCACCTTAAGGCCTAATTTGTAAGCGGTGTGATAATCGGTAGGTGTTGTGCAACCGGGGAAAATATCAATGCCTTTTTCTTGACAGTAAACTACAATTTCAGGGTCAAGACCGGGGGTCACAATAAATTTAGCGCCCGCATTAATGGCTTCATCAACCTGTGCAGTAGTCATAACAGTACCTGCACCTACAAGCATATCGGGGTATGCCTTGCTCATAAGCTCAATAGCCTTTGCGGCACCTGCGGCACGGAAGGTTACTTCTGCAACGGGAAGACCGCCGTCTACCAAAGCCTTTGCTAAGGGGGCTGCATCACGCTCAGGATTATTAAGCTTAATTACCGGAACTACACCTAATTCTGATACTTTATCTGATACAAAACTCATAAAAAACACCTCATAAAAATTACTAAATAAATTATATAATATATTTTTGCTTTAGTCAACCATCGTACCGACTAATTTTTGTGGCTTATATACTCATCAATTGCTTTAGCGGCATTTTTACCCGCACCCATTGCAAGTATAACGGTAGCAGCACCCGTTACGGCGTCCCCACCCGCAAAAACACCGGGGAGAGATGTCTGTCCCGTAGCGTCATCGGCTATAATTCCACCCCAGTCGTTAGTGGCAAGACCGTCAGTTGTAGATTTTATAAGCGGATTTGGGGAAGTACCAAGCGCCATTATAACCGAGTCCACAGGGAGCACAAATTCGCTGTTTTCCTTTACAATGGGTCGGCGTCTGCCCGATGCATCAGGCTCACCGAGAGTCATTTCCACACACCGAATTCCCGTAACAAAGCCGTTTCTCTGGTCTCTTTTATCGTTTTCATTTTGGTAACCCAAAATTTCTACGGGATTTGTAAGTGTTTTGAAGATAATACCTTCTTCTATAGCGTGTTCAATTTCTTCGTGTCGGGCGGGAAGCTCTTGCATACCGCGACGGTATATTATGTAAACCTCTGCACCCAAACGCTTGGCACAACGCGCCGCATCCATAGCAACATTACCGCCGCCGACAACGGCAACTCGAGCCGCTTTCTGTACGGGGGTATCACTGTCGGGCAGATAGGCCTTCATAAGATTAATTCGTGTTAAAAATTCGTTAGCAGAGTAAACACCCTTTAGGTTTTCACCCGGTATTCTCATAAATTTAGGCAGTCCCGCGCCCGAGCCTATAAACACCGCATCAAAGCCTTGCTCGTTCATTAATTCTTCAATAGAAGCGGTTTTGCCAATAACGGTATTGGTCTTTATTTCAACACCTAATTTTTTAAGTCCGTCAATTTCCTTTTCTACTATTTTTTTAGGCAGACGGAATTCGGGAATACCATAAACCAACACACCGCCCGCAATATGCAGTGCTTCAAAAACAGTCACCTTGTAACCCTTTTTAGCAAGCTCGCCCGCACAAGTAAGTCCTGACGGACCTGAGCCTATAACCGCCACCTTGCCATTTTTAGCGGTGGGCTTTAATATTTCTATATTAGTTAGTGTATTGTGATAATCGGCAACAAATCTTTCAAGTCGGCCTATTGCTACGGGCTCACCCTTAATACCGCGCACACATTTTTGCTCGCACTGTGTTTCTTGTGGACATACTCTGCCGCAAACTGCAGGAAGGGAAGAAGATATGGCAATTACTTTGTAGGCTTCTTCAAATTCGCCGTTTGCTACCTTTTCTAAAAAGGCGGGAATATCAATACCTACAGGGCAACCCGAAACACAAGGCTTGTGCCTACAGTTAAGGCAACGCTGTGCTTCGTCAATTGCCTGCTGTCTTGTATACCCAAGCGCTACTTCACTGAAATTTTTATTTCTCACATTAGGGGACTGTACAGGCATTTCATTTTTTTGCATACTCATATTAGCCATTTTGCTGTTCCCCCTTAAACAAATTACAGGTGTCGGAGTGTTTCTGCCTTTCAAACGGCGCATAGATAGATGAACGGGCAATAGCTTCATCAAAATCTATTTCGTGTGCATCAAATTCGGGGCCGTCAACACAGGCAAAAACAGTTTTGCCGCCAACGGTTAGTCGGCAGCCGCCACACATACCTGTGCCGTCAATCATAATCGGGTTCATAGAAGCCACGGTTTTAAGTGAGTATTCTTTAGTAAGTAAAGCCACAAACTTCATCATAACAAGTGGACCGATGGTAATACAAACATCAAACTGCTCACCACTGTCTAATAACTGCTTTAAGGCATCTGTAACAAGGCCCTTGCTACCTGCAGTGCCGTCATCGCTCATTAAAATAAAGTTGTCTGACACATTGCGGAATTCATCTTCCAATATAACCAAATCTTTATTTCTGAAGCCGACAATAGAAGTAACAGCACAGCCGTTTTCGTGTAGTTTTTTAGCAACGGGGTAGGCTATAGCAGAGCCCACACCGCCGCCGACAATAGCAACGCGCTTTAGTCCATCTGTCTTAGTAGCCTTGCCTAAGGGACCTACAAAATCGGCAATACAGTCGCCGCATTCTAAATGATTTAATTTTTCTGTAGTAGCGCCCACAATCTGAAAAATTATGGTAATGCTACCCTTTTCTCTGTCAAAATCGGCAATGGTAAGGGGGATTCTTTCTCCCTTTTCATCAACCCTTAAAATTATAAATTGACCGGGCTCTGCCTTTTTGGCAATTTCGGGTGCTTCGATGTCCATTAAAGTTACTGTGGGATTAAGCACCTTTTTTCTTAAAATTTTATACATTAATTCATCTTCTTCCAAAGAATTTTAACTATTTTTGTTTTCGTTCTAAATGCATTTTATAAATTTCTTCGGCGGCAAAGGCGAGCTTTGTCACAACATTTTCTTTTTTGGGGTAGCAATAGAAAGAGTCATTTTCGGTTGAAATATCAACACAGTCAAACGGCTTTATATAACAGTAATCATATTCAATATGCAAGGAGTTTGTCTGTAGCGGAGCGCGTTTTATTTCATAGCCTTCCCCGCGGTAAAGGCCTTCAAGGCGGAAGCCGTTTTCGGTATCGTGTGTGAGCTTACCAAGACCTAATTTTTCAAATTTCCAACAACGCGGCATTGAGTAAATGTCCACTTCATCAGAAAATGAGTATGTTCCGCTTCTTACCTGTTCTTTGACCTGTTTACGCTCCCACTCGAACCAATCGGGAATATGGGAAAACTCGGTTTCACCGCTGAGAGCCGATAATGTACCGTCTTCATTTAAGCTCCAACGCTTGCCGCACTCGGTACAGAAAATCTCGGTACCGCAACTCGACATCTTGTGTTCTGTCTTACAAGCGGGGCATTGATATAATACCTTGTGTAAGCCTTCTGCTCTGTAGGGCTCGGTAATAAGTATGCCGTTTTCCTTTTGGTAGCGGTATTCATCATAGCTTAAAGCGTCGCGAAGCACTGCATTAATTTCGTCTGCCGACATATTCTTTACCTGTTCGGCAGTAAGTATCTGTGTTAAGGTTGTGTGTAGCGGCACCTTACGGGGCTTGCGGAAATTCCAGAAAGGTGTCAGTAAATGATTGCCGTGGTGTACCACCGCTACAACGGGTACTTTGTTCATCTTTATAAGCTTGCCGAGTGACTCGGGCATGTAAGACAATGTACCGCAAGGCGAATAACGGGCTTCAGGGTACATACCCAGAATATCACCGCGCTTGAGTACGCGATTAATTGATTTAATAAGGTGCAAATCCATTGTAAATTTACGCGTACCGATTGAGCCTATAAGCTCCATAAGCCACGGTCTGCGATAAAATCCGTCAATACTTACAACATTGTTTACACGGTGTGGAAAAGTGCCTAATGCCGCCAACTCAAAATCAATAAAATACTGGTGGTTACTCAGCATAAAATAAGGCGGTTTCAAGCCTTCCATATTTATTTTTTCAACCTTGTATTTTTTTCCGATAAGCATAATTTTTGAAAGCAACCATATAAGATAGGTAATAATTAACGGCTGCCGTATAGGGTATTTTGCAAGGTTGTATCGCTTTTTGTTTTTATAATTCACTTCGCTTTTCATATTTTTTCTCCCTAATGATTAATAAACCCTAAAAAATAGTTTACACCAAAATAGGTAAAATAGCAAGAAACTTATAATGGTAAACCTAAAAAAATACGGCTTCTCGAAACGAGAAACCGTATTTTTTAATTTAACCTTATAAATCCGTAACTCTCTAGTATCTTAAAATACTTCGAAAGCCTTTCATAAAGCGGTTCGGCTTTACTACCAAAATGCTTACGAACTGCTTCACCTATAACAAAGACAGTGGTCTTTCCGTCTATAAGCGGCCAGACAAAGCTGCCCGTTTCATCAAGGTGAACATAGCTTATTTTTGGTTTCTTGAAAAGCTTTTGGGCTATTTTATTAAACAGTCCCTTGTTCTCAATTTCGAGAGTTACATTACCGCAGTCATCGGTACTCCAACCAATAGCGGAGCTTCTTTCGGGTATAAATTCAAGAAAGTTTTTATTATTTTTCTGTTTCGGCATTTTCTTTCACATCTACCTTATTCTTTTTAGACCAAACTGTGAATTTGAAGAAGGTTAAAATAATAATTGCAAAAAGAACTAATCCGAGAATATTTGAAAGGGAAGCCGAGATACCTAAAATTTCGGACAGGTTTATAGCCTTATCAATACCGAATATTGCAAAGAGTGCAAGTAAGATACCAATTAAGCCTTCGCCCGCAATCATACCCGAGCTAAACAGAACACCGTCGTTTATAATCTTTTCTTTGCGGTCTTCGTTTGTCTTTAGCTTTTCAAATATAAGTCTTATAATACCGCCAATCATAATGCAGGCATTAAGCTGAACGGGGAGATATATACCGATTGCAAAGGGAAGAACGGGAACTTTTAGAAGCTCGGCAACAACGGCTATAAATGCGCCCGAAATTATAAGCGCCCAGGGAAGATTACCGTCCATAACGCCTTCAATAATAAGCTTCATCATACTTGCTTGCGGAGCGTCAAGTCCGTTACTGCCAAAGCCCCAAGCGGCATCAAGCAGATAGAGTGTACCGCCAATAGCAAGGGCAGAAGCAATTACACCGAAGATTTCACCAATCTGTTGCTTAAGCGGGGTTGCACCTAAGAGATAGCCTGTTTTTAAGTCCTGTGAAGTATCGCCTGCAATGGCGGTAACAATACAAACTATGGATGCAATTGCAATAGCGCTTGACATACCGCGAGCGCCAACAAGACCTGTAGCGCGTAAAATAACGGTTGCAACAAGCACTGTGGCGATTGTCATACCTGATACAGGGTTGTTACTGCTACCTACAAGTCCTACCATACGGGAAGAAACTGTAGCAAAGAAGAAGCCGAATACAACAATAATTATAGCGCCTATAAGGTTTACGGGAATAATATCAACAATCCAGATAACAAGTGTTAAAACAATAACACCGATAATAACAAAAAGGAAGTTAATGTCCTTTTCTGTACGGGCGCTTGATGCGGCTTTACCGCTTGACATACCCTTAATAGCATCCGAGAAGGTTTTAACAATAAGCGGCATAGATTTTATAAGGCTTATAAAACCACCGGCAACAAGTGCACCAGCACCGATGTATTTTATGTAGTTGCCCCAAATACCATATGCGCCGCCGTTTGCAAAGGTATCAGCTACAGTGCCATCGCCAAAGAAAACAATAAGTGGAATAAGCACAAGCCAGCTTAAAACACCGCCGCTGAACATAACCGATGCTATTTTCGGTCCGCAGATGTAGCCAACACTCATAACGGCAGGGTAAATCTGTGTACCGATAGTACCTGCAAAGCCTTTAAATGTAACCGAAATTTCACCTGCTGCCGCTTTTAGTCCGTCAATTACAAACTTAAACAGTGCGGCAAAACCCATACCTGCAAAAACGGTTGTAGCGCTTGAGCCACCCTTTTCACCGGCTAAAATAACTTCTGCACAGGCAGTGCCTTCCGGGTAGGGAAGAATGCCGTGCTCTTTAACTATAAGCGCATTGCGAAGCGGCACCATAAAGAATATACCAAGCATACCGCCGATAAGCGCAATTAATGTAATTTCAAGAATGCCGGGCTTACTCATTACACCTTCACTTGCCCATATAAAGAGTGCGGGAAGTGTGAATATTGCGCCAGCTGCCAAGGATTCACCCGAAGAGCCGATGGTCTGCACCATATTGGTTTCAAGGACTGAATTTTTGCGCATTATCATTTTAATAACGCCCATAGCAATAACTGCCGACGGAATAGATGCTGACACCGTCATACCTACCTTAAGTCCTAAATAAGCGTTTGCCGCGCCGAAAATAACGGCTAAAAGCATACCCACAATTACCGAAGTAATGGTAAGCTCGGGGGTTACCTTGTCTGCCGGAATATACGGCTTGAATTCATTTTTCTTTTCCATAATTAACCTACCTATAATTTAATTCAAAGCGATTATATCATAAATCTTTATTAAAATCAATTAAATTAACTACTTAAATCTTTGCCAATATTTGAAGCAGTAATTTATAAACCTTTTCAACCGACGAAGTCTGCAGTCTTTCGTTTACTGTATGTGCATCAAAAATATTAGGGCCTATCGCTATACAGTCGGCATCCTTGATTGATGAAGAAAATACCGCGCATTCAAGTCCCGCGTGTATGGCTTCTACCTTTGGCGTTACACCGAAAAGTTCAGTATAAGTGTTTAGGTAAATTTCTCTTAAAACGCTATCGCTCCTATATTCCCAAGGCGGATAGTGTCCGAAGCAATCAATTGTCGCATTAACTTTTTCAAAAAACAGCCTTAATCTATTTTCAAGGAAGTCAAGCGATGACTGCTTACTGCTTCTGAGTGCCGAATGCAATACAATTTCGTTTTCATCAGTCGATAAAATACCTAAATTAAGGGAAGTTTCAACAAGATTTTCAATCTCACTGCTCATATCTATTATTCCGTTTGGAATACAGTTAAGTGAGAAAATTAATTCCTTTTTGCTGTTTTCATCAAGTATCGAATATTCTTTGGTTTCTTTCAGCGATATGTCAGCATAAAAGTTTTCTTCATTAAATGATATTTCCCGCCCTACAATATCGGCGCAGCTATTTATTGCTTCCACTGCTTTTTCGGGATTATCGCTTGTAATTACAAGTGTACATTGGCAGGGTATAGCGTTGGGCTTGTCCCCACCGTTAACAGATACAATATCGAAATCGGTGTGTCTATTTAAATAATCTAAAAACCTACCTGCAAGAATATCGGCATTTACTCTGTGACTGTTAATTTCAACCCCCGAATGTCCGCCTTTAAGGCCGCAAAGCTTAATTTCAATACCCGTAGTATTTTTAATTACTCTGCTAATGCTAAGTGTCGCCTTAAAATCACTGCCGCCCGCACACGAAACGGTTACGGTATCATCTTCTTCGGAATCCAAATTAATAAATTTTTTACCGGAAAGGACCGCCGTATCTAACTTTTTAGCGCCTATCATACCAATCTCTTCATCAGTTGTAAAAACTGCTTCTATCGGCGGGTGGGGTATATCGTTTTTCTCAAGTATAGATAAAATCATAGCCACCGCAATACCGTTATCTGCACCAAGTGTAGTATTTGCGGCGCGCAAATATTCCCCGTCGTTTATAATTTCAATTCCGTCGCGCAAAAAATCAATTTTACTGTCATTTGTCTTTTGGCAGACCATATCAAGATGCCCCTGCAAAATTACAGGGGTAGCATCTTTATTGCACATATTAGCGCCTTTGTAAATAATTACATTGTCGGCATTATCACGGTGATATTTAAGACCTAATTTTTTCGCAAAGTCGGTACAATAATCGGCTATTTTTCCCATATTGCCCGAGCCGTGCGGTATGCTCGAAATTTCTTTGAAAATATCAAAAACTCTGTTAATTGTATGTTTTTGCATGGTTTCTCCGTTGTTTAATTATTTAATATAGATTTTTCCGTATAATCGGTGGGATATGCATATTACACCATCCCATTTTACGCTGCTTTATTTTTATTAGATTTATGTTTATATTTTCTGCGCCGCATTGCCAAAACGGATTTTCTATGCCACCGCTTAATAACGGCAAGAGTTTTTTGGTCGTTTGGAAACAAAAGCCGCAATAAAAATATCGCAATTGCAAAGGTCACAATCTTTTCGGGGGACACAGGAAGCCAAAGAAAAGCGAGATATGCACCCGATATAGCCGTCATCCAATAGATACCGCAATATGTTCCGATGCCGAAAAGTATGTAAGACCATCCGTTTGTAATCATCCACGCTATAAGTACACATAGAAGCAGACGCGGATTAAGTAAAAAGAACAGAAAATTTTTAATCTTTTTCTTCATTATCTTTTTTTCTTTCCAAGGTATTAATATTCTTTTTTCCGTAAAGCAGAAAGGACAGTGCAATCATTACAGCACACGAGTATATCAGTATATTTGAAACATCCTTTGGTATTTCAAACCAGAAGGTGTGCAGTATCATCATAGAGTAAAGTAGCACTGTTGCTACCTTGCCATGCCAGTTAGCGCCGGGGACTACGCCTGTTTTTTGTATTACAAGGAAATTTGTAACAATCATAAAGGTCTCTTTAAGACTTAAAACGATAAGCGGCACAATCATTAGCGGAAAACGGAATATAAGGCATATAAGCATAACGCCCTGTGTTAACTTGTCGGCTATCGGGTCAAGCGCCTTGCCGAAATCACTTACCATATTAAAATGCCGTGCAATAAACCCGTCCACAACATCGGTCACACCCGATAAAATGAGAATGCAACCCGCAACGCCGAATTCTTCCTTTACGCAGTAAAACCATACTATAAAGGGAATCATACAAATACGCAAAAAAGAAAGAATATTGGGCAGAGTCAGTATTTTAGTATCGACCTTCTGAAAGCCTACTGTTTTTACCTTCATATAATACTTCCTTAAATTATATAATAATATAAACTATATATATTTTATTACTATAGTGGAAATAAGTCAACAATTTTACCGGAAATTTGACATAATAAAACATCTCGGGTAAATTTTCCCGAGATGTTTTATTTAATTATGGTTAAATACCAAAAACAAGCCAGGTGTAAATATATGCGGGGATTATAGCGGCCAAAGTAAACGGTATTCCTATTTTGAAGAAATCGGTATTTTTAACTGTATAGCCTTCACGACGGAGAATGCCTATACCCGTAATGTTGGCGGATGCGCCTATCGGTGTGCAGTTACCGCCAAGAGTCGCGCCCGATAACAGACCAAAGTAGAGGGGAATCAGGGCTTCAGGGCCAAGTGTGGAAGCCATACCACCGATTATCGGTATCATTGTGGCAACATAAGGAATATTATCAATAAACGCCGAGAGTACAACCGATGCCCACACAATAACGGTATAAAGCAAGAAGAGATTGTTGCCACCAAGTGTGGCTAACAATTCGCCCGCTTTAGCTATAACGCCTGAAGCATCAAGTCCGCCTATCATTAGGAACAGACCAAAGAGAATACCGATAGTTTCAAAGTCTATATCTTTAAGCGGTGTAGTTATTGCCGCAAGATTTTTATTTTTAATAAAATTGTAGATAAGTCCTACAACAAGTAAAGCACAGCAGATAAGACCGTTTGTAATATCAGGTTTATTTTCAATAAAGGAAACTGAAATAAGTAAAACAAGCATTAAAAGTAAAAGAGCAGTGGGTATGTATTCGGTAACACGGGTGCGTGTTTCGGCCTTTTCAATGGGCGCTTTTTCCTTTTTGAAGATAATAAGAAGTACAATAGCGGAAATTATAGCGCCAAGCTCAACCGCAAAGAACATACCGGGTTTGCCCTTATAGAAGAAAAAGTCAAGGAAGCTCATATTAAGCTCACTGCCAAGCATAATGGCGGTGGTGTCGCCCACAAGCGTTGCCGCACCCTGAAGATTGGAAGATACCGCAATAGCGATAATAAACGGAACAGGGTTTACCTTTAGCTTTTTACATATTTCAAGCCCAATGGGTGCCACCATAAGCACGGTCGCCACATTGTCAACAAAGGCAGATATTATTCCCGCAAAGAGTGCAAGGGCCACTGCCGCCCACTGTACATTGGGTACCTTTTCCATAAGTAAATCTGCCAGTAATGCGGGCATTTTGCTTTCTGTAAAGAGAGATACAAGCCCCATAGTACCCGCAATCATTAAAATAACATTAAAATCAATAGAACCAACAATATTGCCGAGCGGTAATATTCCGCTTACTATAAAAACAAAGCCCGATATTATTGCTATGTAAGGGCGGTACTTGCTGAATACCGGCATAAGTACATAGGTTAAAGCAAAAATTATAATTGCAGGTATAAAAAAGCCACATTCTTAAAGTGCTTAGTATTTAAATAAATACTATTATGCGTTAAATAAAGAAATGTAAGAACCAAGCATCGCCGAAGGCAGCATTAAAGGAAGATTCAAGACCATCGACACATACTTTATAAATGTTTTTAAGTGTGATAAAGTACATGGCAGTTGATAATAAAAATGTAACAAGACTTATAATTACAAACATAACAACCTTAATTTCCGGTGTTGCCGGCAGCACAATACCAACGCCGATTCCTAAAACACCGCTTGAAATTATTGCGTTTATTATAAGGTAAA
This sequence comes from Acutalibacteraceae bacterium, assembly GCA_045590755.1. Lineage (GTDB taxonomy): Bacteria > Bacillota > Clostridia > Oscillospirales > Acutalibacteraceae > SIG565. Next base: position 50,042 of record JAZNRP010000006.1, read on the forward strand.
GGGTTTCGCCACTGAAAATATTTTTTAAGATAAAATAAACAGTTCTGAACTTATTTCCGTTTACAAATTTTTTTACTTTTTTTCGCATACAGGCATAAAAAATCTTCTGTATGTTTTCTTTGGTCCAGTTTTCTTCGTCTAAGGTCATCATAACATTGAGCGTTCTGCAGCATACCCAATAAACTTCCTTATATTTTCTGTAGCGGATAATTATAAGGGAAAACAAAAATCCTATAAACCCAAGAGCAATAAAAATTGCGCCCTTGTACTCCCATTTTACTGCCTCCGCCGATAATAAAGCCGGAACAATAAAGGCAAAAGCCGCTAAATATATAGTAATAAGCTGGTCTCTTTTAGTCTGTTGCTGCGTTAATTCTTCAAATACACGCTGATACATTGTATTGATATTAAATTCAGGGCTTTTTCTGAACATAATACCATCAGTATCAAGATATGCGAAGGGCTTGGTGTCTTTAGTCTTTTTCTTACACATTTTATTCACTCCCCAAAAAGAAAAACCGATAAGCCGCTCAGTTTTTTTCATTATATCATACCAAAACAAAAAGAGCAAGGCATTATACCGCCTTGCTCTTTAGCTGATACTATTTAATTAGCTTAAAATTTCCGTAGGTTTCATTTACTGTTTCCGAAAATGAAAAGGTGTTATCGTATTTTTTAAGAATGTTTTGGAAATCAACCAACTGATGACGGTTTACAACACATATAAGCACGGATTTTTCGGTGTGACTGTATGAGCCGACTGCCGAAATCTGAGTTGAGCCGTGTTTTAGCTTGTTTGCAATTTCGTTCATAATTTCTTCTGCGTGGTCAGTTATTATCGTGAATTTGCAGGCGGTTTTGGTACCCTTAATTATAAAGCTGCCTATAAAGCTTGAAATAAAGCAGTACAAAATACACAAACAAACGGGCTTATAATTATAAATTAACTGTCCGTTGCCGTTTGTCTCGGAATAAACGAAGAAAGAAGTGATTGCAACCATTGTGTTAAGCACAAAGGTTACCCAGAAAAAGTTAAGAGTAGGTTTTTAAAGCTTATGTATCTTGAAACAATATCTGTACCGCCGGTTGATGAGTTTGTTCTGAAACACATACCGTATACAAAACCACTGATTACACCGCTGAGCAGTACAGGGAAGATGGTATCGTGTCCCTGTGCATTGTACTGGAATTGGGAAAGATTGATTTTTTGTAAATACAGAAAAACAAAGGAATAAGTAACACAGAAGGTAAGACTACGCTTAGCAAATTTTTTGTTGATAAAGAAATACGCAAAAATACAAAGCGGAACATTTATAATAAGTGACATATAGCCTATGCTGAATCCGGTTTTGTATTGAATCATAGTTGCTATACCGTTAAGTCCTGCAGGTGCAAAGTTGTTTTCTATTATAAAAAGCTTATAGTTAAAGGCCAATAATATAGCCACTAAAACGATGCTAAGATATGTAGAAAAAGCTATTAGACGGTTTGAGTTTTTCATAAAAGCACATCCTTAAATTGCAGTATATCAACTACAGTATATCATCGCAAAATATAAAAGCAAGACAGAAAATTATATTTATTAGCCAAAACAAAAAACCACCCTTAAGGGTGGTTTAGTTTCCCCAATTAAAATCTCGGTTAGCTATCATTTTGACGGGGTACTCTGCGTCGGCACAATTTTGACCGTGCCGCACGGTACCCAAAATTGTTTGCCGTACTCGAGACTTTGGCAGACCGCAAAACCTATCGCGGTTTTGCGACTGCGTCGCCGAACCTTGCAGGTTCTCATCCTAATAATAAAAAATTCCAAACACGACACAAGGTCGCATTTGGGATTTTGGTCGAGATGACAGGATACTCTGCGTCGGCATTGTTTTGACCGCCCCGAGCGGTGCCCAAAACAAATTGCCTTACTCGAGACTTTGGCAGACCGCAAAACCTATCGCGGTTTTGC
>JAZNRP010000007.1:0-48005 GCA_045590755.1 Acutalibacteraceae bacterium
TTAACGGTCTTCTGAAGGTCGATAATGTAAATACCGTTACGCTCTGTAAAAATATACGGAGCCATTTTGGGGTTCCAGCGTCTTGTCTGATGTCCGAAGTGAACACCTGCTTCAAGCAACTGTTTCATTGATACTACTGCCATTTGTTTTTCCTCCTGAGGTTTTTCCTCCATCTCGCTTTGGTTACGGGAACGCCGTGTAGTGCCAGCGTCACCTACCCGAATAATCACGAAATGTGTGTAATTTATTACTGCCCACAAGACAGCTGATAAATTATACCACAAACTTATAGAGATTTCAAGTATTTTTTTATTTATATATAATACTTTTTCAAAATACTTAAAATTTACCGTTTTAATACCAAATTTCAGCGGTTTTTTCTTGACTTTGTGAAGTATGATTGATATAATTCTTTTAATATAAATTTAATATTTGCAAAGGAGAAGATTATGGCTTACTATTTTAACGATGTATCACATACCTTTAACGAGTATTTGTTGGTTCCCGGTTATTCTTCAAGTGAATGCGTACCTGCAAATGTCAGTCTGAAAACACCGCTTGTTAAATTCAAGAAGGGTGAAGAACCCGATATTTCGCTTAACATACCTATGGTGTCGGCTATAATGCAGTCGGTATCAGGCGAAAAATTAGCAGTAGCTTTGGCGCGTGAAGGCGGCGTATCATTTATTTACGGCTCACAGTCGGTTGAAGATGAAGCGGCTATGGTTGCCCGCGCTAAAAACTTTAAGGCAGGCTTTGTTACAAGCGCTTCTAACATCCGACCCGACCAGACACTTGCTGATATTCTGGCCCTCAAGGCAGAAAACGGCTTTTCCACCGTTGCCGTTACAGAAGACGGTACTTCTTCCGGCAAGCTTTTAGGTCTTGTTACAAGCCGCGACTACCGCGTAAGCCGTATGGACGCAAATACACCCGTTAAAGATTTTATGACCCCCTTCTCTAAGCTTATATTCGCGTATGATGATGTTACTCTTAAAGAAGCTAACAATATAATCTGGGACAACAAGCTTAATGCTTTACCGATTATTGATAAAGACCAGAATTTAAAATCTATAGTTTTCCGCAAGGACTATGATTCTCACAAAGAAAATCCGCTTGAGCTACTTGATAAAAACAAGCGTTACATTGTAGGTGCCGGTATTAATACGCGTGACTATGCAGAGCGTGTTCCCGCCCTTATAAACGCGGGTGCCGATGTACTTTGTATCGACTCTTCCGAAGGCTTCTCAGAATGGCAGAAGCTTACAATCGAGTGGATTCGTGAGCATTACGGCGACTCTGTAAAGGTTGGTGCCGGTAATGTAGTAGATGCCGAAGGCTTCCGCTTCTTAGCAGATTGTGGTGCCGACTTTATTAAGGTTGGTATTGGCGGCGGCTCTATCTGTATTACCCGTGAGACCAAGGGTATCGGTCGCGGACAGGCTACTGCACTTATTGATGTATGTAGGGCCAGAGATGAATACTTTGAAGAAACAGGTGTTTATGTTCCTGTTTGCTCTGACGGTGGTATCGTATTTGACCACCATATGACCTTAGCGCTTGCTATGGGTGCAGATTTCTTAATGCTCGGTCGCTACTTTGCCCGTTTTGATGAAAGTCCGACAAACAAGCTTATGATTAACGGCAGTTATGTTAAGGAATATTGGGGCGAAGGCTCCAACCGTGCACGCAACTGGCAGCGTTACGACCTTGGCGGTGACAAGAAGTTATCATTTGAAGAAGGCGTTGACTCCTATGTACCGTATGCAGGTAGCCTTAAGGATAATGTGGGTGTTACGCTTGCTAAAGTTCGTTCTACAATGTGCAACTGCGGCGCACTCTCAATTCCCGAGCTTCAGAAAAATGCGAAGCTAACACTTGTGAGTGCCACAAGCATTGTTGAAGGCGGCGCACACGATGTAATCCGCAAGGAAAGCGGCGAACACAAATAATTAAACAAAACAAAAGCCCTTGGAAATTTCCAAGGGCTTTTATTTTTTACTATTTTATTATAAGTGTGAAAAGTGCAAACATTATAGGTATTGTTATAACGCTCAATGTATGTGAAATCATTGCCATTGATGCGCCGATTTTTGTGTCGTTTCCGTAAGCGGCAGGGAATATAACCGTATTTAATCCAAGCGGCATAGCAAAAGCGAAAAGAGCCATTGTCATAACCGTTATTGGTGTTTTGATAAGATACAATATACCAACAAGCAGTGCCGGTAACACAATTAAGCGAAGAAGGGTAGCGATATATATCTTTTTATCTTTAAGCAGACTCTTAAACGGGAATCCTGCTATTACAAAACCTGTCAAAAGCATTCCACCAGGCGCCATACAAACCTTACAATAATCAATTGTCTGTATAACAAAATTGGGGATGTACTTACTCACTCCGGTAAGACCGACAACCGCGCCAATTACCAACCCTACAATTATTGGATTAAGAAGCCTTTTTATCAAGCTTTCTCCCTTTTCCCCCTTGGGAATTAAGTTTGCAACACCCCAGGTATAAGCAACAAAAGAAAGCGGCAAGGTAAACAACATATATTTATACAAAATTTGAGAATCTGTAACCGAAAGTACTGCCGGAACTATTGCATTTCCCATAAATCCAAAATTTGCAAATACAAGAGAATATTTATATATACAACGCTTATACGGGTCGTTTTTTGAAAAGAGTTTAGAAAGCGGGGTTGCTATGCAAATTCCTATTGCTACACAAAGTGTTGCATAGAGTATATTGTTTCCATTTTCAATTAATGTATCTACTGTACAGTTTGTCATAAATGTACTTAAGGATAATGCCGGTGTAAATACATAATTTAAAAGTCTTGATATCGTTTTATCGGCATTTTCGGGCAAAATCTTTTTAGCCCTTAATATGTAACCTATTACAATGCACAAAAACAACACAAGCATGGGTGAGAGTGTTGCCAAAAAGGTTTCTAACATTTCCATATCCCCTATATATTAAAATCAACAAGACAGATTATACTCTTAATTTTAATCAAAGTCAACACTTGACTTTATATTAATTTTTCCTTATTATAAATATGGTGATTTTATGAAAATATTTATAGCATCCGACATACACGGAAGCGAATTTTACTGTAAAAAAATGCTTGACTGCTACAAAAAAGAAGGCGCCGATAAGTTGTTACTTCTTGGCGACATACTTTATCACGGCCCGAGAAATGATTTACCTAAAGACTATGCGCCCAAAGCGGTAATAGAGTTACTTAATGAATTAAAAAACGAAGTTCTTTGTGTTCGCGGTAACTGTGATACCGAGGTTGACCAGATGGTGCTCAACTTCCCCGTACTCGCCGATTATGCGGTTATCTCTATAGGCGACTACACGATTTATGCAACACACGGACATAACTATAATGAAGAAAAGTTGCCGCCTATGGCAAACGGTGATATTTTGCTTCACGGTCACACGCATGTACCTGTTTGTAATATACACGAAGATTATGTTTGTATGAATCCCGGTTCTGTTTCCATACCAAAAGAAAACAGCCATCACGGTTATATCATTTTTGATGGTGAAATCTTTATATGGAAAGATTTTGACGGCAATGAAATAAGAAGATATTCAAAATAAAAAAGTGAGTGCAATGCACTCACTTTTTTCTATTCATAAATCGGGAACTTTTCGCAAAGGGCGGTTACTTCGGCTAAAACCTCATCTTTAGAGTTTTCAAAATCGGTAACTACCTTTTTAATCCAACCAGCGATAAGTTTCATTTCGGGTTCTTTAAAACCGCGAGAAGTAACTGCAGGTGTGCCAATTCTAACACCACTTGTAATAAACGGACTTTGCGGGTCGTTTGGTATAGCGTTTTTATTAACCGTAATATGTACTTCGTCAAGACGCTTTTCAAGCTCTTTACCTGTAATATCGAATTTGCGAAGGTCCAAAAGCATAAGGTGGTTATCGGTACCGTCCGACACCAAATCAAAGCCTTCTGCCTTTAACTGTTTCGCTAATTCCGCTGAATTTTTGATAATCTGCTTCTGATATTCCTTAAATTCGGGTTTAAGTGCTTCGCCGAAGGCAACTGCCTTTGCAGCAATTATGTGCATAAGCGGACCACCCTGAACACCCGGGAAAATAGCCTTATCAATTTGCTTGGCAAGTTCTTCACGGCAGAGAATAAGTCCACCGCGCGGACCGCGAAGCGTTTTATGTGTTGTGGTTGTTACAATATCGGCATACGGTACGGGGCTTGGATGAAGTCCTGCCGCTACAAGACCTGCAATATGGGCTATATCTACCATTAAATATGCGCCTACCTTATCGGCAATTTCGCGCATACGCTTAAAATCAATTACTCGAGCATATGCACTAGCCCCCGCAACAATAAGTTTAGGTTTGCACTCGGCGGCTATTCTTTCCATTTCATCATAATCGATTGTATGTGTGTCATCGCTAACACCGTAAGGTACAATATTAAAATATTTACCCGAAATATTTACGGGCGAGCCGTGAGATAGGTGTCCGCCGTGAGCTAAATTCATACCCATAACAGTGTCGCCCGGCTTAACGAGAGCAAAAAATACTGCAAGGTTGGCATTCGCACCGCTATGCGGCTGAACATTGGCGTGTTCTGCACCGAACAATTTTTTAGCGCGTTCGCGGGCTATTTCTTCAACAACATCAACATACTCGCATCCGCCGTAATAACGGTGTGCAGGGTAGCCTTCCGCATACTTGTTTGTAAGCACTGTGCCTGCCGCCATTAATACTGCCTTTGAAACAATATTTTCAGATGCTATAAGTTCAATATTGTGGCGTTGTCTTTTAAGCTCATCATTACAAGCTTCAAATACTTCACTGTCGTAATTTTTCAGTTCATCAAAAAACATTTTTATATCTCCCTTAAAAATATCAATTATATTTATTATACAGCCAAACCACCACTAATTCAATTGTTTTTATATATATTTATTGAAAATACTGCAAATTATTATTAAATAAAATAAATATTGACAAAAGCACCCTATTCGTGTGATAATAGTATAGAGTGTAGTAAGTGGGTGATGTTGTATGAGAGTTATTACCGGTATTGCCAAAGGTCGCAGACTTAAAACACTTGAAGGCAATGATGTTCGCCCCACTACCGATAAGGTGAAGGAAGCAATCTTTAGTTCAATACAGTTTGATATTGAACACGCCCATGTTTTAGATTTGTTTGCGGGTTCAGGTCAATTAGGAATAGAAGCCATAAGCCGCGGCGCTAAAAATGCCGTGTTTGTTGATTTAAATCCACACGCAATAGAAACTGTGAAAGAAAACCTGTCTTCAACTAATCTTGCGGAAAATGCTACGGTAGTTCGTGCTGACTGTTTTTCGTTTATCGCATCAACCGATAAGGTTTTTGATATCGCTTTTCTCGACCCACCATACCGCGACGGAATACTTGAAAAGACACTGTCTGCCGTAACCGGCGTTATGAGTGAAAACGGAATTATAGTGTGCGAGCGACCGCTTGATATAAGGCTTCCCGAAGTTGTTGGGAGTTTTTACGAAACAAAGCAACTGAAATTCGGTAAAATTTTAGTTTCTGTGTACAGGAAAGAAAGTGTCTGATATGAACAAATGTGTTGTTTGTCCCGGAAGTTATGACCCCATAACACTAGGACACATAGATATAATTGAACGCGCCGCTTCCCTTTTTGACAAGGTTATAGTAGTTGCTATGATTAATTATAAAAAGAATTACAGCTTCACTGTTGAAGAACGCGTTGATATGATAAAGAAATGCGTATCTCACCTTAAAAATGTTGAAGTTGATTTTTATGACGGGCTTTTATCAGACTATGCAAAGGACAAAAAAGCCTACGCCATTATCAAGGGCCTTCGTGCTATGTCGGATTTCGAATACGAATTCCAGATGGCACTTGCCAATAAAAAATTGAACGAATCGGTTGAAACTCTGTTCCTTACCACAAATTCAGATTTTATGTATCTGAGTTCAAGTATGGTAAAGCAAATCGCCAGTATGGGCGGAGATATTTCACCGTTTGTTCCTAAAGCAATCCATAATGATATTATCGAGAGATTAAAATAGAAAGGAAAGAAGAATATGAGCATTGAAGAATTACTTGAACAGTTTGACGAAGCATTGGAAACCGGCGTAAAGATGCCGGGAAAACGCGTTATCGTAAACGCAGAAAAGCTCAGAGCTGTTATTGACGACATCCGTCTTAACATCCCGAGCGAAATTAAGCAGGCACGCGGCATCGTTGCCGACCGCGCCGACATTATCACAAACGCAAAGCGTGAAGCAGACGGTATAATCCGTAATGCTGAAGAACGCGCAAACGCTATGGTTTCTCAAGAAGAAATCACAAAGTTAGCTCAGGAAAAGGCCGGCGAAATTATCGCCAATGCCCAGATGAAGAGCCGCGAAATGCGCAAGGCAGCTCAGGAATTTGTTGATGACATTATGCGCAGAGCAGATGAGGGCTTAACTGCAAATCTTGGCGAATTACGCAAAACTCGTGCTTCGCTCAAGTCACAAATCCCCCATCCCGCACCGAAAAACGACTAATTAAAACATAAAATAAGCGTGGAAAGCTCCACGCTTATTTTTTTTGCATATTTTTAATGTATTTAAAGGTTTCCGCTTCGCCCTTTTCACTTAGCATAACAAGAAGTTCTTCTAAAAGATTGGAAGTATTAATATGAATTACCCTATTTGGTTTACCCTTTAAAAAATACTCCAACGGATGCGCATCGGTATACTTTTTGCCTTGGTATATCTTACTTGCCGCTACCCTATCGCAAAACATTTCTATTACATATTTCACGGGCATTTCTACGGGCAATACTCTTCTTTCTTTTGGGTTATAATCGGTCCAAAACTCAAAGTGATGCTTGTTTCGGCCCTTATGGTGCAACCACGCTGCAGAATAACCGAATATTTCGCGCTCACGCTCGTTAGGACTGCGGTTACCCTGATAATATTTAGCGCCCGCCGAAAACTCTATAGGTGTATATTTTGATAGGTCGTGGAAAAGCCCTTGCCAACCTATACCTGCACGAAAACAGTGTGATATAACCATATGCCTATGTTTTGTAATGGTTTTAAAATGCTTTAATGCCTTCATTAAAATGCTTCCTTTATTAAATAATCTAAAAGTGCTGTGCAACCGCCTAATATATCTTTATATGTAGTATCAAAATCTCTCGTATACCACGGGTCAGCTACATTTCCGCCAGTGCTAAAATCCATTAATTTATAAACCTTTTTGTCGGTATCGGCACCTATTATTCTTTGCAAGTTTCTTATATTATTGTCATCCATTAAAATTATATAATCATAATTTGCGTAGTCATCCGTAGTAAATCTTGTTGCGGCACGCCTTTCAAACGGAATATTTTTCTCGCGTAATTTTGCTTTTGTGCCGTAATGTATATCGTTGCCTATTTCTTCATAACTTGTGGCCGATGACGCAATTTGAAAATTATCTTGCAATCCGTTTTTTGCCACAATGTCTTTCATAACAAACTCAGCCATTGGACTGCGACAGATATTGCCGTGGCAGACAAACATAATTTTTATCATAACCTTCCGCCTTATATCTTTTTTTCGTATGTATCGAATGATGTTTCATCCGTTATAGCAAAAATAATCTTTATTTCACTATATATTTCGTGCGATTTTATTTCATTGATAATTGCCGTTGCTACGCGGTCTTCAAACAATTTATTATTAATTTGCGGTACCGTTAGCACTAAACTTTTCAAAGACAGTTGCTCTGCCGTATCTAAAATATACTTATATTTTTCGGTAATATCATTTAACACAACCGAAGTGATTTTATTGATTTCTGTAGTGATACGGGCGCTTACAACACCTTTATAAAAAAGATTGTCGCATTTTGTAACGGTTATATTCTTAGCTGCTATTTCTTTTGCAACCTGTGTTTTAAGCCGCGTGCCGCCGTAGAGATATACCGATTTATCTTGGCTACCCGCAACAAAAGAAAGCACGGCATCAGCCCTTATAAAAGCCGCTTCTTTTTTTAAAATACTTATGCCATTCTTTTCTTTTTGAGCATCATATATTTCTTTTGTTTTTAAGACTTCTTTTAAATAGCCGTCTTCAATTTTCATAAACCCTTCGGTTATACTGCTTTGTGGCAGCCGGTTTACATTCTCTTTATAAAAATTAAACACGCCGTCTTCATCGGTAATAACCGCAAAGGTTTTGCAATGCTTTTTTAGATAATCGACCAAAACCTGTGATTTTTCCATTTACTTATTCACTACCGAAATTATTGTGGCATTTTTGTCTCCCAAAATCTTTTCTATGTTAGATGCCGCTTTATCATCCATATTAAAGAAGTTTTTTGCATTGCCGTTTGCCGCAATAACTTTCCCTTTCCTTTGAACATAAATATTGCCGTTATACGCTCCGCCAAGGTCGGTTTGGTTGGTTTGCGAAAGGCGGCGTATAGAAAAAGCAAAAAGATTGTTTTCTATCTTTATAGGGTTTGTAAGGGTTGCACCACCGCATCTTATATGCGAACAACCCGTAAGGTCAGGTCTTTGCGAACTTAAACCTTCCCCTGCATCCCAACAAATATTATCGGTTATCTCAAAATCGGTTACCTTGCTATTTGTAGTTGTTCGCAAGAAAAACTCTACTGAGTAATTGCATTTATCAAAAACATTATTATGGAACTTTACATTACTAACGGGTGCTACTGCATCGCCGTCATATTGGAATGTAACGCCCGCGTCGTACACCTGCCAAAAATAACAGTTGCTGACATTAAAGTCGATTGCACCGCCCCATATTTCAATAGCATTGCCGTATCGTGTGGTTGAGTGCAATGCTTCTCCTTGTATATTTCCACCAATCCAACCGAACTCGCAATTTCTAACCGTAAGACCTTCTATTACTACATTTTTACTTGATGCGCCAATACCGAATGAGCAGTATTTCATACAAAGTCCATCAATGGTAACATCATCCACCTTAACGCTTATAGCCGACTCTCTGCCTATCATTTCAATATAATTGAATCTATCAGAAGGATTTCCCTTGCTGCTATACAAGTATATTTTCTTTGTAAAAATATCGTGATACATCTGCAAATCGGTTTTAAGGTTTTTATATGAGTTTACATATCTTTTTTTAGCATCTGCACCTAATTCTTCATCGGTGTAAATTGATTTAAACGCACAAATAGAATCATCAAAAACAATAGAGCCGATATCACCGAACACTACATCTTTATAGACATAAACATTTTCTACATCGGTCTTTAACCAACAACCATCTTTTGCCGAGTTTTCGGGCGAAGTATAAAACCTTGGTGCTTTGCCTTCGCCGTATGCTGCAAGGGTAATACCCGGTACCGTTATTTCAATTTGGTTGCGCCAAATACTACCGCGCTCAAAATAAATAACATCTCCTGATTTAATACCCTTTCTACGAACATCTGCGTACGATGAAACTGCTGTTTCAGGACTTAAACCATCGTTTTCGGGCTTGCCGTTATTGGACACATAGTACGCCCTGCCGCCCCCTATCGGTTTTACTTCGCTTTTAGCGGTGCGGATTTCATAAATGCGCCAGTCGGTATACGGGCGAGCGAGTTTTTCGAAATCATCGCGTGTCATACTGCCACTAAAAAATCCGGGTTTTTCTACCTTTTCTACAACATTCCAAGTAACGCTTTCGACATAATCGCTTTTTTGTATGGGTTTTTCTTTTTCATTTTTACAAGCCGCCATACCTAAAGCAATTACTAATGTAAGTAAAACGGAAAATACACATTTTAGTGTTTTTTTCAAATTAATACCACCCAAAACAATTAGATATAATATTTATACCATTTTTTATTTACATTTGCAACAATAAAAACCCGATGAATCTTTCATCGGGTTTTTATAGGTTTACTTATTTTGTGATTTTGATTATTACAGCATTTTTATCGCCGAGTTTTGTTTCGATATTGCTTTGAGCATTATCATCCATTTTAAAGACCTTATCATTCTTACCGTTGGCAGCAAGTTCCCTACCCTTATATTGTGCATATACATTATTGTTGTATGCACCGCCAATATTTGCGTTATCAAGGGTGCGGGCAAGACTGCGAAACCCTATAGCAAAAAGATTGTTTTCAATCTTAATAGCTTCTGCCTGTGTTACCCAACCCGAACGAATGTGGGACATCTCAGCACGGTCAGGCCTTTGAGAACAAAGTCCTTCGCCTGCGTACCAACAAAGGTTATTCATGATTTCAAAATCGTATACCTTACCACCGTTATCGGTAAAGAAATATTCTATAGAATAGTTGCAGTAATCAAATACATTATCATTGAATTTTACATTCTCAACATCGTTGAAAACGCTTCCGCGATATTGAAAGGTAACAGCAGCGTCATAAATCTGCCAAAAATAGTTGTTGGTAACTATAAAGTCTTGTGCTGCGCCCCAAATTTCAATTCCGTTACCGAAGCGACTGTTAGACCCAATAGGATTAGAGATGTTACCGCCAATCCAACCAAACTCACAGTTTCTAACGGTAAGTCCTTTAACTATACTATTGGTTCCATAACTGCTTATACCAAAACAAGCATATTTAAAGCAAAGTCCGTCTATAGTTACATTGTTGGCTTTTACATACATGGTAACATTATGAATTAACTCAATTGAGTCATAGCGGTCTGCAGGATTACCTTCTGTACTGCAAAGATATAGCTTTTTGCTCTTAGGGTCGTGATACATCTGTAGGTCGCTCTTTAAATCCTTATATGAATTTACATATTTCTTGGATTTGCTGTTGGATTGATCTTCACTTGAATAACACGATTTGTATGTACATTCCTTATCATCAAAGATAATGGAACCAACATCTATCTCTGCTACACGGTCTTTATATTCATATACATTTTCCTTATCAGTTTCAATCCAGAAACCTTTTTCGGCCGAATTTTCAGGTGAGCCGTAAAAACGGGGTGCTTTACCTTCACCATAAGCGGTTAAGGTAATGCCCGGTGTTGTTATTTCGATTGTTTCGCGCCAGATGCCACCGCGTTCAAAGTACAATACATCGCCGGCTTTAAGTCCCTTTTTACGAACATCGGCATAAGATGAAACCGCCGTTTCAGGTGTTAAACCGTCGTTTTCAGCTTTACCGTTATTTGATACATAATAACCCTTTGCGCCATCTGCAGGTTTAATTTCATTTTTAGTTGTACGGATTTCGTAAATACGCCAATCGGTATACGGGCGGTATAATTTTTCGAAATCTTCAATCGACATTTCCCCTGTTGTGCCAACGGGTTTATCTACCTTTTTAACTTCGGCCCATGTTGTATCATCGGCATCGTTGCCACCGTTTTTATTGCACGCAGTAAAGCTCAACATCATAGATGCTATAAGAAAAACTGCAAGTAAAACCTTTAATACTTTTTTCACAACTTGCTCCTTTTTGTTTTGTAATTGCTATTTTTTAGCGTTTTTGCCACTTGGCTTTGTTTCTACATTTGGTTTTGCGTTTGCATCCATTACCATCCAAAAACAACAGTCAATATATTATTTATAACATATTTTAGTTGCTTTTGCAACGATAAAAACCTGATGAATCTTTCATCGGGTTTTTATAGGTTTACTTATTTTGTGATTTTGATTATTACAGCATTTTTATCGCCGAGTTTTGTTTCTATAGTTGTTTTTGCATTGTCATCCATTTTATAGATTTGCTCGGTGCTGCCGTTAGATGCAAGCTCTCTTCTTTCATACTGCGCATAAATATTATTATTATATGCGCCGCCTATACCGGCAATATCGAGTGTATATGCAAGTCTCTTAAGTGAAATTGCAAAAAGGTTATCTTCTACCTTAATTGCATTGCCCTGTGTTGCCCAACCCGAACGGATATGGGAAGCACCAGCATGGTCGGGTCTCTGACTGCAAAGACCTTCACCCGCATACCAGAAAAGGTTATTCTTTATTTCAAAATCATAAACCTTACCGCCGTTTTTACGATGGAAATACTCTACAGAATATTGACAATACTCAAATACATTATTGTTGAATTTTACATTTTTAACATCGTTTTTGATATCACCGTCATACTGGAATGTAACAGCGGCATCATAAACCTGCCAGAAATAACAGTTTTCAACCGTAAAATCGTGTGCAGCGCCCCAGATTTCAATACCGTTACCAAGACGGGTTGTAGACTGAGTTGCAAGACCTTGCAAACTACCGCCAATCCAACCGAATTCACTGTTGCGTACTGTAAGGCCTTTAACTAAGCCCTTATTACCTGCACCTATACCGAAGTTTGAATATTTACAGCAAACACCGTCAACCGTTACATTATCTGCAGTAACGCCAATGGCTGAGCCATATACAACCATTTCAATAGAGTCATAGCGTCCACCTGGGTTGCCTTCGGCACTGTAAAGATATACTGTTTTGGTTCTCGGGTCGTGGTACATCTGTAAATCTTCTTTTAAGTCTTTATAAGAGTTTACATATCTTTTACCCTTGCTGTTAGACTGGTTTGCGCTTGAATAGATAGATTTATATGCTGCCTCTTTATCGTCAAAAACAATTGTACCAATGTCTCCCATTACACGGTCTTTATATTCATATACATTTTCCTTATCGGTCTCAACCCAACATTCTTCTCTGGCTGAGTTTTCGGGTGAAAGATAGAATTGCGGTGCTTTACCTTCGCCATAAGCGGTTATTGTAACACCCGGAACTGTAACTTCTACAGTGCCACGCCAAACACCGCCACGCTCAAAGTAAATAACATCGCCTGTTTTAATACCCATTCTACGAACATCAGCATAAGATGAAACCGCAGTTTCAGGTGTTAAACCGTCGTTTTCAGCTTTACCGTTATTTGATACATAATAACCCTTTGCGCCATCTGCAGGTTTAATCTCGTTCTTGGTTGTACGGATTTCGTAAATGCGCCAGTCGGTATACGGACGGTATTGCTTTTCGAAATCTTCAAACGACATTTCCCCTGTTGTGCCAACGGGCTTATCTACCTTTTTAACTTCGGACCATGTTGTATCATTAACATCGCCGTTGCCGTTGCCGTTTCCTTTACAAGCGGTAATACTTAAAGTCATCACTACAACAAGAAAAACCGCAAGTAAAACTTTTAACGCTTTTTTCATAACTTTCTCCTTTAAACTAATAAACATTACATAATATTTATAACATTTTTTTTCTGATTTTGCAACACCTATTTAAGTGTATTTGTCACTTTTTTTAAATATATTGGTTGACAATACGCTTTTTGCATTTTATAATTTTTAGTGACAAAAAGGAGACGGTATATTATGGACATTAAAGAGAATTTATTATATATGCTTGAAAACTGTGAAACTGCTGTTTCGGGCGAACAACTGGCGAACAAGCTTAATGTAAGCCGTAACTATATATGGAAGACCGTCAATGCCTTAAGAGATGACGGCTATATTATTGATGCAGTTACCAACAAGGGCTACTATCTTAGTGACAAAAACACATTATTCACTTCTGCGGGTATTGAAAAGCATTTGAAATACAAGTGTGAAATACAAATATATGATAGCGTTGTATCTACCAACACTCTTGCAAAGCAGTTAGCCGATAGCGGCTGTGCTGACAAAACTGTGGTTATTGCGCGCGAGCAAAGCGGCGGAAAAGGTCGCCTTGGCAGATATTTTCACTCGGCTCGCGGTGGACTTTATATGAGTGTAGTTTTGCGCCCGACAGTTAGTTTCACCGATACACCGCTTATTACGGTTGCCGCCGCAGTTGCGGTAAGCCGTGCAGTTGATAAAATATGCGGTATAAGTACAGGTATTAAGTGGGTAAATGATATATTCTTAAACGGGAAAAAGATTTGCGGGATTTTGACACAGGGCTCTGTTAATGTTGAAAACGGTAGTGTTGACCATGTGGTGTTAGGGGTAGGGCTTAATATTAACAAGCCTGCCAACGATTTTCCAAATGAACTTAAAAATATCGCAGCGAGTATTTATTCCACTCCCGTTAATTCCCGTGTTCAGAACAAATTAATCGCCGAAATCCTTAATGAGTTTTTTGCAATATACGAAAATATGGGAAAATCGAACCTTCTGGACGAGTACCGCAGTCGCTCGATTATAATCGGCAAGGAGGTTGTTTGTGTGACAGAAGGCGGCGAATTCCCTGCTACCGTTAAAAGCATTGATAATGACGCCCATTTAATTGTTACTGATAAGTCCGGCAAAAACCACAAGCTTTCAAGCGGAGAAGTAAGGATAAAAATATGAACGATAAATTAAAAAATTATATCACAGCCGCACTTTTTACCGCGGTTATAAGTATATCGGCACAGCTTGTAATACCTTTACCGTCAGGTGTACCACTTACCTTGCAGACACTGGCGGTTTGTCTTTGCGGTTATCTGCTAAAGCCTAAATATTCTCTTCTGTCTATCTTTGCCTATCTTTTATTGGGGCTTTTCGGTGTCCCCGTCTTTTCATATTTCGGTGGCGGGCCTGCTATTGTTTTTGGTAAAAACGGCGGATTTTTATTTGGTTTTCTATTTATTGCGCTTTTTTGCAGTATATCACGGAATAAAAAAAGAGTTGTAAAAATTATTTTTGGTATTATCGGCATACTGCTTTGCCATATCATAGGTACAATTCAGTTTTCCATGATTTTTAGGACAGCCATTACTTCATCTGCACTGTTAGTAAGTCTACCTGCCTTACCGAAGGATTTGGCTTGTGTTTTTATAAGCATTTTTATCTCTGAAAAACTCAAATTCAACTAATTGAGCTCCGTTTCATATACTGTATAACGGAGTGAACTATATGAAACTTACAGATACCGACTTAGATAAAACTTATATAGTAACCGAAGTTCCCGACAACAACGATTTACTTCGGCGAATTTTAGATATAGGAATAATTAAGGGCACTAAAGTAGAGCGACTTTTCAGCAGCCCTTTCGGTGACCCCACGGCATACCGCATTAAAAACTCGGTTATTGCTTTACGAAGTAATGAGAGTGATAAAATATTTGTGGAGCAATTTTTTGGCGGTGATACTGTTGGGACTGACCTTTAATTCTACGGGATTCAAAACGGTAGGTATTAAGGAAATCAAAAAGGAGCGCCCGTCGGACATAGTAGTAGCATTGGCGGGTAACCCAAATGTAGGAAAAAGCACCGTTTTTAACTCTCTTACAGGACTTCATCAGCATACAGGTAACTGGACTGGCAAAACGGTTGAATCTGCGGCAGGTCATTATATACATAACGGTCGCCGCATAATACTTGTAGACCTACCCGGCACCTATTCCCTTTTTTCACTGTCTGAAGAAGAAAGGGTTACTGAAAGGTATTTGGCTTTTGGAAATGCCGATGTAAATGTTGTTGTATGCGATGCTTTAACTCTTGAGCGCAATTTGAATTTGTTGTTACAGATAACCGAAATTTCACCCAAAACCGTGCTTTGTATAAATTTGATTGATGAAGCACTAAAAAACGGCATAGAGATTGATACCGAAAAATTATCTTCAAGACTTCATATTCCCGTTATAGCCACCGTTGCCAGAAGCGGTGACGGACTCGAAGCACTGTCTGACGCAATAATTTCGGTGGCCGATTTTCCGCCAAAACACCCTTTACACCCGCAGTACGATGATAAAACCGAAGAAAAAATCGAAGAAATATGCAAAGCCTTGCCCAAAAATACACCTTTAAGTAAACGCTTTACCGCAATAAAGCTTTTAGGGAAAGATGCATACTTTATTGAAAATTATAATATGAATTTTGGTACTTCTTTACCCGAAATAAACAGTCAATGCAGTACCGAAGATATTGTGAGCGGCATTATAAAAACCGCAGAAGATACACTTAAAGACTGCATAAAGAAAAACGCTCGAAAAAGAAAACTAACCGACCAAAAAATAGATAAAATAATTACAAGTAAGCGTTTTGGAATACCGCTAATGCTTTTACTGCTTGGTATTGTCTTCTGGATTACAATAGTCGGTGCAAACTACCCATCCCAACTACTCAGCAATTTCTTTAGCTGCTTAGAAGCCCCTTTTTTTAATCTTCTTACAAATATAGGATTACCCGAAAAAATATGTCAGCTTTTGGTTTTTGGCATTTACAGGGTGGTAGTGTGGATTGTATCGGTTATGTTGCCGCCCATGGCAATTTTCTTTCCGCTTTTCACATTACTTGAAGATTTAGGCTATTTACCGCGACTTGCCTTTAACCTTGATAAATGCTTCCAGAAATGCCGTACCTGTGGCAAACAAGCGCTTACAATGTGTATGGGCTTTGGATGTAATGCAGCAGGGGTTGTAGGTTGCAGAATTATAAATTCTCCGCGTGAAAAGCTTATTGCCATATTAACCAATAGCTTTGTACCCTGTAACGGCCGTTTTCCTACCTTAATTACTGTTATTACCATATTCATTGTGGGATTGGGTGGCGGAATGATTAATAATTTTCTTGCTACCGCTTTACTCTGCCTTTTTGTGCTGCTTGGTATTTTTATGACATTTTTAGTATCAGGTCTACTTTCTAAAACCTTGCTTCGCGGCGTTTCTTCTTCCTTTACACTTGAGTTGCCGCCATACCGCCGTCCGCAAATAATAAAGGTTATTGTACGCTCGGTTTTCGACCGAACACTATTTGTACTGTCCCGTGCTATTATCGCGGCAGTTCCCGCAGGACTGATTATCTGGCTTATGAGTAATGTGACCGTCGGCGGTGCCACACTGCTTAAAGCCGCATCGGATTTTTTAGACCCATTCGGCCAAGTTATAGGGCTTGACGGTGTAATACTTATAGCCTTCATTTTAGGCTTCCCCGCAAATGAAATTGTACTGCCTATTATAATTATGGCGTATTCTGGCGGTTCTGTACTGACCGATGTTACAAACCTTTCCTTAATTAAGGATTTACTGTTACAAAATGGATGGAATGCATTAACCGCTATAAATTTAATTCTGTTTTCGCTTTTCCACTGGCCGTGTGCCACCACCGTTATGACGATAAAAAAGGAAACAGGCAGTATAAAATGGGCGGCACTTAGTATGATATTACCAACCACCGTCGGCATTATACTTTGTATTACAACCAATCTTTTATTCAATATAATAATATAAAAAACCGTGAAGATATCTTCACGGTTTTCTTACTTATTTAATTTCTTTAATATCGTAAGGTGTTGTCTGATATACGAAATAATTAAGCCAGTTAGAATAAAGTAAATTAGCGTGTGAACGCCAGGTTACTTTTGGCTCATTTTCGGGGTTATTATCGGGGAAATAATTTTCAGGAATTTCTATTGGCAAATCAGCCTCAACATCCCTTAGATACTCTTTTTTTAGTGTATCGGCATCGTATTCAGAATGTCCCGTAATAAAAATTTGTCTGCCACGGTCTGTAGCTAACGCATACACCCCTGCCTTTTCTGATACCGACAAAATTTTAAGCTCGGGAACCTTTTTTACATCTTCAAGTAACACAGTGGTATGTCTTGAGTGCGGCACCATAAACTTATCGTCAAAGCCGCGAAAAAGTATTGAGCTTTTATGCGCTACGGTATGCTCAAAAACACCAAAAAGCTTTTTATCGAGCGGTACTTTATTAATACCGTAGTGGTAGTAAAGCGCCGCCTGAGCGCCCCAACAAATATGGAAGGTGCTATGAACATGAGTCTTACTCCATTCCATTATTTCGCACAGCTCATCCCAATATTCCACTTCTTCAAACGCCATCTTTTCAACCGGTGCGCCTGTGATAATCATACCGTCAAAGGTGCGGTCGCGGACATCATCAAAGGTTTTATAAAATGTAAAAAGATGCTCTGCCGAAACATTTTTTGAAACATGGCTTTTGGTGTGCATAAGCTCTAAATCCACCTGAAGTGGAGAGTTTCCGAGAAGTCGGGACAGCTGTGTTTCTGTTTCAATTTTTTTTGGCATTAAATTAAGTACCAAAATTTTAAGCGGACGAATATCCTGCGTTATGGCACGGGTTTCGGTCATAACAAATATGTTTTCTTCCGTTAAGGTTTTTACCGCCGGTAAATCGTTCGGTATTTTAATAGGCATAACTTACTTGTTTCCTTATCTTAAATATTATCAAGCGCTTGTTTAATATCGGCAATCAGGTCTTCTGCATCTTCAATGCCGCAAGAGAAGCGAATAAGGTCGGGTGAAATACCGGCTGCCGCTAATTCATCATCATTCATCTGACGGTGTGTGGCATTAGCGGGATGCAGACAACAGGTTCTGGCATCTGCTACATGTGTTTCGATAGCCGCAACCTTTAAGTTTTTCATAAAGCTTTCTGCCGCTTTTCTGCCGCCCTTTACGCCAAAAGATACAACACCACAGCTGCCGTTTGGCATATATTTCTTTGCTAATTCATAATACTTATCGCCTTCAAGGCCTGGGTATATTACCCAAGAAATGCGGTCATCGCTTGCTAAAGCCTTAGCAACCGCCAAGCCGTTTTCGCAGTGCTTTTCCATTCTGAGATGCAGGCTTTCAAGACCTAAATTCACATAATAGGCGTTCTGCGGAGACTGAATACTACCAAAGTCGCGCATAAGCTGAGCCGTAGCCTTGGTAATATACGCACCTGCAAGACCGAAACGCTCTGTATAGGTAACACCGTGATAGCTGTCATCCGGTGTGCAAAGACCGGGGAATTTATCGGGGTAACGGGTCCAATCAAACTTACCCGAATCTACTATACAACCGCCGACACCGCTACCGTGACCATCCATATATTTAGTGGTTGAATGGGTTACAATGTCTGCGCCCCATTCAAACGGACGGCAGTTTATGGGGGTAGCAAATGTATTATCAATAATAAGCGGAACGCCGTGATCGTGAGCAGCATTAGCAAATCTCTCAATATCAAGAACAGCAAGTGCAGGGTTGGCAATAGTTTCGCCGAATACCGCCTTTGTGTTATCCTTGAATGCCGCATTTAATTCTTCATCCGAGCAGTCAGGAGAAATAAAGGTAAATTCAATACCCATTCTCTTCATTGTAACGGCAAAAAGGTTGTAGGTTCCGCCGTAAATGGCAGAAGAACAAACAATATGGTCGCCGCAGGATGCAATATTGAAAATCGAATAGAAGGATGCCGCTTGACCCGAAGATGTCAGCATTGCCGCTGTACCGCCTTCAAGCTCACAGATTTTTGCCGCAACGGTATCACAGGTGGGATTCTGAAGTCGCGAATAAAAATAACCGCTTGCCTCCAAATCAAAAAGCTTACCCATATCTTCACTGGTTGCATATTTAAAAGTTGTACTTTGAATTATCGGAACCTGACGCGGCTCACCGTTCCCTGGGGTATAACCGCCCTGTACACATTTTGTGCCTATTCCTTTACTCATTTCAATCACCTATATTAAATAATTTTTTTGCATTTTCACTAAGTATCTTTTTGTTGTCAGCATCTGATAAACCCAACTTAAAAAATGTAGCAAGCTCATCAGTCGGTGACCACATAGGATAATCGGTGCCGAAAAGCACACGGTCAGTGCCGTAAGACAATATTATTTCTCGTGCCCTACTTATATTAATATACGGCAAACTTGACGAACAGTCAACATAAAAATTTTCAAGACCCGCAAGTTTTTCCACCGCTTCATCCCAAATAGACCATCCGCCCAAATGCGCACCTATTACGGTAAGTCCCGTATAAATTTTAAGTACGGGAAGCAATCTGTTGGGGTTTGAATAGTCGTATCTTTTATCGCCCGTATGCATAAGTATGGGCAGATTTTCCTTTTCGCACTTTTCATAGATTTTAAGACAACGGTAATCGTCAATCTTAAACCGCTGAATATCGGGATGAAGCTTGACACCCTTAAGCCCTAATTCCTTTAAATGGGCGACATCCCCCGCTAAATCGGTAGTATCGGGGTGCAGTGTGCCAAGACCTATAAATCTGCCATTTGATAGGCGTACACTCTCTGCTATAAACTCATTTATGCTTTTTACCTGTTTTGGTTTGGTTGCTACAGACTGCACTATAAATTTATCTATACCCGCCTTTTCCCCCTCTAAAAAAAGGTTGTCGGTGGTACCCGTTGCCGCAAAGGGCTGGTCGTAAAAGGTGCTTGTACCCGCTACTGCCCTTTCGGCTATTTTATCGGGATAGATATGACAGTGTGAATCTATAACATAATAATTATTTATCATTCTTCTGACCTAACTTTTCTGCCGCACTTTCGCGCATTTTGTATTTTAAGATTTTACCCGCGGCATTCATCGGGAATTCCTTCATAAATTCTATATAACGCGGTACCTTATGACGCGCCATATTAGCCGCGATATATGATTTTAATTCTTCTTCTGTCATACTTTCGTTTTCTTTAAGTATAACACAAGCCATAATCTCTTCACCGTACTGTTTATCTGGCACACCGATTACCTGAACATCGCGCACCTTAGGGCAGGTGTATATAAATTCTTCTATTTCCTTAGGATAGATATTTTCACCGCCGCGAATTATCATATCTTTAAGTCTGCCTGTAATACGGTAGTTGCCGTCAGTATCTCTGCAAGCCAAATCGCCTGTATGGAGCCATCCATCCTTATCGATTGCTTCGGCGGTGGCTTTTGGCATTTTATAATAGCCCTTCATAATATTATAGCCACGCGCTACAAATTCACCGTTTACACCATCAGGACAGTCAAAGCCTGTTTCGGGGTCAACGATTTTACATTCAACATTTGCAAACGCACTACCTACCGTTTCGGTACGAACGGTAAGTGAATCATAATAACTACTCATAGTGCAACCGGGCGACGCTTCGGTCTGTCCGTAAACCGATACTATTTCCTTCATATTCATAACTTCGGTTGCTTTTTTCATAAGGTCGGCAGGACAGTTAGCGCCCGCCATAATGCCAACGCGCATATATGAAAAATCGGTTTTATTAAAATCAGGATGCTGCATCATAGCAATAAACATTGTGGGAACGCCGTTAAAGGCAGTTATATGCTCGCTGTTTACACACGCCAAAGCGGGTTTGGGTGAAAAGTAAGGCAACGGGTACATTGTGGTACCGTGGGTCATAGAGGCTGTCATAGAAAGCACCATTCCAAAGCAGTGGAACATGGGCACTTGTATCATCATACGGTCCGCGGTAGACAATTCCATATGGTCGCCTATATATTTACCGTTGTTTACAACATTGTAGTGTGTAAGCATAACACCTTTTGGGAAGCCTGTTGTACCCGATGTGTACTGCATATTGCAAACATCGTCCTTGTGTACGGCAGAAGCCATTCTATAAACCGTTTCTACAGGTACACGAGCTGCGCGTTCCAAGGATTGCTCCCAGTTAAGACAGCCTTTCATATTAAAGCCTACAGTTATAACATTCCTTAAAAACGGCAAACGACGGCTATGAAGCGGTGAGCCGGGTTGAGTGCTATTAAGCTCCGGGCAGAGCTCTGCTATAATTTCGCCGTAATTACAGTCCTTAGCGCCTTCCACCATAATAAGTGTGTGGGAATCAGACTGCTTGAGCAGATATTCTATTTCGTGAATTTTATATGCGGTATTAACAGTAACTAACACAGCTCCTATTTTTACAGTAGCCCAGAAAGCGATATACCACTGTGGTACATTAGACGCCCAGACCGCAACATGTGTACCCGCTTTAACACCCAAAGATATTAAAGTACGGGAAAATGTGTCAACATCGTCTCTGAACTCACTATAGGTTCTTGTATAATCAAGCGTTGTGTACTTAAAGGCATACTGGTCGGGAAAAAGCTCAACCATTTTATCAAGCACCTGAGAAAAGGTTAAATCAATAAGTCGGTCCTTTTCCCATACATATTTACCTGTGTGTGCGCGGTTATAATAAAGCGCAGTTTCGTTTTTAGATGTATCGCCAAACTGCTTCATAAAGTTTACAAACTGCGAAAAGATGATTTCCATATCATCAAGCTCTTCGCACCACGACGGATGCCACTCAAGTGAAATAAAGCCATCATAGTTAACAGAACGAAGCGCCGCCATCATATCAGCTACGGGCAATTCACCTTCGCCGAGCAGACAGTATTCAAAGCCGTCATCCGTTGTAACGGCATCCTTAATATGAACATGCTTAATATATGCACCCAAGTTTTTAATTGTATCTTCGGGTTGTTCGTTTACAGTAAGGTAAGGCGCCGACATATCCCACAATGCCGCAAGATTATCGTGCGCAAAGCGGTTGAGTACATTCAAAAGCACAGATGTGTCGCAGAAAAGACCTGTTGTTTCAAGTAAAAGTGTAATACCCTTTTCTTCGGCTACAGGTAATACTTCTTCTATAACCTTTATTACATTGTCCACACTGTTTTCTCCGCTTTCGGACGCGTGTATACGAACATACGGAATGCCCAGCGCCGAAGAAATTTCAATGCATTTGAAAATTTCTTCAAGACACTTTTTATGCGTTTCACTCTTTGCGGGGTCGCAAATTGTATCAATGCACGGAATACTTAATTTCATTTCAAAAAGTCTTCGCTTGGTAGCCGCCGCCGCATAATCGTGGAACGCGCCGTCCTTATCGGTAAACAGGCGGTTATAAATATTATGAAGTTCAATACCGTCGAACTTGTTTTCCTTTGCTATTTCACAAAACTCAAAGAATGAATTATCGTGCCAACCCTTTGTTGAAAATGATAATTTCATTTTTAAGCCTCCTCGTAAACTATTTTATTAACGGCATTAATATATGCCCTGATACTAGCACCTAAAATATCGGTTGAAATACCTGTACCCGAATAGAGCTTGCCGTTTGCGCGTAGCTTAACAACGGCACTACCCATTGCTTCCTTACCCTCGGTTACCGACTGAATCTGAAAGTCATCAAGCTCGTAATGTCTGCCAATAACCTGCTCAATTGCCAAGAAGGCGGCGTCAACAGGTCCGTTACCTATACTTATGCCTTCAATATTTGTGCCGAGCTTGGAAACTGTAATCTGAGCAGATGCATTAATAATATTACCCGTATTTATTACATAGCTTACCAGCTTGTAGGTCGGCTCAACCTGCAGTGCGACTGCCGCTACTACGGCATCCAATTCCTTAACACCCACCGTCTTTTTATCGGCAACGCGTAAAAATTCTTCGTATACTTTTTCCTGGTCGTCTTCACTTAAATCATAACCAAGATTTGAAACCGCCGCCATAACATCTGCCTTAGTGTCGTTTTTATCAAGATTAACGGCATTGTCATCATTAGCGGCAGAGGTTAATACGCGGGTCTTATCTTTACTGTTATTGGCGATTCGGTTAATCTGTGCGATTATACGGTTAATTTCGGTATATTTAATGTCTGCAACATAGCCGTAGGAATTTCCGCAATTCATAATAACACTACTGAATGCCTCAAGCGGTACCTCTTCGCCGCCTACACTTACCTTTACACAGTCGGCAATACCACCAATACAAAGCACTGCGCTGCCAACCGCCAGAGAATATTTATTATTAATGCCAACACCTACAGTAACACCCTTTTCCTTAAGATAAGCGAACTCGCTGATAAAATCGGCAAAGGTATCTGGCATATACACTGCCGCAGTATCGCAAAGTGTTACACTTGTAGCACCGCTTTCAACCGCCGCATCTACTATTTGTCTTAAAAATTCCTTTTCTGCCCTTGTGGCATCTACTGCGCAAAATTCAACATCAGCGCACTTACATCTGGCTTGGGAGGTCAGCTCCTTTACTGTTGCCAACATTTTATCGGGCTTTTTATGGCTGATATATTCCATGCCGAAGGTAGATACGGGAACTTCTATTCTGAGTCTCGCATTTTCTGCGCCATTTAACGCGGCTATAGCGTTTTCGACACCTGTCTTTGTCATACCAACACCGACAGATATAATACTCTTTTTAACAAATGAAGTTAAGGTTCGTATTAGCAAGCTATCACTCTTAACATTTTCAATTGCAGGCAGTTCAATAACATCTACACACAAATTCTGTAGCTGTCTTGCAATTTCAATTTTTTCCTTAAAGGAGAAAGCTCCCCCTTTGGAGTTGAGTGTTGCATCGGTAATAATAATTTTTTTCATTTTTTTCACCTTTTATATCGTATTTTTGCTTGTTAAAAAGTTAATGGCGCCATTAATAAACAAAAAATCCCTGAGGTCGCTTATCGCGACCTCAGGGACGAAATAACTTCGCGGTACCACCCTGATTGCCTATAATTATAGGCCACTCTCTTAGGCTCTAACAAGCCGTTTGTTAAGATAACGGAACAACCCGTAACCGCTTACTGCCGTTTTCGGCGGTTCTGCTTAGGAGTGAGACTTTTCTACCAAAAGTGTTTGACGGTTTACACCTACCACCGCTTCTCTGAAAAACTTTAAGGCAGAAAATAATTCCTTCATCGCATTTAATAGAAATATTATACTGCCAAAATAGTAGTTTGTCAAGAAAAATTATTTCACCAATTTTGTCCAACCAAATTTGTCTTCAATTTTACCCCACTGAATACCTGTCAAAGTATCGTAAAGGTTCTGGGTTACTTCACCGATTTTGCCGTCATTTACAGCAAACTTTTCACCCTTGTAGCAAAGCTCACCTATCGGGGATACTACTGCGGCAGTACCGCAACCCCAAGCTTCTTCAAGCTTGCCGTCTTTCATTGCACTTTCAAGCTCATCAATGCTTAAAAGTCTTTCTTCTACGGTGTAGCCCTTACCCTTTAATACTTCAATGCAGGACTTACGGGTAATACCCGGAAGAATTGAGCCCGAAAGCATAGGTGTTACTATTTTGCCATCAATTTTGAACATAACATTCATAGCGCCGACTTCTTCAATGTACTTTCTTTCTACACCGTCAAGCCACAGAACCTGTGAGTAGCCCTGTTTTTCGGCTCTCTCACCCGCCCTGTTACTTGCGGCATAGTTACCGCCGCATTTAGCATAACCTGTGCCACCGCGTACGGCGCGTACATCTTCATCTTCTATCATAATTTTAACAGGGTTTATGCCTTCTTTATAATAGCTGCCTACGGGGGATGCAATAATCACAAATCTTGCATTGTGTACAGCGTGTACGCCCAAGGATTCATCATTACCGAACATAAAGGGACGAAGATAAAGCGATGTGCCTTCGTTATAAGGTGTCCACTCTTTTTCGCAAGAAACAAATGCTTCAAGCACTTCCATAGCTATGTCTTCGGGAATCTGCGGAAGACACAAACGGTCTGCCGAATTATTCATTCTGCGAATGTTTTCAATGGGACGGAATAACTGTACTTCACCGTCTTTACGGCGGTATGCCTTAAGGCCTTCAAAAATTTCGGAGCCGTAGTGTAAAACGGTTGAAGCGGGATGCAGAGAAAGGTTTTCAAACGGTACAATTCTTGCATCGTGCCAACCTAATTCCCTCGAATAGTCCATCATAAACATATGGTCGGTAAAGTATTTACCAAAGCCCAGTATACTACTGTCCGGTTTTTCTTTCGGACAGGTAGTTTTTGTGATACTTATCTGCATTATCATTCACTCCTTTAATAATCTGCACCCAAGCGCATTACATTAAGGTTAATATCGAGCATATCTGCGCGCTTTGCAGAAATTACCTTTTTAAGCGCCGCAGTAACATTTTCTTCACTGAATTCGCCAAGTGCTTTAAGCACCTTACCTACCATAATCATATTAGCTAAGGTAGGTGTTTTATTATCACTTGCCAATTTTGTTGCAGGTACATAGTAAACTTCTACATCTGTACGCTTTACTTTTCTCTCAACAAGTGTTGAGTCAACAAATATTTTACCGCCCGATACTACAGAATCTTCATACTTATCAAGTGACGGCAAATTCATAGCAATTAAAACATCGGGGTTTGATACTATAGGTGAGCCTACGGGTGTATCGCTGATAATAACGCTGCAGCTTGCTGTACCGCCACGCATTTCGGGGCCGTAGGATGGCAACCAGCTTACCTGCTTGTCTTCGGTAAGGCCCTTGTAAGCCAAAAATTTACCCGAGAAGAGTATTCCCTGACCGCCGAAGCCTGCAAAAAGAAAATTAGTTATTTTCATTACTTTTCCTCCTTTGCAGTTCTGTCTTTATAAACGCCAAGCGGGTAATACGGAATCATTTTTTCGTCAACCCATTCGAGCGCCTTTTGCGGTGTCATACCCCAGTTGGTAGGACAGGTTGATATTACTTCAACCAAGGAAAAGCCCTTACCGTCAATTTGATTTTGGAATGCCTTTTTAATTGCTTTTTTAGCATTTTTTACATTCTTAACATTGTTAACGGCAACACGCTCAATATATTCAGGTCCATCAAGAGTTGACAACATTTCACTTACCTTTATCGGAAAACCGCAGTGTGTTACATCACGGCCATAAGGAGATGTTTGTGTGATTTGACCCGGCAAAGATGTAGGAGCCATCTGACCGCCTGTCATACCGTAAATGGCGTTGTTTATGAATATAATTGTTATGTTTTCGTTTCTTGCTGCAGAGTGTACGGTTTCTGCCATACCGATAGACGCTAAGTCACCATCGCCCTGATATGTAAATACAATATGTTCTTCGGGATTTGCCCTTTTAACACCTGTAGCAACGGCGGGTGCGCGGCCGTGTGCGGCTTCAATCATATCACAGTTAAAGTAGTTGTACGCCATAACCGAGCATCCAACCGGTGCTATACCTATTGTTCTGCCTTCAATTCCGAGCTCGTCTATAACTTCAGCTACCAAGCGGTGCACTATACCGTGTGTACAACCCGGGCAGTAGTGAAAAGGAACATCGGTTAAAGCATGGGGTTTATCAAATACTACCATTATTTAGCACCTACCTTTTCTGCTGTTTTTAATATTTCTTCGAGCACCTGTTCGGGTGACGGAATCATACCGCCTGCTCTGTTGCAGAGTGTTACGGGTGCCTTGCATTCTGTTGCTAATTTTACATCTTCTATCATCTGTCCCATAGAAAGCTCTACCGATATAAACGCCTTGCACTTATCGGCAGCCGCACGGAACACTTTGTTGGGGAACGGCCACAAGGTAATAGGTCTTATCATACCAACCTTAATACCCTGCTCTCTTGCCTTAACGATTGCGTTTTTGGAAACACGCGCCGCAATACCGAATGCCGCAATACAAATTTCTGCGTCATCCATCATAAATTCTTCCCACATGGTTTCATTTTCTTCTACTTGCTTGTAGCGTTCAAAACGGGCAAAGTTAAGCTCTTCAAGCTCATCTGGAACGAGAGAAAGTGAATTTACAATATTATGCTCCCTCTGCATTTTGGTGCCTGTGGTAGCCCAAGGCTTTTCTGACATAGGTTTAATGTCATATTCAAGCGATACGGGTTCCATCATCTGTCCCATAGTACCGTCTGCCAAAATCATAGATGTCATACGGTATTTATCGGCAAGTTCAAAGCCCTTAACGGTCAAATCGGCCATTTCCTGAACCGAAGACGGCGCTAAAACTATCATTTTGAAGTCGCCGTGGCCACCGCTTTTTGTAGCCTGAAAATAATCAGACTGTGACGGCTGAATACCGCCAAGACCGGGGCCACCGCGCTGTACATTAACAATAAGGGACGGTAAATCTGAACCTGCAAGGTAAGAAAGTCCTTCACCCTTTAATGATACGCCCGGGCTTGAAGACGATGTCATAACTCTGTAACCGGTGGACGCAACACCGTACACCATATTTATAGCCGCTATTTCACTTTCGGCCTGTAAGAAACAACCGCCGATTTTGGGCATACGCTTAGCCATATATGCCGCGATTTCTGTTTGTGGGGTTATAGGGTAACCGAAATAATGGCGGCAGCCTGCAATTATAGCGGCTTCGGCTATAGCTTCATTACCCTTCATTAAAACTTTATCTGCCATTATAATTACTACCTTTCAACTTTAATTATACAATCAGGACACATTGTTGCACAGAAAGCACAGCCAATACAGTCCGCTTCGTTTACCGCTTCTACGGGGTGGTGACCCTTAATATTAATCTTATCTTCGGCAAGCTTTAGTACATGCTTGGGACAAACATCAACACAAAGTCCGCAACCCTTACATTTATCGGTTTTGAATGTTAGTTTTGCCATAGTTCCCACTTCCTTTATATCAATTGATTTTTTCTTGTAATTGAAGGCTAAATACATTGGGCATTTTGCCTATTATATTATTATAAATCCGTTCATCTACCGTTGTCAAGACAATAGGCAAATTAGTTGCTTTA
Source organism: Acutalibacteraceae bacterium (assembly GCA_045590755.1). Taxonomy (GTDB): domain Bacteria; phylum Bacillota; class Clostridia; order Oscillospirales; family Acutalibacteraceae; genus SIG565. The sequence continues at coordinate 28,258 of JAZNRP010000007.1, forward strand.
GAAATTTCTTCTGCATATTTTTTAGAATTTATAACATCTTCTGCGGTGGTTTCAACACCTAAATTTGAATTGTTAATTATGCCTGTAAATTTAATACCCGCAGCACACTCTATTTCGTTTACTACTTCGAGTACCGACTGTGCATCGCGCGTTAAAGGTCTGAAGCAGTTAATTACCAAAAGCATTTCGTAATTATTTTCTTTTAGTATTTCGGGGGCTATGCGCCCTAAGGCTAAAGCACCGCGGTCGTCACCGCCTATATCGAGTACACTAATTAAGCCTTTATCGTCTGTTATAGCGTACATATCTTGCGGGAGAGCGGGAATATCGACATTACTGCCTGCATAATCACTGCAGATAAGGCGAATACCCGCCGCCTGCAGCTCTTTAGCACTGTCCTTGGTTCTGAAATAGGGGTTGACAATGTCTAAATCGGCAATGGCGACATTTGGGTTTGTTTTTTTAAGGTTTAATGCCAGATTTACCGCCACATTTGTCTTACCCGAACCGTAATGTCCGCAAATTATATATATTCGTTTATCACACATAAAAATTTCCCTAATTAAAGCTTATTACGCTGAATTTTTCCGCTTACCGTTTTTGGTAGGCTATCGCGGAATACAACAATTCTCGGGTACTTATAAGGCGCAGTTTTTTGCTTTACATACTCTTGAATTTCTTTTTTAAGTTCTTCTGTAGGCTCAGTGCCCGGGATTAGTACAATACTTGCCTTTACAACCTGTCCCCTTATTTCGTCGGGTGCGGCAGATACACCGCATTCAAGTACATAAGGCAGTTCCATAATAACGCTTTCAATTTCAAACGGTCCTATGCGGTAGCCCGATGACTTAATAACATCATCAACGCGGCCAACATACCAATAAAATCCGTCTTCATCTCGCCAAGCGGTATCACCTGTATGATAGTAGCCGTCGTAGCGCACTTCCTTGGTTTTTTCTTCGTCCCCATAATAACAGGTGAACAGTCCGCAAGGATTACCTTCGCTTATATCAACTACTATTTCGCCCGTCTCACCTACTGCGGCAGAACGGCCATCGGGTGTTAAAATATCAACCTTATAAATCGGAGCCGGTTTACCCATTGAGCCGATTTTGTGTGATGCGCCGCGCATATTACCGATAATCATTGTGCTTTCCGACTGACCGAAGCCTTCAAGTATCTGAAGTCCCGTAGCCTTTTCAAACTGACGGTAAACTTCGGGGTTAAGCGCTTCACCCGCAGTTGTCATATGCTTTACAGATGAAAAATCATACTGTGAAATATCTTGCTTTATCATCATTCTGAGCATCGTTGGCGGTGCGCAGAAGCTGGTTATCTTGTATTTTGCAAACATAGGCAAAATGTCGGCCGCATCAAAACGGTCAAAGTCATAAACGAAGGTTGCCGCTTCGCAAAGCCACTGACCGTAGAGCTTACCCCACATAGACTTTGCCCAACCTGTATCAGATATGGTAAAGTGCAGTCCATCAGGGTCTACAGTGTGCCAATACTTTGCAGTATGGAAGTGGCCGAGCGGGTATTTATAGTTGTGTGCAGCAATTTTCGGGTAGCCTGAAGTGCCCGATGTAAAGAACATAAGCATTGTGTCATCCCCACAGGGCGTATCTTCTGTTCTGTCGTAAACAGTACTGTACATACTGTATTCCTCATCGAAATTGCGCCAACCATCTTTATTACCCCCTACCATAATTTTGGTGGTGAGTGTTGGAGACTTTTTAGCGGCTATATCAACCTGATTTGCGGTATCGCCGTCGGCAGTACAGATAATTGCACTGATGCCAGCAGAGTTAAAGCGATACTCAAAATCGTGCTCAACCAACTGATTAGTTGCAGGAATTGCAATAGCGCCAAGCTTATTAAGGCCAATTATAGCAAACCAGAACTGGTAATGACGCTTGAGTACAAGCATTACACGGTCGCCCTTTTTAATACCTATGGACTTAAAGTAATTAGCGCATCTGTTGGATGCCTTTTTAATGTCCTTAAAGGTAAAGCGGCGCTCGGTCTTGTCCTTGGAGATATGTAGCATAGCCAATTTTTCGGGTGACCTTTCGGCCAATGCATCAACTAAGTCAAAACCGAAATTAAATTTATCAACATTCTTAAATGTAATATTTGTGGGTGTGCCGTTTTCGTTTTCGGTAATATCAATATACTTTTTGTATATTCTGTCTGCACTGTCGGTACTGATTGTACCAATATTAGCGGTAGCCTTTGCCGATGTTAACTCAGGAATAGGCTCTCCTGTGGGATTAAGTACAATAGCGTAAAAATAGCAGTCACTGCCGTTAACGGCAATCATACCGTGGGGGGTTGAGCTGTTATAGTAAATACTGTCCCCCGGGCCTAAAATCTCGGTATGCTCACCTATCTGTATTTTTAAGTGACCCTTAATAATTATATCGCATTCCTGTCCCGAGTGGGTGGTAAGCTCAATCGGACCCTCCTGCGCATTTTCATCATAAGTACTGCAAACATAAAGCGGCTCGGCAATACGGTTTCTGAAAGCAGACGCCAAGTTATAATAGGTCATACCGTGCGCCTTTTCAATTCTCTGTCCGTTGCCGCGTCTTGTTACGGTGTATGAACGAAGTGTCGGTGACTGTCCCTCAATAATATCGGTAACATTGACATTAAACACCTGTGCGCAACGGTAAATAAAGGCAAAGTTTAAGTCCTTCTCGCCGTTTTCACACGCCATATATTCTTCGAGTGTTACGCCCACCTTTTCGGCCATTTGCTCCACACTCAAATTCTCAATTTCGCGCAATTCCTTAATACGCGATGACATTTCCTTGATTTTGTTATCAAGTCCTGTAATTTTTGACATATTTTTTCCTCCGTCTGTTTTTGGGGAAACTAATAATGCTCGCCCCAAAGTAATGACTTTGAGACGAGCATTGATTTTTTTCAAATACCCGCGGTACCACTCAAATTGCAGTAAACTGCCCCTCTTGGAATCCAACAATTCCTATGCCTTCACGCAGCAATCACGGCAGGGTTCTACTCACCAATTTCGGTTTTCTTCCCTACGGCTCGAAAGTTACAAACATCAGCAAAGTCACAAATGGCTTTCACCAACCGCCATCTCTCTGAACCGACCGTTTCCCGACATCCTCTTCGTCAACGCCTTTATTAATTTGATATGTAACGAGTATATCACTATTTTTGCTGTTTGTCAACATTTTTTACCCTATTTCCTAACTTTGTCAGTTGAAATTTTTAACTCACACAATACATAACTTATCATAATATAAATACAGGTGATATTATGAGAAATTGTTTTTGTGCGCCCGACACGATAGCCTATATAAAGGGCGGCAGTGATGCACAAGACCTTTACGGTCAAGTTAAGTTTTATGGGAAAAGAGATTTTGTACTGATTGTCGCCGAAATCTATGGTTTACCAAACAATGCTACCGGCTTTTTCGGTTTTCATATTCACCAAGGAAAAAGCTGCTCGGGAGAAAATTTTGCAGACACAAAATCGCATTATAATCCAAAAGATACTCCCCATCCCGAACATTCGGGGGATTTGCCACCGCTTATGAGCTTTGATAACAAAGCATATCTTGCCGTTAAATCCAACCGCTTTTCGATAAATGAAATCATAGGTCGTACCGTTGTTATTCATAGGCACATTGACGACTTTACGAGTCAACCCGCAGGCAATGCAGGTGAAAAAATTGCTTGCGGTGTTATAAAAAAGGCATAAAAAGCCCCAACCTTTCGGTTGGGACTTTTTTATTCAATTAATCACAGCAAGGGTCTGCCTTTTTTGCCTTTGGCGCATCTTCTGCGGGTTTTGTTGTGTCACCAAGTCCCGAAGTTTCGGAGAATACTACATTTGACTTTGTCATATCAACCGCATCTGTCGGAACAATAATTTTAGACGCTTTACCGTTGGACATTGCAACCAAAGCTTCGTACTTTTTAATTTCAAGAACTGCCGCATCTACGCCCGCATTTTTTAATTCCCTTAAACCATCGGCTTCTGCCTTCTTGGAAAGGAATATCGCCTTTGCTTCACCTTCAGCACGGGCTATACGCGCATCTCGTTCACCTTCGGCGGCAAGAATCATCGCCTGCTTGTCACCCTCAGCACGGGTGATAGCCGCCGCCTTATGACCCTCTGCTTGTAGTAAGGTTTCACGGCGGTCACGCTCTGCCTTCATCTGCTTTTCCATTGCATTCTGAATTTCAGTGGGCGGAATTATGTTTTTAAGCTCAACACGATTTACCTTAATACCCCACTTGTCTGTGGCTTCATCCAAAATTTCGGTCATTTTTGCATTGATGGTGTCACGAGATGTGAGTGTACCGTCAAGTTCTAATTCACCTACAATGTTACGGAGCGTTGTGGCCGCAAGATTTGACAAAGCCGAAATAGGATTAACCGCACCGTAAGCATATAACTTCGCATCATAAACTGCATAGTAAATAACAGTATCTATCTGCATTGTTACATTATCTTTTGTGATAACGGGCTGCGGTGGTGAATCAAGCACCTGTTCTTTAAGTGTAACCCTTTTTGCAACCCTTTCAATTAGCGGAATTTTAATATGAAAACCTGCAGACCAGGTCGTCCTGTATTTACCAAGTAATTCAATTACAAATTCGTGGGCTTGCGGAACAATTTTTATGTTTGCAAACAGAACAACCAGAATTAAAACTACAAAAATAATAAAAACTACCATAACCATCTCTCCCCTTTTTATTCTATATTTATTATACCATATGTATATGTATTTTACAATAAATTTTACTGTAATTATATAATGGAAAATCCCCCTACTACAAAAAAGAACTCGCGGTAAAACCGCAAGTTCTTAATTAAAATTCTTTATTATTTATAAATTCTGCAATATCTTCTATACGGCAATCCAATGCAGAACAAATCTTATCTAATGTTTTTGTTTCTATATTCTCGTTTGCCCTAAGTCTTCGGATTGTTTTATTGTCGATACCGCAGTTTTCCCTTAATTTGTATGTGGAAAAACCCTTTTGGGACATTGTAACCCATAACCTATCGAATACTATCATTTCAAATCTCCCTTGACCGATATTATATGATTTTTCATGCATGAAGACCACCAGTCTCGCATTTTTATTGCAAATATATTTTTGGAGAGCAATACTCTACCCCCCCCATTACAAAACACAAGGACCTGAAAATTTTTCAAGCCCTTTTGCATATCATTTTTTAGAATACCTTTCTTTTATATCGGTTTGACCCAATAAATAATCTATGCTGGTATCATAAAATTTTGCAAGTTTAATTAATATTGCGGTAGGTATATCGTTTTCTCCCGTTTCATATTTAGAATAACCCGTTTGTGACATACCAAGTATTTTTGCAATTTCAGTTTGGTTCAAATCGTGGTCTTCTCTTAAATCGCGTATTCTTTTATACATCACTTAACCCCCAGACTAAACTATTATTTACAATTTTAGTTTAATCTAAATAAGGTTATTGATTTTTAACCTGAAACAGATTACAATATAATAAAAACATTGGTGGTTTTTATGTTTGTAAGAGTTGTTATTGCAGGTTGTAGGAATTATAATAATTACAAGGAAGCAAAGGAATATATTGACCACTGCATTTCTAACATTAGAAAAGAGAATACCATAATTATTGTTTCGGGCGGCGCTGACGGTGCCGATGCTTTAGGTGAGCGATATGCCGCCGAAAACGGATTAAAATTAGAACGCTACCCTGCCGATTGGGAGAAATACGGAAGAAGTGCAGGGCCGAAACGGAACAGGCAAATGGCAGAAATCGGTGACTATGTAATTTGCTTTTGGGATGGGCAGAGCCGTGGCACAAAATCAATGATTGAGTATGCAAAAAAATTAGGAAAATCCATAAGAATAAAAAATGTTAAATAATTAAACAAAAATCCATTTCACGAAAGTGAAATGGATTTTTAACATTATATTCTTGCTACTCCTGTTTCCTTAGCAGTTTTGACAACCGCTTCGGCTACAACCTTTGCTACTCGCTTATCTAAAGCGGGGGCAATAATGTTATCTTCCCGTATTTCGTCATCGGGGATGAGTGACGCTAAAGCGAAGGATGTTGCAACCTTCATTTCTTCATTAATACAGGTAGCGCGGCAATCAAGCGCACCGCGGAAAATACCGGGGAAAGCCAGTACATTGTTTATCTGATTTGGGAAATCAGAGCGTCCTGTACCTACAACTCTCGCACCCGCTGCTAAAGCCACATCGGGCATTATTTCGGGGGTCGGGTTTGCCATTGGGAAAAGAATACTGTCTTTAGCCATTGATTTTACCATATCTTCTGTTACAAGGTTTGGAGCAGATACACCGATAAATACATCGGCGCCTATAAGAGCATCAGCCAAGGTGCCTTTCTTATGCTCTAAATTAGTAACCTTAGAAATTTCTTCTTGCGCCGCATTATTGTTTTCGTCACCTTCACAGATAATACCGAAACGGTCACAGAAGGTAAGATTTTTAACACCGATATTCATAAGGTGTTTACCTATTGCAATACCTGCCGACCCTGCGCCGTTAATGACCACCTTAACACTTGCTATTTCCTTTTTAACAAGCTTTAAAGCGTTTATAAGCGCCGCGGCAACAACAATAGCGGTTCCGTGCTGGTCATCGTGGAAAACAGGTATATCGCATATTTCTTTAAGCTTTTGCTCAATTTCAAAGCAACGGGGTGCTGAAATATCTTCAAGGTTAATTCCGCCAAACGAACCTGAGAGAAGATAAATTGTGCGTACAATTTCATCTACATCCTTTGTTTTTACACAAAGCGGAAATGCATCAACATCGGCAAACGCCTTAAAGAGCGCACACTTACCTTCCATTACGGGCATATCCGCTTCGGGACCGATGTCCCCAAGTCCTAAAACTGCAGTTCCGTCGGTAACAACTGCTACAAGATTTGAGCGACGGGTAAGCTCATAAGATTTATTTATGTCCTTATTTATTTCAAGGCAAGGCTCTGCTACACCCGGGGTATAAGCTAAAGATAAGTCTTCCCTTGTGTTTATGGGGGCACGAGAAATAACCTCTATTTTACCGCCCCACTCATAATGCTTTTTAAGTGATTCTTCGCGTATATTCATTTTTAATCCTCCCAAGGAAATTTAACCCCGACTGTATAGGCAGTCGGGATTAAAGGATTTAATTAAACGGGTAAGCTGCCTCATCACAAATAAGTGTAACATCGGGATGGAACTGAAGAATAGATGCAGGTACCTGCGGGTCTACAGGACCCCAGAAGGTCTTTTTAAGAATTTCCTTTTTGTCTGCACCTGTAACTATCATAACTATTTTCTTGGCTGCCATAATTGTACCGATACCCATTGTAAATGCGGCACGCGGCACTTCATCAATGGAATTGAAGAAACGCTTGTTTGCATCAATTGTCATTTCAGTAAGCTGTACTTCGTGTGTCATCTCGGGGAAATATGTGTCAGGCTCGTTAAAGCCGATATGACCGTCGTGACCGATACCGAGAAGCTGAAGGTCAACGCCGCCCCACTCTTCAATTTTTTCTTCATAAGCCTTACACATAGCATCTACATCTTCGGCAAGACCTAACGGTACTATTGTGTTTTCGGGCTTAATAGAAATGTGGTCAAACAAATTGTCCTGCATAAATTTACGGTAGCTCTGCTCGTGTGTGGGAGCCAGGCCCTTATATTCATCAAGGTTAGCAGAACGAACGCGGGTAAAATCAATTTTTCCTGCCTTTTCGCGAGCAATAAGCTCCCTATAAAGCGGCAGCGGAGTAGAACCGGTTGCAAGACCGATTACACAAGCAGGCTTCATTTGAATTTCTGTCTCGAACTTATCAGCTGCGAGTTTGCCTGCTTCCTCGGGATTTTTTGCTACAATAATTCTTGGATGAAGCATTTTCAAGTCTCCTTTTGAAAAGTTAATAAATTTCAAGGGTTTCCCCTATTTTTAATATGTGTATATTTTGTTCACCAATTATAAAATTATTAACGGTTTCCCATATTTTATAATTGTCGTTATCCTTATTTGGCATATGCAAAAGCACTATTTTATCGGCTCCTATACTTTTTGTGATTTCTGTGGCCGATTCACTGCTAAAATATGCGAACGGAACAAATAAAACATCGGGGGTGTGGAAATTCCCCATTTTCTTTAGTGTGATGGGTGACGCATCACCCATAAAATAAGCGCACCTACTACCCTGTATTACAAAGCTTATATGTTCTATATCGTTTCGCCCGATATGGCGACTGTCTACCGACTTAATTTTTACACCACCTATACCAATTTCGCCCTTATTTTCGGGAGACAGGATTTTTCTTTTAGTGTTTTCTTCAAAAAACAAAGCAAAATCCTTATCATAATGGTCGGTATGAGTGTGGGTAAATGCCACAATATCGGGAAGTGCAGAATAAAGCTCTTTCCGTATTTCTTCTGGGGTGGCAATATATGGTGGCACTTCACCGCAAATGCCGTCAAGCAGAATTGACACTCCATCAAGTTCTAATAGCACTCCGGCATTTGCAGTTCTCTTAATTTTCATTATACACCTTGCTTTGCACGGCGATAGGCTTCTGTTTCGGTGCAACCGTTTTCTACTGTATGACCCGGCAGCGGAACTATCTTTTCGTGGATTGCATCAAGAATCCAACCCGCCTGCGGGAAGAAGAATTCATCAAATTCAAAGGGCGGTGTAATCCAGTTACGAGCGCCTACTACAACAGGCGGTGCATCAAGGTCATCAAAGCAAAGCTCGGTAATGTTCTTAGCAACATCGTTTAAGAATGAGCCACGGGCACAAGCATCAGATACAAGCACTACTCTACCTGTCTTACGAACAGACTCTACTATCTTTGTATAATCAAGCGGAACGAGTGAATGCAGGTTGATAACATCGGCCTCCATACCGTATTTCTCACTTAACTGCTTGGCAGCATCCATTGCTCTGTAAAGTGCGGCACCGATAGTGAGAATTGTTACATCCTTACCGTCGCGAACCTTGTTAACATCACCAAATTCGATTTCGTAGCGTTCCTTCGGTACGCCGCCTTCGTGGAACTGTTCACCTACATCGTAAATTCTCTGGCTTTCAAAGAATACAACAGGGTCTGTTCCCTTTAATGCGGATTCCATAAGTCCCTTAGCTTCCCAAGGTGTTGCGGGGAAGCAAACCTTAAGACCGGGAATATGCGCACAAAGTGCTGTCCAGTCCTGAGAATGCTGTGCGCCGTACTTAGAGCCTACAGACACACGAAGAACTAAAGGCATTTTAAGAATACCTGCAGACATTGCCTGCCACTTGGACATCTGGTTAAAGATTTCGTCGCCTGCGCAACCGATAAAGTCGGCATACATAAGTTCAACCAATGCACGACCGCCCGAAAGAGCATAACCAACTGCAGTACCAACGATAGCACCCTCTGCCAAAGGAGAGTTGAATATACGGCTATGCGGTAAAGCGTCCATCATGCCGCGGTAAACCGCAAATGCGCCACCCCAGTCACGACAGTCTTCACCGTATGCGATAAGGGTCGGGTCTTCATAGAAGCGGTCATAAATAACCTCTGATAAAGCATCACGAAGGTTAAAGAGCTTCATTTTTGAAACGGGCTTGCCGTCAACTATCGGGCAACGCTCTTTTTCTTTAAGCTTTTTATATGCGGGAACTTCATTAAGCGGCATATTAACTTCGGGCTCGCGGTCGTCGAATTTTTCAACCTTTTCATTAGAGAACATAAGGCGTTCTACAACTGCGGGGTCCTTGTTGAAATCAACATAGGGACTGATTTCGGTATCGGCAGCCGCCTTGCATATCATAGTCATGCGGTCACTGGTTTCCTTCAAAATAGCGGCAACCTCGTCTTCAGTTAGCACCCCTGCCTCAACAAGTTTTGCGGGGTAGGTTGTAAGCGGGTCAACTGCCTTCCAAGCATCCATTTCTTCCTTGGAACGATATGCGTTTTGGTCAGAAACAGAGTGGCCCGAATGACGATATGTAATGGTTTCAAGCATTACAGGACCTTGGCCGTTGCGTAAAAGCTCTAACTTGCGCTCCATAGCCTCAATAACTGCCAGCGGATTGTAACCGTCTACTGTTTCAGCATGGAACTGTGTCGGGCTTACACCGGAAGCAATTCTGGACATTCTGTCTTGTCCCATTGTTTCTCCGCGGGTCTGGTCACCCATACCATAGGAGTTATTAAAGATGTTATAAAGAATCGGCATACCGTCGGTATGAGACTCCCAAAGGGTTTTATACTGGTCCATAGCGGCAAAGTTAAGCGCTTCCCATACAGGACCGCGCGCCATAGCAGCGTCACCAACATTGCAAACAACAATACCCTTTTTATCGTTAATCTTTTTAAAGAGAGCAGCACCTGTTGAAATGGTACCCGAGCCGCCAACGATAGCGTTGTTCGGGTAAATACCAAAGGGTAAGAAGAAGGCATGCATAGAGCCGCCCATACCCATATGGAAGCCTGTTTCACGAGCGAAAATCTCCGAAAGGGTACCGTAAAGAATAAAGCGGATGGCTAATTCCTTTTTGTCCTTGCACTCGCCTAATTTTTCGGTTGCGCGAAGGCACTTGCCCTCCAAGAAGTTTTCCATAACATCCATTAACTGCTCATCGCTCATCTTCTGGATAGTAGAAAGCGCTTTTGCAAGGATTTCGGAGTGAGAACGGTGTGAGCCGAAGGCAAAGTCATTCTCATCCAAGAGATATGCCTGACCAACGCAAGCAGCTTCCTGACCGATTGAAAGGTGGGCAGGACCCGGATATGTATGGTCAATGCCGTTATAAGAACCTTGTGTTTTAATAAGGTTAAGCATGGTTTCGAACTCACGCAAAACTGTCATATCGCGGAAAATACGGATAAGGTCTTCTTTAGTGTATTTTCCGGATTTTAATTCTTCTTTGATTGTTTTGTTGTACTGGTTTACAGGAATGTCGTTAAAAGTTACCTTTCCCGGCGCACGAACTTCATTCGGGTCAACATACAAATTCTTTGGCATAATTATTTCTCCCCTTAAATATGAAAAATTGCTTCACGGATTATTTCCGCAACCGTCGGATGCGGGAATACCAATTTTTGTAAACGCTTAGGTGTAAGCTCTGTATCAACCATCATAGTTGCGGTCATTATAATTTCTGACGCATACGAGCCTACCATATGACAACCTATCAAACGGTTTTTATCGGTATCAACTACAATTTTTATAAAGCCCTTGCCGCCGTTTGTTTCGGCAAGATAACGGCCCGCATAAGACATAGGTAATTTTACTTCCTTTACCTTAATGCCCTTTTCTTCTGCCGCTTCTTTGCTTAATCCTACGCTGGCAACTTCGGGGTCGGTATAAATAACCGACGGAATTACATCGTAGCGCATTTCATCATTAATGCCGAGCATATGATTTACTGCAACCTCTGCTTCTCTGTAAGCGGTGTGAGCGAGCATTAATTTTCCGTTACAGTCGCCTATTGCATAAACGCCTGATACATTAGTGCAAAGGTATCTGTCGGTTTTTATTGCGGCTCTGTCCATATCAAGCTGTAGTGTTTCAAGACCGATATTTGCAGTTGACGGTTTTCTACCGGCTGAGAGTAATACCTTATCACAGGCTATTTCCTTTTTCTCGCCGTTTTCTTCATAAATTACGCTATTTTCCTTAACTTCAAGCACCTTACAGGAAAGCTTGAATTCCATACCGCGTTTTGTAAAGGACTCCATAAGGACCTTACAAATTTCTGCATCGGTAGCGCCTGCGATTTTAGGCATCATTTCAATTACCGTAACCTTAACGCCTACACTGGCAAAGTAATAAGCCATTTCAAGACCTATTACGCCGCCGCCGATAACTACAAGGTTTTTCGGTAATTCCTTATCATCCAAAACTTCGCGGTTAGTAACAACAAAGCCCTTTTCCAAGCCTTCTTTAAGGCCGGGTACGGGTGGTACCACTGTTTCGGAGCCTGTAGCAATTACAAGGTGCTTACCTGTATAAACTGTACCTGCGGCTTCAACCGAAAATCCGTTTTCAGTTTTACCAATTATTACCGCATTTTCCTTTACAACGGTAACCTTATTGGCTTTCATTGTAGCACCAACACCAGATACGAGCGTTTTTACAACATCGTTTTTGCGGTCTATTACCTTAGCATGGTCATATTTTACATTTTCTGCAGTAACACCGAAGGCTTCGCTTTCTTTTGCGTGGCGGTACATCTTTGATGAATTAAGCAGTGTCTTTGTAGGAATACATCCTTCGTTAAGACAGGTGCCGCCAAGACTCTTCTTTTCAAAAACGGCCGCCTTCATACCGTTCTGTGCGGCGCGTTCTGCACACAAATAGCCACCGGGGCCGCCGCCTATTACCAATAAATCAAAAATTTCCATTGTTAGTCCCCCTTATTTCGCAAGAAGAACGGTGAAATTTTCAAGATTATCGCCGAGTTCTTTCTGGAAGCGCGCGGCAGGACTGCCGTCTACTGCACGGTGGTCGTATGTAAGGCTAAGTGTCATTGCGGGATAAAGCTCAATACCGCCATCATGTGACTTTCTTACCCTATCAACTGTATTGCAAACGCCTAAAATACCTGTTTGCGGTGGGTTGATAACAGGTGTAAAGGATTCAACACCCAAATTACCAAGGTTTGAAACGGTAAATGTGCCGCCGCCGAGCTTATCGGGGCTTATATTACCTTCACGGCACTGTGCCGCTAATTCTTTTACTGCCTTGGAAATTTCAAGTAAGCTCATTTCATCTGCATGGAAAATGGTGGGTACCATAAGTCCCCTTGGGGTATCTACGGCAACACCGAGATTTACATGCTTAAAGAGTCTTATATTATTATCGTCAAGCATATTTGCATTAAGGTCGGGGTGGTTAAGCAGTGTACGCGATACAGCATAAAGAATGATATCCCCGATTGTAATACCGGCATATTCATCACCCATTGCTTTAAGCTGCTTTCTGTAAGCGAGAATTGCAGACGCATCAAAGCTTGTATTATGTGTAAGCTGTGCAATAGTTGACAATGACTTATGCATTGACTGACTGATAGCACGACGAATACCGCTGAACTTAACATCTGTATACTCTTCTTCCGCTGTCGCAACCGCCTTTGTAGTAGCAGGAGCCTTAGCGGGGGCATTATTCATAATTTCTCTTACATCACGCTCAATTATTCTGCCGTTAGGACCTGTGGGGGTAGCAAGTGTAGCGTCAACACCTGCACGGTCAGCCAGCTTCTTTGCCCTTGGCGATATAGCCGATGTTTCACCCTCTACTGCGGTAGATTCAGCTAGGGCGGGTGCGGCCACTGTTTCTGCCGCTTTAGGTTCTTCTTCTGCTACTGCTGCTTCGGCACTGCCACTTGGACGAAGTGAAGAACAATCTTCCCCCGGTGCACCTATTGCGCACACATTAACAAGACATTCTACTTCATCGCCTTCTTGGAAGAATATATCAAGTAGTGTTCCTTCTTCTGTTGATTCACATTCAAAGGTTGCCTTATCGGTTTCGTAAGTGAAAAGTATATCGCCTACCTTTATTTCGTCGCCAACCTTCTTTTCCCAAGTACCGATGATACAGCTTTCAACTGTTATACCGGCCTTTGGCATAATTACTGCATTTGCCAAAATAGACCCTCCTTAAACTTGTGTTAAAATATTTGTAGCAGTGAACTTTTACTATGTCCACTACAAACACTGATACATAGTGTATTTTACTACAATAAAGGCAATTAGTCAATGCATTGATTACAAAAAATTGACAATTTAACTAAACTATTTTATAATTTTATTGGGTGATAAAATGATTTCACAAATAGAAATTTTCAAAAGCACTTCCTTAAACCCTTATAACAATCTCGCAACTGAGAAATTTCTGCTTGATACTGTGCCAAACGATACCATATGCCTTTATTTGTGGCAAAATGAAAATACAGTAGTTATAGGCAGTAATCAAAACCCTTGGACTGAATGTAATTGTGAGCAGATAGTGGCTGACGGCGGTTTTGTTGCGCGAAGACTGTCAGGCGGCGGTGCGGTTTTTCACGACATTGGTAACCTTAACTTTACCTTTATTTGCAGTGAAGAAAATTATAGCTTAGATAAGAATTTGGCCGTAATTAAAAAGGCGTGCGAATATGCAAATATTGCAGCCGAAATTTCGGGGCGCAACGATATACTTGTTAACGGCAAAAAGTTTTCTGGTAACGCTTTTTACCACACAAAAGGTAAGGCCTATCACCACGGTACACTGCTGATTTCCAGTGACGCTAAAAAAATACAGCGATATTTAACCCCGTCTTCACAAAAATTGGACGCCAAAGGTGTAAAATCGGTTAAATCAAGAGTTATAAATTTAAGCGAAATTGCGCCTTCCCTGACGCCCGAAATTATGGCAGAATATTTAATAAAAGCCATTGAAAATGTTTACGGAATGCGTAGCACACCGCTAAAATGCATAGATAAACAAATTATAGAAAATTATGCCGAGCAGTTTAGCCGTTGGGAATATATTTTCGGTAAAACTCCACCTTTTTCGGTATCTTTAGGTGGGCGGTTCTCTTGGGGTGAAATAGAGATAAATTTAAATCTTTCACACGGTAAAATTACAGAAATCAAGGTCTTTACCGATTCCTTGGATTTTGCCCTTGCAAAAAAGATTGAAACAGCTTTGCTTGGTGTTGAATTTAAGATATCAAGTACTGAAATGCAATTAAAAAAACATATTGAACAAAATATCTGCAACGATATTTTGGCACTTTTCCATGAAGCACTTATATAATAAAACCCCGTCTAAAAGACGGGGTTTTATTTCTTATAAACTATATTTCAAAATCAAGACAAAGTCTGGTTTCGGTAAACGGTCTTACAAAGGTGTTGGCAACAAATACATGCTCTGGGTGTGTGGCATAATTCTTTAGGGCCGCCGCGTTTTCAAACACCGAATACAGCATAACATCCGCAGTGGATGATTCAAGACCTGAGACTTGCACACTGATTTCTACAAGACCTGGAATTTTACCGAGCAGTCCTTCAAGTCCGTCCTTTATACCCTGCTTTACAGAAATATTGTTATGTTCAGCCTTTAGCTTCCATAAAATTATGTGTTTAACCATATTACCACCCCGTAATTGTTGTTTTTATTTATTATAACATAAAAGCGGTGGAGGTACAAGGGAAAGTGAAGTATCGGCTGCGCCGAAGTGATGTTATGCTACGCATAGTGATGTTGCTTTGGCTCTACTGACCAAAAAAAGAACTTGTCGAAAACCTGATTTTCTTTATTTATCCCATTGATTTACTGCTTCAACTCTTTTTTCAAGTTCTTCTATCAGTATCTTGGAATCTTTAGGTGAGTTTTTTTCTTCTTTTGTGCTATACGAGATTTCGATAACGCCAAGCACTACACCCGAAACTAAAATTATAAGAGAATCTATTTTTTGGCATATAACAGCAAATATAATGCCAAAAACGGCAATTAATATAAGCATTACATAATAAATCAACTTAAAAACACTATTAGATTTACTATATTCCGTGTAATAAGCTACATATGTTTTTCCGTCTTCCTCGATAATTTCGGCATAAAGATTAGTGGAATTGTTGGGAGTTCTCCTTCTTGGCGGATTGGTGATGGTGATTTTTCCATTTCTATAGCAGTTAAAATTAATTGTGTTTTCGCCGCTGATGTTTTCACGACAAATGCCCTGAATTTGCATAAACTTATCTATTGCATCTTCTTTTGTAGTGAAAATCTCATATTTACCCTGTTCTATTTTCTTCATACCATCACCGCCTCCAGTTTATTATAGCTTAAAAGCGAAAACAAATCAATGCGAAGCATTGTTTTTATAATCCGTAGCGAAGTCGCAATACTTATTACCTCTTACCTATTACTTATTACTTCCCAAAAATCCCGTACCAAACTTTATTTGAAGTAGGAGTGAAGAGGTAAGAAGTAAGAAGTAAAAATCCCGCCCACTTGCGTGAACGGGATTTTTGGGTAGTTTGAACTTAATGACACGAATGGAATGTGCCTGAAAACCGATAATTTTCTAATTTATAATGTACAATGCACGCAAGGAGTAAAATAACCAACAATAAAAGTAATTATAGCAGATATAAAAAATAATAAAGGAATTAAAAACAACTTTTTATCAAAATGTTTAACTTTATATATTACAAGCATAGCGATAAACAGCAAAACTGAAAATAAAATAACATATAACGGATAAGAAAACTCATATTCCATATGTTTAGCCACTAAATCAGAAATATTTAAACAAAAGAATGTAATGTAAGTCAAGGACAATATGCCCGATACTATAAATAAAACTTTTTTCATATAATCACCGCCCTGGGTGTATTATAGCATTAAAGTAGCAAAGTCGCAAGAGATTAGTGATATTCTGTGCTTCGCACAGAGTGATATTATGCCTTGCGGCATAGTGATATTTTTGCTATGCAAAAGTGATATTATATTCGCCACTAAAACTGCCGAAGCCAATACCACTCTGCGTTAGCCGAATATCACTGCGAAGCAATATAACTCGCCGCAGGCGAATATAACTAAAAAACTCTCGTTCAAGAGAACGAGAGTTTTTTGGCTCTCGTGTCCGAAAAAGAACTGGTCAGAAAACCGAGGATTTTCCCTAACTTACTTGATTCATTGCATATAACATTAAAATTGCAAAACCAATAATAAATAATTTTAAAATAGACTTTAATACTCGTATGCCGGTGCTCTTTTTGGAGGTATTACAAATCAACAATTTGGATGTTGTTTCGCCTTCAATACTAGCAACAATATTATATTTATATGCAAAGTACAATCTTAAAATATTCGGACTTGCAAACGATATTAACAATAATAATATTTCAACCAAAATAACAATAATAGAAATTGATTGAGATTGCGAAAGAAAAGGTTCTAAAAATCTACTTATACACATTCCCAAAAAGCCCGCACCTACATACATTGCTTTTTCACTAGTTTTTCTTTTGGGCTTTTCTCTATCATATACATTCCTTTTTATCGCTCTGAATGTAAACAAGATATTTAACAAAGGAAAGGTTATGAAGCAAATTGTCAATTCAATATCTTGCCATAATGTACTACCTACATCTGAAACATTAATAAAGAAAATAGTAAACAAATAAAATAATAAATACATGAACAAAAAAGAAATTGAATTTGTTAAAAATCTTAATCTATATGTCTTTTCTGTTCGATTACTCTTTAGTGCCCAAAAAGCAATATTATAAGCCAATGCCAATAGCGTCACAGATATGCTGAATACCAATCCCCTACCAGCAACAGCAAAAGGTATCCAAAGAATCCAAGCGGCACCCCAATAGACATAAATCATATCTTTTAATATTTTCAAATTTGAATAATGGTCTTCACCGAAATGAACAAAATCTTCTGCTTGATTTCTTGTGATTTTCATTAACTCACCGCCTTGGGTGTATTATATCATAAAAGCGGTGGAAAATCAATGCGGAGCATTGTATTTGTGCGAAGCACAACATCGTTGATGCGAAGCATCACATCGTTTGTGCGAAGCACAACACTGTTTGCCGTAAGGCAACCTCGTTTTGTGTCCGCTAATGCGGAATGATGTTTTCGCTACGCGAAAAATGATGTTGACCGTAAACGGTCAAACGATGTTGTGTCCTGCGGACACAAACACAAAAAACAAGAGCAAGTATTTCGACTTGCTCTTGTTTTTTGTCATTCGTGTCCGAAAAAGAACTGAGTGAAAACCGAGAATTTTCTTAATTAAATATTCTGCTTAGTATGTTGTATGTATCATTCATCATATCATAATAGCCTTTTGCAAAAAAGAATAAGACCAAAGATGACACTATAAATCCGGCGACACCGCCATAAACACATGCAAAAACAAATGCAAACACAAAAAACAACAGTTCAATAATATTCGGATAAATATGCACGTCAAAAAATAGATTCCCTGTGTCTTCTACAAATTTACCGAAAAAACAAATTCGAATCGGTGCACCTCTAAAGCTACCATCATCTTCCTCAGACTCTTCATGATAAAACCCTTTAATTATTTCACCGCATTCTTGAAAATGAATACCTGCCTTAAATATATTCTCACCAAATATAGTTTTCTCACAAGGTAAATCATTCACAATCATCTGATTTACGCGGAATAATATCGTCTCTTTATCTGTGCAGACAAATCTATATTTAAACATATTATCACCGACTTTCAAGTGTATTATAGCATAAATTTGCGCGAAGTGCAACACCGTTGGCGAAGCCACATCGTTTGTGCGAAGCACAACACTGTTTGCCAAAGGCAACCTCGTTTTGTGTCCACTAAAGTAGAATGATGTTTTTGCTTTGCAAAAAATGATGTTGACCGCAAGCGGTCAAACGATGTTATGTCCTGCGGACACAAACACAAAAAGAAAACACTTCCCAAAAGGAAGTGTTTCTTTTTGTCATTCGTGTCCGAAAAAGAACTGGTCAAAAACCAAAGATTTAATCATATTTATTTTAAAGAAAAATGATATTCAATAAATTCATTCATTTCCTTAATTTCATTTGCATTTGTTTCACAAATATAATCAAGGTCTGGGGCATATATCCACAAATACGCAATTTCAAACTTTTCCTCAGAAATACCGACCATTCCAAAGTTTTTAGGATAAACTGTATCTTCAAATTTTGTTATTTTAAAATTAAATCCAACAGCGGAAAATTCTTCAATAGGAATAGTATAGACTGTATCATCAAAATCAGCCTTTTGCGGAGCATCAAGGTATGTATACGCTGTATTAAGTTTTTCTTTTTCTTTCAAAAACTCTTCTTCATCATACTTTACAACCAACTGCATCGAATATTCAGGAAAAATGCTTTCATCTTTTTTTGAAAAATATTCAATGTCTTTATATTTACCTATGTTGTCCAAGTTTGGCATAAAAACACTTGCCTCATAGGCTTCAATATCATCAACATAATTGTCGATATTATTATCCGTTTTTACGCAAGAGCAAAGTATTAATGTAATCATTAAGGTAATAATCATCACAGAAATTTTTCTCATACTATCACCGCCTTGGGTGTATTATAGCATATAAGCGGTGGAGGGGCAAGAGTTAGTGATATTCTGTGCTTTCGCACAGAGTGATATTTTCACTTCGTGAAAGTGATATTGAAACCTGCGGTTTCAGTGATATTATATTCGCCCTTAACTGACCGTAGGGCAATATCACTTGGACTTTAGTCCAAATATCACTGCGAAGCAATATAACTCGCCGAAGGACGAATATAACTGAAAAAACTCTTGTTCAAAAAAGAACTGGTCGAAAACCGAGGATTTTCTATAAAACTAATCATCTAAAAGCCATTTAAAACTATCAGAAACAAAATATGTTTGGGTAGAGTCTTCCTTTGTCATAACGGCACAATTATTATAAATTTCAATATTTCGTATCCCATAATCATTAATACTTATCACTTTGCACTCATTGTAATTTATTTTTTTATTGTCAGCTAAAAATTCCTCGAGGGGTTGTGTAACTTGGTGGCCAATAAATCTATCATTACCAGATATGCTTGAATCAGGTGAAAGTTTCATAAAAAGATACATATCATCTAACGCTTCATTAATGTACAAGTATGTAGAAAAATCTTCGCTATGTTGTTCAGAAACAAATATAGGATATTTTTTCAAA
>JAZNRP010000008.1:0-2763 GCA_045590755.1 Acutalibacteraceae bacterium
CGAGTTCTATTGCTACGCAGTGATATTTGGACTAGAGTCCAAGTGATATTGCCTTCGGCAGTTATTGGCGAATAAAATATCACTGAAACCGCAAGGTTTCAATAACACTATTGCTGTAAGGCAATAATAACACTCCGACAAAGTCGGAATATAACTTAAAAGCCTATCAGTTTTTATGTATAATAGACTTAGAGGTGATAACTGTGGCTGATAGTATTTTAAGAGATAAAGTAAAAGAGTTTGCAAAGAAAATCGTTTTTCTTTGCCGCGATATGAAAACAAACCACAAAGAATCCGTTTTAATAAATCAGTTGCTCCGCTCGGCAACCTCTATTGGAGCAAACCTACACGAAGCCCAATATGCTCAAGGAACAAAAGATTTTATTTCAAAACTTGAGATTGCTCAAAAAGAGTGCTATGAAACGGAATATTGGCTAGAACTTCTTTTTGAGACAGGTTGTATGACCGAAGAAGTTTATAAGGAAGCTCAAAATGAATGTGGCGCGATCCGCAGAATGTTGATTTCTTCACTTAAAACGATAAAATCGAAATAAAAAGGTATGAATTATGAGAAAGAAATTATTTTCGATAATTGAGTCGGCAGAAAGCGATAGTAAGTTAAGCAATGTTTATGATTTTATAATGATGGTAACTATTGTTGTAAGTGTTGTTCCACTTGCCTTTAAGGAAACAAATAGTATTTTTCAGTGGATTGATTACATAACTGTAACCATTTTTATTTTAGATTATTTTTTGCGTTTAATAACCGCTGACTATAAACTAAAAAAATCAGTGATTTCCTTCTTTGTATATCCAATTACACCAATGGCGGTTATTGATTTAATTTCAATATTACCATCTATAACCATTTTGAACAGTAGTTTTAGATTGTTAAAGCTATTTAGATTGTTGCGAACATTAAAAGTGTTACGTGCTTTTAAATTTTTGAGATATTCGAAAAGTTTTGATATCATAACAAATGTGTTCAGAAAGCAAAAAAAGGTTTTGTCTGCAGTTGCAACGATGGCAGTTGCTTACATCTTAATTTCTGCGCTTGTAATATATAATGTTGAACCCGAATCATTTGAAACATTTTTTGATGCGATTTATTGGGCAACCATCTCCCTAACAACTGTTGGTTATGGTGATATTTATCCAATAACAACAATTGGCAGAATTGTCACAATGTTTTCTTCGGCTTTTGGTATTGCGATAATTGCACTACCATCCGGCGTTATTACAGCCGGTTATCTTGAAGAAATCAGCAAAGACAAATAACGTTTTTATATATAAAGGGTTTTAGGTTCTCCTAACAAGTGAAATTTAGGCGCCTAAATGTCCTGCTTGTTACGGTATAAGACAAAATGAAAAGGAAGCACGAAATTTTCGCGCTTCCTTTTTTACTGTCCTTTAGAGTACGACTCAAAAGCCTCTCTTTATTTACAAAATTTTGAAAATATATTGTAAAATAATCTCAAATATAGAAAATTAATTTATCAAATTATTTTAGGAGGATGTTTTATGACACCTTATATCAGATATTCTTATGAACAGCTTAAAAAGTTCTGTAATGACTGTTTTGTAAAGTTCGGCTTTACCGAGGATGAGAGCAACATTATTACCGATGTTCTGCTTCTTTCTGATCTTTACGGCATCGAATCCCACGGTATGCAGCGTCTTGCCCGCTACCATAAGGGAATAGAAAAGGGACTTATTAAGGTTGAGGCTAAGCCCGAGGTAGTATTCGAAACACCGGTTTCTGCTGTTATCGAGGGTAACGACGGTATGGGTCAGCTTATTTCCCATAAGGCAATGAACATAGCTATCGAAAAGGCTAAAAAGACGGGTATGGCGGTTGTTACCGTTAGAAACTCTAACCACTTTGGTATCGCAGGTTACTATGCGAAGATGGCTTGTGATGCTGGTCTTATCGGTATGTCTATGACCAATAGTGAGGCTATAATGGTTCCTACCTTCGGTCGACTTGCAATGCTGGGCAGTAACCCCATCGCCCTTGCTGCACCTGCAGAGCCGTATGATTTCTTCTTCGATGCATCTACTACCGTTGTAACCCGTGGTAAGCTCGAGATATATAATAAGCTCGGCAAGCCTCTGCCTGAGGGTTGGGCGCTTAATGCTTCGGGCAAGGGCAGTACAGATGCAGCCGACGTTCTTAAAAACATCGTTGCTAAAAACGGCGGCGGAATTATGCCGCTTGGCGGCGAGACCGAGCAGCTCGGCAGCCATAAGGGCTATGGCTACGGTATGTTCTGCGAGATATTTACATCTATCCTTTCTATGGGTCTTACCTCTAATCATACCCATGTAGGCGGTAAGGGTGGCACCTGCCACGGCTTTATGGCAATTAACCCCGAGATTTTTGGAGATGCTGCTGCTATTAAGGAGCATTTGTCTACATTCCTTACCGAGCTTCGCGAGTCTCCCAAGAGCGAGGGTGCTACCAGAATTTACATCCATGGCGAGAAGGAGATAATCGCAAAGGCTGACAGATTGAAAAACGGCATTGATGTTAATATCAATACCGTTGCCGAAATGTTCGATATGTGTAAATATGTAGGTCTTGACCCCGTCGAGTACCTTGGCGATGTTAAGTTCGACGATGTAAGTGCGAGCTCCTATAAGTAAAAAAGTGTACTTTCTATAAAATAAAAAAGCCGCCCAAACGGGCGGCTTGAATTTTTATTATTCGTTAGTGTAGGGCAGAAGCGCTGCCTGACGGGCACGAAGTCGGATCGTAGCCAT
>JAZNRP010000009.1:0-15666 GCA_045590755.1 Acutalibacteraceae bacterium
GACGGCCCAGGCAGTCGTGTTACCGTGTTTTTAAAGGGTTGTCCGCTGAGATGTTTGTGGTGTCACAATCCTGAAGGATTATCGCCACATCCGCAACTTATGGTTAAGGAAAATATGTGTGTTAAGTGCGGTCTCTGTAAAAGGGGATGTACCCATACCGAGTGTCAGCCTTTTGGAAGATGTGTACACGCTTGTCCCAAAGGTCTTATAAGCATCAGTGGTCAGATAATGACAAGTGATGAATTAGCCGAAAAGCTTAAAACCTATGCTCCGTTTTTAAACAGTGTGGGTGGCGGTGTTACGTTTTCGGGCGGTGAACCATTAATGCAGCCCGATTTTGTTATTGATACTGCCAATAAATTAGAAGGCATACATAAGGCTTTGCAGACAAGCGGATACTGCAGTAACGAAAAATTCAAACAAGTTCTTGAAAAAATGGACTATGTGTTGTTTGATTTAAAATTGGCCGATGAGCAAAAACATATAGAATATACGGGTGTTTCAAACAGGCCAATCCTTAAAAATTTTGAAACATTAAAAACGAGCGGAAAAGAATTTGTAATCAGAATACCGCTTATCCCCGGTATTACCGATACGGCCCATAACCTTAAGGCAATCTCTGAATTAGCGGGTGACCATAGGGTAGAAGTTATGCGGTATAACAGTATGGCAGGGGCGAAATATCGCTCTGTGGGGCTTGAATTCAAATTACCCGACCTTAAGTCAAACGAAATTGATTTATCGGTCTTTAAAAATGCAGTAATGCTCTGACAGCTACCCTTACGGGTGGCTGTTTTTTTGAAAAAATATATTTTCAACCACAATATTTTGTGTTTTTTACTATTGACACGTTCTAAATCTTGTGATATACTTAGAAAGCACCGACAAAATTTGCAACCAAAAGAAAAGGGGAAAACAATGAATATTCAAGGCTTCCAGAAGCTAACACTGCTTGATTTTCCCGGGAAAACCGCGTGTACAGTATTTACGGGCGGATGCAATTTAAGGTGTCCTTTTTGCCACAATGCTTCACTCGTGTTTAATCCAACGGAAAATGAAAGTGAAGAACAAAAAGTAATAGAATATCTTAAAAAACGCAAAGCAATAATTGATGGTATGTGCATCACAGGTGGCGAACCGCTTTTACAGCCTGATTTATCCGACTTTATAGCCAAGTGTAAGGAAATAGGCGTAGCGGTTAAACTCGACACCAATGGGGCACTACCGGAAAAGCTGAAAGAGATTATCGATAGCGGCAAAATTGATTATATTGCGATGGATATAAAAGCGGCCCCCGAGAATTATAACAAAGCCGTAGGCTTGGATAAAGATTTTAAGATTTTTTCTCAAAGTATGGAGATAATAAGGAATAGCGGTATACCCTATGAGTTCAGAACAACTGCGGTTAAAGGTTTACATAAATTGGATGATTTCTCTGGTATCGCAGAACTGCTTAAATCTGATGAAAAGTATTTTATACAGAAATTCACCGATTCGGGAAATCTTATAAATGCCGAAGGACTTTCCGCTTTTAGTGAACAGGAAACAGAGCAAATTTTAGAAAATGTCAAAAAATATATCCCCGGTGTTGCGGCCAGGGGATAGGAGATAAGGGGTAAAATTTTATGTACAAGGTATTAAAAAGAGATGGCTCGACGGTCGACTTTGAAATTGCAAAAATATCCGATGCCATCAAAAAGGGCTTTGAAGCGTGTGAGCGCAATTACAACGATAATATTATCGACTTTTTAGCGCTCAAGGTTACATCTGATTTCGAGCCGAAGGTAGAAAACGGGGTTGTGGCTGTTGAAGACATACAGGACAGTGTAGAAACCGTTTTGGTACAGGCAGGATATGCAGATGTAGCAAAGGCATATATTCTTTACAGAAGACAGCGCGAAAAATTACGCAATATGAAATCTACAATACTTGATTACAAGGAAATTGTTAATCAGTATGTAAAGAACCTTGACTGGCGCGTTAAGGAAAATTCCACTGTTACCTATTCGGTTGGCGGTCTTATCCTTAATAACTCCGGCGCTATTACTGCTAACTACTGGCTATCTGAAATTTATGATGATGAAATCGCCAAGGCGCACAAAAATGCCGATATCCATATCCACGACCTTTCTATGCTTACCGGTTACTGTGCAGGTTGGTCACTTAAGCAACTTATAGAAGAAGGTCTTGGTGGTGTTACTGGTAAAATCACATCTGCCCCCGCTAAGCACCTGGCAACTTTGTGTAACCAGATGGTAAACTTCCTTGGCATAATGCAGAATGAATGGGCTGGTGCTCAGGCATTCTCATCTTTTGATACCTATTTAGCCCCATTTGTAAAGGTAGACAATTTAAGCTATGATGCAGTTAAAAAGTGCATTGAATCATTCATTTACGGTGTTAATACTCCTTCGCGTTGGGGTACACAGGCTCCGTTTACCAACATAACTCTTGACTGGACAGTACCTCACGACCTTGAAGACGAATATGCTATCGTTGGCGGTAAGCGTATGGACTTCAAATATGGCGACTGTAAAAAAGAAATGGATATGGTTAATCGCGCATTCATCGAAATTATGATTGAAGGCGATGCCAACGGCCGCGGCTTCCAGTATCCAATTCCGACATATTCAATCACACGTGATTTTGACTGGTCAGAAACCGAGAACAACAAGCTTCTCTTTGAAATGACATCAAAATACGGCACACCTTACTTCTCTAACTATGTAAACTCAGATATGGAGCCGAGTGATGTTCGCTCAATGTGCTGCCGTCTCCGTCTTGACCTTCGCGAGCTTCGCAAGAAATCGGGCGGCTTCTTCGGTAGCGGTGAAAGCACCGGTTCTGTAGGCGTTGTTACCATCAATATGCCGAGAATCGCTTATTTAGCCGAAGATAAGGTAGACTTCTTCCGCAGACTTGACCATATGCTTGATATATCTGCCCGTTCACTTAAAATAAAGCGTACCATTATTACAAAGCTTCTTGATGAAGGACTTTACCCCTACACCAAGAGATACTTAGGTACCTTTAATAACCACTTCTCAACTATTGGTCTTGTTGGTATGAACGAAGCAGGACTTAACGCTAAGTGGCTCCGCAGTGATATGACCACAAAGCAGACACAGGAATTTACAAAAGAAGTGCTCAATCATATGAGAGAGCGTCTGTCTGACTATCAGGAAATGTATGGCGACCTTTATAACCTTGAAGCCACACCTGCTGAGTCAACCTCCTTCCGTCTTGCTAAGCACGACAGAAAGCATTACCCCGATATTATCTGTGCTTCTGACGGGGAAACACCCTACTACACCAATAGCTCACATTTACCTGTTGGCTATACAGACGATATCTTTACAGCACTTGATGTACAGGATGAACTTCAGACACTTTACACTTCGGGCACCGTATTCCACGCCTTTATCGGTGAAAAGCTACCCGACTGGCGCGCGGCGGCATCTATCATCCGTAAGATTGCCGAAAACTACCGTCTGCCTTATTACACACTTTCTCCAACATATTCTGTATGTAAGGAGCACGGCTACATTTCAGGCGAGGTTTATACCTGTCCTAAGTGCGGAAAGGAAACCGAAGTTTATAGCCGAATTACAGGCTACTACCGTCCTGTTAAGAACTGGAACGATGGTAAGGCTCAGGAATACCGCGAGCGTAAGACATATGATATTGCAAACTCTGTGCTTACACACGAAGGGCCGAAGGCAGAAGAATGCGAGTGTGAAGCGGCGGCTCCCACCACATTGGCTGATGGTGTATATCTCTTTGCATCGGCTACCTGTCCCAACTGTAAAATCGCCGAAGCATTACTTGCCAAGACCGATATACAGTATAAAAAGGTTTTAGCAGAGCAGAATGTAGAGCTTACCGAAACCTTAGGAATTAAACAGGCACCGACACTCGTAAGTGTTAAGGATGGCAACATAGAAAAGTTTGTTGGCGTACCGAATGTTAAGAAGTTTATAAACGCATAATTAAAAGCGGTGTGGGCTTCTCCCGCACCGCTTAATTTTTGGAGTGTATAAAATGTATGATATAGTTATAATAGGCGGCGGCCCCGCAGGTCTTACTGCGGCAGTTTATGCAAAAAGAGCAAACAAAAGTGTGCTTATTCTTGAAAAAAACGGCTTTGGCGGACAGATTACATCTTCCCCGAAGGTAGAAAACTACCCCGGCTTTGAGAGTATAAGCGGTAGCGAGCTTGCCGACAGTATCGTGTCTCAGGCATTAGCGCAAGGCGCCGATGTTGAAATTGAAAACGCTATAGAGATTATAGATAACGGCAAAACAAAAACCGTTTTAACTGAAGATGGCAACAGCTATGAAGGCTTGTCGGTCATAATTGCGGCGGGTGCGCGCCACCGCCATTTAGGACTGCCTAATGAAGAAAAGTTTATAGGCGAAGGAATTTCCTTTTGCGCGGTTTGCGATGGCGCTTTCTATGCCAATAAAACAGTAGCTTTAATCGGCGGCGGAAACTCCGCTTTACAGGAAGCAATACTTTTGTGTGAAACCTGTAAAAAGGTTTATGTAGTGCAAAATCTCGATTTTCTGACGGGTGAAGAGCGTCTGCAAGAGATACTTCGCAGTCGCGGCAATGCAGAAATCATTACGGGTGCGGTTGTAAGCGAAATACCCGACGGGGATGAGCTTCACAGCATCATAATTAAAAAGACCGCAAGCGGCGAAGAAATAAAACTTGATATTGACGGTATGTTTGTCGCCATTGGACTTGTACCCGAAAATGAAAATTTCAAAAATGTAGCCGATTTAGATAAGGCAGGCTATATAGATTCGGGCGAAGAATGTGCCACCAAAACAAACGGCATATTTGTTGCAGGGGATTGCCGTAAAAAAGCAGTCCGTCAGGTTGCAACCGCAGTATCAGACGGCGCAGTAGCCGCAATTTCGGCTTGCAGATATATAGATGCGCTTTAATAAAATTAACTAACAAACCCCACTGATTCGGTGGGGTTAAAATTTATAAATCTAAGTTGAGACGAGTTTTCATTTTTAATAACGATAATTCTTTATCATCAATGTTTATATAAATACATTCTTTACATTGTCCCTGTATATCAAGTTCAATATTTTTTAAAATGCAATTCCCGTCTTCTTCATATATACATAAAAAATTTTCACATTTCATTTTATATCACCAATAATATTATACAGCATTATTAAGTATTATGCAACCGAAAATGGTTATATAAATATAACCAAAAACAAGCATAATATTATTGGGTGATAAAAATGTTCAAAATTGATAATGAGTTAAAAAGTGCAAATATTGCAAGGACGGTAAGATTTACTGAACCGTTATTTGAAAAATTGAATAAAATAGCGGCAGAAAACAATGTATCATTTAATTTATTAGTTTTGCAGTGTTGTAAGTATGCGATAGAAAATATGGATGAAGAAAAATAAGAAAAGCCACCGAAGTTTCGGTGGCTTTTTGTTTTAATCAAGCAAGTAAATTCCGTTTTCAAGCACTACAAATTCGTAGCCGTCATTTTTAATGTAGCAATATACGGGGCAGTCAAATTCCTTATAAACGGTTGCGGCGTAGGTGTTAAGGTTGACCTTAACAATAGAATTGTTTCCCGAATTGCAAACATAAATATCGCTGCCGTCTACAAATAAATTTATAGGGCGGTCAAATGGACTCGACTGGCCGCCGCCTATTCTCAGTTCTTCCTTCATAGTGGTGAGATTCATGCGAGTAAGCACCGAAGCATCTTTAAAGCAGGTCCATATTGAGCGGTTGCTAACGGCAATTGAGCTCGGCGCACTGCCACGGTAGGAGATATCTCCTGTCCATATACTTTCCCCAAAAGTATCGAATAGCTTAGCACTGCCGTCGCGCTCTAACACAAAGATTTTACCCGAAGACAATTGCAAGGCCTTGCTTGTAATATGATTTTTAATCTGTTTTACGATTTGTGTATGATTTGTACCGAATTTTGAAACTTCGTAGAGACTTCGCTGAACAAAGGTAAATTTGCCGTCGGTGAAGGTTACCATTTTATAGGCTATGGAAACACTGTCGCCGTCGCGCTGACAAATAAAGGCGATGATAAGACCGTTTTCTACGGGCAGTACATCAACGACTTCTCCTTCAAATAAAGTTTTCATTATTCTTCATCCTTTTTAAGTTTAATTACTTCTCTTGCGGCGCACATTATGCCGATTTCACCCGAAGCAAAGTTAAGTCCACCCTGAAGCCATACCGCAAAGGGTTCGCGAAGCGGCGCATCGGCAGAAAGCTCAATTGAAGCGCCAAGCGTAAAGGCACCTGCCGCCATAATAACATCACTGTCGTACCCAGGCATTGGCGCAGGGTAGGGAAGCGCCAGCGAATCAATGGGGGAGCCTTTTTGCAGTCCTTGGCAGAAAGCAATAAGCCTTTCTGTATTTTCGAGTAAAATGGTTTGTATAATGTCGGCTCTCGGTTCATCAAAGTCGGGTAGCACCGTAAAGCCTAATTTACTAAACAGCTTTGCGGCAAAAACAGCGGTTTTAAGCGCTTCGCCAACGGTATGCGGCGCGGCAAAAAGTCCCATATAAAGCTCTCTCAAATGACCGAGTGAAGCACCCACTTCTTTGCCTACCCCCGGGGCTGTTAAGCGGTAGGCACATTTTTCAACCAAATCGCGTCGGCCTGCAATATAACCGCCTGTCGGTGCAATACCGCCACCCGGGTTTTTAATAAGTGAGCCTGCAATAATATCGGCACCGACTTCACACGGCTCATTTTTCTGTACAAATTCGCCGTAACAGTTGTCCACCATAATAATTGTATCAGGCGCCATTTTTTTAACAATACGGCATATCTCGGCTATTTTTTCAACCGTAAGGCTGGGTCTCAGACTGTAGCCCTTTGAGCGCTGTATGTATACCATTTTGTACTTTTTCTGCGTAAGAGCCATACGGATGCCGTCTAAGTCGGGCTCACCCGCAGAATTTAAGTCGACCTGATTGTATTTTATACCGAAATCACATAATGAGCCGTCGGTCTTTTTATCAATTCCCAAAACGCCTATAAGGGTATCATAAGGTCTGCCCGTAATGCAAAGCATTTCATCATTCGGTCTTAGTAGTCCGAAAAGGGCTACTGTGAGTGTATGTGTACCCGAAACAAAGTTGTGTCTGATTATAGCGTCTTCGGCGCCCACACAGTCGGCGAAAACTTTTTCGAGCATATCTCGACCGCTGTCGTCATAGCCGTAGCCCGTAGATACACCTAAGTGTGAAGCGCTAACCCCGTTTTTAGTAAAGGCGGCTAACACCTTTTGCTGATTATAACGGGCGGTTTCATCAATCTGTTTAAAGATAAAGCCGCATTCGTTTCTTGTCTGTTCGGCCAAGCGTTCAAGCTCGGCATTAAATTCGAAAAATTCCATAATAATCCCCTTATAAAGTACAGTATGCCGCGTGCGACTCTACCGTAAAACCGTTATTTTCATAAAACGGAACATTTTTATATTCTGCACATATAAACACTGTGCGGTCTCTGATAATCTCGAGTAGTCGCGACAGCGTAGCACTACCAAGTCCACCGCGGCGAACATCACTTTTTACCGCAATACCTGCAAGTGTTGCGTAATTTTCGCAGTATAAAATAACACCTGCAGAATGCTTTGTTGTTACATACCCTGCAGTATTGTGCCGTATACGGTGGGAAACATCACCAATAAAGGCATCTTTTTCTCCCATAGACAAAAATTCTGATAAAATATCGTAGGTGAAGTCAAGCCCTGCGTATGTGTTTTCTGCAGCATTTTCGGTATTAAACGGCGGCTTTTTGTAAAGAGATGCGCATTTAGTTACTATATTAAGGTCGAGCGCATTCGCCGAGTCTAAATCGGTAAAAATATTAGCTGGAGAGAGTGCTATAATAAAGCTTTTAAGCTCGTCCAAATCTCCGCCGCAACGGCAAAGAGTCATATTATTATCAATTAAAGAAATAATAGCCGTAGCTGTGCCTTTTTCATCGGTCTGACACCAGAAAAGCGCTATTTTATCGTAATCCTTATATGCGGCATAGTGGCACATAAGCTTTACATATACTACATTTCTCACATTAATATCGGGTAAATCTTTAACTAAGGTTATCACTTAAACTTCTCCCGAACAAATTTTATTTATCATATATTTACTAAGTTCAATGATGCCCTCAATATCACCTAAATCGCAAACACACGACGGTGAGTGAAGATAGCGGCAGGGTACAGAAATAGAAAGAGTTCTGACCCCTGAGCGACTCAAATGAACACTTGCGGCATTATTAGCACCCGTAATACCCGTTTTAGCCTGACACTTAATTCCTGAATTAATAGCGGCATTATAAAGCTCACGGTCGTAAAGTGTGCCAGTGTCCATAAAGGAAACGGCAGGACCGTTCCCGACAAGGCATACCTTGTTTTCATCCGCAACACCTGCAATATCGGCGGCGGTTGTAATTTCAAGTATAAGCGCGACATCGGGGTTTACTGTGTATGCGGCGCATTTTGCACCGCGGCAGCCAAGCTCTTCTTGCACTGTAAAGGTAGCGCAAAAATCGTATTCCGACGGCGCTTTAATTAGTTCTATAAGCGCAAAGCAACCTACTCTGTCATCAAGCGCTTTAGCTTTTATTTTGGTGTCAGATATCATTTCGGTTTCCGAATCCAAAACGCCGTAATCACCAACATTTACCTTTTTCTCGGCGTCTTCGCGTGTAGTGCAACCGATATCAATATAAAGACTTTTAATTTCAGGTATTTTTTTACCTTCATCACCGCTTGTTAAGTGTATAGGCTTTAGGCCTATAACACCCTTGATGGTGTCGTTTATAGTAACGGTGCGGCAAAGCAAGGCTTCGGCATCGATTCCGCCGAGCGTGTGGAATTTCAAAAATCCGTCGGCGGTAATGCTTGTAATTATAATGCCTACTTCATCCATATGGGCATCCACCATAAGCTTTATATTGGTGGATTTTTTGCCTTTTTTGAATGCAATTATATTACCGATTTTATCAACCGAGTATTCGCAGTAAGGTGATATTTCTTTTATTATATATTCCCTTATATTTTCTTCAAAGCCTGCAGGGGAATTAATATCACAAAGGGCTTTTAGTTTATTAAACATTCATAATACCCCCTGTAAGAATATATTCTTCCAAAATGTCCACTACCGACTCAATATCGGAAATTTTAACTATTTCGGTGTTAGTGTGCATATTTCTTAGCGGTATAGACAAAAGGCCCGTAGGAATACCGCATTCAGTAACGGTAATTACATCAGCGTTTGTTGATGTTTTACCGCCCATGCCTTCGGTCTGACTCTGTATATTTTTGTCTTTTGGTATTTTATTTAAGCGGCCCACAATGTTGCTATCAAGAATAGCAGAAAAGCCAACCATAGCGCCGCCGCCCAAATTTCCGCACATATCACTCGGTATATCGGGGGCATTGCCAAAGCTTACATCTATAACTATAGACTCATCTATTTTTTTGCCGAAAATAGCGGATGGCGCACCGCGAAGGCCTAATTCTTCGGCGTCACTAAGCAGAAGCATAACATTTACGGGCAAGTGTTTTTTGTGTAATCTGTCAGCAAGGGCTATTAGTGCGGCAACACCTGTGCGGTTATCAAGCGATTTTCCGCATATTGTGTTATCATCAAGCATTAAAGGCTTTTGTCTGTAGGACACAAAATCGCCAACACGGATAATTTCTTTAGCACTGCTACCTAGTCCCGTATCAATTTTAATATCGGCTATATTGTCACACACTGCGTCCCCATTTTTAAGATGCGGTGGGGTGCTTACAAAGATACCTAAAACATCGCGTTTGCCGTGTATTGTAACGGGCTTTGCGCGAAGATGTCTTAAATCAATACCGCCGCAATTTTTAACAGTTAAAAATCCACACTCGGATATATTTGTTACAATAAAGCCCACTTCGTCAATATGTGCGTCAATTAAAACGGTATAATCGCTGTCGCCCTTTAGTGTAAGAGCACGACCAAGCGCACCGTGGGACATAACGGTGCCGTATTTACTTAAATGTTTTTGAGCCACATCTGCGGCATTTGCTACACTGCCAATACCGACCGATAAAGACAATTCTGACAGAATTTCTTTAAGGCTTATCATAATTTGTTCACCAATTCTTTGAAATAATTACCGCGCGCGGCAAAATTTGGGAAAGCGTCAAACGAAGCACAGGCAGGGCTCAAGGTTACAATGTCACCCGTTACTGCTTTTTCTGCCGCCGTAGCAACGGCACTGTCAAGATTTTCCACCTTAATTATTTCGGGCGTTCCCTTATAATCGGGGTGGGAAACAATAGCATCTTCTATTTTTTTAGCGGTAGGACCCGAAAGCACCAAAAGCTTTACCTTGTCTAAAACATAGGGTGCCATAGGCTCAAACGGTATTTGCTTGTCATAACCGCCTGCTATAAGAATTACTTTTTGGTCAAAGGCTTTAAGTCCTGCTATGGTACGGGTAGGACTCGAAGCAATAGAATCGTTAAAATATTTAACCGAGTTTACTTCTCTTACAAACTCAATGCGGTGCTCTACACCCGCAAATTCCTTTGCAACAAGGCGTATGGTATCAGCACCGACATAACCCCAGACTGCAGAAATAGCGGCAAGGTAGTTGGCAATGTTATGGTCGCCCAGTACCGTTATATCATCACGGTGCATAATCGGCACATTAATGCCGCGGTAGCACATATGAATATAACCGCCGTCGTCAAGCCAGGCGCCATATTTAACGGGGCGCTCCATACTAAAGCCTAAGGACTGACCGCGCACAAGCTCGCGGAAGCCATAGGTTATTTCATTATCATAGTTAAGTACTGTACGCGAAAAAGCGTCCTGATGCAAAAGCACATTCTTTTTGGCTTCCACATACTCATCCATATCCTTGTGTACATCAAGGTGGTTGGGTGCCACATTGGTTACAACCGCAATTTCAGGGCTCTTTCTCATTGAGATAAGCTGAAAGGATGAAAGCTCAACTACAACACAGTCATCTCGTTTTATATTATCAATTTCGGGGAGCAGCGGCTTACCGATATTACCGCCCACATGCACTGTGTAGCCTTCCTTTTTAAGCATTTCGGCAATAAGTGTTGTGGTGGTGGTTTTACCGTCAGAGCCCGTAACGGCGAATATTTTAGCAGGGCAAAGGTCAAAAAACACTTCCATTTCGCTTGTAACCGCGATTCCGCGTTTTCTGGCTTCCTTAAGCTCGGGCAAATGAAAGCTCATACCGGGGGTACGGAAAATTACATCGACTTCCAAATTGTGCAAATAGTCGTCGCCGAGACTCAGCGTAGCACCTGCATTTTCAAGCTCGTCACAAATATCGCCCAACTGCTCGCGTGAGCGACGGTCACAGGCAACAACACGGGCTCCTTTTTCTAAAAACCGCTTAATAAGCGGAGTATTGCTTATACCAATGCCGCACATAGCGATTTTTTTATTTCCTATATCTTCCCAGAACTGTTTAAAATCCAAAGTTAGCCCTCCTATATATAACTATATATTATATTATACTAATTAAAGGGCTAAATATCAATAATTAACTTGAAGGTAATAACAAATATTGACATTTTTTTCATTTTCTGTTATATTGTTATATATTTTTTAAAAGGAGTGAAAGAAATATGGGTTGGTTTTGGTTATCCCTTTTAGCACTTTTGTGCTGGAGTGGCTCGGACCTTTTTTCAAAAATCGGATGTTCCGATGAAAAGGATAAAAGGGCGCATTTAAGAATGGTGGTAGCAGTCGGCATAATTATGGGACTGCACGCGATGTACGAAATATTTATTGGCGGAACCGAGATATCATTAGATGTGATTATCGCTTACTTGCCCGTAAGTTTTTTGTATATATTCTCTATGGTGTTAGGCTATGTGGGTCTGCGCTATATTGAACTTTCAATTTCTTCGCCTATATGCAATTCTTCGGGAGCATTGGTTGCTATTTTGTGTCTTGTAATGGGCATGACAGAGTCTATAAACGGTTGGCAGACCGCCGCTATTGTAATGGTTTGTATCGGTGTAATAGGTCTCGGTATTGTTGAAGCTACCGAAGATGAAGATTTACGCGCTCGCCGTCAGGAAAAGGCAAACAGAAAATATGCTAAAAGCTGGTTAGCTCTGTTTTTGC
Source organism: Acutalibacteraceae bacterium (assembly GCA_045590755.1). GTDB lineage: Bacteria > Bacillota > Clostridia > Oscillospirales > Acutalibacteraceae > SIG565. The sequence goes on from JAZNRP010000009.1 coordinate 12,184, forward strand.
CGGTGGCATATTGTTTGCTTGATGCACTTGGCTCCTTTGCCGATTCCTTGGTGCTTGCAGATTTAAGCGACCCCGAAACAGTTATACCGTCATATTTGCAAATGTTTGCAAAGGGACTAAACGAAGACAGCGCAAATGTAGCCTATGAGCTTACATTTTTTGCTGCAGGTATAGGTTGCCTTATCTATCTGCTTATTAAAAAAGACATACAAAAACCGCGTCAAGCAGCCCCACGCTTTGTTGGCGGTCTTTTTGAAACGGCAGGACAGTTTGCCTATATATACGCTTTGTCCGACACACAGCATGTAGCAATGAGCGCCCCGATTATTTCGGCATACTGCGTAGCAAGTGTTGTATGGAGCCGCATTTTCTTAAAGGAAAAGCTTTCCTGGAAGCACTATCTGATGATTGCAATTGCCGCAGTCGGTATAGTTGTATTAGGACTCTTCGATGAACTGTAAAACAAAACCGCAGTAGAAAATCTACTGCGGTTTTTGATTTAATCCAACATATCGTTTTTCTTTAGTTTTTCTATAAAGCTTGATACATCGCGGGAAGCTATTTCCCGCTCAACGCTGTATTCACTGCAAAGAGCATCTGTGAGTTGTTCTTCGGTTGTGTCATCCTTTAAAAGCTCCCACAAAAATTTGCCTGTGGAATTAAGCGTTATTACCGAGTTGAAATTTACAGAGTCACCAATAGGCACAACTAAATTTTCACCCGCCACATTTCTTAAAATATAGGTATTACGAATCTTCATTTTACTACCCCGTTTATCAATATAGTACAATTATATAATATTTTAAAATATATTGCAAGTAAAGACTGATTTGTTGTATAATAAATAAAAAACTGGAGAGAAGAATATGGACATTTTTAAAGAACAAATTCTAAAGGTGCGCAAAACACCTGCAGAATATATACTCATAGCAATAATTGTGATTTTCGCGGTGGTGTCATCGGTTTTACTGTTTTTGTATTCAGGAAAGTACCCGTTTTTTATTCTGTTAATTGTGGGAATTTTTTACGGTAGCGGAAAATTACTCGGTATGTTTTCTATTGAATACGAGTATATTGTAACCAATTCTGCAATAGATATTGATAAAATTATTTCCAAAAGCTCCCGTAAGCGCATAGCATCGTTTGAAAGCAAGGACATTATACGCTGCGAAAAGGCAGTAGGCACAGTACCTGTTACCGATGCGACTGACCGATTTATCTGTTGCGATAAGGATGACAAAAATGCTTACTGGATTTTAGTAAACAAAAACGGCAAAAAAACACTTATTATGTTTGCCCCCAACGAAAAAATAATAGAAGCTATACGCCTTGGCGCACCCAAAAATATGCAAAGGGAACTTTTTAACTGATATGGTAGAATATAAAGTTATCGAAAAACCGAATATTCTTAAGCGTGATGCCGAAGCTCATAAGGGTACATTTGGTGTGTCTTTGCTTTTTTGTGGGTCAGTAGGCTTCGCGGGTGCTGCCGTTTTAGCGGCAAAGGGGTGCCTTAGAAGCGGTGTGGGAATTGCAAAGCTCGCCGTTCCCGATAAAATTTACCAAATATGCGCCGCGAATACACCTGAAGCTGTGTTTTTGCCGCTTAAAAGTGATAGGAAAGGTAAATTCGGCAGAATAAATAAAAAACTGCTGCAAAGTGAAATACTAAAGGCTGATAGTATTCTTATAGGTTGCGGAATAGGTGTGTCGAGAAACAACCAAAAACTAATTGAATTTTTAATAGACAACGCCCGTTGCCCGTTAATAATTGATGCCGATGGAATAAATTTATTGGCTTTTAACATAAACATATTAAAACGGGCAAAAACTCCTATAATATTAACTCCGCACCCGGCTGAGATGTCAAGGCTTTGCGGTAGCAGTGTATCTGAAATTCAGCAAAACAGGGAAGCGGTGGCCAAAGATTTTGCAATAAAGCACAGGGTGCACCTTGTGCTAAAGGGTCACAAAACAGTGGTTGCCACACCCGATGGAGATGTGTTTATCAACCCAACGGGCAATCCGGGAATGGCCACAGGCGGCAGTGGGGATGTCTTAAGCGGCATCTGTGCGGCGATGACGGGCAAAAGTCAAGATATTGCTCAGTCGGTTAAAGCCGCCGTTTATATTCACGGTGCGGCAGGGGATTTGGCGGCCGAAAAGCTGTCACAGACCGCTATGCTGCCAAGCGATATTATAGAAGAGTTACCTTGCGTGTTTAAAACACTTGAAGGGTAGCGGTTTATGTGTCAAGGCTTAAAATATTTCTAATAGCTTTATGGCTTATTACAATGTGCGCGTGTAAGAAGGCATCGGTGAATCCCATCACTGAGTCGGTTACATTTAATGCGCACATTTGTTATTATAATAAGGAATACACCTGTGCGGTCGAGATAGAAGAAAACGGAGATATGTGTCTCTCGCTTACCGAGCCACAGCTTATGTCGGGTGCTAAAATAATCATTAAAGAAAACGAAGCCTATGCCGAGTTTGAAGAAATAAAGTACCCCGTAGATATAGAGCGGGCAGGCGGTGCACCGTATTTTCTGCTCGGTGTTCTGCGGGACATAAAGGGGCAAACGGCACCTTTTAAGTCGGATGAGTATGTAATTATCGGCAAATATGCCGGTGAAGATTATAAAATCACCTTTGGCGAAACGGGTATCCCCATAAACCTTACGGGCGATAATATAACAGTAGAGTTTCTGGATGTAAATATAATAAAATAAAAAAATCCACCCGAAAAGGAGACACTTCGCAAGGAAGTTGTCTCCCTTTATATTATTTTAAGAATAATATAAATGACACTTTCAAAACTTGAAAGTGTCATAGTGGGTTACACACATTTAATAAAGACCCTCTCAAAAACCTAAAGCTTTGTTGTTTGAGACGGGCATGCTCCGTATTTTACAAAATGTACAATTATTTATCAAACTGTGCTTTTATTTGTTCGTTAACTCTTGCGTCCATTTTAGGAATAAGTTTTAAATCTTCTTCTTTTACACTTATTTCTGCTATATCATCTTTTTCGCCATACTGTGGGAAATTAACAAGCCAAGTTCCGTTAGAATTGTCTTCAAGACATATCCAACCCTGCATTCCTTTGTGAACGCCTTCCTTAACATACTTATCTTTTTCAACTGTTACTTCCACACAATCCATCATTTTCATATTATTTACCTCCTAATGGCGTAGTTAATTGGATGTGTCCATTTTGATAAACCATCCATCCGGTTATAAAAGACACCATATTACTGTTATCTTTTCGAGCAATTTCTATTTTAATACTTATTCGTTGCCCTTTGTCATTAAGTTTGCCTAATGTATAGTTGCCATCAGTATATTTTTCTAATGCTTGTTTTTCGATTTCTGCTTTTAAATATTTTATGTCTGCAACCGAATAACCCCAAGATTTAAAAAGTCTATCCTTACCATGCCCATATTCACCCTTGGTATCAAATAGATATGGGTCGAATTTAC
>JAZNRP010000010.1:0-26781 GCA_045590755.1 Acutalibacteraceae bacterium
AGCTTTTCCTCTTTGCTGTGGGTAATATTTATTCCGCCTTTTGGTCTTCCCATTACGATCAACTCCTTCCTTTTATCTTAACATAAAAAATAGTGATGGTAGACACTCTTTTTAGTGTCTACCATCACTATATCACTTCAAAAGCGTTTTGCTTTCAAGGCTTTTTGCTTCTTAATATATGTCTGACCAACGGTCTTCATCATCATTGGATTCTACACCAAATGAGTTTTTAGAAGATGTATCACCGCTTGAAGTATCGTCACTTGAAGTATCGTCACTTGAAGTGTCGTCACTCGAACTGCTGTCACTCGAAACATCGCTTGAGGTGTCTTCTTCTGATGAGCTTGATTCCGAACTACCGCCCACTTGAGAAGAAGAGCTTTGCGGCGGCGTGGATGAAACCTCTTCCTTTATTTCTTCTTTTTTCTGTTCTTCGTTGGTTTCGCTTTCAATTTTATCGAGCAGGTCGTCCTTTGCGGCCTTGTTTACCTGCTCTACTATTTGGGTAACAGAAAGCGAAATAAGCTCATCTGCCGTCAAGCTTGTTTCCTTTTCAATCTTCTTGCAAAGGTGAGCCTTAGCGTAGGAAGAGTTGTTATTAAGGGCATAAGTCGTTATGCTGTCTTCTTTAACCTTAAAATAAAGGGTGTAAATTCTCGAATTACATTCGTTTTCTTTGAGGGCACTTCTGAAAAAGTCAGCTAATTGCTCAAAATCATCGGGGTTGCGGCTTTCTACCGCGAAAAGTAAGACCTCTTTTCCTTGCTTATCGAGCTTGTTTGCATCAAGCATATTCGCTATAAAGGAATTTATGGCCTGTGTAAAAGAAATGCGGGAGGGTATACCGTCTACCAGAAATGAGTCGGCCTTGTTCACGGTTTCGATGCTGATTACCGAATAATCCGTTTTATTAAGCGTAAATGTTGCGGCTACCGAGTTATCAATAGTAACGGTTATATAATCTGCCGAAACGGGCGTCTTTTTAGGGCTTAAAATGGTTGCTATACCGATAGACAGTGCGATGATGGCTACTAACCCCAACGCAATAAAAATGATTAATTTTTGTTTTGAAATATTAAGCATTCGAATAAATCTCCTAAAATTAATAAAAAATAATAAATTACACTATTAATTATAAATAAATACGGAAAATTGTCAATAGAAAAACTAATACAATATATGGTACCCCAAAAGATAACAACCCACAAATTGTAACCATTTGGAAAAACTGCAAAAAAGACGGTCTGATTTTTGTGCAAACCCCAACAAAATGCAATAATTTTTTTGTGTCAAGTTGTTCAAAATAACTTGACATTAAGGGCATTATTTGGTATTATTGTACAGTAGATATTGTGGTTTATTATCGGCACTTTGCGGGTAATTTACGGCAATTGATAACAAACCTTGAAGGAGAAGTGAATTATGAAGAAGTGCTTTGCGATATTATTGGTTTTAGCAATTTCTTTGTCGGTATTTATGCCGGTGTGCTATGCTGCAGAAGCAGATGCTGCCACACCGCCTACCACCGTTACAGAAACAGTAGAAACTAATAATGGCTACAAAGGGTATTTGCAAAAAAATGCCGATTATAGCGATGCCGAAAGAGAAATCGTTATAAAGGCGGATGGTTACACAGGTCTGTCAGCAGATGTAAATGTAACCGTTCAGGGCGAATACACCGATGAAGCAGAAAAGAAATTAGACGGTGTATTAAAGGTGACGGGGGAAAAAGGCGAAATTACCTACACCTTTAATGTTGAAAAGGCCGGTCTTTATGAAATAATGCTTACATACTGTCCGATTGCAGGACGCGGATTGCCACTTGCGATAGGATTCGCTATTGATGGCGAGCTTCCGTATGAAGCGTTGAATGCCTGTAACTTTGAAAGGACATTCGTTGATGCCAAGCCCGAAGGTGTATCTGACGGTAACGGCAATGTTTATGCATCCGAACAGATAGAAAAGTTTATCTATAGGGACATTAAAGCAATGGACAAAACGGGTCAGGTTGTAGACCCGCTTAAGGTTGCGCTCTCAAGTGGTGAGCACACAATAACCCTTAAGGTGCAGTCGGGTGAGTTTTATCTTGCGGCTGTAACCTTTGCTGCTCCTGAGAAAAAGGTCTCCTATGCGGAAGCCAAAAAGGAATATGAGCAAAAGGGTTATGGTAAATATACCGGAAAAGAAATCAAAATAGAAGCTGAAAATGCAAAGTATAAAAGCACTTCTTCAATGACTCCTTTTATTGATAACAGCGACCCGAGTATTCAGTCAATACATCCGACAGGTGCATTTAAGGAAGTTACTAACTTCATAGGCTCAACCGGTTGGCAGACACCTAACGAAAGCATCGTTTGGGACATTGATGTTCCTGAGGACGGACTTTACAAGGTTGCCTTCCGTTTCCGTCAGGACCAGGTTATTAACGGTAACTCCTTCCGTTCACTTAAAATCGACGGAAAGAGTCCCTTTATTGAAGCATCGGAAATACCCTTCTATTACGGCGGCAACTGGAAATTCCAGGAGCTTACAGCCGACGGTGAAACCGCATACATTTACTTAACAAAAGGTAAGCACGAAGTAAGTCTTACGGTTACAATGGGCGGTTTTGGTGAAGTTGCAAGTGAGCTTAGCGAAATAACCTACGATATCAGTGAGCTTTACTTAAAAATCCGTATGATTACGGGTGACACTATAGATACAAGCCGTAGCTACGAATTTTTCGAGCAGATTCCAGGATTTGAAGATACCTTGCTTGACTGTAGCAAGCGTCTTACTGCTCTTTGCGCAAAAATTACCGAGATTACAGGGGAAACAAGCGGTACATACATTTCAACCATTCAAAATATGATTCGTGTTATAGACGATTTATATAACAACCCCTACACAGCTCAGAGATATGTCGGCACATACTACGATAACTACTGTTCTGTAGCGGCTCTCGTTGCAGATATTGCAAAGCTCCCGCTTGATGTTGACCAGATTATATTCGCCGCTCCCGATAGTGAGTACGAATTCACAATGGCAAAATGGTGGGACAAAACCGTTTATTCGTTTGAAAGATTTATAGTTTCATTTATGGATGACTATAAATACTCAACCGATAATGTTGACGGTAAAACCACTATGACAATCTGGGTTACATGGGGTCGTGACCAGACACAGATTTTGACATCTCTTGTAAGAGACTCGTTTGAAACACTCCATCCCGATGTTAATGTTAATATTCAGATAGTTGGTGCTACATTAACACAGGCCATCCTTTCGGGCGCCGGTCCTGATGTACTTATCGGTCAGCCGAGAACCGAGCCTGTTAACTACGGTATGCGTGGCGCCTTGTATGAACTGCAAGATATGCCGGGCTACGATGAGTTGTTAAACCGTTTCCAAGAAGGTGCGGTAAACCCGTACATATTGGATGGAAAGACCTACGGTGTTCCAGATACTCAGGCATTTGATATTATGTTCTACCGTACCGATACATTCGAAACCTTGGGACTTACCGAAAAAGATGTTCCGAAAACATGGGAAGAATTCAGACATCTTACAGCACTCCTACAAAGACAGAACTTCGCAGTAGGTATGCCGGGTGCGGGTGTACTTAACTACTATGCGACCTTCTTGAAGCAACGCGGACTTGACCTTTATACCGATGGCGGTAAAGCCACAACTATGACACAGGGTAATTCGGTAGAAACCTTTGTTTATTGGACCGATTTCTATACGAATTTAGGCTATGATACAGCCTTTAGCTTCTATAACCGCTTCCGCGACGGTACAATGCCACTTGGTGTAGGACCGTACTCGCAGTATACAACCTTTAGTCAGGCGGCGCCTGAAATCACAGGAAAATGGGCAATTGCACCCCTTCCGGGCACCGAACAAGAAGACGGCACCATTAACTACACACAAGCCGATAACGGTACTTGCTGTGTAATTCCGATAGTAGCCAAGAATCCTGATATTGGTTGGGAATTTATCAAATGGTGGACATCCGATACAATTCAGAGCAGATATTCTATGATGATTGAAGCAATTCTCGGCGAAGTTGGCCGTCGTGACACTGCCAATATAGAAGCCGTTAAAAAGCTTTCTTGGGAATCTGATGACCTTGATATCATTCTTGATACATGGGAAAATGTAGAAGGTCTTACAGAGGTTCCCGGCGGTTACTATGTAACCCGTTCAGTTTACCAGGCGTTCTGGAATGTTATCAACCTTAAGGAAAACCCGAAGGACATGGTTGTTAAGTGGGGTAAGGTTGCAGACGAAGAAATTATAAGAAAGAGAGGAGAATACGGCCTTGACAAATAATGTTAATATCAAACAAAAGAAGTATAGAAATTCTTTTGGCGGTAGCGAATTTTCAATGCTGGTACTTGCACTGCCATTCCTTATTCTTTTCTTTATAATGACTATCTTGCCGATACTGTCATCACTATTTTTAAGCTTTTGCTCATACGATAGCTTGTCTTCACCGAAATTTGTCGGACTTGATAACTTCCTTCGTATGTTCGTAACCGATGATATGTTCGCTAAAATTGCAACCAACACAATTATATTTGCTGTTGTAACAGCCCCCGGTGGCTTCTTACTTTCCTATGTTTTAGCGTGGTTCATCAATGAATTCAATCCGTCAGTCAGAAGCTTTTTATCATTCCTTTTCTATGCGCCTAACCTTGCAGGTAACGCCTTCTTTATCTGGCAGACCGCCTTTAACGGTGACGCATACGGTTATGTAAACAGCTTACTTTTGAGCACAGGACTTATAAACGAGCCTGTACAGTGGCTCAAAACCCCTGAATACATAGTTCCTATTATCATAGCGGTAACACTCTGGTCAAGTATAGGTGTTTCCTTCTTGGCAGACATTGCAGGTCTTCAGAGTATTAATGTATCGCTCTTTGAAGCAGGTGCTATTGACGGTATCAGAAACCGTTGGCAAGAGCTTTGGTACATAACACTGCCGTCAATGAAAGAAATTCTTTTGTTCGGCGCTGTTATGCAGATTGCGTCTTCCTTCTCCATCGGTCCTGTAATTACCACAATGTGTGAGTATCCGACAGTTAATAACTGCGCCGATACCATAGTAATGTACTTAACCGATATAGCGCATTCGAGAATGGAAATGGGCTACGCGGCGGCAATTTCAATATTCCTGTTTGCATTAATGGCAATTTTCCGTACGGTAATCGCTAAATTGCTTGACAGTACAGGTAAGTAAGGGGGGGGTATAACCGATGTTAAAGAAATTAAAACAGTTCAAGCTGTTCGGCGGCGGTGAAATACAGTATAAGCGTTATACCCGTTCTAAGATTGTAAGTGCAATATTTGTTATTTGTCTTTTGGGCTTCGGTTTAGTATGTATGCTCCCGCTTATCTATTGTGTAGCTACATCCTTTAAGCCCTTGGACGAAATCCTTATATTCCCGCCTAAATTCTTTGTTAGGCGCCCGACAATTGCAAACTACACCTTGCTTCCAAGCTTGCTTTCAAAGCTAAAGGTACCGCTTGAGCGTTACTTTTTCAACACACTGTTCATAACTCTCGTTGGTACTGTATGCCACATTTTAGCGGCTGCAGCGGCTGCATTCTTCTTTTCAAAATGCAGAAAAAAATGGGTTGGAATAGTATTCCTTATCGTACAGTTCTCACTTCTTTATAACGGTACAACACTTGGTGTTCCGCAGTACATTATCTTCTCGGAGATTGGAATTATCGATACATATTGGGTATACATTCTGCCGCACATTCCGTCGGCAATGGGTGTATTCCTTATGAAACAGTATATGGATGGCTCAGTGCCCGAGTCACTGCTTGAAGCGGCGCGTATTGACGGCGCGGGTTATCCGCTTATATTCTGGAAAATTGTAATGCCTATGGTAAAACCCGCGTGGTTAACCCTTTTACTGTTTGCGTTCCGCGATATGTGGGCAACACAGTCGGGTAGCACAATATTCACAGAATCATTGAAAACCTTACCTGCGGCCATGTCGCAGATAACAAACGCCGGTATTGCCCGTTCGGGTAGTGCGATGGCGACAACCGTAATTATGATGGTACCGCCGATTTTGGTTTACCTAATTTCACAAAGCAATGTTATGGAAACCATGTCAAACGCCGGTATGAAAGATTAGTAGAAGGGGTAGAAATATGAAAAATTTTAAACGAATTTTAGCAATTTTTCTTTGTGTTGTCTGCCTTTTTACTGTTGGCGTTACGGCAAGTGCCACCGATTATACCGACTCGGCTAATGATACAGCTACAAAGTGGTTGACCGGTTCTTCCAAAGAAAAATTTGTATATTCACGCCCGATGTTTGACGATATGCCGATGGTTACGGCGGCGCAAATGGGCGTTGATGAATTCGGCGAGCTTTCAGATATTTACACAGCCGACGGAAAAATATACCTTCTTGACAGCGGTAATACCGAAGCTCAGACCGAAGGCCGCGTTATAATTTTGGATGAAAATTATAACAAGATAGATGAATTCCGTGAAGTTTACCTAAACGGCGAAGCACTTACCTTTGAAAAATCAAAGGGTATTTTCGCAAAGGACGGACTTATTTATATCTGCGATACCACACACGGTAGAGTGTTGGTAGTAGATGAAAACAGAAATGTTGTAAGACAGTTCTTAAAGCCTGATTCGGAAATGTGGCCTAACGACCTTAACTTTAACCCTGTTAAGATTGTTATAGATAATATGGATTACATCTATATTCTCTGCGACGGCTCATTCTACGGTGCTGCAATGTACGACCCAGATACCTTCGAGTTTAAGGGCTTCTTCGGTGCTAACGCCGTTACATCATCGGTTCTTGAAGCACTGAATAATTTGTGGAACAAACTTTTCACAAACAACACAAAGCTTTCTAAAATGGCAAAGGCACTGCCTTTCTCATTCGTAGATATGGTGCTTGGTGCGGACGGTTATCTCTTTACCTGTACAGGTATAACAAATAACCAGACGGCATCTAAGGGCTCTGTCAGAAGACTTAATCCTACAGGCACCAATATTCTTGTAGATAAAAGTAAAGATACTGCAGCAGATTCAAGTGATGTTGTTTTCGGTACAAGTTCTGCTGCTACGGCACAAGGTATGCCTATTAAACACAATCTGTCATCTATAACAGTGGATGAAAACAATTTTATCTATGTGCTTGACTCAAGCTACGGTAGAATTTATATGTATGATGTTGAATGTAACCTTATTACCACTATAGGCGGTGGTATCACAAGCGGTGTTCAGCAGGGTACATTCCGCCGCGCACAAGCAATTTCTGCTATGGGCGACACAATATACGCTATTGATGTTACTAAGAAGGCTATTATTCCGTTCAGAAAAAATGCGTATGGCGCAATGGTGCAGGAAGCACAGGCGCTTACAATGAACGGCGACTATGTTGAAGCCAAGGCAATCTGGAACGAAGTATTAAAGCTTGACCGCAACAGTATTATAGCCTACCGCGGACTTGCAAAGGCCGCATTGGTAGAAGATAGATATGAAGAAGCTATGGACTATGCCCTTATGGGTTATGACCGTAATACATATTCTCAAGCATACGAATATGTTCGTAAGGAATTCTTATCAGAAAACTTTACCTTTATATTTATAGGCGTAATTTTACTTGTGGTTGTTCTGGTTGTTCTTTTACACTTCAAGAAAAAACACAAGGTAGTTCTTATAAAGAATAAGAAGTTAAAGATAGCGCTTGGAACCATGTTCCATCCTGCCGATACCTTCTATGAAATCAAGCGCAACAATAATGGTTCAGTGCTTATTGCAACAGCAATTCTTGTACTTTGGTATATCGGTAAGATTATAGGCTACACAAGTGGCTTTATATTCAATAAAACCGATATTGCTGAAGCAAACGCATGGTATGCTTTAGCACAGACTGTAGGCCTTGTTCTTCTCTTTGTATGCGCCAACTGGTTGGTTTGCGTACTCTTTGAAGGCAAGGGTAAACTCAAGGACATTTATGTTGCTACCTGCTATAGCATAACCCCGCTTGTTATAAGCGCCTTCGGTTACGACATACTTGCAAGTATTTTAACCCTTCAGGAAGCAAACTTTATAAATATTCTAAATTACGCATGTATTCTTTATACCGCCGTACTTCTTGTAATGGCACTTATTAATATTCAGGAGTTCGGTTTTGGTAAGTTCGTATTCACAACTATCGTAACAGTTATTGCAATGATTTTGGTTGTATTCCTTATATTCCTACTTGCAATCCTGTTACAGCAGGCTTCGGAATTCATTAAGACAGTATTCCTTGAAGCCGTATACCGATAATACAAAGGAGAAGAGATATGAAAAATATTTTAATTAAAGCTTTATCATTCGCCCTTTGTGTTGTTATGGTTTTGTCCTTCGCGGGATGTAAGGGAACTACAGTCCCACAGAATGTAAGTGAGACATTCAAGACATCCACTCTCACAGACGGCACAAAAATTGAGAACAGTAAGCTCTCAATGCATTGGGATGCTACAAACAAGTGCGTTATCTTGACCGATAAAGCAACGGGTACTCAGTGGACTACTTCGCCCTACGGCTATCTCAGTAAAGAAGAACGCCCTGCAATGCAGAAGAAGTTTGTTGAATCCCCGATACATGTAAAGTACCAGGAAAATTATGAGTTTAAGGACGGTACAACACCCGACCCTGCTGACGACTACGGCTTCGCTTCGCTCAGAAGCAACGATGTTGCGGTTGAAAAGGCAGACAACTCAATAACAATTTCCTTCTGCTTTGAGCAGTCAAACACAATTGTACCGCTTAAGTACACTCTTAAGGACGACTGCTTGGCAATCTCAATTGATACAAGCGAAATCGTTGAAAACGAAGACCCGATTTATTCTATTGCCTTTGCACCGACATTGTGTGCGGTAGAAAAGGGAACAGAAGATTCCTACATCTTCTACCCATCGGGTACAGGCGCAATAATTGATACTTCAAGCGCCAACCTGGTTTCTGCTACATATTCGGCGGGCGTTTACGGCCCTGAGCTTGCGCAGAAAATCAACGATAAGCAGACCAACGATAAAAATGTTTATCTGCCTGTTTTCGGTACCGTTGTAGGTAATAACGCTATCTGCGCTATCATTTCTTCGGGCGCAGAACACGCTACATTAAACTACAACAGCGAGTATGAAAAGACCGACTATGCTACGGTTTACCCCGAGCTTCATATACGCGGTTACGATTATAACACCGTTAAGGGTAACCAGATGTATATAGAAAATCCGATTTACTCAAAGGAACCGCTTACAGATTCTGTTTTTGAGGTTGAGTATTATCCGTTATCGGGGGAAAATGCCAACTATAACGGTATGGCAAAGCTTTATCAGAAGAAGCTTTACGGCAACAATGAAGCCGCAGATATTAAGGAAGATGTATTCTCCCTTAAAATTTACGGTGGCTTGCTCCAAAGCAGAAACTTCTTAGGCTACCCATACAGTACACTTTTGGCGCTCACAACATATAAAGATATAAGCAATATGTTAAATGAGCTGTCGGTTACAGGCGTCACCCCGAATGTTCAGCTTTATGGCTTCGGTAAATCGGGTATGGATATAGACAAGGTGGCAGGTGGATTCGGCTTAGGCGGTGCGTTTGGCAGCAAAAACGAGCTGCAAGCAGTAGTTGATTACTGTAACGAGAATGGTCTTGATATGTTTGTTGATTTCAATATTACCGAATTCTCAAGCAGTAGTCTCGGCTATTCAACAACCTTTAATACTGCCAAAACTGCCAATCAGCAGAATGCATTCCGTTATTACATAGATAAGGCTGTACAGACACAGAACACAACCGATTTCGACCGCTACCGTCTGCTTGGACGCGATAAGGTTATAAAAGCGGCAAATACCCTTGTAAAGAAAATTAAGAAATACAATTTACCGGGTATCAGCTTTGCATCACTCAGTGAAGGCATTTATTCTGATTACTCTAAATCAGAATACTATGTTAAAAAGAACTTCGGCGCATTTGCCGCAAACATTATTCAGAGTTATAAGGACAATGGCTATACATTTGCCGCTAACGGTGCTAATGCATATGCCGCAGTAATTGCCGATTGTATATTTGAAGCGCCAATGAACTCTTCTGAGCTTGACGGCTTTACAACAGATGTACCGTTCTATCAGATGGTATTCAAGGGCAAAACCGAAATTACATCAGAAGCTGTAAATAGCGGTGAAACATTGCAGAAGAAGCAGCTACAGGCAATTGAAACAGGCTCTTCAATGTTGTTTGCAATCTATAACACCTATGATTCAACCCTTACATACTCACCGTTCAAGGGACTTTATGGCGCTATGTATGCCGACAATAAGGATACTATTATTAAAACTGCTGAAACCTACAGTGACTACTATAAAGCTGTAAGCGGTCAGACAATAGTAAAGCACGAGCTTATTACAAACGATGTCCGAGCAACAACATTCTCGGGCGGCGTTAAGGTTTATGTAAACTACTCGGATGTAGAGTATGTTACAGCCGACGGTGCAGTACAGCCAATGAGCTATTTATTAGTAAAGTAGGGGGGTGAACAGTATGTTAAATAAGAAAATCAAAAAGCATAAGGGCGTCGAGCAACTTAAAAGCAGATATGGCAGACTGTTCGTTCTCCCGTGGGAAATAGGCCTAGTGCTTTTCTTCGTAGTGCCGTTGTTCACATCAATTCGTTATGCCTTCAGTGAAATTGATATTACAACACAGGGCTTTCAGGTCGATTGGGTAGGACTTAAGTGGTTTAAGTTTTATATTAATGATGACCCAACATATCTTACCGACCTTACAGGCTCCATCGGTAACTTTGCGGTACAGCTTCCGATTATTTTAGCGCTTAGCTTAATTTTGGCTATGTTGCTTAATCAGAAGTTTAAGGGAAGAATGATAGCTCGTGCAATATTCTTTCTGCCCGTAATTATCGCAACGGGTGTTGTTATTCAGCATATGACGGCCGAATGGATGCCCATAAGCCTTGTGGCTTCATCGGGTTCTGAAAACAATTTCGGCAGTATGATTGACTTTGATATGATACTCGGCAACTTAGGACTGCCCGATGAAATTAATAAACTCATTTCTGGCTATATCGGTGACATTTTCAACCTTTTATGGTCGTGCGGTATACAGATAGTTCTCTTTATCGCAGGTCTTCAAACAATTCCCGACCAGCTTTACGAAGTGTCCCGTGTTGAAGGCGCTTCTAAGTGGGAAGAGTTCTGGTATATCACCATACCGATGTTAGGTCCGACAATATTGCTCGTTATGGTTTACACAATGATTGATTTGTTTACTATGAAAACAGGCGTTATGGGCAGAGCGTTTGATATGATGAGTAGTGCTATATACGATGAAAGCTCGGCAATGATTTGGATGTACTTCGTGGTTGTCGGTCTTGTAATGTCGGCAGTTCTTGGACTTTACTATAAGTTCTGTCTGAAGAAATGGTCTTAAGGAGGGGTAGTAATGTTAAAAAATAAAGCTAAAAAAATTACTGCCCGTAAAGCAGGGGAGTTAGGCATTAAGGTGGTAACACCTATCGCCCGTTGGATTTTCATTTTGGGTGTAAGCTACATCCTTTTATACCCGCTTTTCTATATGATTTCGGCATCAGTAAAGGCTCCTATGGACTTTTTGGACTCATCAATTATGTGGGTTCCTAAAAACTTTGCAATGAACAATCTTGCCAAGGCTTTCAAACATCTTGATTATTTTAAGACCTTATGGAGCACGGTAAGAATTGAAATAGTAAGTGCATTTATTGAAGTTATTGCTTGTTCTGTAACTGCATACGGCTTGGCAAGATTTGAATTTAAGGAAAGACCGTTTCTTACCTTTATTCTTATTCTTACAATTCTCATTCCCACACCTATGATTATTATTCCGTTATCTGTTAGTATGCGATATGTTGATGTATTCGGCATACTTGGACTTATCGGTGAGCTTATAGGTCAGGAACTGCGTCCAAATTTGCTGAATTCTGTTTGGGCGTTCTATATACCCAGTATTTTCTCGGTTGGTCTTAAAGCGGGTCTGTTTACATATATGTATGTACAGTTCTTTAAGGGTCTTCCGAAGGAGCTTGAAGAAGCGGCATCAATCGACGGTGCAGGACCGGTTAAAACCTTCCTTACAATCGTTGTTCCGTCTTCGGGTACAATTTTCTTAACAGTTACAATATTCAGTATTATCTGGCACTGGAACGATACATACCTAGCAACAATGTTCTTATCGAAGGATTATCCGCTTTCGGTCAGCCTTATGCGAATAGTAGCAAAGGTTGGCGAAATGTCGGAAATTAGAAATGTCGGTATTGTTATGGCGGCATGCTTGCTGGTAATACTTCCTATGCTTATAATGTACTGTATACTGCAAAAGCAGTTTATTAAGAGCATTGACCGTGTGGGTATTGTAGGTTAGTAAAATCATACATAAACAGTTGACACGATTTGTTTTTTGTTGTATGATAAAATAAACTAATAAAAGGAGAAAATGCTATGTTTAATACAGTAAAAAGAACCCTGGCAATTCTCTTAGTTCTGGCTATGGCTCTTACAGCCGTTGGCTGTGGCGGCAATGGCGACGATACAGGCACAACAGGCGGCACAAATATCGGCAAAAACAATATGTCCGATTATGCGCTTGATTCTGATGCCTTATTAGCTTCTATGCCGGCAGAACTTAAGGGTACAAAAATCGTTTTCCTTAACTGGTACAATCCTGATGACCGTGAGGAAAAGGATGTTATTGCAGCATTCGAAGAAAAATCAGGCATTGATGTTGAGTTCCGCGTTCTTGACCACAATGGTTACGCTACAGCCGTAGCTAAAATGATTCAGGTAGGCGAGCAGGCAGATGTTATGCGTCTTAAGAACCCCAATATCGGCCAGTTTAAGCTTCTTCAGCCGCTTACCGCTACAGAGTTTGATTATAGCGGCAAGGAATGGGATGCTTACACAATGGGTCTTTATACCATAGGTGAAAACGCCTATGCTACAAACCTTAAGTATACCCCCTTCTTCTTACCGGGTATGATGTTCTATAACTATCAGACCTTCGAAGACATGGGCTTTGAAGACCCGTACGAGCTTTGGAAGGAAGGCAAATGGACCTGGAGCAAGCTTCGTGAAATGTGCAACACCTGGGTAACCGAAAACGGCACAGAATACAGAGGCGCTTCTTGCTGGTCGTTCCCGTCAACTGTTGCTAACGCTTCCTTCTTTAAGAAGGGTGCAGACGGCATCCAGTATGAGCTTGATTTTACTAATCAGTTAGCTCTTGACTGCTGGAAGTTCGTCGAAGACGGTAGAGCACTTGGTCTTTTCGGTACATATCTGCATGAAGGCTTTGACCAGATGAAGCAGAAGATGCTCATTGACCACTGTGATGCCTCTGCTGTTCAGAATTCTTCAGAATATTTCAAGAAGACCAAGATGATGGGCAAATTAAAGGCCGTTGCAGTACCGCGTTGGGACGGCACAGAAGGCTTTAACGATTACTATGTTCCTATGCATGAAGTAGTTGCCTTCGGTGTACCGAAGTCGGCTAAAAATGCAAAGGCAGTTCCTTACTTCTTAGGTTATATGTGTAACTTTGCTAATTACAATATGGATGCAGGCGAAGGCGGCTTCTTCGTAAGTGAGCAGATTAAGGAATGCTATATGGACTTAATGTCTATTGAAAAGCGCAACTATGACTTTGACGGTGATATTGCAAACTACGGCACCGCAGATGTAAACTTCTCTTGGCATCTCTTCAACCGTGTTGACTCAACCCAGATTAACTCTTGGTTGCAGGAACGCGAATATGAATTCAGAAACAGTATGAATCTTTATAACGAAGAGCTATTAAAGTATAGTAAATAGTTTATAGCTAATTTAAGCGGGTGGAAAAATTTTCCACCCGCTTTTCTTATGCAAAAAACACAGTTAATTGTCGATTTTGTTAAAAAAAGTATTGAAACATACAAGGAAATATGTTATTATATAATATACTAAAAAGGAGTATTGTTTCTTATTGGAGGTACATTATGAAAAATCTAACAAAACACCTTACTAAAAAGGCCTTGTCTGTGGTGTTGGCGTTAGCAGTAGTGCTCAGTTCACTCACTGTTATGCTTTCGGCATTTGCTGCGCCTGTTGGTCAGGTAGATGAACCTTATTTGGTAACCGACGGCTCACCGGCTATACCTATGTTTGTAGATAAGGTTGTAAAACTCAGTGACTTGGAGGTAGAGTTCCCCGACGGTTCTACTAAATCGGGTGATGAACTCACATGGAGCGTTGCCGAAGGCACAAGTGCAAAATTGTTCGGCAAAATGATTGCTTCATCCGAAAAAGGCATCACGAAGTTTAGTGTTTCCGATGGAGCAACTACAAAAAATATTTATGCAATAGTTAACGGCGAAGGCGAATATGATTTTGCACTTGTTAATAAAAACCTTGCAACTGCAGGTGCGTATGATGCAAGTGAATGGTCATATCATACGACAGGTTATTTGACTAATGCCACAACGCCGTATTCATTCGCGAACAACTATTTCACACCGAAAGATACAATAAATGCCGATGCTAACGGCACCCGTTTGTCAATGGGTGCAAACGGTATTATGTTCTTCCCGACATACTTCCGTGCATACACTTGGTTCTATAAGTCGGATATTCTTAAAGATTTTGGTGACTACCAGATAGATGTAACTGTTCAGCACAACACTCTTGGCGACCTTTACGGTTATACACAAAACCACTTAATTGCCCGTGCAACACTCGATGAAGCAGCAGACTCTACACAGGTGCTCAAGTCCGGCACTACACCGCTCGGTCTTGGTTACTACATAACAGGCGGCTTGCATATTTACAAGTTGGGTGACACAGCAGCTGAAGAACTTACAGGCACTGCCACAACAACTGTAAACACACTTACAGATGCTTCCCTTATCAGTAGTAGCACATCTAACCCGTCTTATGTATGGGACGGCAAAAACTTTGCTGCTAATACAAACAAGGTAAGAAACGTTAGATATACACTTCAGGGTAACCATATTACCTACAGTATGGACGGCAACCTTATCTTTGATTCTAACGAAACAATTAAAACATCTACTTCGGGTACTGTAGCAGTTGACGCCTATAATACATTTATGGACGGCGCAAGCAAAAAAGGTACAATCGGTTTCTCATTTGTAGCAACCAAGGCCTATTTACAGGCGTTCAAGGTGTCTTTGGTTGGTATCAATGCTGAAACAATGCCGAAGATGTCAGATGCTAACTTTATCACAGTAGCATCGAACTCTCCGATAATAAAAGTGCTTGTTGGCGAATCAATCGATTTGAGCAACTATGCAATTCAATTCCCGGATAATAGTGCCGCTTCGGGTGCAGATGCAACCTGGACACTTAAAAATGATGCCGCTGTAGAAAAATCAGGCGACAGCTTACTTGCAACAGAAAGAGGCGTTGCTGATTTTGAAGTAACATACGGCACACAGTCAACACATGTTTATATAATCGCTAATAAAACAGGTGTGGCTAATTTATATGAAATAAGCGACACGGCACCTGCGCTTCCAATGTTTGAAGCAAAGATGGTAAGTTTAGACGATATCGTTGTTGAGTTTAGCAACGGCACAGTTGCTTTGGGCTCAGATGCCAAGTGGATATTAAAGAGCGGAGCCAGTGCTGCCAAACTTGGTAATAACATCCGTTCTTCAGAAGCAGGAATCTCTAAGTTTGAGGTTTCCTACGACGGACTTACAAGAAACGTTTATGTAATAGTTAATAAGGCAGGAGATTATAAGTTTAATCTTGTTGATAAAGACCTTAAAGGTAGTTACGACCAAAGCGAATGGTCTTATCATACAACAGGTTATTTGACTAATGCCACAACCCCGTATTCATTACCAAACAACTATTTCACACCAAAAGATGTATTGAATGCTGAAGACGGAGTTGTTTCAGCTTCACGTTGGTATGCAAGCGCTAATGGTTTGGTATTCCACCCCACATATTTCCGTGCGTATACATGGATGTATAAATCGGATATACTCAAAGACTTTGGCGATTATGAAATTAATGTAACCGTAAAACATAACGCACTAGGTGACGTGTATGGCTATACACAAAATCATCTTATAGCCCGTGCAACACTTGATGAAACGGAAGGTTCCAATCAAGTACTCGCGGCTGACCAAAATCCTCTCGGCCTTGGTTATTACAGAACCGGTGGTTTGCATTTATATAAATTAGGCAACAACGCAGTTGAACTCACCGGCGCAACCACTAAGACCGTACATACACTTTCAGATGCGTCGCTTATCGGCGGCTCTACAACCGACCCGTCTTATGTATGGGATGGCAAGAACTTTACAGCCAACAACAACAAGATAAGACAGGTTAGGTACACACTTGAAGGTAACCATATTACCTATAGTATGGACGGCAACCTTATATTCGACTCTAACGAAGAGATAAAGACCTTAAACGGTACAACTAACGGTACACTCTCAAGAGACGAATATGATGCATTTATGAAGGATGCCAATAAGAAGGGTACAGTTGGCTTCTCCTTCGTAGCAACAAAAGCAATATTGCAAAGCTTCAGCGTATCCTTGCTGGGCACAGATGAAAACAATATGCCTGTGATGACCGATGCACAGGATTCATATACCGTAACAACTAATGACCCTGTTATTCCTATGACAGCAGGCTATAAGCTTGACACATCTACTTTCTTAGTAAGTACTCAAGCTGGTATCATGATAGGTAATGAACTTGACTGGTCTACCACAGCAGCATCTAATAAGCTCAAGATTGAAAACGGCATAATTTACGCTTATGAGCGCGGTGTTTATGCCGTAACTGCATCTAATTCCGAAACAACAATGAATATGTATGTTGTTGTTAAGAATCCGGATGAAACTGAATATGTAGTATACGAAAAAGACTACCGCGATGCAGCCAACTCTACCGACGATAAGGTAAGCGACTGGAAAACCGTTGTAGTAGAAGGCGAGTCAAATATAGTTGATATTAACTTTAGTGGCAACTATAGCGGCGAGTTCGATTACAGAATCGATGCAGCCCCCAGTTATACTTCTACAAGAATCCCCGGTTTTGTTCCCGTAAATCAGTTTGCACTTTGGGAAAAGATAAGAAGTGCCGGTGCAGGAACATACACATACAGAACATACACAACCCTTGATAACGAAGTGGTTAAGAGCTTGTCTAACTATACTGTAAGCGCGGGCATTCGTGCGTTTGCCAACATGCGCGGTTCAGTTGGTATCTTAGGTCGTGTAACAGGGCTGACTGATGGTAAGTTTGTTCCGGGCGTATCTACAAATGCGGGTTATGCAACAAGCGATAGGGGTTATGCATTAAGCGGTGCTCCGTATATAAGCACAAGCGCTTTCTATATAAAGAATGGCTCTAATGTTGCGTTGTCGGCTGGTGCTGTAAACGATTATTTCTATTCGAGTATAATGAGTAATAATGTTGCAAGCACTGCCGGTAGAACACTTGCATACCGTAAGTTTACAATCGAATATTCGGGCGATAAAGCAACATTATATGACCCGAGCGGCAATAGCGTTACTAATTCTTGTGATGTAGCATCTGGTACAGTTGCTATCTATTCTGCCGCCCGCGATGTTGATGCAATGGGTCAGTATCTCCCGATGCCCGTGCTCGCTGACATTAAGATTACTTTAAGTAATGTTAATGTTGAGCTCTTGCCGTATGAAGCAATTACTCATACACCTGCGGCTACTCCGAAGCTTGAGTGGTACAGCAATAACGAAAACTATAGCTTCAGTGTAACTGATGACGGCAAGGTGGCAGGCTATGTGAAGGTTAATGATGACCTGCCGTTCTCACAGAAGGTTATAATTCCGTCTTCTGTTGGCGGCATTAAGGGTAGCCTGTTAGAATACAATATGTTCTTCAATAAGGCAGCTACAAACACCTTTGGTGAAGTTATCATATCTGAAGGTATCACAGATATCAATGAAAATGCTTTCCGTTCTAACCGCTATTTAGAAGTTATCAAGCTTCCGAATTCACTTCAGAGTATCGCTAAGCAGGGCTTTGAAGGCACAAGTGTTATTGACCTTGTACTTCCGTCTTCCGTTACCACATTAGGTGTTGAGGCATTCTCGAATAGTAAGAGTATGCATACCTTAACCTTCGGTAATGAAGATACCGCTAACAAAAATATCTATAAGAGTAACTTAACAACAATCGGTGATAGTGCTTTTGCAAACGCAATTTCTCTCAAAACCGTATCGTTACCGTTCACTGTAAAGAATGTAGGCTCTAAGGCCTTCGCAGGCTGTATCAGTCTTAAGTCTATTTATATCTATAGCAAGACTACTATATTAGAAGACGGATGCATTCCGTCAGGCACAACTATTTACGGCTACACAGGCTCAACGGCCCAAGCGTATGCAGAGGCTAATGGTAACCTGTTTGTTCCGTGGGATGCTGAAATAGATGCAGTTGTTGCCGAGTACGAAGCATACCTTGCAGCACTTGAAGCTGAGATTGAAAACAAGGCTCAGATAGAAGACACTGATGCCGAGTATGAAATTTATGCTTCTGGTGATACATATGGTGTTGCCGATGTTAAACCCGGTAATGCTGATGCAGGTAAGTATGTATTCCCGTCGGTTTACAATTATACTGATGCTAATGGCACAATAAAGGTTAATGTTACATTCGTAAAGGCAAATGCATTTAAGCAGTCAAGCTATAAGAATAGCCTGTACAGAGTAGTTTTACCGAACGGCTATACCGAAATTCAGGCAAGTGCCTTTGCAGGCTGTACAAATCTTCGCTACATTGAATTGCCTGAAACATTGGTTTACATTCGCGAATATGCGTTTACTAGTGGACGCAATCTTAAGAGTGTGTCAATCCCGAAAAATGTGGCTTATATTGGTCAGGGTGCATTCCAGGGTGCCGACCAGCTGAGCACATTCACATTTGCAAACTTCGATGAATCTGTTTGCTACTATATTGGCGCACAAGCCTTCAAGGGAACAGCCTTAACCGAAATCAAACTACCTGTTCATCTTAGAAGAATCGGCGACGGTGCTTTTGAAGACACTCCGCTTGCAGATATTTATATCTACAACCGTGAAGCCGTAATCGGCAAAGATGCTATTCCTGAAGGTGCCGTAATACATGGTATTAAGGGCTCTACTGCTGAAGCCTATGCAAAGGCTAACGGCAATACCTTTATAGCCGATATCACAGATGGTTGGGATGCCGCAGTTAATAAGGTAGACCCGAACGGCACATATAAGTTTAGTATCAACGAAGATAATATGTATGTTCTTAATGGTTATACCGGAACCGGCAAACTTGTTATTCCCGGCGAAACCAGCTACACCGCAGAAGACGGCACAGTAACTAAGGGTGTAGTTGTTGCAGGTATTGATAATGATGTGTTCTATCACGCTTTGTATAAACACAACATTTTCAGTGTACAGTTCCCCGAAAGCACAGTTGTTATTGATATAATGGCATTCAGAAACTGTGCAAATATCGTTAAGATTAATATGCCGAAGTCGGTTAAGACAATCGGTGCATCTGCATTCGATGGCGCTGACATTCATGGCGAACTCGTATTTGATGTTAACTGTATTTCAATTGGTGCATCTGCATTCGCAAGCAACAATAATCTTACAGCCGTTTATATTAAGAACGCTAACTGTATGATTGGCGCTAACGCATTCCCGAGCACTACTGTTATTTATGGTGTTAAGGGCTCGGCTGCTGAAAAGTTTGCGAAAGGTAACGGCAACCAGTTTGTAGAAATTGAAGCGGGTAAATTCCCCAAGATTTCCGATTATACCGATAACGGTAACTACACATTGGTTGGTGACAACGCAGCTACCGTTGTTGAATACAAGCGCAACGACGCCACAAAGCCGTATTCTTCAAAGGTTGTATTCAAGTCTAAGATTAACGGCGCTGATATGACCACTATTGCCGCTTCACTCTTCAGCAATAAGCCTTATACCATTTCGCTTGAAGCAGTGGTTATTGAAGAAGGCTACACCACAATTGGGGACAGTGCATTTGCAGGCACAAGAAGACTTCTTAGCGTTCAGCTTCCGTCAACACTTACAACCATTAATAATAATGCCTTCGCTAATAGCGGTATTTCGGGTGATATTATAATCCCCGAAACAGTAACCAAAATCGGCGGCGGCGCATTCACCGGTTGTGACAATCTGACTACAATCACCATTACAAATCCGACAACCATTATAGGACCTAGCGCTTTCGCTGAAATAAGCGGCGGTATCATAATCCGTGGTCTTAAGGGTTCACCTGTTGAAGAGTACTGCATCAAGTACAAGAGTCAGGGCATCAGATTTGAATCAATTGGTGAGTATGTTGATCCCGATGATTCAACCGGAGAATCTGAAGATGATGGAAACAGTGAATCAGATAGTAACGATGACCTTAAGCAGAATCAGGGCGATGTTAATGAAAATAAGATTACATTGTTCGGTGTTCAGGTAAGCGACTTAACCCTTATAATTATAATCGGTATAGGCGCTATGATGCTTCTGCTTCTCTTGGTAGGCGTTGTTATAGTAGTTGTTGTTGTTAATATGGACGATGATGATGACGATGACGACGAAGACGATGATGACGACGAAGATGAAGACGAAGATGACGAAGAATAGTCGTTGAGTTATTAAATCCCAAAGTTTTAATATAGCCGCTCGTATAGGGCGGCTATATTTTTAAAAAAGGTGATAATATGAAAAAAGTATTAGTTTTAATTTTGTGTCTTATTATGGTTCTGCTTTGTTGTGGTTGTAGTGGCGGCGAAGTCACAAATGAGAATTCTGCCGAAACATCGTCAGAAGATACACCTTTTAAGCTGACGGCGGCAATGCCTATTACAGAGTTTCAAAACGATGCTGTAGTTTTGTGCTTTGGCGACAGTATAACCGAAGGAATGGGCATGCCGGCTGAGGGTTATACCTACCCGTCGCAATTACAGGCAAATCTTAACGGACAGTATAGAGTAATTAACGCGGGTGTTAGCGGCGAAAAAATGGAAGCAATTAATTCCCGAGCTAATGCGGCCAGCTTTGTTCTTACCGACGATGTGGTATTTCCTGCAGGAGTAGACAAAGTGGCACTTAACCGCAACTTGTTTTCCTATGCAGATGGCTCGGCAATTGAGTATTTGGCGTTTGGTAATGATTTGCCACAAAACCGCGTTATTATTAATGGCGTTAAATATTCTATCGAATATAAAAAAGGCGGTGAAGACGGCCGAGACGGTACCTATACATTGGTAAGAAGCGAAAAGTCATCGGCGCTGACTCTTAAAAAAGGAACCCCCGTTAAATACGATTATTCCGAGCAGTTTTCGTCTTGCCATGTAGCCATCGTGCTTATGGGCGCTAATGGAGGCCCACCCGTAGAAGAAAGAATTGCAGAATGTAAAAAGTTTGCAGAGTATTATAATAAGTATATAATCATTTGCCCTTTCTATGGAAATGATGATATTGAAAAATATGAAGCAGCTTTCGGCAAAAATGTAGTTAATCCGCGCAAATACGGATACGAGGAAGCGCACAAGGCCTACGACTTGGAAATTGGCAAAATGGACGAGTGGTGCATTAATAAAAAACGAATGCCAGCATCTTTCCTTTATCAGAATAAAAAAGATGAATGCCATATGAATGAAATGGGCTATAAACTTTTGGCCGATGTTATTTATAAAAAAGGCGTAGAACTCGGTTACTGGAAGTAAAAATTAAAAGTCAAGCAAAATTAGTAATTATTTCTATTTTTGTCTTGACTTTACTTTTTTTATGGAATATAATATATTTACAAAGGAGTAATGAAGTATGAACGATTTATTACATTATATAGTTTCAAAACAACATCATAAATTTCGCCATACGGTTGATTGGAACTTGGCAGAAGAATATGCCGCCAAGGGATTATCGCCGGTTGAACGCATGACCGACCGTTTTGAGCGTTTAATAGCTGAAGAAACACCTGTAATTTTACCGAATGAGAAAATTTGCTTTATTCGTACAGTTTCTAATATACCTGACTGCTTTACAGAAAAAGAGTGGGAAGAGATAAAAGCGAAGCATTATGTTCACGAGCTCGGCTATATTTCTAACCTGTCACCCGATTATGAGAATATAATCAAAATTGGTCTTCTTGAAGCGCGCAAAACTGCTGATGAGTATTCTCGCCGCAGTATTGATGCTATTATTTCTCTTGCCGACCGCTACAAAGAAGAGGCGGCGCGTCAGGGTAGAGATGATATTGTAAAGGTACTAAACCGAGTACCGCGTTACTCGGCTACAAACTTCCGTGAAGCACTGCAGTTTTTCCGTATAGTGCATTATGCTTTGTGGCTTGAGGGCAACTACCATAATACAGTTGGCAGATTTGATAAATATATGTACCCGTATTTTAAGCGTGATATGGATGCAGGTGTTTATACTAATGATACCGCACTTGAATTAGTGGAAGATTTCTTTTTATCCTTCAATAAAGACAGTGACACCTATGTTGGTGTTCAGCAGGGCGACAATGGTCAGAGTATGGCGCTCGGCGGCATAGATGAAAACGGTAACGAAGTGTTTAACGACCTTTCAAAACTTTGCCTTAAAGCAAGTAATAATCTAAAGCTTATTGACCCGAAAATTAATCTTCGCGTTAATAAGAATACTCCTATCGAGGTTTACGAGCTTGGCACCGAGCTTACTAAAGCAGGTCTCGGTTTCCCGCAGTACAGTAACGATGATATTGTTATAAAAGGACTCACCGATTTGGGTTATGCACCCGAAGACGCGGCAAACTATACACTGGCGGCTTGTTGGGAGTTTATTATTCCTAAAGTTGGCGCCGATGTTGCTAATATTGCGGCACTCTCATACCCGAAAATCGTTGATGATGCTTTGCACGGCAGTTTAGAAAAGTGCGAAACATTTGATGATTTTATGGCGGACATAAAGGCAAGAATTAAAGCGGAATGCGATAATATCACTACTTCAATTAAGGATTTGTGGTTTGTGCCATCACCCTTTATGAAGGTTATGATGTCTGTTGATGATATATCGGTAGGCGGAAAATATAATAACTTCGGTGTGCACGGAACAGGTATTGCTACGGGCGCTGATTCACTTATGGCAATCAAGAAGTATATTTTTGATAAAAAGCGCTTTACAGCAAAAGAACTTATTCGCGCAGTGGATGAAGACTTTAAAAATGACAGCGAAATGCTGGCGCTTCTTCGTTACGAAACACCCAAAATGGGTCAAAATATCGATGAAGTCGATAATCTGGCGGCTATACTGCTTGATACTTTTGCCGATGCGCTCGAGGGCAAAAAGAATTGCCGCGGCGGTATTTGGCGCGCAGGTACGGGCTCGGCCATGTTCTATCTTTGGCATGCCGCAGAAATCGGCGCTTCGCCTGACGGCAGAAGAAAAGGCGAGCCGTTTGGCACAAACTTCTCCTGCAGTATCTTTGCTAAAATACCGGGACCGATTTCGGTTATTTCTTCCTTTAGTAAACCCGACTTTTCTCGTGCAATTAACGGCGGTCCGTTAACACTTGAGTTCCACGGCGGTATGTTTAACGACCAAGATAGCATTGGTAAGGTTGCTCGTCTTGTAAAATCTTATTTTGATATGGGCGGTCATCAGCTGCAGCTTAATGCCGTTAATGCGGCGGCAATGAAGGATGCCCAGCTGCACCCCGAAAACCATACACAGTTGGTTGTTCGTATCTGGGGCTGGAGCGCATATTTCGTAGAGCTTGATAAGGAATATCAGGACCATGTAATGATGCGTCAAGAATACACAATATGATGGGAACAGTTTTTGATATTAAAGAAATGACGGTACACGACGGCCCAGGCAGTCGTGTCACCGTGTTTTTGAAGGGTTGCCCCTTAAGATGCTTATGGTGTCATAATCCAGAAGGTCTTTTGGCTCATCCACAGCTTATGGTTAAGGAAAATATGTGCGTTCAGTGTGGACTTTGTAAAATGGGCTGTACGCATACCGAATGTCAGCCGTTTGGCAGATGTATACACGCTTGTCCAAAAGGACTTGTCAGTATTAGTGGTATGCAAATGACAAGCGATGAATTGGCACAAAAACTAAACGGTTATGCAACTTTTTTAAACAGCGTTGGCGGTGGTGTTACCTTTTCTGGTGGTGAGCCATTAATGCAGGCCGATTTTGTTATTGAAACCGCCCAAAAGTTGCCCAATATACATAAGGCGCTGCAAACAAGCGGTTATGGAGATAATGAAAAGTTTAAAAAGGTTATAGACCAAATGGGCTATATCTTGTTTGATTTAAAATTGGCGGATGAAAACGAGCATATAAAATATACTGGCGTTTCCAACAAGCCGATACTAAAAAACTTTGAAACGCTAAAAAACAGCGGTAAAGAGTTTGTAATACGCGTGCCGCTAATCCCAGGTATTACCGACACTAAAGAAAATCTGCAAGGAATAGCGGAATTAGCGGGAGAGAATAGGGTAGAAATAATGCGCTATAACTCTATGGCAGGCGCTAAATATCGCTCGGTAGGGCTTGAGTTTAAACTGCCCGACCTTAAATCAAATAATATAGATTTATCTATCTTTAAAAACGCAGTAATGCTTTAAAAATAAAAATAACCATCCGTTAAAGATGGCTATTTTTAGCCGAAAATTAAAAAAACACAATTTCAACCACTATATTTTGTGTTTTTTGCTATTGACAAGGTCTAAATCTTGTGATATACTTTAAAAGCACCACATCCAAAAAGAAGGGGAAATATATGAATATTCAAGGCTTTCAAAAGCTTACATTGCTTGATTTTCCCGGCAAAACCGCTTGTACCGTATTTACGGGCGGTTGCAATTTACGGTGTCCTTTTTGTCACAATGCATCTTTAGTTTTAGTGCCAACTGAAAATGAAAATGCAGAAAATGCGGTTTTAGAGTACTTGGAAAAGCGAAAGGGAATAATTGACGGCGTATGTATTACGGGTGGTGAGCCGATAATGCAGCCCGACCTTTTAGACTTTATAGACAAGTGCAAAAAAATAGGTGTAGCGGTAAAGCTTGATACTAACGGCGCCGCACCGCAGAAATTAAAGGAGATACTTTCTAACGGCAAGGTCGATTATGTCGCAATGGACATAAAGGCGTCCCCCGAAAATTATAATCTTGCTACGGGAACCACGATAGGCTTTGGACCATTTTTAGAAAGTATTGAAATAATACGGCAAAGCGGTATATCTTATGAATTCAGAACAACCGCAGTAAAGGGATTACATAATGTAGATGATTTTGAAGAAATTGCCAAAATATTAAAGCCGACAGAAAAATATTTTATTCAGAAATTTACAGATTCGGGAAATCTTATAAACGCCGCAGGGCTTTCGGCGTTCAGTGATACCGAAACTGAATTAATAGAAAAAACTGTAAAAAAATATATTCCCGATGTTTTCATCAGGGGATAGGAGATAAGGGGTAAAAATTATGTTTAAGGTTGTAAAAAGAGACGGCGCCAATGTTGATTTTGAAATCGCCAAAATTTCCGACGCCATCAAAAAGGCTTTTGAAGCCTGCGAGCGCAATTATAACGATAATATTATCGATTTTTTAGCACTCAAGGTAACTTCTGATTTTGAGCCGAAGGTAGAAGGCGGTCTTATTGCCGTTGAAGACATTCAGGACAGCGTTGAAACTGTTCTCGTTCAGGCCGGCTATGCCGATGTTGCAAAGGCATACATCCTTTACCGTAGACAGCGCGAAAAATTGCGTAATATGAAGTCAACCATACTTGATTACAAGGAAATAGTTAATCAGTATGTTAAAAACCTTGACTGGCGTGTTAAGGAAAACTCAACCGTTACCTATTCTGTAGGCGGTCTTATTCTTAACAACTCGGGCGCTATTACCGCTAACTACTGGCTCTCTGAAATATATGATGATGAAATTGCAAAAGCTCACAAAAATGCCGATATTCATATTCACGACCTTTCTATGCTTACAGGCTACTGTGCAGGTTGGTCACTCAAGCAGCTTATAGAAGAAGGCTTGGGCGGTGTTACAGGCAAAATTACATCTGCTCCCGCAAAGCATTTAGCAACACTTTGTAACCAGATGGTAAACTTCCTTGGCATTATGCAGAATGAATGGGCAGGCGCTCAGGCATTCTCATCCTTCGATACCTATTTAGCCCCCTTTGTTAAGGTAGATAACTTAAGCTACGATGCTGTTAAAAAATGCATTGAATCGTTTATTTACGGCGTAAACACTCCTTCTCGTTGGGGTACACAGGCTCCCTTTACCAACATAACACTTGACTGGACAGTACCGCACGACCTTGAAGACGAGTATGCTATCGTTGGCGGCAAGCGTATGGACTTCAAATATGGCGATTGTAAAAAAGAAATGGATATGGTTAACCGTGCCTTTATCGAAATTATGATTGAAGGCGACGCTAACGGCCGTGGCTTCCAGTACCCGATTCCGACCTATTCCATCACACGCGATTTTGACTGGTCCGAAACCGAGAACAACAAGCTTCAAGTCGGATCGTAGCCATGTCGTTCTGTGAGCCAAGGAGTTGTAAGAGACCCTTGTCTTCCTAAGACCGCTTGGCCTCCGACTTCGCTAACGGCCGTGGCTTCCAGTACCCGATTCCGACCTATTCCATCACACGCGATTTTGACTGGTCCGAAACCGAGAACAACAAGCTTC
>JAZNRP010000011.1:0-13879 GCA_045590755.1 Acutalibacteraceae bacterium
AAATCAATGCGAAGCATTGTATATCATCAAGCCGACAGAAAAACACACCTACGGTGTGATGATATACGCCGCACTCGTGCGGCAATGATATACAGCCCATTCGGGCTGATGATATACCAAGCCTGTCGGCTTGGATAAAAAAATCCAAGTCCCAAAAAGGACTTGGATTTTTTGGGTGTTTTGAACTTAATGACACGAATTAAATGTGCCTGAAAACTGGAGAGTATTTCTTTATTCGTACAACTTTTTATTTTTTATTTTTTCGAAAGCATAATCGCTAAATTCAGATGTGTCACGCTCCACAAGCCAAACAGTTTCGGACATCAAAATTTTCGCAAACTCATAAATTGCAATCACATATAATGCCGTTGATTTTTTAAAATAATATTCCGCAGAGCCAACTGATGTTAATTCTCTTTCCAAAATATTCACCGAAACCATTTTCTCAAGTGCTATTTCTGTGGTTTCTTCCTCTATCTCACATGCATTACAAATTTCTAAAACCGTAAATTTAATATTACTTACACTTTTGTTATTTGCGAAAGATTCCTTATATTGAAAAGTGAAAATTTTTCTTACATATTGATCTGATAGAATTTGTAGTACCTTTGCCAAATTGTTGGAACTTATAATTTCTTTGCTTTCATCTTTCTTATAATTTCTATCAACAAAAGCTAAATTATTATTTAAAATTACAGCACCGTTTTTATCTGAAATACACTTTAATCCACATCCGTCGTTTATTTTATTTTTCCAAAAGGAAATTTGTATATCATCATTTCTATTAACGCAATTAAACTTCACTCCGCTTTGATTATAGAAAAATTTAAATATTTCGTCATAGGCATATTCAGGAAAATCATCCGCGACAACCACTTTGGATGAAGTATCGTTCATTTCATAAAGTTCGTCAAATGTTATATTTAATGCTTTAACAATCTTTGGCAACAACAAAACATCCGGTAATGTGACATCCGATTCCCATTTAGAAACTGCTTGATTGCTAACTCCAAGAAGTTGTCCTAATTCTTCTTGTGTCATTTTGAGCGATTTTCTATATAACGCAATTTGATTACCTATACTCATAATTTGTTACCTCCTTTTTACAAAATAATTATAAGTCATTATATCATTTATGTAAATGGAGCATTTTTATATTTTAGGTGAGCAAAAACAAGTAAAATCGCAGTTTGTTTGGAAAACTATTATAAAGTAGTGATATTCTGTGCTTCGAACAGAGTGATATTATGCCTTACGGCATAGTGATATTTTTGCCCTTGGCAAAAGTGATATTATATTCGCCTCTAAAACTCGCGAAGCGAATATCACTTGCGAAGCGAATATCACTTGCGAAGCAAATATAACTGAGCGAAGCTCAATATAACTCGCCGAAGGCGAATATAACTAAAAAACTCTTGTTCTTTCGAACAAGAGTTTTTTTGGTGGAGACAACTGGACTTGAACCAGTGACCCCTTGCATGTCAAGCAAGTACTCTAACCATCTGAGCTATGCCTCCGTGCATATATATAATACACGCAAAGCACACAAATGTAAAGAGTAAACTAAAATTATTTATATTTTTCGGCGAATTCAAGAATTTCTTTATAGGGCCTTAGTCCGTCTGTGCCGTTCTTTTCGGTAAGCGAACAAGAAGCAGTTGCACGGGCAAGCTCCATAGCATCCTTCAATGACATATCTTCGTGTGCGCCATACAAAATACCGCTACAATATGCATCACCGGCACCGTTTGTACCTTTGATGTATTCGTCCGGCAAATTAAGTCTTGGAAGAGAAACATACTCACCCGTTTCAACAGAATAACCAAAAGCAACCTTTGGTGCGTGAATTACAATCCACTTAGAAACACCAAAATCCTTGATTTTTTCTATAACCTTAGGAATGTTTTCTTCAATAATTTTGCCGTCCTTTGTTAAAACAGTTTCGGTAACCATCTCGGCTTCCGATTCGTTTATACAGCAAATATCGGTATATTTAAGGGCGGATTTAACGATATGCTTTGCCCTTTCGCTCTGCTCTGACACGATATCAATTGAAGTTATCATACCGTGGTCCTTGGCGGTTTTCAAAATTCTTGCGGCGTGAGTGCCGTACTCACTGTCGGGCATATCAACCTGTTTTAAAAGCAAAAGGTATTCAAGCTGGAAGATTTTAGTATTGAGCTTTTCAAAGTCAATAGAATCAATATTAAAATCATCACTGGCACCCGCATTGTAGAAAAAAGTGCGTTGTTTTGTATCAAGCGCATTCATTACCAAGGTAGTAGGTGTTTCACCGTCTAAAATAACATTTTCGGTATCAATGTTTGGGTACTCCGAAAGAACTGAAAGCACCTGGGGACCACGCTCATCTTGACCTAAAATAGCACAAACCTTTACTGTTAAATTGCTGTCTATTTTTGCCAAATCCAAAATCATATTTCCTGTGCCGCCAACATTTAATTCGGTTGAGCGAATATTTGTAAGAAAGCCTTCCTTTGGAAAAGTATCAACAAAATAGAAAACATCCGCTATAAGTGTCCCTGCTACTGTAATACCTTTTTTCACTTTTTTACACCTCAAAATTAAATATTCGAATTACTTTATAAGGTTCTACTTTATTTAAACCTAAACCGTACGAGTTATGCCTTTGTATATATAATACACGCAAAAAACTCAAATGTAAAGAATAAAAATTTTAGTTATTTATACCTATTTTGCAGTGCGCTTTTCCTTTAGTTGTATGAAAATACCTAAAATAATTACAATTAAACCTAAAAGGTAATTGATTTTGAATTCTTCGTGAAGAATAATGGTAGTCCATACAAGAGAAATAAAGGGTGTTATATAAGCTAGGTTTGCCACCTTTGCGGTATTGCCCGAACTTACTGCATACATCCACGCCGTATTTGCAACAGCCATAGCAAATGCACCGTTCCACAGAAAGCCTAAAAGCTCAACTGTGCCCGGTAAAAACAAATCCCCGTTTATAACATTAATTACGGTTGTAATTATAAAAACAACGGCATAATTAATCATCATTGAAAGGTCTTTATCATAATCATATTTCTTATTAAGGGCCGTAAATACGCCGTAGCAGACGGCGCCTAAAGCGCAACTTGCGGCACCGACAAGTATATTCATATCAAAATGGGTAAAGCTATCTCCCATAACAATACATATACCTAAAAAGGAAATTATAATTGCAAGTACCTTTCTGACGGTTACTTTTTCTTTAAGAATTATACAAGCAAACACAACACACATAATAGGCCACAGATAGTTTACTATGTTTGCTTGAGATGCGGGCATCATACTTGTACCTGCATAGAAGAATATGTAATAGAAAAATACACCCGGAAGACCTATTAAAACAGAAATTAACCAATCTTTTTTAGTGTAGGTCTTTAATTTTTTTATTTTTCCTTTTACAATATTTAATATTAGCAGCGCTAACCCCGCTAAAAAAGAACTGAGCCACAACACCTGAAGATTTCCACGGCTACCGAGTAGCAATTTAGCCGTTACCGACATTGTAGACCAAAAGAAAATTGCAATAAATGTAAAAAAATATGTTTTTTGCATAAGTCGCACCACTATATTTCCAGAAGCTCGGAAAAATCGTAAATATAATAATCCGTAGCGGCTTTTATTTCGTCCACATAATCTTTTGAAGAATCGTCATAAACACCGCACACCTTCATACCTGCCGCCTTGGCGGTTTTATCGGCATTAAGGTTATCATCCAAAAACAAGATGTTTTCAACACTCTCGCCTATTCTTTCAGCCGCCATTTTATAAATTTCCGGATTGGCTTTGGTAGTATTGAAATCATCGCAAGACCAGACATTATCAAAAATATCGTAAATGCCGAGTCTCTTAAGACAAGCGTCAAGCGTTATATGAGGGCTTGCCGTCAGCACATTTAAACTGGCGCCCTGTTCTTTTAACCTTTTTAGCACATCAATTACATTGTTTTTAGCGCCGATATTATAAAAATATCCTTCGGCCATATATCTTTTCATAAGCTCAACTATATTTTCCATCGGCATATTAAGACCCATTTTAATATAGTATTCGGCCGTTCCCGCAACACCGAGCGGCGTTATTATCTTTATAATATCATCACTATAGGAAATATTATTTTCATCAAGTATTCTGAGCATTGCCGATACATATGTTGGCATTGAGTCAACAAGTGTACCGTCAAAATCAAAAAGATATGTTTTCATTTTTATCACCCAAATACAAATTATAGCACACCGCATTAATAATAACAATAAAAAAATTGACAAATTTTGAAAAAAGACCTAAAACCAAATCGGTTGTAGGTCTTTTAGTTTGTTATTAAAGGTCTAACAGGCTCTTTTCGCCGTAAACACTTGTCCAGTCCCTATCGAAGCCTTCAATTGCGGCATCGGTCATCGGGTGCGAGATAACCGATTTTAATACATCATCTGTAACTGTTACATAATGACAACCAACTGCGGCACACTTATGAACCTGTTCTGCAGTTTTAAAGCTTGCTGCCAAAACCTTGCATTTTACATCGTGCAGTTTGAACTGCTCAACGATTTCTCCTACAACACTACAGCCATCGGCTATTATGTTATCAAGGCGGTTAACATAGGGTGCTACAAAATCGGCACCTGCTTTGGCGGCTATTAGTGCTTGGGCCGGTGTGAAAATCGCCGTAACAAGAACCTTAATACCACGCTTTTTAAGCTCCATTGTAGCCTTTAAGCCTTCTTCGCAAATCGGGATTTTTACGCAGAATTCGCCGCCAGATTTTTCGTTAAGCAAAACTGCTTCTTCCACCATTTTTTTAGCGGTTTTCTGTACAGTCTGTACAAAGAAAAGCTTGTAAGGTCCGATTATATCTCTAATTTCCTTAACAATTTTCCAAGAATCTTCATTTGTACTTGCAATAATTGATGGGTTGGTTGTAACGCCGCCAAGCGGATAAAATTCGTTACAATGCTTTATGGCCTCAATATCGGCAGTATCAAGTATATATTCCATTGTTTATTCTCCTTTTTTATAAAAAATACATTTTATATCATAATATATTTCTCCGCAAAAGTAAAGTTATATTCTGATAATTCCTGCGAAAATGATATTTTTTCTGCATTGATACCGGAAAAAATCATCATCTTTGATTGTGGATGCCGTGTTGTCACTCATATATACATATCTATTAATTAATGCCAGAATATGTAGCCGAGTCCCATAAGAATATACAAAGGGCCAAAACAGTACACCATAAACATTTCGGTATGCGGCACTTTAGTCTGAAAGCAATCTGTTACGGCAAGGCACTCAAAAACATATGCCGCCGCGCCGCAAAAATAACCAACTGCTTTAAGTATGTTATATATATTGTCAAATAAGAACGCCGCTAAAAACAGCAAAACTGCAACACCTACAAAAATATTACGGAGTATAAGTAATGCATAATCAATTCTGGGGTGCAACCCGTGTGTCAACTCATCCTTATCAGGAATGGTAATATCTACTGTGTGTTTAATTTGCTCAAGTAGTTTCGGCATAACTTTCCTCCTCTTAAAACTTGTGTCATTATAAATTATAACACATCCATCATATTGTGGCAACAGAAAGTTTGCAAATTAAAAAAGGGCGATTAGTGTAAAACTAATTGCCCTTTTTATGTGCATAAATTTGTATTAGGTGTTTTTCATAATAACTGAGCCTACACACTCACTTACATGCTCACAAGCATCTGCACAGGCTTCAAAGCACTCATATATTTCGCGCCAGGAAACCGTTGCAAGTACATCTGCCGAGTTCTTTGTAAGTTCACGCATAGAAGCAAGATATAGTTTATCACATTCTTCTTCCGCATCGTTAAGCTCAATAATCAATTCGCGTATTTTTTTAGAGCGCTTAAAGTTTTCAAACTCATTCATAAGCGCACAAAGCAACTCACACGAATGTACTAATTTTTTCGCAAACTCAATAACCGAAGGCTCAACAGTCACAATATTGTAAATATAGAATTTTTGCAATACTTCTTCTATTTTATCTGTTACCTGGTCAAGATTATGACTGAGCATATCTAAATCTTCACGGTCAACAGGGGTTACGAATGCTTTTGCTAAAGCGTCGTTCATTTCGTGCTTCTTAATATCTGCGGTGTGTTCAATCTCGTGCATTTTTTGAAGCATTTCTTCAATTTTTTCGGGGTCGTAATTTTCCAGACATTCTACAAGATATGTAGCTGCCTTTTGAGAGAGCGCAGCACCTGCTGCAAAGTTTTCAAAATAGAATTTATCGCCTTTAGCCATTTTTATAATTCCTTTCTATTATTTAAAGATTAATAAGAATAACTTTGTTACCAGGAAAGCAAGAAGTCCGCATCCGGGGAATGTAAGTATCCAGGTCATTACCATTTCTTTTACAACGCCGAAGTTTATAGCCGAAACACGCTTTACAGCGCCAACGCCCATAATGGATGTTGTTTTTACATGGGTTGTAGAAACAGGCAACCCGAAAACTGAGCAGAACACAAGTGATATAGATGATGCGATATCTGCAGAGAAGCCCTGATATTTTTCGAGCTTAACCATATCCATACCAACCGATTTAATAATCTTTTTACCACCCATAGCAGTACCTGCGCCCATAACGACAGAGCACAGAACCATAAGCCAGGTTGGAATGATAAATCCGCCTTCGCCCGTATTTACGCCCGCGCTACCAAGTGTATGTACACAAAGAAGAATGATTGCCATAAACTTCTGACCGTCCTGTGCGCCGTGCATAAATGCCATTGAAGCGGCGCCGACAATCTGTGCGCCACGGAAGAACGGCTCTGTTTTCGGGCGGTTAGCTTTATAGAAAAGCATAGTTACTATCTTACATATAACCCAAGCCAGACCAAAACCCAGAGTTACGGAAATTACAATACCATAAACAACCTTAAGCCACTGGCTCCACACGATAGCATCAAATCCGCAAAGCGCCATAGCGCCGCCCGTAAGACCTGCTATAAGCGCGTGGCTTTCACTTGTTGGAATACCGAACACCCAAGCAAGTGTTGCCCATATAACGATAGCAAGCATCGCCGCACAAAGAACAATGATTACTGTTTTGCCGTCGGCGCCTCCAAAATTCACCATTTTTGTAACTGTTTCGGCAACCTCATTGCTTATCTTGGTCATTATAAAAACACCAAGGAAATTGAATACCGCTGCCATAAGTATTGCCGCCTTCGCCGGCATACATCGTGTTACTACACAGGTCGCAATGGCGTTCGGTGCATCCGTCCAACCATTTACCAAAATAACGCCAAGCGTCAACCCCACCGCAATAAACAGCAGTGGATTCGACGTCATCTGACTCCAAAATTCCAAAATCGAATCCATAAACTTCAATCCTTTTCTATTTTTAAGCGAAGTAAATTCACTTTACAAACCCTTCTCAAATCGAGTAAATTATAACATGGCTTTAGTGCTATGACAATACAAATTTTACAAAAACCAAATAAATTCGACATTTTACCCATTATTATTTTAATATAAACATAAAACACCCGTTTTTTAAAAAATCACACCACATATTCCCCATATTGTAAATTCTATTATTTAATGTTATAATATTTATATATTTTTTAGGGTATGGTGATTTATATGGAGAAATTCGACTATAAGCGATACCAGAAGGACTTGGCTAAATCTAAAAAAATAACCGATTGCGACCGAGTTCCTGTACCTGAATGCGCCGAGCATCAAAACTATATTTTTATAAGCTACTCACATAAGGACTACAAAAAGGTATACCACGATTTAGCATCAATGTATGAAGCGGGTGTACGGTTTTGGTATGATGAAGAACTTACTGCGGGTTACGATTGGGATGACGAAGTGTACAAAAAAATCAACGACCCCCACTGCAGCGGCGTAATTTTTTATCTTAGCGAAAATTTCTTTAGCAGTGACGCAATTTATAAAGAAATTCTTACTTCTCTTGGAAAAAACGCCAAGCTCTCGACAGCGGAAGGTAACAAAAACTATTTTTGCGTTAATTTGACCAATGAGATGCCTTCTACTTTAATTGAGGGTTCTTTTGTCGAGTCCAAGGAATGCGAACAGCTTTTCACTGACACCGAAGAAAATCTGAAAGACTTTTTACTGAGCGCTTTCAGAGATAAAGCCACCTATATTCCATTTGGCTCTAAGGGCTATATGGAAAAGCTTTTAGTGCAGATAAGACGAAACTTCAATGTAATAGATTTAACGGGTGACGATGCATCGCTTATCGGTGAATATAACGGCGAAATGCTTAATGGTAAGCGTTGCGGCTACGGCGTTTGCAAATACGAAGACGGAAAAGTATATTGGGGCGAATGGAAAGATAATAAATATCACGGAAAAGGTAAACTCATATACAGCGAAGGCGACAGCAGAGAATATTTAGAAGGCGCATTTTCCGAACATAAGGCAAACGGTCACTGTATGCTTAAATTTAAAAACGGTGACTGCTATGAAGGTAATATGACCGACGGTAAAATTACGGGTAATTTTACCTATACGCAGAATGATGGTTATATTTATGAAGGTGATATGGTCGCATCCGAAAAACACGGTAAGGGTAAGCTTACCTACCCCTTTTCTAAAAAAGAAGCATATTATGAAGGCGAATGGAAAAACAACCAACAAACCGGACAAGGTGTTTTATACTATAAGGACGGAACTAAATGGGAAGGTACATGGGAGCGCGGTAAGAGAAAAGACGGCGTAGGTACCGTAATATACAGTAATGGCAGAGTGTATTTTGGCGAATACAAGGATGGCTCTGCGGATGGTAAGGGTACCTTCACATATCCCGATGGCGAAAAATGGCTCTTTTATGACGGAGAATGGAAGAAAGGCTCACTTGATGGCTATGGCGTAATGCAATACCGCGACGGCTCGGTTTATGAAGGTGAATGGAAAGACTCTGTATACCACGGCAAAGGTAAGCTCATATACGAAGAAGCATCTCACATTGAATTTTATGACGGAGAGTGGAAAAAGGACAAAAAGAATGGCTTCGGAGTTATGAAGTTCAAAGACGGCGAAATCTACGAAGGTGAATGGAAGGACGACAATTACCACGGTGAAGGCAAGTTCACCTACAACGAAAGCAATAGCAGACTTTGTTATGAGGGAGACTGGGAAAACAACAATAAAACAGGCCACGGTACAATGAAGTTTAAGGATGGCAGAATGTATATCGGCGACTGGTTAAACAATAATTACCACGGCAAAGGACGGTTTATTTATTCCGAAGCTTCTAAAATGGAATTTTATGAAGGTAACTGGAAAAACGATAAGAAAAACGGCTTTGGATTTATGAAATTCAAGGACGGCGACATATACGAAGGCGAGTTTTTTGACGGTTACTTTAACGGAAAAGGAAAATACACTTATAACGAAAACCGCAACGCCGATTATTATGAAGGCGAATGGCTGAACGATAAGAGAAACGGCTTTGGCATTCTCGTTTACAAAGATGGAGAAAAATGGGAAGGTACCTTCAAAAACGGCGATGAATTCGAAGGCTTTGGAAAAATCACATACTCAAATGGTCGAACCTACTATGGTGAAATTAAAAACGGTCAATTCAACGGCAAGGGTAAGTATATCTATGCCGAGAACGAAAAGTGGGATTACTACGAGGGCGATTGGGTAGATAATAAGAAAACCGGCTTTGGCACTTTTAGATTCAGAGATGGTGAAACCTACACAGGTGAATGGTTAAAAAGTAATTATCACGGAAAAGGAAAGCTTGTATATCCGGAAGGCTCAAAGTATGAATATTATGACGGAGAGTGGCAGGACGATAAAAAGAACGGTTTTGGTACATTAAAGTATAAAAACGGTGACTGTTATACAGGTCAATGGCAAAATAATGAGTTTTTTGGCAAGGGCAAATATACCTACAATGAAAGTAAAAAGTGGGACTACTACGATGGCGACTGGGTCAATAACAAAAAAACAGGTTTTGGCACATTCAGATTCAAGGATGGTGAAACCTACACAGGTGAATGGCTAAGCGACAACTACCACGGAAAAGGTAAACTTACCTATTCTGAATCTTCTAAAGTTGAGTTTTATGACGGTGAATGGCAAAACGATAAAAAGAACGGCTTTGGAGTTATGAAATTCAAGGATGGCGAAATTTATGAAGGTGAATGGTCAGATAATGACTATCACGGTAAAGGTAAATACACCTATAAGGAAGAGAAGAAAAGGGATTATTTTGAGGGCGAATATTTAAACGATTCTAAAAACGGCTTCGGTATTATGTATTACAAGGACGGCACCACCTGGGAAGGCACCTGGAAAGACGGTGACGAATGGGAAGGCTTTGGCACCGTCTCATACAAAAGCGGCCGAATTTACCGTGGGGAATTTCACAACGGCAATTTTAACGGAAAAGGTAAATACACCTATGCCGAAGATGAAATTTGGGAATGGTACGAAGGTGACTTTGTTGATGGCAAACTCCACGGTTACGGAGTTATGAAATACAAAAACGGTGATATTTACGAAGGCAACTGGAAGGATGGCTATTATGATGGCTTTGGCACACTCACCTGCGCAGAAAAAAGTGATTTTCTGCAAAAATATGAGGGCGAGTGGAAAAACGGTAAAAAAAGCGGCGTTGGAACGGCTTATTATATAAACGGGCTTCGTTATGAAGGTGAATGGGCAAACGACCGCTTTAACGGCGAAGGCACATATTACCGACCCGGCTTTTTCAGAGAAAAGCAAACAAAGGGCTATTGGAAAGACGGCAATTACGATATTACCAAAAACAAATGGTTCTCTTGGCTTTTCAAATTTGATAACTTTATACCTAAATATACCGGAGAAAAAGAAAACGGCCTTTACCACGGCAAAGGAAAGCTTGTCGATAGTAACGGCGAATATAACGGCGACTGGGTCAAAGGCAAACGCCACGGCAAAGGCATACAAGTATTTGAAGATGGTGTTGTATACGAAGGCGAATGGAAGGATGACTGCTTTGACGGTGAAGGTATTTTAACCGAGATTAACAATCTTATTTTTAACGGCACATTTAGACAAGATAAATTTATTACAGGTGTTGTTACCCTGCCTGACGGTAAATCATCCGCCGTTGCAGACGGTGTTGTTGCGGACCGCGAGATTTTTCAATTAATTCCACAACCGTGCTGTGCATTACTAAATCTTAAATAAAAAGGAGAAGTAAAATGTTTGAACTTATAAGTATTTCCATTGCGCTTATTATTTTACTCACTGCGATTTGCTTTGCTGTAAAAAACCGCAACGATATGAGTAAATGGATTTCCTGCATTTTGCTCGGCATCTTCTTTTCTACCATCTTTATGGTGCTTCCAACTGAATGGGTAAAGGAAGGTAAAGAAGTTGTCAGTAAGCCATTATACACCGCAGTCTCTTCCCTGTTTTACAGTTTCAAAACTCTGGGTGGCCGGCAAGATGTTTCCCAGCTTGAAACAATTAATCTGTGCGGAGTATTAAAGATAGTTTATGTTTGTATTAACTACATATCTTTTGCATTGGCGCCTATTTTAGCATCAAGCTTGATTTTATCATTCGTCGGTGACACGGGTGAAAAAATGCGGTTTGCCTTTAGGTTTTCCGGCAAGTGTTATGTTTTTTCAGAGCTTAACGAGAACTCTCTGGCACTTGCAAAAGGCATTACTAATATAGCGGACAAAAAAACCATTGTTTTTTGCAATTCAAAGGATGCCGATAAAAGTCTTGTTTCCAAGGCAAAAAAATTGGGTGCTATACTGCTTCATAAGCCTTGCGAAAACATGAAAATCGGTAAACGATTTGAAAAGTACGAATTTTGTATTATTTCAAATAATGAAGATGA
Source organism: Acutalibacteraceae bacterium (assembly GCA_045590755.1). Taxonomy (GTDB): domain Bacteria; phylum Bacillota; class Clostridia; order Oscillospirales; family Acutalibacteraceae; genus SIG565. Next base: position 11,887 of record JAZNRP010000011.1, read on the forward strand.
AAATATCAAGCTTACTGAAACGATTATTTCAAAATTCTGAAATATAACAGACAAAAAAATAATAGTAAACGCCTTTGCTCAAAGCGGAACTAATGTCAATTTTTTGGAAAGTGTATTAAAATCCAAGGGTGACGAAAATAAATCTCTTGAGCTTCGCTGTATTGATGAAATTGCATTTTTCTGTAATCACCTAATATTCAATCACCCATTATATGATACTAACGGTAACGGAAACAATATTTCAGTTGCCATTATCGGTTGCGGCAGAACAGGTATGCGAATGCTCAAAACTGTGTTCTGGGCAGGTCAAATTGACGGGTATACCCTTAAAATCAGGGTGTACGATAAGCATGCAGATGAAATACACGAACAATTCAAATGCCAGTGTCCCGGTCTTAAAGATAATAAAACCATAGAATTTGTTAAGACCGATGTTGACACACTTGAATTCAAAGAAAAACTGCTAAAAAAGAATAACAGTCTTGATGCAACCTACATAGTAGTTGCTATGGGCGATGACCAGTTGAATCTTACTGTAGCGGATGAATTATACAGACTATACCGAAGAAGCCGCAACTTCAAAAATGAACTTATGCCCAAAATTTTTACCCGTGTGCGTTCTGACATAAAATCTAATACCTATTTTGAAAACACGAATTTCTTAAAGGAACGCAATATTCACCTTTTTGGCACAGCCGAGTCGGTATTCTCTGACAAGACCTTATTTAACACCGAGCTTGAAAATCTTGCATTTGCGGTTAATTTGGCCTATGGTGACCTGTTAGGCACAAATAAAGGTGACAAAGCTTACGATAAAGCCTACAAGGATTTTATCACCAGTGAATACGACCGTCGCTCATCACTGGCGGTAGCTTTACACATTCCCGCAAAGCTATGCATGTGTCGGGACATTATAAATACAGGCGAAAATAATTTAAATGAAGAAAACATAAAAATTTTTGCGAAAGCACTTAAAAATGATGCTAAATTATGTAACAGACTTGCCATAAACGAGCACGACCGTTGGAATGCTTTTATGCTTAGTGAAGGTTATCAACCCACTACTATTAAAGAAATGTTTAAATTCGGCGATATTACGGGCAGTAACCGAGATGATTTATCAAAGCTGCACCCGTGTATTACCGATTGGAAAGCATTGGACGAAATTCAAAAAGAATTCAACTCGCGATATAATAAAGATAAGAAATTCAAGATCTATGATGAAAACATAGTAAAAAGTATTCCTGAAATATGGCAGAAGGCCGAGACAATGAAAGGAGATAACTAATATGTATAAACCCACCCCACTTGATACGGCAAATGTTGTTTTACCTGATGATTTGTTGGATTTGACAGAGAAAATCGCCGAAAATGTCCACGATATCTGGGCTGTTGGCAGAATTAAAGAAGGTTGGACATACGGAGAAAAGCGTAACGATACTAAAAAAGAAACTCCTTGTCTTGTACCCTATTCCGAATTACCTGAAAGCGAAAAGGAATATGATAGAAACACAGCACTTGAAACCATCAAGCTTATAATTAAATTAGGCTATGACATTAAAAAAGCATAGGGTGATAGAATTGAGAAATTCACAAAAGCTATCAGAAAAAGCCGAGCAAATAATTAAGATTTACTCCCTTTTCGGTATTAAAATCAAAGGATTGATTGATGCTTCATTGAAAGATGGCATAGCTAGTTTTGATTTTGAAGTTGAACCAAATACCAACTTTGCAAAAATCAAAAAATACAGGGATGATGTATCTTTGATGTTATCTGTACCGCCCGCAAACTTAATTAGTCCTTTGCCTAATAAATCGGCTTTTCGAATTGAAATATTGGCAAAATAAAAAAAGATAGACCCAACGGGTGAAGTGATATAGTGATGGTAGACACTAAAAAGAGTGTCTACCATCACTATTTTTTATGTTAAGATAAAAGGAAGGAGTTGATCGTAATGGGAAGACCAAAAGGCGGAATAAATATTACCCACAG
>JAZNRP010000012.1:0-46821 GCA_045590755.1 Acutalibacteraceae bacterium
CAAAACCGTTGCCGATACCGTTTACTATTTCAATTACATACGGCCTGTTCGAAAACTTAAAAGAAAACCGCCAGTCCAATACAGAATTGAACTGGCAGCTTAAATTGTTTTTTTGTGTCTACTAACTATTGACTATTTCAAAAGCAAAACGCTTTCAAGGCTTTTATTTTATCCCACAAGTAAGGCGCCGAGCGCAAAGTAGCCGGGACCCACATATTCAATTCTTACTGTGTGTGTGCCATTGTTTAGATTTGTTGCTATAACACGCTCTCTGCACGCGGGTGTTTCGCTGAATTTAAACATCTTTTCTTCCCCGCCGTCTATTGTCACCTTTATTTCAGCATTGTTTTTAGAATTATAAAGCAGTCCTATAACGCTTCCTTCAAATTCAAATGTCATAACGCCGCCCGACTTTCTTGCGGCAAGTTCAGATTTATTACTTGCTGACATCTTTGCTTTTTCTCTGTAATACCAGTTCTCATCATAAGTAAACTCATCTGCTTCCACCATTCTGAAAAGTACGGGCGTGTTGGTAGTAGCAGGTGTATCGCTTATTTTGTGCGGTGCGGCACTCTTGCCTTTCCCCTTTTCAATTTCTGCTTTTATTACCTTTATTACTTCTTCGGCATACGCCTTATAGCCGTTATCGTTGGGATGTATTGAGTCACCGAAATAGTAATCCCAACCGTTGCCCGTTTCTTTCATTTGACCAACAACTGCTTTTCCTGCATCAACACACGGAATACCATAATACTGTGCTACTGTGCGGTGGCCCTTTATGTTGGCATATTCTGTGTCCTTCTGCGACTGCTCAGTAATAAACACTATCACGATATCGGCTGACGGGTTACTTTTATGAATTTTCCGTACCATAGCATCAACAAAGGCAGCGCTTTGCATTTCGGTATAGCCTAAATCTCTATCGTTTCCCGCAAATTCTATAAATACTAAATCGGGATTTTTTGACAGTACATCATTTTGGAGTCGCGCCAGACCCAGCATAGATGTCGTACCGCCGATACCCGCATTTGTTTCGGTGACGACAGCATCGGGGTAGTTTTCTCTGAACCAGTTTGTAGTAATCGTTCTCCACGGATTAGTTCCGCCGTAGCCGTTGGTTACCGAGCCTCCTATATAGGCTATATGCAGACGCTTTTCTTCTGTAAGCTTTGTATGGGTGTTTGCAAGTGTTCTCTCTTCCCCAACACCCGTATTGTATTTTACTTCCACGGTTTCGAGTGATTGTGTCGGTGCCATAGAGCCTTCATCCCCCTTACTCACTTCCGTGCCCTTGCAGGCGGCGGCAGAAAAAATCATTATAATGACAAGAAAAATTAATAACAGTTTTTTCATATTTTTAGCTCCTTTGTTATAATACTAACACTTATTGCAGGGGTTTTCAAGTATTGCTTTTTCGGGCTATGTATTGTATAATCAACCTTGTTAGGAGATGTATATATGTTAATTTCTTCATGCACAAGACCTGTGATGAATTATAAGAGTCATTTTGACTGTATCAGCGTTTTTGCGGACGCGGGTTTTGACTGTATTGACCTTAGTCTTTTTGATATGGAAAAAGGTAATGATAGCGTTTTTTTTAAGGACGGCTGGTTGGATTACGCCAAGAGTCTTAAAGCAGAAGCACATCGACTTGGCGTTTTTTACAATCAGGCGCACGCGCCCTACAAAATGGATATGAAAAAATATCTACAGGACGAAAACGCGCGACAAGATATTTCTTTAAGGCTGACAAGGGCAATTGAAGTTGCCGCCGCAGTTGGCGCCGAGCTTATCGTTGTGCATCCCATACACTTTTGGGAGCATAGCACCTTCCCACTTGATAAGGGCTTCGAGATAAACAAAGAATTTTATTTGGAATTGGCAAAGACAGCCAAAAAATGCGGAATTAAAATTGCTATTGAAAATATGTGGGAGAGAGATAGAAAAACGGGCAAAATAACATACAGTGTTTGCTCGGACGCCCACGAATTAGCCTACTATATTGATGAATTAAACAAGTATGAAGACTGCTTTGTTGCCTGTCTTGATATAGGTCACTGTGTATTGGTGGGGCAAAATGTTAAAGATGCCATTTCTATTTTAGGCGACCGACTAAAAGCGTTGCACATACACGATAATGAATTCAAAAGGGACAGACACACCCTGCCGACGCTTGGCAAAATAGATTATACCGCCGTTATGAACGCCCTAAAGGAAAATAATTACAGTGGTGTATTCACGCTTGAAAGCCACGGGTTTATATCAAGCTTCGAGCCTTCGTTCCATAACGAAGCATTGGCGTTTTCAGTCAAATTGGCGCGGCATCTTACAAAAAGTGTAGATCTGTAAAAAAGGAAAGCTGTGTAGGAAACTACACAGCTTTCTTTTTTTAGAATGTTTCAAGCGATTTATTTAAAAACGCCTTGGTTTTTTCACTTTGCGGATTATCAAAAACCTGCTCGGGCGTACCCATTTCCTCAATAACGCCATCTGCCATAAATATTATTTTATCGGCAACATTGCGGGCAAATTCCATTTCGTGTGTTACAACTATCATTGTACTCTCCCCGCTTTTAAGCCCCTTTATAACACGCAGTACTTCGCCGGTAAGCTCAGGGTCAAGCGCACTTGTAGGCTCATCAAAGCAGAGTATGTCGGGTGACATAGCCAAAGCCCTTGCGATTGCCACACGCTGTTGTTGGCCACCTGATAATTCGCACGGGTAATAATTAGCGCGGTCAGTAAGACCTACCCTTTCAATCAGACTGTCGGCAATTTTTCTTATTTCTTCATCGCTTCCCTTGCCCAATAATTTCGGCGCCAAGGTTATATTTTCCATTACACTATACTGTGGAAAAAGATTGAAGTTTTGGAACACAAGACCAAAATGCAGTCTGTTTTGCCTTATTTCTTCATCGCTTTTATGTATATTGCTTTCACTGTCAAAAAGCACCTTGCCATCAACCGAAATTGAACCCTTATCAGGTGTTTCTAAAAAGTTAAGACAACGAAGAAGCGTTGTTTTTCCCGAACCCGAAGAGCCGATAATCGCCAACACTTCACCCTTTTCCAAAGTGAAATCAATGCCCTTTAAAACCTCGGTTTTGCCGAATTTTTTCTTTATATCTCTAACTTCAAGTAACGCCATACGCTAACTCCTAAAATAATCAAGCCGTTTTTCTGCTTTGCCCAATAAAATAGTAAGCAAACCGACAAATAACAGATAGAAAACGCCCGTATAGAAAAGTGGCCATATAAGTGCCTTTTCTGCTGCAAGAATATTGGCTTTATAAATAATCTCACCAACCATTATGCAGTTGGCAAGTGCCGTGTCCTTAATAAGTGTAATAATTTCGTTGGACATCGGGGGCAAAATGCGTTTTATAACCTGTTTAAGTACAATTTTTTTAAAAACCTGTGACTTTGTAAGGCCAAGCACATACCCCGCCTCGTACTGTCCTTTGGAAATGCTCTCTATACCGCCGCGATATATTTCCGAAAAATAACAGGCGTAATTTAATATAAAAGCAATCATAACCGCAAAAACTCGTCCGGCAAAAGATAGCTCTCTGCCGGTAGTAAAAGCTAAGTCGAGATTTTTCCATATTTCCAAACCAAAAACAAGGGATGGAACATAATAGATTATAAATATTTGGAGCATCAAAGGAATTCCCCTGACAATCCAAACGAAAATGCGAGATGCTATTCTCAGTGGTTTGAAACGGCTCATTGAGCAAAAGGCTATAGGCAAACCGAGCGGTGCGCCGCAAAGCAGCGTCACCGCAAAGATAAGTAAAGATATTTTAAAGCCGTCAAACAAGAATGAAGTAACTTCCAGGAATGTCATATCTTTTCTCCAAAGGCTTTAATGTATGTTATTTCTGGTTAGAAAAATCAGTGATAATAGAATTTGCTACCTTAGGATATTTTTCTCCTAATTTTGCAATTGTATTATCTTTTGCAAGAGCCTCTAACTGTTCATTTACTTTAGCAGTAAGTTCACTGCCTTTTTTGAAGCCAATTGCATAATATTCAACTTCACTTGTAAGGGCTTCAACTATTTTAAGGTTTGCATAGTCACCCTTGCCGCAATAGCTCTCAGCAAGCTGTGCATCAACTACTGCAAAATCAGCTGTGCCCGATTTAACTGCAAAGAGACAGTCGGTCTGTTTTGTTGAACCCTTAAATACGATGCCTTCAAAGCCCTTTGCATAGCCTTCGCCTGCAGAGCCTATCTCAGCATCACCAATTTTTCCGTTTAAATCGGCTGCAGTAGCAATTGCAGAATCGGTCTTAACTACAACAACCTGACGGTTTTCCATATAGTTGTAAGAAAAGTCAACCTTGTCTGCGCGTGCGATTCCGTCATCATCCGCTGTGTTGCAGGTAAAACCATTCCAAATGCAATCAATAGCGCCTGAATCAAGCTCGGTATATTTGTTTTTCCATTCAATTTCTTTGAAAACCACCTTGTAACCGAGATTGCCGAAAACTGTTTCTGCAAGTTCGGTATCAAAGCCAATAAGCTTTCCGTTTTCGTCCATATAGTTCATGGGCTCATAAATAGTATAGCCTACCACTATGGTCTTCTGTGTGCCGCAGCCTGCGAACATTGTCATAACCATAAGGGCTGCTAAAATAATTGCTAATAATTTTTTCATTTTTCTCTTCACCTTTCAGTTGTAATTTTTTTGGTATGCTCCTATTATACTTTATCATACTAAAGTTGTAAAGTGTTTTTTGCGAAATTTTTTAACTTTGTTTATTATATACAAAAAAAGCACCACTTTATCACACAAAAGCGATAAAGTGATGTATCTGTTTTGTCTATTGATAGTATTTTTCCATAGAATATGTAACTTTTAGCGCTTCAAAATACTCTTGCTCTTTATATTCTTTAATTTTTGCGTTGACATTATCACACAGCTTTTTATTCTTCTGTCCGAACACCACTGTATGCTCACATATATCATATATAATGCCAACAACATCTGTACTATGCTCGGCATTATTCTGCATCAGCTTTTCCGCATACATATAATCAATCAACGCAACCTCTATATCGAAAATATCTAACATTTCAATTATTTCTTTATTTGTGGCGTGTTCTAATATGTTAACGGGATTTGTGTGTTCCTGTACCGTTCTCGCGTTTTTACTGTCGTTTAAAACGCCGACACGGTAATTTCCAAGGTCAGCAAAGGAATTTACTTCTATACCGTCTATTTTTTTATGAAGCACTACCTGTATTGCCGATACATAATCTTCACTGTGAAGAAACTCTCCTACCGAATTGTCGGTTCCTGACATATAGCAATCAATCTCGCCCTTTTCGAGCATTTGGACGCGTGTAGTTGCAGTGACTTCAACAAATTCGGGCACATAGTCCAGCTCTTTGAACATTTTGTTGGCAAAATCAATATCAAAGCCTGTCCATTCGCCGTCCGAATCCTTATACGCCATAGGTGTATCCACCAACACGCCGACCTTTATTTTTTTAGGTCCTGCAAGCTTGACTATCAAAACAGCTGATGTTGCAACCAGTACTGCCGCTAACAGTATACAAAGTATAACCTTAACCTTATTCTTCATTTTCTCATTCCCTTATTTCAAGTATCAATCCATTCACTCCGCGTTTTCCGCCTGTCGCGCGATGAGAGTGAAAATCATCAGAACGGCAGTTTGTACAGATATCGGTAATATCTATATTGCTGTCCTTAATGCCTGCATTTATTAAAATTTGTCGGTTGGCTTCCCATAAATCCAACATAAACCTGCCGTTTTTCTTTTTTTCAAAAATACTCTCTAAATCAAGATATTCGAGTGCTTCAAAGCTTTCATACACAGGCATATCAACTTCATAGCAGCATTTGCCAATTGATGGCGCAATGCCTACAATTATATCTTCAGGGTCAGAGCCAAACTCCTTTTGCATTTTTCTAACCGTAACCCTGCCTATTTCCTTAACCGTTCCGCGCCAACCCGCATGTGCAGCGGCAATAACGCGTTTTTTCGGGTCATAGAAAGCCAAAATACAACAGTCGGCACTGTGTGTTACAAGCGCTACACCCGGCACATTTGTTATAAGGCCGTCAACATCGTGATAGTCGTATTCGCGGAAAATTCCTGTGCCCTTGTTTTTTTCGGTAACGGTAACTACATTTGCCGTATGTGTTTGTTGACTTAATGTGAGATGCTCGTAACTTATATTAAGAGCAGCACAGACAATTCGGTAATTTTCTATTACCTTTTCTCTGTCGTCACCCACATTAAAGCTTAAATTCATTTTGCTAAAATACCCATCACTTACACCGCCGTGGCGGGTTGTAAACGCGTGGGTTATTTCGTTATATTTTTCAAATTTAGGAAATGTGATAAAACAAAGTGAACCTTGACGGTTCACTTTGAGTGAATTAGTTTTTAACATTAGCCGTTTCCTTTTTGCCGTTTTGGAAGGTTGGAACTATTTCGTGTAAAAGCTCTATAGTAGTCTTTTTATCGTTATTTTTAGAAGATTTTCCTATTTGTTCAAGCTTTTGCTCAAAATCAGGAATATCAATTTCTATCTGTTTACCAATAAATATCTTTTTACTGTCAGTCGATTTAAGGCCTTCCTCCGACATAAGCAGTTCTTCAAAAAGCTTTTCGCCCGGACGCAGTCCTACAAATTTTATGGGCATTTCTGTGTATGGCTCATACCCGTAAAGACGAATAAGATTTTCGGCGAGTGTTGTGATTTTAACCGGCTCGCCCATATCTAATACGAATATTTCGCCGCCCTTTGCCAAATTACCACACTCAAGCACCAAGGATACTGCTTCAGGTATGGTCATAAAATATCTTATGATATCGGGGTGTGTAACTGTTACGGGGCCGCCCGCTTCAATCTGTTTTGAAAACAGCGGAATAACCGAGCCATTTGAACCTAAAACATTACCGAAGCGTACCGCTACATACTCGGTATTATCTTTGGTCTGCGACATATACTGCATTACCATTTCACAGCAACGCTTTGATGCGCCCATTACATTGGTAGGATTAACCGCCTTGTCGGTTGATATAAGCACCATTTTATCGGCGCCGAATTCGTTTGCCAGCTTTGCAACATTATATGTACCAAAGACATTGTTTTTTACGGCTTCTTCAGGGTTATCTTCCATCAGCGGCACATGCTTATGCGCGGCAGCGTGGAAAATTATCTCCGGCCTATACTGTTTGAACAGTGCCTTCATTTTGTTATAATCCCTGACTGAAGCTATTTCGGTTGAAATGAGATTGCCATAGCCTGAACGAATAAGCTCCTGCTGTATTTCATAGGCATTGTTTTCATAAATGTCTACCATTATAAGCTTTTTGGGGCCAAAGCGGACTATCTGACGGCAAAGCTCACTGCCGATTGAACCAACACCCGTAACCATTACATTTTTGTTATTAAGGAAGTCGGCAAGTCCTTGGTCGTTCATTTTTATAACATCACGGCCGAGCAGGTCTTCAACATTTATGGATTTTACCTGCTGCAAAGCCTTCTTAGAGTGGTTAAACTCTAAAAGCGACGGCACTACCTTTATATTGCAGTTAGCCAGTGAACAGAGCTTGAGTATTTGCGCCTTCTTTTCTTCAGGACAGGAAGGTATGGCAAAAATTATTTCTTCAACCCTGTACTTTGCACAAAGCTGCGGAATAAGTACGGTGGGACCGTAAACATGAACGGTGTCGATATTGGTTGATATCTTTTTGGGGTCATCATCAACAAAACCGACAACACGGTATTTATTATCTTTTGAACGCTTAATTTCACTAAGCACTGCACAGCCCGTTACACCTGCACCGATAATAAGCGTTGCAGGGTGCTTGCGGGATTCCAGATAGTGAAAAAAATTATTTACGAGCAGATGGTAAAGCATACGCTCAATAATAAGCGCAACAGCACCTATCATAATAGCCACCATCGTAATTTGAACATAAAGAATTTTGCCCCATAATGCAAATATAGCAAGATACACCAGTTCTCCAACCACATAACCGCCGACACAGCGAATAAAGTCGGAAATATAACCAACCACATAGAAAGAACGGTAGGCACCAAATGCCATCATACCAATAACACCCAATAATATGTACCCTGCAAGATAAAGCGGTAATTCAGGACGCATAATGTCGGTGCCGCTGCCCATAAAAATCCATAAAAAATACGCTAAAACAGTGGAAACAAATAATACCGCTATATCAACTAAAACCAAGAGTAATCGCTTGTAGTCAAATTTTTTATTTGTTTTCATTACCTAAATTTCCTAACCTAATCGTTGTTGCTGTTTGTCTGTGCGTCGGCGCCGTAGCTGTTATATTTATATTGTTTTCTATATTTATATTTGCCTTTTTCACCGTTTTTTGCGTCCGATGCGTTCATTACTACGCCCAAAATACGAACATTTGTGAACTCAACACTTGCAACAGCACTCTTGAAATCCTCGTGATAGGTAGAATGGTCCTTAATAACCAATAAAACACCATCAGTATTAGGTGCTACAACAATAGCATCCGATACAATATTAATCGGCGGGGTGTCTACGATAATATAATCGTACCTTTCCCTTAATTTTTTCATAAGAATATCAAATTCTTCACTGGCGAGTAATTCGCCCGGATTTGGCGGTATGGGACCCGATGTCATAATATCAAAAAACGGGTTGATGTTGTTGATGGCTTCGTCAACAGTGCAGAAATCCACTAAAACGCTTGAGAGTCCCTTAGAATTCTGAAGGTGAGCCTTTTTATGTACAATGGGTTTGCGAAGGTCGGCGTCAATCAGTAGGGTTTTGCTTCCAAGCTGAGAAAATGCACTTGCAACATTAATTGCCGTCGTCGACTTGCCTTCGCCCGGATTCGGACTTGAAACCGTTATAACCTTTCCTTTATTCTGCGCTAAAAGGAATAAAAGGTTTGTTCTTATAGTATTATAGGCTTCAACCACTGCAAACGGTGTCTGAGCGGCCTTTGCTTCTGTTTTCTTATTATTTTTCGGCATAGGAATAACCTCCTTGTAAATCAGGATTTTCAAAATTCGGCACAGTTCCTAAAACCGGAATTTCGTAGTTCTCCGAAAAATCAACCACGCCCTTTATTGTCTTGTCATTCAAATCAACGAACAAAACTATAAGGTATGCCACTGCCGCACCGATAACAAAGAAAAGCGCGGTATTGAACAATGTTCTCGGATAAACCTGAGTTGCCCTTTCGGCAACCGCGGTAATCATAACCTTTGCCGTGGGCATATATTCGTTAAGATAATCAGGCGCCATAGTAATCATAGTATTGGCAATAAGCTGTGCTTCTTCAGGTGACTTATGATTAACCGAAACATTTAGGAATAAATCGTTTTCTCGGTTAAGTGTTACCGATGTGTAGCCGTTTAACTGTCCGTGTGTATATTTATTGTCTAACTTCTCGGCTAAATCCTTATAAAAGTCCTGTGTTGAAAGAAGACTTTCGCACACCTTGGCAAGATGTATTGACGACTGAATATCACTGCCGCTGATTTTAGATGTGTCATTCTGGTCGTACAGGTTTCCGTTTTCAAGGTTTACAACACCGTTACTGACGATTATTTGAGATGTAGCCCTATATGTAGGTTGTACAAAAAAATGGTTGTAGCCAAAAGCCACACCTGCAAAAATTACTGCCGCCAGAATTACGATAAGTAAACGGCGCACAAGTAGTTTTGCTAAATATTCGATGGTTATTTCATTCATATTTTTCGCCCTTTCTTTAGGTATTTATATTATAATTGCACAACAATCTACAGTAATTATACTACCATGCACCGTTTTTGGCAAGTGGAAATTATTTAAAGCCGTATAAACACTGTTTTTTGCTCGGTGTAGATTACCATGCCCGGCTTTGCACCAGATGGTTTTTTAACAAACCTTACCGCCGTATAATCTACGGGTACTGTTACCTGCGATACGGCAGAAGAGTGCTCGGCGGCTATTTTTGCGGCAAATTCTATATCTTTATCAGTTGGTGTGTTCTGTCCGCAAAGAATAACAACATGGGAACCAGCAACACCCTTTGCGTGAAACCATAAATCATTTTTGGATGCAGTTTTCACCGTTAAAAGGTCATTCATACGGTTGTTTTTTCCGTACAGAACACGAAGGCCTGACGGTGACACTTCTTCGCCGAAGGTTTGCTTTGCCGCTTGCCGTTTAATGCCGACAGGACGCTTTATGTAGCCGCCTGCGGCTAACTCATCACGGATTTCGGCAATTTCTGCGCTGTTTTCCGCGCGCGAGAGTGCGTCAAGCACGGTATCAAAATACTCTATTTCCGCTTTGTCCTGTTCTATTAGCCTTATCAGTGTTTGCTCTGCCGTATAGCTTTTTTTATAATCCTTAAAATACTTTGCGGCGTTGGCAGCAGGACTTAATGCAGGATTCAGCGGTATTCGTATATTCTTTAATTCTTCATCATAAAAATTCGGCACTTCTGCAAAGGTTTGCCCTTGTGATATTAAATAAATGTTTGCCTTTATAAGCTCACCGTATATGCGCAAATTTTCTCGGTTTTCGGTGTTTTTAAGGTCAATTTGGCGCACAGAAAGTCGCTTTTGCGCGCGGGCAGACAAAACAGAAAGGGTTTTAAGTATATCGCCCGACTGCTTTGCTATGCGCTGTCGCGCCGCTTTTTCGTGGTAAAACTCTTCTAACAGTCGGCTATAGCTATCTATCACCTTGCACGCTACATTATTTCCGTACTGCGTAATTTCGGTAAAGGTAAAATCGGTATTATTTCCGTCTTTGTCCACCAAAACTGTGGGCGCACCGTTTATAAGCAAATCATCCCTTATCTTTTGCAGACGCTTTTCACACATATTCTTGTGATAGCCTGTCATTTGTGATACCTTTATGTCACCGATATCGTCTGCAACCTCTCTGCAAATAAGCGGTGAAAAGCCCTCGGCAGATAAAATCATCGCTTTTTCAAGCGGCAATTCGGTATGGGTATAGATTAAAGCCGATAATTCTTTTACCGTTTTTTCGAGTAAATTTATTTTATCGGGACGCGGCGGAAATGAGTAAATAGCACCCGGATGAATAATTCGGGCGGCGTTTTCAATTCCACTTCTATGAACGGCGTCTATTATTTTGCCGCCGATGGTTAGTATAATATTGGAGTTAGCCCCCATAAGCTCAACCACTATTTCGGGGTATACCGTGTCCCCCATTTCGTTTGTCGCAACCGTTTTTATAACCAAAACTCTTTCGAGTCCTATTTGCGAAATTTCGGTAATCTTAGCAGATGACAAGTGCTTTCTGAAAAGCATACAAAGTGTCGGCGGCTGCATGGGGTTTTCATACTTTTCTGTGGTAAAAAGAATTCGGGGCGACTGTGCGGCGGCAGAAATCAAAAGCCGTCGGTTTTCACCCGCACGGCGCAATAATAACACCAGCTCATCATTCGTAGGCTGATGAATTTTCTCTATGTGCATACCTTCTGCACTTTTAAGTTCTTCTGTCAACTTATGTAGAAATAAGCCGTCAAGCGCCATTTAATCCTCCCCTAAAAAATTTTTTAATTCTTCGGCTATATTTTTATAATACAGGTATTCTTCTTGTTTTTTCAAAATATCTTTAAGCGACTCGCTACAGCCCTCTACAATGCTTAACTGTTTTTTCAGATACTTATAATCGGTTTCGTTTTTCGGGTTTAGCTTTCCTATATAGCAGTCACTGTCCCTATACGGCTTTGACACACCCGAATAAGCTGCTTTTATAACAGTATACAGCTTGCCCGTGTCGAAAACTGCCGATTCCGCTACTATTTCAAATTTATTGCTATAAAGATAGCGCCTTAGCTCCTGTGATGAAGTCATTGGTTGTAAAATAAGTGTGTACTTATCACTTTTAATCCACTCGCACCGTTCTATAATACCCGATATGACTTCGCCGCCCATACCTGCAATTATAGCGGTGTCAATTTCATTTTTCTTTATCTTTTCGAAACCGTCAGACCTTCGCAGCTCTATTTTTGTACACCCCGCCCTTTCGATATTTTTACGAGCCACCGATAGCGGCTTGCCATTTATATCGCAGGCAATAATTTTCGGTAATAGTTTCTCTTTTTCCAGAAAAATAGACAAATAGCCGTGGTCGGCACCTATATCGGCTACGCGCGCGTTACAGTCTACCAACCCGGCAATTTTCTCAAGCCTTAAGCTTAAATGTTGCATTTTAGTCACCGAAATATTCGTTGAGCTTTGCTACCAACGCATCACAATCGGTGCCGTGCACTTCACAAGCCTGTTCAATGGTCTCGCCGCGGGATGCGGGACAGCCAAGGCAGTGCATACCTATTTCAAAAAAGTATTTTGCGCATCCTGTGTCCATATCAAGCACATCGCCAATACACATATCTTTTGTAATTTTCATAATTTTTTCTCCTTTGTTTATTAAAATAAGTTGGGTCCTTTATTTAAATCACTTCTGCCGTGATTATACAGCTTACGGTTGTCCATCATCCAGAGCTTACCTGTGAAATCTCCCGATGCGGCACCTTCACACGCTTCGCGCATTTCGTAAATTCTTGAATCCATAAGGTCAAGCTCACTAAGCAGCTCGGCTTCTATAAACATCGGTCTTACTGCGGCGCCAAACTCGGGCTCGCCGTGGTGAGAAAGTATCATATGCTCAAGCAGCATTGATTTTTCAAACGGCACACCTATTTCCTCTGCCGCCCGTCTTACAACCATTGCACCTTCTGCCAGATGTCCTAAAAGATTACCGCGTACAGAATAACCCGACGCTATACCAACTTCGCTTACATCAAATTCGGTAAGCTTTGCTATGTCGTGCAAAATAGCGCCCGAAAGCAGTAGCTCTTTATCAATAAACGGGTATATATTGCAAACACCGTCGGCTAAGCGCACAATTGATAATGTGTGCAAAAGCAGTCCGCCGCGTACGGCGTGATGAAGCTTGAATGCAGCAGGCCAATAAAGAAGCTTTAAGCGGTTCTCCTTTAGTATGTGTAATACAAGCCTTGATAAATCTGTATCTTCAAAATTTTCTGCTATACGGCATAATTCATCAAACATAGCCGTAGCATCAAAATCAGCACTTTTGACAAAATCTTCTATGTTTACGCCGTCTTCACTACTTGTCGGCCTGATGCGGTCAATTCGCAGCTGGTCCGCACCCGCATAAACGCTTATAACACCGCGCACCTTTACAATCTGGTTTGCTTCGTATTCGCCGTGAGCTTCGGGAATATAGCCCCAAAGTTTCGCGTTTATTTCGCCGTCAGCGTCCCCCAGCGTCATATTAAGATAGTTGTCCCCTTTTGAAGAAGTTCTAATCTCTACCGATTTGATAATGCAAAATCCTTCAACAGTTCCCTTGTTATCTAACGCGTTAAATTTCATATAAAAATCTCCTGAAATTCAGTATATATTAATTATACTATAATTATTCTCTTTATGCAATAAACATTTATTTCAAAAAATGTCTTGACAAAGATTTTTCATTGTGGTATATTATTTAGGCACTATTTCGCTGGTGTAGCTCAGTTGGTAGAGCAGCTGATTTGTAATCAGCAGGTCGGGGGTTCGAGTCCGTCCACCAGCTCCAAAAAAAGACACTCATCGTAAGATGGGTGTTTTTTTATGCGATTTTGTATGACGGACTCGAAGCCTGAGAGGGTGAGGCGCGTTAAGAAAACAATTGATAATTGTTTTTAGCGCCGAAGTGAGAGGCGGGTACTGCTTTAGCGGTCGCCGAACACGGCACACTTTCGCAGAAAGGGTGCGTCCGTCCACCAGCTCCAAAAAAGAACGAAGCGCTTGCTTAGTTCTTTTTTTATCCATTGCGATAGCAATGGCATATCATCACGCGTTAGCGTGTATATCATCAAGTGCGGCAATGCCGCACTTGCATCTCATCAGCCTTTAGGCTGTATCAAAACACTTTCGCAATGATGATATACAAGACTTCGTCTTGATGATATGCAATTCCTGCGGAATTAATGATATGCAACGGCAAGCCGTTGATTTTGTTTGGATTTTATAGTACAATCATTACAAAGGATGTGGTGTTTTGTCAAAAAATTATTTGCTCATATATTCAGAACAATTAGCAACAGATATTGAGTTGCTTTGCAAAAATATTAAAGCACCAGCAAACACTCTGCTCCAAATTCGCAAAATTTCAAGCAGTGTTTATGCAAATATTCGTGAAGCGAATTATGGACAAAGCAGAGCGGATATGCTTTCTAAATTTGAAATCGCTCTTAAAGAATGCAGCGAAACAGAAGGATGGCTGCAACTTTTATTTAATACAAGCGTTGTTGGTGAAGATACATATAAAAAAACACGAAACCTTTGCGGCCGTATTAGGCGGGTTTTGATTTCAAGTTGTAAAACCCTAAAAGAAAAACTTTAGGGAACTATTTTATTAAATATGTTAGTAAAATCTTATGGATTATACCCGCCATTTGCGGCGGTGTAATATTAACAAAAAAAATAATGTTTGATAAAAAAACGGAGACAGTCAACTGTCTCCGTTTTTTATTTTTCTATCTCTTCAAGCGCTGCCTTTACTGCCGCAATAACAAATGCAGAAAATGTACATTCTTTACCTTTTATAGCATCTTCCACCTTTTCAATTACATCATTTGGAAATCTGATGGTTTTATTGGTGGTTGACGGTATTGTAGGTATTTTGAATTTACCCATAATTCCACCCCGCAAAGACAGTTTTCCTTAAATATACTTATAAATCGTAGTTGTCTTATATTCTTCGCCGGGGCGGAGAACTGCTGACGGGTATTCGGGGCAGTTGACTGCATTGGGGAAATTCTGTGTTTCAAGTGCTATGCCGTGACGGTTACCTGTGTAAATCTGCATACCGGGGCAATCACTTATAACATCCATTGTAAGTCCTGTTTCACCACTCTCGATTGATGCGATTTTGCGAAGTCCTGTACCGTTCAGCACAAAGTTTTCATCAAAGCAACCGCGTTCTGCAAGTACTGCATCACTACTTAAATCGCAGATAAAGGGCTTAGGTGTTCTGAAATCAAACAAGGTGTTTTCTACATCCATAAAATCTCCGTGCGGAATAAGCTCGCTATCAACGGGTGTGATTTTGTCTGCATCTATAAACAGTTTAATGTCATCAGTTGTTTTGTCTACACCCTTTACATTAAAGTAAGAGTGATTGGTAAGGCTTACAACTGTGGGCTTATCGGTTATAGCTGAATAATCTATTTTAAGGCTGTTATCGGTTAAAGTATATGTAACTGTTACATCCAATTTACCGGGGAAGCCTTCTTCGCCGTCGGGTGAAGAATAGAAAAGCTCTATACTGTTTTCGCTAACATTTTTAACGGTCCATATTTTACGGTCAAAGCCTGCCTTGCCGCCGTGCAGAGTGTTGTTGCCTTCGTTTTGGCTAACCTTATATTCTACGCCGTCAATTGTAAACTTACCGCCTTCAATTCGGTTGCCGAAGCGACCGATAATGGCGCCGTAAAAGCTTTTGCCTGCAATATATTCTTCCAATGTGTCGTATGCCACTACGGTTGATAATTGCTTGCCGCTTTTATCGTTTACACGAATATCGGTTACAATGCCGCCGTAGGTGATAACATCGGCTTCAATATTGCCATCCTTTAAGAAGTATTTGTATACTTCACTATTTCCTATTTTGCCAAATAATTCTTTTTTCATTTATTAGTCCCCCGTATTAAAAACTTTTATTATATTTTTTACCCAAAAATTTAGCCTTCAAAAAGGATGTGATTTTTTTACACCAATCTATTTTTTCGGTATACATTATGGGTTGCTCTATATAATTTAAGCCGTTTGTATTAATATAAACATCTAACAGTAATTCACTCACCCTGCCATAAAAGCGGGAATGAAATGCGTCATATTCGGCCGTTTTGAACTGTTCTTCTAATTGGAACAGAATATCAAAAAGCCACTCGCAATATTTATCTGATATGTCTTTTTTCATAACATACATATTAAACATATGCGCGCTTGTTCGTTTTTTCAAAGCATCAAATTCGGGCAGATACTCAGGGTAGTGCTCTGCCAGAATGTCGCGGGTGGCATCTAACGGCTCGGGATGCAGAGTGTGTACATAGTGAGAATAAAGATTTTCAATATAATATTTGCGTTTCTTTGGTAGTATTATATCGGTCTTTTTTAAAAGCGACTTTACAGTATTATCACTCATTATGCCGTCCTTTTCCTTAAAATGACGGCGATAGTGGGCAAGACCCAAATAATCGCATTTCAGGTTTTTCCATGCCCAATAAAGACCTGTCAGCTCGCAAAAGGCTGCGTTTTTATCTGATATATTATCCCCTGTATTATCCGGTGTAAAGCCGATGTCGTCCTTGCCTTCGGCACCGACCTGCACGGGTAAATAGCAGTCGTACCTTGGCATTTCATATTTTTTATGCGCTGCCACAATAATTTTAACATCCATTATTCCGCGCCGTCCTTTTTGAGAACCTTATAAAAGGTTTTGAAAAGTATTGTTAAATCCATTAATGTGTTTTTGTGTGTGCAGTAGTATTTTTCCATTACAAGACGCTCGGCAAAGTCGGTGTTGCTTCGTCCGTTGACCTGCCAATAACCGCTGATACCCGGCTTACAGGTTATAATAAGCTCATAGCCGTCGCCCATGGCTTCCCTTTCACGCCACAAATACGGGCGCGGACCGACAAGCGACATTTTGCCAAGCAGCACATCAAAAAACTGCGGTATTTCGTCAATTGAATATGCGCGTATAAACTTACCCACACGGGTTATACGCGGGTCGTTTTTAAGCTTTTTGTACTGCTCGTACTCTTGCCTTGCCGCTTCATCTTCCCTTAGCAATTTTTCCAAGGCTTCGTCAGCATTTTTTACCATAGAACGAAATTTGTGAATTATAATTTTTTTACCGCCAAGACCAATTCGCTCCTGTGTAAATATAAGCCTGTCCCAATCTCCGCTTATGCAAAAGGCAATTTTGACAACAATTAAAACAGGTATCAGTATAATGCATCCCACGATACCGCCCAATATATCTATAAAACGCTTAAACGCTCTGTAACAAAAATCCCTTGAGCCGCCATTTTGTTTGCTCATTTTCCTTGTCCCCAATCAAGTTGATTAGTTTAATCCTATTATATATACTTTGTGCAGTTTTGTCAATTTTAACCTTGCCTTTGATATTTCGGTAATGTATAATACAAGCATAACAGAAATTTTTTGGGGGGACCTTTATGGAATTATCTTCACTTTTTACTGCAAATATAGACGAAAAGCCGTTAGACAACCTTGTTACTGACGGCGGATTGTGCGGCATTTTCCGCACCATCGCCTGTGTTGGTGACAGTCTGTCTTCGGGTGAGCACGAATCGTGCGATGAAGAAGGAAAGGTCGGTTGGCACGATTATTACGATTATTCTTGGGGACAGTACCTTGCCCGTATGGCAGGAATAAAGGTACATAACTTTTCCTGCGGCGGTATGACAGCCAAGGATTATGTGAACGGCTGGGCAGAGTCTAAGGGTTTTTGGTCAAAAGATTTGGCGGCGCAGGGCTACATTTTAGCGCTTGGAGTTAATGACCTTAAGACAATGGAGGTTGGCGATATTACTGATATTGATATAAATGATTACAACAAAAACCGCGACACATTTTTAGGGCACTATGCAAAAATTATTCAGCGTTATAAGGAGATTCAGCCAAAGGCAAAGTTCTTCCTTATGACAATGCCGCAAATAAGCCGGGACGAAAAAAACGAAAAGCGCGACCGTCACACCGAAATGCTTTATAAGTTATCAGAGCTTTTCGATAACACCTATGTAATCGATTTGCGAAAGTATGCCCCTGTTTATGATGAGGATTTTAGAAAGCTTTTTTATCTTGGTTGGCATATGAATGCCGCAGGGTATCTTGTAACGGCTAAAATGGTGGCGTCCTACATTGACTATATTATAAGGCACAATATGGATGACTTTAAACAAATAGGCTTTGTTGGTACAGATTTCCACAACGCAAAATTTAAATGGTGATTAATTTATGTTTAATTTTTTTGTAGATGAACAAAGCCGCGAAAACGACTGCTTTTTTATAACAGGTGCCGACTTTAACCACATAAAAAATGTCCTTCGTATGAAGATTGGCGACACATTTTTAGTTAACTGTGGCGGCAAAAATTATCTTTGTGAGCTTGTAGAACACAAGGAAAATTCGGTTATAGCAAAAATAAAAGAAAAAGACTTTTTAGTTAGTGAGAGTCCGATTAAAATTTACCTTTTTCAAGGGCTTCCCAAAAACGATAAAATGGAGCTTATTATACAAAAGGCGGTCGAGCTTGGTGTATATTCGGTTGTGCCTACCGAGATGGAGCATTGTGTAGTAAGACTTGATGAAAAAAAGAAAAAATCAAAGGTAGAGCGTTGGCAGTTAATCAGTGAAAGCGCCGCAAAGCAGAGTAAACGGAACATTATACCCGAAATACAAAATGTATGCTCCTTTAAATCCGCCCTTGATTTTGCAAAGACGCTTGATGTTATACTTGTGCCCTATGAAAATGAAGACGGTATAGCATCTACAAAAGCGGCGTTATCGCTTATTAAAAGCGGTATGTCGGTAGGCATTTTTATAGGTGCTGAAGGCGGCTTTTCTAAGAATGAAATTGAAGCGGCAAAAAGCATCGGTGGTAAAACAGTTTCGCTTGGCAAAAGGATTTTGCGAACCGAGACTGCTGCTATAACGGCTACTGCTATGTGCATGCTTTATGCAGAAATGGAATTAAACTAATGATAGTATTACCCAGTGTTTTTGTTACCCGAATGAAAGGTTTGTTAGGTGAAGAGTACAGTGACTTTGAAAAGTCGTTAAACGAAGCACCCGTACGAGCCTTTCGTGTTAACACCGATAAAATATCGGTGGAAGAGTTCGAAAAAATTAATATTTTCGGAAACAGTAAAGTCCCCTACACAAACAACGGCTTTTACCTTGAATATGACAAAATAGGCAACCACCCATACCACAAGGCAGGTCTTATTTATGTGCAGGAGCCCGCGGCTATGGCGCCCGCAGAAAGTATAGATGTGTGCCCCGACTGGTATATACTTGATATGTGCGCCGCACCGGGCGGAAAAAGCACCCAGCTTAAAAATAAGCTGGGAGATAACGGGGTGCTTGTATCAAACGAGATTGTTCCATCGCGTTGTAAGATACTAACGGGAAATATTGAACGGTTAGGGCTTCACAATACCGTTACTACCTGTATGGACACTTCAACCCTTGCCGAAATCTTCCCACACACCTTTGATATGGTAATGTGCGATGCACCGTGTTCGGGTGAGGGTATGTTCCGAAAAGAACAAGCGGCAATAGATGACTGGAGTATCGGAAATGTAACTGCTTGTGCTAAAAGGCAGGGTGAAATACTCAGTAATGCCGCGCGACTCGTAAAACACGGCGGCTATATAGTGTATTCTACCTGTACCTTTTCTTTAGAAGAAAACGAAATGACGGTAGATGCGTTTTTACTGCGCCACCCCGAATTTGAACTTTGCGAAGCTACAAATCGGGTTAAAAAATGCAGTGTGGATGGCATAAATTTTGACGGGTGCGTTTGCAAAAATCTTCATTTTACTCGTCGCTTTTACCCACACATACAAAAGGGCGAAGGCCAGTTTGTTGCGGTGCTTAAAAACACTTTATCGGCGCGTGAAAATGTAGTACCGGCCCACAAAATAAACTGCACCGAAAACTGTGTTTTTGAATTTTTAGATGATACGCTTGAATATTACAGTAAAGAAAAGGTGTTGTCTAAAAACGGAACACCGATATATTTTACCGATTTTGATATAAAGAATGCTACCGCGTTTTCTTGCGGCATTACAATAGGCGAAATCCGTAAAGGCTATATTCTGCCCCACCACCAGTTCTTTTCGGCTTTAGGCGGACAGTTCAAACGGAAAATTAATTTGAGTGCCGATAGCACGGATTTGCAGAAATATCTTCGCGGTGAAGAAATAAGCACCGCGCTTCCTAATGGTTGGGCGGCGGTAACGGTAGACGGCTATGCGCTTGGCGGCGCAAAGGTTGTAAACGGCGTTGCTAAAAACCACTACCCAAAAGGGCTGAGAATAGTTTAAGATTCAGAAAGGGGAGAGCTTTGCTCTCCCCTACTATTTTGGAAAATCCTGTCTTTCAAGTAAAGCCCACAATTTACCAACCAATTCATACTGCTGTTCAATAAGACGCGACAACGCTTCTCTTGCAAAGCTTTCTAATCCATTACTGTTAAAACGGCTTTCATCCATATTTGTTTTCACTAAATCTTGTAAATATGTCAGTATACCGATTTCGGTAGACAATTCAAATAATTCATCAAGATATTGCAATTTTATTTCTCGCATATTGGTTCCCCTTTTTTGCTTTTAGTTTATATTTCGACTTTATGAAACAATTATAGTCGATTTGTGAACTAAAATCAACAGTTTATTTGTGAACTGTGATATAATCGTGAAAAATAAACAAATAAGAGGTTGTTTTAATATGGACTATGCCGATAAACTTCGAGAATTGCGGGAAGAAAAAGAGCTTTATCAAAAAGATATTGCAAAGCTTCTAAATACCACTCAAAGCTATTACGCCCAATATGAAAACGGTCATAGACCGATACCCACAGAGCACATAATTACACTGTGCAAATTTTACGGTGTGTCTGCCGATTATATTTTAGGTCTACCCGAAAATCTCAAATACCCAAAAAGATAAAACAACCGATAGAATTTTCTATCGGTTGTTTGTTTTTATCTAAAAACTAATTTCTAATCTCTGTTCCACTGTTTGCGGGGCCGTCAAGCAATTCCCCGTCTTTTGAAAATCTTGAGCCGTGACACGAGCAATCCCAACTGTGTTCTTGCTTGTTCCATTTAAGCGCGCAACCAAGGTGCGGACAACGGGGTGTAGTGGGTGTAATTAAATTAAGTGTCGTTTCTATTCCGTTTAGTAACAGCTGCGTATGCCAGATACTTCTTTGCGGAGAAAAAAGCTTTTGGTATTTGTTTTCTTTTTCTTTTACTAGGTCGGCGAGTATGGTTGCCGCTACCAAAGATGATGTCATCCCCCATTTATTGAAGCCCGTGGCCACAAACATATTCGGTGTATTTTTGCTGTACAACCCTATATACGGCATACTGTCAAGCGTCATACAGTCCTGCGTTGCAAAACGGCAAGTCTCTTTGCTTTTTGGAAAATGTTTTTTTATAAACTCTTCTATTTCCCTATAACTGCCGCCTTTTTTACCCGTTCTATGTGAGCCGCCGCCAATTATTAGCGCATTCTTATAATTTCTAAAAGACATCCCCTTCATATTTTCATCAACATACATCCCTTTTATATCGGTATCGCACTCAATGGCTATATTATAAGAACGGTGCTGATACATTTTTAATGGGTACAGTCCGTGCTTGTTAAGAAACGGAAAGTGGGTGGCGACTATTACCTTTTTGGGCCTTACGCTGCCTTTTTCGGTAAAATATACCCCGTTTTCATAATGGGTTACGCGGGAGTTTTCGTAAACATTCAAATCCCTGGAAATATAAGATAAAAACTTAAGCGGATTAAACTCGGCTTGGTTTTTTAAAACTACTGCCGCCGTTATTTTAATTGGCAACGGGATTTCTTTTATTAGTTGTGCCGCGGCGCCTATTTTTTCTAATACCGATACTTCTTCGTATATCTTGTTCGGGTCGCCGACTGTGTAAACAACGGCATCTTTTTCTTTAAAATCACAGTCGGTTTCTTTGCACATTTCTCTATAACACTCTAATGCATCGTTGTTGACTTGGTAATAAAGTTTTGCCGCCGATAAGCCGTACTTCTTTGCTATTTTACTGTATATAAGCGAGTGCAAAACGGTTATCTTTGCCGTTGTGTTTTTAGTAACGCCGCTACAAATTCGGTCGGCTTCAAGCAGTATATAATCTACCCCTGCCTTTTTTAATTGATGGGCACATAAAAGCCCCGTAATTCCACCACCGATTAGCAGCACTTCGGTGGTTTTTTCTTCGTTTAAAGTATCAAACCTTTTAAAACTGACATCTTTACGCCAAATAGATTCCATTTTTTATTCACCAAAAATAGTATTTGCCGACTTCTATGTTTTATTAAGTAACTGCTTAAATCAAAATCGCATATATTATTGTAGGAGGTGAATCGCTTGTCTTTATGTAATTGTGAAAACCGATGCACAGGCATCTCTGTTGCTTTTGTGGCAAGTTTAATTCTCGGTGTTATAACCGCTTTTTTGAGAATCACTGCCGTAGTTATTGAAACTCCCGTTTTTTTGTGGGTAGTTCTCGGTATTGCGGTTGTTTATCTCTTTGGTCTGCTACTTGCTTCTCCCTTTATTTCTCGCGGCGGCTCTTGTAGGTGCTTATGTACAATACTCGGCGCCGTATTGCTCGGTATTTTGGGCGCGGCTTTAGTTTCTGTGATTCTTTTGGCCGTTAGCTTTGCGGCAACAAGTGTTGTAGGCGCTATTTTCTTGGGATTACTTCTTTTCTTCTTATCTCTCATCCTGACTTCTGCCGCATTACTTGTAAGATGTGTTGTAAACTGTAACTAACTAAAAAAACAACAGGGTCTTAAAGACCCTGTTGTTTTATTTTATTTAATTATTTCGCCTACACCCGAGAATACATATTTCGGGCGATATGGGAACTTATCTATATCTTGAAGTGTTGTAACACCGCTTAATACAAGTATTGTATCAACATTAGATTCTATTCCCGCAATAATATCTGTGTCCATTCTATCTCCTATAAATGCAATATCTTCACTGTGACAGTCTAATTTTTTAATACCGTGTCTTAGCATTACGGGGTTGGGTTTACCAACAAAATACGCTTTTTTGCCCGTTGCAATTTCAATAGGTGAAATCAATGCGCCTGTTGCCGGTACAATGCCCTTTTCGGTGGGACCTGTAATATCGGGGTTTGTGCCTATAAGTCTCGCGCCCCCACGGACAAGATTAACCGCCTTTTCAAGCTTTTCAAAGCTATAGGTTCTCGTTTCCCCTACCACAACATAGTCGGGGTTTACATCGTTCATATATATTCCCTGGTCATAAAGCGCTTTAGAGAGCGCCGCTTCGCCTATAACATACGCAGTACAGTTTTCGTTCTGGCTTTTCAAAAATGCGGCGGTAGCCATAGCGCTTGTATAAAAATGGTCTGCCGATACGGTAAGTCCCATTCTTTCAAGCTTCATACTGAGTTCTTGCGGGGTTTTTTCGGGACTGTTGGTTAAAAATACAAATCGCTTATTATTATCTATCATCCAGTTGACAAAATCTGCAACGCCATCTAAAATTCTGTTGCCGTGATATATTACACCGTCCATATCACATATAAAGCCAACTTTTTCTTTTATGTTTTTCATTGAAGTTCGCCTCCTATACAATAAAATTTTAATAAAACATAAGCAAAAAGTCAATAAAAACCGTGCGTAAAATTACTTTGCGCACGGTTTTTTATTATGCTAACTGTTTTTCTCTTTTTCTTTTTACAATTTGAATTACTACTACAACCGCTACAAGCGCAAGGCCTATACTGTCGGTAATAATACCCGGGTATATTAGCAATAGTCCGCCGACTACTGAAATTATTCTTTCATACCAGCTCATATGCTTTAAGAAGTAACCTTCAAGAGAAGCCGATACTGCAAAGATGCCAACAAGTGAAGTTATACAAATAAGTATTACTTCGGGAACTGAAGTATCAATAAACAGCATTGCGGGGTTAAGTGCGAAAACATAAGGCACTATAAACGCACCTACTGCCAATTTTGTCGAAGTAATAGCAGTCTTCATTGGGTTTGCCCCCGCTATTGCCGCGCCTGCATATGCCGCCAAGGCTACGGGTGGTGTTAAGTCGGCAACGATACCGAAATAGAACACAAAGAAGTGCGCGGCTATCATTGGAACGCCCATCTGTACTAAAATAGGGGCACAGGTTGCCGCCATAATGCAGTAATTGGCGGTTGTGGGAACACCCATACCAAGCACGATACAGCAAAGCATTGTAAGGAATAATGCGATTATAACCTGATTGCCTGCAAGTGCTACAATACCGTTAAAGAGCATATAGGCAAGTCCTGTAACACCAATTACACCTGCAACAATACCTGCAACACCGCAAGCCGCAGCTACGGTAATCATACCCTGTCCGCCTGCCGCTAATGCTTCAAGCAGCTTTTTAGGTGTCATACGGGTTTCTTTTTTGAACATACTGACTACAATTGCAACCACAATCGCAATTGCCGCAGCATAAGCAATAGAGCGTGTGCTTGTGCCGACAAGATAAATAAGTAATATAAGGGGAAGAAGCAAATATGTCTGTTTAAGAAGCGGTTTAAGTCTCGGCAGTTCTTCCTTTGTGAGTCCGCGAAGTCCTTCCTTCTTGGCTTCAAGGTGAACGGTAATAAATACACCTGCAAAGTAAAGAACTGCGGGTAAAATTGCCTTAACAACTATATTGGAATATGATACACCCACTGTTTCCGCCATAAGAAAGGCGGCAGCTCCCATAATAGGTGGCATTATCTGTCCACCTGTGGACGCGGCAGCTTCTGCTGCGGCGGCGAATTCGGGCTTGTAGCCGGTTTTCTTCATAAGCGGAATTGTAACAGCGCCCGAACCTACGGTATTTGCAACCGATGAGCCCGAAACCATACCTTCTAAAGCACTTGCTACAACCGCAACCTTTGCAGGGCCACCTGAGAAACGGCCAACCAAAGCGTTGGCAATCTGAATAAAGAACTCAGCAATACCTGTACGCTCCAAAAATGCGCCGAAAATTATAAACATAACAATATATTTCGAGCAAACATTAACAGGGGTTGAGAGTATACCTTCCTTTGAATAGAAAAGCACCCGCACATTTTCGGTTATACGCGCCATAATACTGGGATTAGTAGAGCCCCAGATAAGTGCATAGCCAAGCAAAGCGCCCGCAACACACAAAATGGGTAATCCAACACTTCTTCTGCAAAGCTCAGCAAGGCATAAAATACCTACAATGCCTATTGCCACTTCAATTGAAGTGATTTTGTAACGCGAAACAATTTCGGTTGCATTAAAGGTATAATAAAGGAACGAGCCTGTACCTGCTATCATTAGCAGAATATCGTACCACGGCATAAAGTTTACCTTTTGTGTGCCCTTCTTGGCGGGGAACACCAAAAAACCGATAAACATAATAAATGCCATAAAGGAAGTAAGTCGAATTTCATCAAGCCAGGTTGCAAACAGTGTTACATATATGCAAAACACCGAAAAGGATGCTAAAACACAGTTCACAATAAATCTTGGAGTACCTTCCCATACGCGTGTGTTGGATTCACGGTCAAATTTTTTCATTACGGAATCAAGGTCCATGGCGGTATCAACCGTCTGTTCCTTCTTTTTCTTAAAAAGTGACATAGAATCCTCCTTAAAAGTTTAATAAAATAAAATTGGCCACAGCCTTTTTCACTGCAGCCAATTAATAAGACAAACAGTATAATTACTTAGACTCTACAGTAATACCCTTTTCTGCAAAGTATTTAGCGGCGCCCTTGTGGAACGGAGCGGCCATACCTGTAGTAGCGTTTTCAAGTGATAATTCTGCGCCCTTTGCGTGTGCTGTTGTAATAGCCGGAATATTATCAAAGATAGCCTTTGTAATATTGTATACATCTTCTTCGGATGTTGCGGCACTTACAATAAGGGTTGCCTTAACGGTAACGGTTGTAACATCCGCAGTCTGTCCCGGATAGGTGTTTGCAGGGATTTTATATGTAGTATAGAAATTTGAATTATTCATAAGAGCTGCGGCAATATCGCCGTCAATCGGAACGAGATAAGCACTTGAAGTAGTGCAAAGCTCCTGAATAGCAGGAGTCGGAGCGCCTGCAACGATAAATGCGGCATCAATTTTGCCGTCCTTTAATGCATCTGCCGAATCAGCAAATGACTGATACTGCGGAATAATGTCGTTTTCTGTCATACCTGCAGCTGCAAGAATATCAACTGCGTTAAAGTAAACACCCGAGCCTGCCGCACCGATAGAAACCTTTTTGCCTCTTAAATCCGCAACACTCTTAATACTGGGGTCCATTGTTACAAGCTGAACCGCTTCTGCATAAAGACCGCCGATAACACGGAAGGATTCAATTTTACCTTCTTTTTCAAAAGAACGGGCGCCTTCCCAAGCATAAGCCATAACATCAGACTGAACTGTGCCAAGCTGATAGTTGCCCGCTTCAATACCGAGAATGTTGGCTTTTGAACCGTCGGTAGAAACAACATTTACAGTAATTCCCGTGGTGGCTTTAATCTGATTGCCGAGAATACCGCCGTAGCCGTAATATGTACCGGCTGTTCCGCCTGTACCCATAGTTAATGTGCCACCTGCACCACCGCAAGCAACAAGTGTAAGAGCCAGAGCCATTACAAGTAATAGAGAGATGATTTTTTTCATAATTTTACTCCTTTTTTTATTTTACAGAACAATTATACCATTTTTGAAGTTCTTTTTCAAGAATTAATTATTATATTGCTTTCATCCAATATAAATACGGGTCTCTTTTTGGTTTCAAGGTAGGTCTTCGCTAAATACTGGCCGAGAACGCCCATAAACAAAAGCTGTATTCCCCCCACAAAAAGCATTACACATATAGTAGATGCCCAACCCTGTACGGCATCGCCGAAAACAAGGCGCCTGACAATTATAAATATGAGCGCAATAAAGGCTATAACGCTAAGCAGTACTCCAAGCACGGCAGAAATAACAAGCGGTGTTGTGGAAAATGCGGCAATTCCGTCAAGCGCATATAAGAACAGTTTTCCAAATGACCAACGGGACTCCCCTGCAATACGGGTGCAGTGTTCGAATTCAAACCACTTTGTCTTAAAGCCTACCCATCCGTAAAGCCCCTTTGAAAAGCGATTATACTCTCCCATTCCCAGTAGCGCGTTTACAAATTTTCTGTTCATAAGTCTATAATCTCTCGCACCGTCTACAAGCTCGGTGTCGGAAATTCTGTTCATTAATTTATAAAATATTCTTGCAAACAAAGAGCGTATGGCGGGCTCTCCCTTGCGGCTGACGCGCCTTGTTGCAACGCTATCGTATTTACTGCTTTTTACAGCATTATACATTTCGGGCAATAATGAAGGCGGGTCCTGTAAATCGGCATCCATAACGGCAACAAAATCGCCCGTACTATATTTAAGACCCGCATATATTGCCGCTTCCTTGCCGAAATTTCGGGAAAAGGACAGGTATTTTACCCTGTCATCCTTTCCAGCCATTTCTTTTATAATATCAAGGCTTTTATCAACCGAACCATCATTAACAAATAAAAACTCAAAGCTCTCTTCAGTTATTTCGCTGTCTGTTACGCGGGTTAGCTCTTTGAAGAACAGCGGCAAAGCCGACTCTTCGTTAAATACAGGTACAACAATACTAATCATTTATAATTCACCTACAAATAAAAATCTACCAGCAGCATAAGGCAAAAGCCGATAAGCAAGGCATAAGTTGAACTCCGCTCATTCCCGTGAGCGTGGGTTTCGGGTATCATTTCATCGCTTATAATATAAAGCATTGTGCCACCTGCAAAGGCAAGTGCAAACGGCAGTACTGCCGACGACAGACTTACCGCAAAATACCCCAAAAATGTGCCGACAACTTCAATAAGTCCCGTAACGGCGGCAATTAAAAATGTGTTTTTTCGGTTTATTCCTGCGGCAAGCATTGGACCTATAATTACCATACCTTCGGGTATATTCTGTAGTGCAATACCACCCGCAATTGTAATAGCATCTGCCGTATTGCCCGAGCCAAAGCCGACACCTGCCGCAATGCCTTCGGGAAAATTGTGTATTGCTATTGCCAAAACGAACAGCAAAATTTTATTTATTTGCTTTACACTTTCAGGATGCCGCTCACTGTCACCGCCAACAAGTTTATGAAGGTGTGGTACTGCGCGGTCAATAATATTAAGCACCACTGCGCCGCAAAATACACCCGCCACGGTTACAATTGGTGCAAATTTACCGCCTTCAAGTGACGGTAATATTAGTCCCACCACAGCCGCACACATCATAACACCTGCGGCAAAGCCTAATATCATATCACTGAATTTATGCGATACCTTTTTAAATAAAAAGCCAAGCGCGGCACCGACAACCGTAGCACCGCCGACACCAAGCGCCGTAAGTAATACTATTTCCATTTTTTCTCCTATAAAAATTTTTACAGTTTTTTAAATTATAACATTATCAATATAAAAAAACAAGTCGTGGGCGAATACCCACGACTTAAAAAAGTTATTTTATTTTGATATTGCCAAAGAAATTTCCGCCCGCATTTATTGTGAAGATTTCACTGCCCGCCGACTGCATTTGACCGTTGGGTGAAAACTCTTTATCATTTTCAGGTCTTGTCGGCATTTCGCCGTTTGGTAACTCAGGCATTACTTCGGGTCGGGCAAAGTTTTCACCGTTTGGCAATTCAGTTCCTTCCCCCGGCTGAATTTCACCTTCGGGCATTCCTTCTTGCGGCATTTGTGGGCGTTGCATACCGCCCATCATACCCGCGCTACACACCATTTGTTTATCACCGCAATAGAAGGTGTAGTCTGCGGCTTTTAGTTTTTCGGATGAGATTACAAGTATTGTAAAATCGTTTTGCGGGGTGTATTCGGCGGCCACCTTACCATTTTCGTCTTTAAGGGTATATTTTTCTCCGCCTTTTTGTTTCTTGGCAAAGGTAAATACCGCATAGTTTTGCTTTTGCGATGCAACGCTATCAAACATATTTCCCGTCGCTAATACTTCGCCGCCGTTTATATAAATTCCTTTATCAGAATCTATACCCGCGTCGCCGCTTATTCCGCAACCGTACGCCGTAACCGAGCCGCCGTTAATTACCAACCAACCGTTTGAGTCGATTCCGTCACCTTCGCCCGTTGCGCCGTTTGCAGTTATATTAATATTGCCGCCGTTTATGGTGGTAACCGATATATTATCTTCGTTTGTATTGATACCGTCATTTCCTGACTCTATATTTATGTTACCGCCGTTTATTGTGAGATGCAGTTCGGAATCAAGCCCTTCGTTTTCCGCTTTAATATTCAGAATGCCGTTACCCTTTTTTTCGCCTGATACATTCATTGACATTTTTGAATAAAATGCTCCGTCATATTTATGAAGCTTTTTACTGTCGGTCACTTCGGTGCCGTCTTCGCTTAAAGTAACGGATTTATATATTTTAGCAACATAAGAGCCTTCTATATTATTTTCGGTCTTATCTGCTATAATTACATTTGCTCCCGCTAAAGAAGTGTCCACCTTTTGAGTTGCAGTTTCTTCTTCCTTGCTGCCACACTCATACACATTATAAAAAATAACTGCAGGGGCTACAGTACACTTTATGTCGACTCCGTTTAAAATAAGGGTTACCGCCTTTGTTTCATCACTCTCGGCTTCTTCGCCTAAGTCTACGGCTATCTGACCCGAAGACAATTTTCCCGACAACCTATAGTTGCCCGCTTTACTTATATGCACAACCGTATGCGACGCGGCTTCTTCTACAGTATGAGCGTCGGCTTCTCGGCCTTCGCCATAGGTAAAATCTTTTTCCGTTTCGTAGTAAACTATATCGTTTGCTACATACACCGCCGATTCTTTATCTTTAGATACAGTGGCTCCGTCTACCGTTATTTCCGTATCAGACAAAACAATGTCTACCGCATCTATTTTGTCATTTGCTTTACAAGAGCACAAAAAACATACAGACATTAATACCATCGCCAACAGAGAACATAAACCTTTTTTCATAAAAACACTCCTTTGTTAACATTGTACGCTTTATTTGTTAACAAATTTTTACTGTTAAATTAATAATTTGACAATTATATTATAAACTGATAAAATCGTTTTGTAAAACAATTTAAGGAATGATTTTTTGAAAAATAATATTATTTTTGATTTTGGCAAGGTGCTCGTAGAGTTTTCACCCGAATATATGACAAAACAGTATGTAAGCGACCAAGACGATGCCCGCCTTATTGCCGATGCGGTTTTTGACAGAAAATATTGGGACCCGCTTGATGACGGCTCAATTACCGATAGTGAAGTAATTGACGGTTTTTGCGAACAGTTGCCTTCTCATCTTCACGAAGTCGCCGCAAAGGTATATAAAAATTGGGCTTATAATTTGCCGTTTATTGATGGTATGCCAGAGCTTGTAAAAAAGCTTAAGGAAAGCGAAAAAAAGATATTTTTGTTGTCCAACATAAGCATCGGTTTTGCTGAAGATTATAAAAATATTGCACCCATAAACGAACTGTTTTCCCTTTTTGATGGGCTTGTTTTTTCGGGTCCGCTCGGTATTGTGAAACCCGACAAAGAAATCTTTTGCCACCTTTTAAATACATATAACCTTAATGCCGATGACTGCATTTTTATAGATGACAGCGAGAAGAACATAAACGGTGCGGTAAATGCAGGAATTGAAGGTTACCTTTTTGATAGAGATGTAGAAAAATTAGCCGAATATTTATTCAAATAATTAAAGCACCCTTTCGGGTGCTTTTTATATTATCTTTTCTATTAATTTTTGGAGGGACTTTGCCGTTGCCCAAAAGCCCATATCGTTTGAGTGGCAGCCTTCCACCGTGCCGAAATCTTCATATTCGGCAAACTCTTTTGTTCCATCCCAAAAATAAACATTTTTGTCGCCGCTTTGTACGGCATTTTTATATGTTGAATAAATAATCTGCCTTCTTTTCTCTTTTTCCTTCATAAAGGATGTCGCACTCGTTATAATTATGGGTAAATCGGGGTTTGCCGCGCGGACCGTTTTGAACACATTTTCGTGGGTGGCTTTAAGGTGTTCAGGGTTTGGTGCATTATGGTCATAGTCGAGCACAAACAGCTTCATATCAAGCCCTGCTATATAGTTTGCCATAGCCTGTTCGCCCTTGCAATTGCCCGAAAAGCCAAGGTTTAGGTAGTCAATATCAAAATGATTTGAAATAATACTTGGGTACGCGTTGCCCGGTCGTGTCGCGCATCCGCCTTGTGTAATTGAACTGCCGTAAAAAACAATTTTACCTTGTTTGCTGTATGGTGCGGCTTTTGATAGCATAGCTCCGTTTTGCAACCCTATATACATCTCGGTTACTTCACTGTAAAGCGGAAGATTAATCATAATATCTCGAACTTTTTTACTCTTAAATGTGTAAACCGCTTCATAGCCGTTTTCAAGTTCATAGGGCGGTATAAAGGTGTTATTAAACCTATAATCCTTATCTTCCCTTACATACATATCCAGTCCCGCCGAGCCGCTAAGGGCAAAATGCGGCATTTTGCTTATTCTACCCATTTTAACCGAGATAGCTACATATTCACTGTCTGTACAAAAGCGTATTCTGCCACCCGATGTAGATGTACTGTTATAATGTACGCCGTCACTCACACTTTTAGCGACTTCTTCGGGCATTCTGCGGAATTTTCCGTCCTTATAAAACACCCCGTGTATACTAAAAGGCTCGCTTAAAACCGAACGGAAAACAATATCCGGCTTTTCTATTTTTGATTCAATTTCAAAATTCTTATCTATTTCTTCTATTCTACGCATTGTCAGTTAGCCCTTTCATAAAAGTCACGGAAGCCGAAAGCCAACGCATCGGCACTGTGAGCATCACTTGAAGTAATAAATTTGGCGCCCTTTGTCTTTATATATTCTATAATATTGTCTTCGGGGTAAGGTGTTGTTCGGTAGCCGCGCGAAATGGCGCCCGTATTAATTTCAAACGGAATATTAGCGGTTAACAGCTTGTCTACCGCCGCTTGTGCCGCCTTAATATATCGCGGATGCTTTGTATCGAATATTTCTCCGTTTTCATTGAACTTTGTTATTAAATCAAAGTGACCTATAATGTCGGCTTTTGTCTTTTGGGCAACCTTGGCAACACATTTATAATACTCTTCGATTAGCGTATAAATATCGCCGCCGCAAAATTCCTTTGCCGCATTTTCTAAAATTTCCCGACTTTCATCAACCGGAATATAGGTGTCATCAAATTTGAAATAGTGTACAGAGCCTATTACGAAATCAAACCTATCGGTTGGGTAGTCGGAATAAAAATCCTGCTCAATGCCGCACAAAATTTCAATTTTGCCGCTGTATTTTTCTTTAAGCGCATTTATTTCCTTAATGTATTCCTCTACCCTTTCCTTTCCTATACAGTAGGATTCATCAAAATGGGTATAGGAATGGTCGGAAAAGCCTATTGTGGAAATACCCTTTTCTATAGCCGACAGCACCATTTCTTCGGGGCCATCTTTTCCATCGGAATAGTTTGTGTGAACATGAAGGTCACTAATTATCATTTTGTCATTTTCTCCTGCTTTACCTTATGGTCTATTACATGACGGGAAGCGAGTTCTTTGTGAATATCTTCGAGCGTTATTCCCATTTCAATCATAAGCACCATTACATGATATGCCAAATCGGCTATTTCGTATACCGTTTCGGCCTTATCATTGTCTTTAGCGGCAATAATAACTTCGGTTGACTCCTCGCCCACCTTTTTAAGTATTTTGTCAATTCCCTTTTCGAACAGATATGTGGTATAAGAGCCTTCCTTTTTATCTGTCTTTCTTCCACCAATAAGCTCCATTAAGCCCTGATACGAAAATTCGTGCAAATCTTCACTTTGATAAACGGGATTCTGGAAGCAAGAAAATGTACCTGTGTGACAAGCGGGGCCGTCAGGCTCTACCACCACCACCAAGGCGTCATTATCACAGTCTGCGGTAATTGATACAATGTGCTGATAGTTGCCACTGGTCTCGCCCTTAAGCCACAGCTCCTGTCTTGAACGACTGTAAAAGGTGGTAAGTCCCTTTTCCATAGAGAGTTTAAGGCTTTCTTCGTTCATATAAGCTAAAGTCAGTACCTTCTTTGTAACCGAATCCACGACTATCGCAGGAATAAGACCGTCTTTTCCGAAATTTAAACTTTTAGTATCTATCATAATATTCTCCTTTATAGTCTTGTAGAAATACCGTTCTTTGCCATTTCTTTTTTAAGGTCGGCTATTTTTACTTCGCCGAAATGGAATATAGATGCGGCAAGTCCTGCATCTACTTTTGGTAAGGTATTAAAAAGTGTGATAAAATCTTCTATTTTGCCAGCACCACCCGATGCTATTACGGGGACAGACACCGCATTACATACCGCGTCGAGCATTTCAAGGTCAAACCCTTTTTTTACCCCGTCAGTATCAATTGAGTTTACTACGACTTCACCCGCGCCGTTTCCAACGCAACGCTTAATCCACTCAATTGCTTCCATCCCAGTGTTTTCTCTGCCGCCCTTGGCAAATACACAGAATTTGCCACCAACACGCTTAATATCAACCGACAGTACAACACACTGGTCGCCGTAAAGCTTTGCCGCCGCATTTACAAGCTCGGGATTTTTTATAGCACCCGAATTTACACTTACTTTATCTGCGCCGCATTTAAGCACCCTGTCAAAATCATCGAGTGTGTTGATTCCGCCGCCAACCGTCAGTGGTATAAACACGCTTTTTGCCGTTTCACATAAAATATCGGTAAACAATCGTCTGCCGTCGGATGACGCGGTTATATCATAGAAAACGAGCTCGTCGGCGCCGCAGTCACTGTAAAATTTTGCAAGGGACACAGGGGATGAAACATCACTCAGTCCTTCAAAATTTACGCCCTTTACAACCCTGCCGTCCTTAACATCCAAACAGGGAATAATTCTTTTTGTAATCATTTTGCCACCTCAATTGCCGTTTTTAAGTCGATGGCACCTGTATAATATGCCTTGCCGATTATTGCGCCGTAGAGATTTAACCTTGCAAGTCTTTCTACATCATCCAATGATGACACACCGCCCGACGCGATAATCTGAAGAGCGAATTTTTGCGACAGTTCGCGGTATAACCCGTGGTTTGTGCCCTGCATTGCACCGTCCTTTGAAATATCGGTGCATATAACGGTTTTAACACCTAACTTTTCCATTTTTTCGCAAAATGCAAAGGCTTCAAGACTTGACTTTTGCGTCCAACCCTTTATGGCAACAAAGCCGTCCTTTATATCAATACCTACCGCTATTTTCTCGCCGTATTTTTTTACCGCTTCTTCCACAAAGCCTTCTTCGGTTACTGCGGCAGTTCCGAGAATTACGCGGTCAACACCCGCCTCTATATAACGGTCTATCGTCTGCATATTTCTGATGCCGCCGCCTATTTCACAGAAAAGGCCTGTATTTTTCTTTATATTTATTACGGTGTGAAGATTCGGGGTGTCGCCGCTTTTTGCGCCTTCCAAATCCACAAGATGAATATGTGTAGCACCGCTTTTTTTAAAGTCCTTTGCTACTTCTAATGGATTCTCGTTATAAACGGTCATTTCATTATAGTCGCCTTTATAAAGGCGCACCGCCTTACCGCCAAACAAATCAATAGCGGGGTAAATTAACATAAGTCGCTCTCCTTTAGGTCTATAAATGCTTTAAGAATTCTTAGTCCTATCTTGCCGCTTTTTTCGGGATGAAACTGACAGCCGAAAACATTTTTATTGTGGGCGGCCGCAGTAAGCTCGGCGCCGTATTCGGCAGTAGCTATTACCGATTCTTCACAGTCATCGGCATAAAACGAATGAACAAAATATACGCAATCGCCGTCATTTATATTGGCAAACAAGGGTGTTTGTTTTTTGAAAATCAAGGGATTCCACCCAATATGCGGAATTTTATAATTTTCGGGAATTACATCCTTTATAGGCTTTACTGTTCCCTTTATAAGACCTAATCCCTTGTGCTCGCCGTATTCAAGGCTTTCATCAAACAGAAGCTGCATGCCAAGGCAAATACCCAAAAGCGGCTTACCGCCGTTTGCTAACTCTATAATTGTTTTATCAAGTCCGCTATCTCGGAGCTTCCTTGCCGCATCTTCAAACGCGCCGACACCTGGCAGTATAATATGGGCGGCGGCGGCAAGAACTTCCCTTTCTGCCGTTACAACCACATCTGCGCCAATGGCCGACAGTGAGCTTTTTAAGGAAAAAAGATTTCCAACACCATAATCAACAATGGCTACCATTATAAAACACCTTTCGTGGACAGAACTTCTCCGTTTAATTCGGGGTCTATTTTCACGGCATCCTTAATGCTGTGCGCCGCCGATTTAAACGCCCCTTCTATAATGTGGTGAGAGTTTACACCGTCAATTTCTTTGATATGCAAGGTACACTCGGCATTTCTTACAAAGGCATACCAGAACTCTTCGGTAAGCTCTGTATCAAAGGTGCCGACCTTTTCGGCGGGTATGTCCATATCGTACCCCAAATAACATCTGCCCGAAAAATCAATGGCGGTAAGTATAAGTGCTTCATCCATAGGAAGCACCATATAGCCGTAACGCACAATGCCTTTTTTGTCCCCTAAAGCTTCCTTGAATGCAAGACCTAACGATATTCCCACATCTTCTACAGTATGGTGGTCATCAACATGAGTGTCTCCCACACATTTTACTTCCAAATCAAATCTGCCGTGCTTGGCAAAAAGGGTTAGCATATGGTCAAGAAAACCACAACCCGTAGCAATTTTACTGTCGCCCTTACCGTCAATATTAAGTTTTAATGTAATATCGGTCTCGGCTGTTTTTCTGTTAATCACAGAGTTTCTCATACAAGCTCCTCCAAAACCTTTTTCAAGGTTTCAATAAATATAATCATTTGTTCCTTACTGCCTACGGTAATACGGTTATAGTCATAAAGTCTTTCTTTCTCAAAATGGCGCACAAGAACGCCCTTTTCTTTAAGTCTTAAATAAATTTCCTTGCCCTGCACCATACTGTGCTTAGCAAAAATAAAGTTAGCAAGTGAATTTGTCACAGTAAACGATAATTTAAGCAATTCTGCCGTAGTCCACTCTCGCACTGACTGTATTTCGGCGCAATTTTCTTTTGTATATGTATCATCCTTTAGTGAGCCGATACCCGCCGCCATAGTCATACGGTTTACATTATAAGGATTGGTGGAATACTTAATGGTATTCAAATCCCTTATAAGTGCGGCACTTCCTATACCGAAGCCGAGTCTGCCGCCCGCAAGGGAGCGTGATTTTGAAAAGGTTTGTGTTACTAAAAGATTATCGTATTTTTTTATAAGGGGCACCACACTTTGCGTGCCAAAATCAACATAGGCTTCATCAATTACCACAACATTATTGGGGTTTGATTTGATGATTTCTTCTATTTGCTCTACTGTTAGAGCAATACCTGTTGGTGCATTAGGGTTTGCGAGAAATATTGTTTTGTCAATTCCCTTATAGTCATTTATATCAACCGAAAAATCTTCCTTTAACGGAATTAATGTGTACGGCACCTTATTTAACTCGGCAAAAACCGAATAAAATCCGTAGGTTATATCGGGAAATGCCGCGCCGTTACTTTCGTCGCAAAAAGCCATAAAGGCAAAGTTCAAAATTTCATCTGAGCCGTTGGTAAACAGAATTTCATCCTTTTCTACACCGAAGTATTCCGCCGCCGTATTTACAAGCTCGGTACACTCGGGGTCTGAATAAAGCTGCAGATTTTTTGCCGCTGCCGCTGCTAACACCTGAGCCTTTGGAGACGGCGGAAAGGGCGACTCATTCGTATTTAGTTTTACATATCGCATATCTTTTGGCTGTTCCCCCGGTGTATAGGGGGAAAGCGTCGCATATTTTGAGCTTAAAAAACGACTCACTTAATCTTCCTCCGTGCGAATTACTGCGCTTTTAGCGTGGGCGGTAAGGCCTTCCTTTTCAGCAAAGAAAGCTACATCTTCTGCCACGCTGCTTAATGCTTCCTTAGTATAATAGGTATACTGTGTTTTCTTTATAAAATCATCCACCGACAAGGGACTTGAGAATTTTGCGGTACCGCTTGTGGGCAGAGTATGGTTAGGACCGGCATAATAGTCACCCAACGCTTCGGGACAGTTTCTGCCCATAAAGACAGACCCCGCGTGGCTAATACTATCAAGATAATAGAAGGGGTCGTCCACCAACAGTTCAAGGTGCTCGGGCGCTATTTCGTTTGCAATATCAATTGCCGTTTGCAAATTTTCCGCCACTATGATTTTGCCGTTATTATCAATTGACACACGGGCAATCTCACAGCGCAAAAGCTGCGGTATCTGTTTTTCTAATTCTTCGCTTACCTGTTCTGCTAAATCCATACTGTCGGTAACAAGCACCGCGCTTGCCATTTTATCATGTTCTGCCTGAGAAAGCAAGTCTGCCGCTACATGAGCAGGATTTGATTTGCCGTCTGCCACAATTAAAATTTCACTGGGACCTGCTATCATATCAATAGACACCTGACCGAAAACCTGTTTTTTGGCTTCGGCAACGAAGGCATTACCGGGCCCCACGATTTTATCAACCTTAGGTACACTCTCAGTACCATAAGCTAATGCGGCTATAGCCTGTGCGCCGCCAACCTTAAATATTTTATCAATTCCCGCAATTTTTGCCGCCGCAAGAATTACGGGGTTTACTTTACCCGTAGCGCTCGGTGGCGTCACCATAACAACTTCCTTGCAGCCTGCAATCTTTGCAGGGATTGAGTCCATTAAAACGGTGGACGGGTATGCCGCGGTACCGCCCGGAACATAAAGACCTGCTTTATCAACGGGGGTTATTTTCTGACCTATAATAACGCCGTCTTTTTTCTTAATTTCAAAGCCCTGTCGTACCTGTTTTTGATGAAAGGTGCGAATATTTTCTGCCGCACTTTCCAAAATTTCAAGAAATTTAGGTTCTACTGCCGCTACGGCTTCATCTATTTCTTCTTTGGTTACAATTAGGCTGCCAAGCTTTGCCTTGTCGAATTTTTCGGAATACTCGAAGAGCGCCTTATCACCGTTTACTTTAACATTTTCTATAATTTCAGCAACTATATCTTCAAAATTAAATGCCGATTCCGCGCGGGCAAAAATTTCAGAATTTGAAACCTCACCGTATTTTAAGATTTTAATCATTTTAAGCCTCCGTCTGTTTAGCTATTTCCCGTACTATTTTTTCTATTTTTTCTGCCTTGAACTTAAAGCTTGTTTTATTTGCGATAAGACGGGCGCTTATGGGTACAATTTCTTCAAATACTTCTAAGTTGTTTTCTTTGAGCGTTGTTCCTGTTTCCACTATATCAACTATTACATCCGATAAATCTAAAATCGGGGCAATTTCAATTGAGCCGTTTAAGTGAATTATATCAATGTCCATACCGCGTGAACGGTAGTAGCCACTTGCAATATTTTTAAATTTTGTGGCAACACGAAGTGTGCTGTTCATATCATAACGGAAATCCTTTTTTGCCGCTACTGCCATACGACATTTGCCAATATTTAAGTCTAAAAGCTCATAAACCTCAGGCTCATATTCAAGTAAAATATCTTTGCCCGCAACGCCGACATCGGCGGCTCCGCGCTCAACATATATTGCAACATCCGACGGCTTTACCCAAAAGTAACGAACGCCTAATTTCTCGTTTTCAAAAATAAGCTTTCGGTTGTTTTCTTTTATTGATGGGCATTCAAACCCCGCCTTTTCGAACATAGCGTAGACCTTTTCGCCAAGCCTTCCTTTTGGCAGAGCAACATTAAGCATTGTTTTCAAATATATCAGCCTTTCTTAGTACAGCATATCTGTTTTTCGTATTTTATGTTTTGCGGAATTTCTCGGCTTACCAAAACTCTCTTGCCGCTATTTATCAGCTCTTCTGCATACTTATTAAGGGCTACTAAATCGGTATCGTCAGAATAGGTAAGCAGTATATCAACATCGTATTCTGCCGCCGTCTTGTTAAACCTTTCAAGCATATCAAGATATACCGCAAAGCCTATAGCACCGCTCTTGCGCTTCATTTTTTGCATAAGCTTATCGTACTGACCGCCTGATAGTATACTTGTAGGTATGCCTTCAATAAAGCCCTTAAACACAATTCCGTTGTAGTATTTTATATCGTTTACAACCGAAAAGTCTATTCGTATCATTTCCTTTATATCGTCGTCCAGGGCATTGCAGATTCTTAGCAGCTGTTTTATAGTGGCAGTGTCCGCCTTGCCATCCAGCACAGCCTCAAGCCGCGGTAAAACCGTTAAAGGATTGCCAACTGTAGACACCAAAAGCTTTAATATGTCACGGCTCTCGGTCGGTACATTGTTACTGTCAAGTAGTGCTACCAACTCGTGAGCATTCTTTTCCCCTGCGAGTCTTAATATATCGCCAAAAAGATTTTCGGGTATATTAAAATCCTTTATCACACTCTGAAGCAGTCCTAAATGGGAAATATCAAGCACACCTTTGTCCGATACTGTTTTAAGGCTCTTGGCCGCAAGGGTTATAACTTCGCAGATACTGTAGTCGTCAATATCTCCAAAGCACTCAAGACCCGCCTGCATAATTTCCTTATATGCGTGGCTTCCCTTTGATACGCGGTATACATTTTCGTTATAAAAAACCTTTTGTATACAGTCGGGCTCTATATTTATATTCTTTATAATAGATAATGTAACATCGGGCTTTAGTGCCATAAGCTTTCCGTTTGTATCGGTAAAGGTTATTACACTATCGGAAATCAAAAAATCTTTATTGCGCGCATATAAATCATACTCTTCAAACTTGCTCATTTTATACGGGGTATACCCACGAGCAGAATAAAGAGCACGAAGCGCAAATATTACCTTTTCGTTAAAGTTAAAGGAGTCTTGATAATTATTCATTGCCGTCCCCCGTTTTGTTTAACTTTTCTATTGCCGCGCGATAGCCGCCGCTTCCGTAATTAAGACATTTGCTAACCCTACCGATTGTAGCGGTGCTGACATCTACCTGTTCTGTAATCTTTTGGTAGCTTAAGCCTTCGGACAGTAAAATGGCGGTATCTAACCTTTGCGCCATGTCCTGAATTTCCTTTATGGTGCAAAGGTCTTCAAAATAATTGTAGCACTCTTCTATATTTTCTAAATTTAATAGGGTTTTGAACAACCTGTCGATAGAATCGGTTCGAAATCTTTGCATAATTTTACTCCTTAAAATTTAATACTATACTATGTTAACACATCACCGCGCTAAAGTCAATATATATTTTAAAACAAAAATGTGAAAACTCAATACATTATAATATATAATAACACCGATTTCTAAAAAAGAAATCGGTGTTATACGGCAAAGGGTAAAATAAAGCCCGATGTCATAGGACCGCTTGCCACACCGCCCGAGTCAAATGCTATAGCAGTGTATACGGGTGGTACAAAAAGAGAAAGCGCTAAAGAAATAAAGTAACCGGGAATAATGTAATATACCAAAGAAAAATCAAAGATAATTCGCACAACACTTAAAGCAATAGCGACGCCGACACCGGTACAAAGCCCTATCAACATTGATTTTTTACTGACATAGCCGCCCGTTACATCTTCAACCTGTGAGTTAAGCACATGGATTGCGGGCTCTGCCAACATGGCGAGAACACCCATTGCAAGACCAAATACCACAAGCAGTGCGGGGTGCAGAGATGATAATTGCAGTCCCATTTTATAACCTATCGGCATATAGCCTACATTAACGCCTGTCAAAAACAGAACAAGGCCTAAATAGGTAAACGCGACACCGACACCTATTTTGAGAAGCTGTCTTTTTTTAAGCTTTAAAAAGAAAATCTGACACATCAGGAAGAACGCCACGATAAGACCTAACGCCACCGCTACTTCTTTTGCTGTGTGTGCGGCATTTTCAAGATACGCCGCTAAAATATCGTTTTCTACAGAGCCGTAGCTGACAGTATAATTTAAGTCGTTACGGGCGAATATTCCAAGTAACAAAACGGCGAGAATTGGACCTACCGAGCAAAGTGCGACCAGACCGAAGCTATTTTCCTGACTGCGACGGTCTCCTAAAACGCTTGATATACCGACACCGAGTGCCACAATAAACGGAACAGTAATAGGACCTGTAGTAACACCGCCCGAGTCGAACGCCATAGGCAGTAATTCAATATTTCCATTTACCGACAAAATAAGCGACAGGGAGAATAGAAGCATATAAAAAAGCATTAAAAGGCTGGAGAGCCGACGCTTAAAGATAATTCTCAAAACAGCAAAGACTAAAAATGCGCCGACGCCGAAGCCGACTGTATATATTAAAAGCTTTCCGTTCATTACAGAGCTTACCTGATTAGCAAGCACCTGTAAATCAGGCTCGGCAATGGTAATCAGCATACCGAGTACAAAGCACACCGCCAGTAACAGACCTATTTTTTTCTGCCTTGAGAGTCCTGCGCCCACATGAACACCCATTGGTGTCATAGCAATATCGGCGCCAAGGTTAAAAAAGCCTATACCCAAAACCAACAGTACAGCGCCTACGGTGAAGCTTATTAATTCTGCTTTTGTAAAGGAAAATGCGGGAAGCAAAGCGACAAGATAAACCAAAAGCGTAATCGGCAAAGCAGACACCAACGCTTCTTTAATTTTTGCCCACAGTTCTTTCAATTTGCTTCACCTACCTTAATTTTTTACATTATAAACAGTATACCATAAAAAAGCTTTTATGAAAAGGGGGAAAAGGCAAATTAACAGTTTGCTAAAAACCCATTATTCGCAAAAAAGGAACCGACTGATTAGTCGGTTCCTTTTTTGCAAGATAAATTTATCTGCTTTAAAATGCATTTTATTTATTGGCTATTGCGAGTTCTCCTATCTTTTTACCGTCATCCGATACCCAGGTGTCAGTATTAAAGGAATTTGCGCTACCGTAGCCGCTGTAGTTGTTAGCGTTTGCCGTACCCTTTGTTAACGGCACAAGGTCGGTCCATTCGTCCCCATCAGACAGCTTTGTAAACGATGCCGCATAAACCACCACAGATTTACCGCTTGATATATTATCAAGATTTTCGGATGTGATATAAAGCGTCATTTCAACGCCTTCAACGGTGTATTCGCGTCCCCAGCTTGTATAGGTGTAGGTGCCGCCCGTTGTGATATCATTATCAAGGTTTTCGCGCTTAATCATCATAGTGATAGGCTCTGCGTTTCCGTCACCGTCAAGGTCCATAGACATAAACTCTTCACCGAAAAGGGATTCTACAAGCTGTGAATCGGCGCTTGTTGAACCCGACACATTTCCGATATAGGTAACCGCCGACGCCTTATTAAAGCCCGACCTGTTGTTCATTCCGTCTTCAAGCGTCTGATACGAGTTTTCAAATGCCTTGTTATTAAGTATATCTCTGAATCTGTCTACTGCCGTCTGGGCAACGATTCCGCCGATAGAATCTTTATCAACAACGAA
Source organism: Acutalibacteraceae bacterium (assembly GCA_045590755.1). Taxonomy (GTDB): domain Bacteria; phylum Bacillota; class Clostridia; order Oscillospirales; family Acutalibacteraceae; genus SIG565. The sequence continues at coordinate 42,448 of JAZNRP010000012.1, forward strand.
ATTAAAGTGAAGCTCTGATAAAAGGGATTTGTTGTTTGATACGCCACCGTTATAAGAAAATAAAACATATACTGTTTTATAGCTCTTGGGTGTGACGGCATCCTTTTGCTCTATTCCCGTTACGGTAAAACCGATATTATCATTATTAGAAGATACCGCTTCGGTTTTATTGTAATAGTAATTTACATCGGTACTATTATAAAATGTAACCGCAACGGTTACCGAAGACGATGTATTTGAATTAAGAGTAAGGTCTGCGCTTATATTAAGCTCGCCCGTTTTTTTAGCAGTGGCAGCCGAGTAGCTTCCGCTATTAACCGCGACATCTGTTATATAAAGCGTTCCGTACTTAAATGACAATAGTGCCATAGGGACCTTTTCGTTTACAGGGTCAGACGGAGCGTAATATTTCCAAACGGCATATATGCCTGAAACGCTCAGACAAAGAACAAGAAGCATAATTATAACAAGCTTTGGTAAAAAACCTGATTTCATACTACTTCTCCCCATCGATAACGCCGATTTCTATAAGGCGTTCAGTCTTGGCTTGTAGCAGTTTTTTCTCGGCTATCGGGGTCGCAACCACTGCGAATATTACAAGAAGCAAACACAGATAACCCGCGGGGGATTGCATAAAGGCAAAGAAACTGCCTATATATTTTATATGTTTGCCGTTATACACTGCGCGCATCTGTTCGTATAGAACAGGATATTCATCCGAGTATTTTGAAGCGTCACCCTTGAGCATAAAATGTCTTCTATCGGGGTGATTCTCGTTTGGCTCTTCAATGCCGACTATTCTATGAATTATCAGCTCGTCGTGATATTCGTAAACCACGATATCATAAAGTTCAAGCTCAAATTCGTCGGGTAGCTTTTCTATAAAAACAAGGTCAAAGGTTGCAAACTGGTCATCAAGACCGTTTTCTTCAAGATATGTATTGTCCCTATGCTTAAAGGACATAGAATCCGAAAGTACCACCTTAGGAATTGGCAAATTACCCTTGACATTACTGCTTAAAAGGTGTGTAACGGTTGACGCTGTAAAGGCTATGAGAATTACCACAAGCAAAATTATAGTTATAACCCTGCTGATAATATCAGAAATACAACCAGTCTTGGTATTATTCTTATATTCAGTTGTTATTTTTTCGTCTTCAAGTCCGTGCTTTATACTCTTTAAGGTCATTTTGATTATGTAGTAAAGCATTACCGAAAAAAGACCTGTTAAAAGGGTAAAGACCACAAGACATAAAAACAGAATATAAAGGTCATATCCCGACATTTTTAAAACTCCTAAAAATATTACCCCATGCGGTGCATGGGATAATATATCTTTTATCTCTTTAAATATGTAATTAAGCGGCTTCAGATACTGTGATGCTGATAGAACCGCTGTGGAGAGCCGCCTTGAAAACAGTATAGTCTGCGGCTGTAGGAAGCTGAACTGTGTTAAGTGTGATAAGGCTTGCGAGTTCATCTGCTTCAATGGTAAATGACTTGGATGCAGCACTCTCTACCTGAGCAGTAGCATCAACCGTGAAAATATCGTTGCCTAAATATTTGAAGTTATCGGTAGTGCCAAGTACATACTGCATCTTGATACCGTTATTGGCAACATCGTGGGATGCACCTGCACTTGGAGTAAACTCAACACTTACATAGCCTTCTATTTTGAGTTCGCCGTAAAAGTCATCATCAGTGTCGTCAATTGTGATTTTAAGGTTTGTTGTGTCTACCTTAATAGTACCTTTTGAAAGGCTTTCTACCTTATCGGTAATAACTGTTGCTGCGTCGAAATACTTTGTCTGCGATGTAGCCGCATTTTCAGCATAGTTCCATGTAGCGTAAACGCCGCCGATGGTAACGCAAAGAATCAATGCAACTAATAAGCTTAACTTTTTCATAAAAACTCTCCTTAAAATAAAGATTATAATATTATAATAGCACTTTTTCTGTAAAAGTCAAGGGAGCTAAAAATATTTTTTGAGTTATTATTTATCTGCCTTTTTGTCGTGGCGGAACATTCCGATAAATATGGAAACCAATGTAATTGTTTCGCAGATAATTGCTCCAACTGAGCCCGCTACAATATTGTATATAAGCCATGCGGGTGAGCTTATAAGTCCGCACCTTCTGATACTTGCGGAATCTTTAAGTCTGAAGCCGATATTTAGAGATAGCATACCGATAACGGGCAATATCTCTATTATCAGATTAAACACTGTCGGCTCTTTGCCGAACACGGTGAAATTCAGAACATAAACCGCAATATATGAAGCGATAAACGCTATAAACCAATAAATGCTATCGGCTTTGAACTTATCTTTGAAAACAAATACAACAGCGCGAACGGCCGCTAATATATTAAGTATTCCCCCAACGGTAGCTCCAAGCAATAAAAAATTAATGGCAAAAAATGTTGCACCGAACAGCTGCAAGGTTATTACCGTCCGTTGTTTTTTGCCCTGATAGGACAATATGTTAAACATCATCGCAATAATACCAATAATTTGAGCAATAATTTCAATAGGTTTCATAAAATTCATCCCCAAAAAATCTTTTTTGAATCAATATTATACTATATCTTTTGCCTTGGTGCAAGGCTATGCTTTAATGCACTCTGCCCATACAAAATATTTATGCGCCAATTTAAAGTTGAGCTTTTTCATCGCCATTTTGATTTTTTACCCCTTTTAAAACAATTAATCCAACAACCAGTATTATGGGGAACAGTGTAGCAACAAGTAAACCTATTTTAAGGTTTCCACCTGCCATTTCAGAAAGACCGCCCACCAAAGCAGGACTTACCGTGCCACCAAAGTCGCCGGCTAGTGCTAAGAATGCAAACATCGCCGTACCGCCGCGTGGGCATTTCTGCGAAGAAATACTGATAGAACCCGGCCACATAATACCAACGGCCAAACCGCAAAGCGCACAGCCCGCAAGTCCGAGAATGGGTAACGGAGATAAGGCTGCGAGCAGATAACAACCGGCAGACATCACACCGCAAATAAGCATAACCTTGATTAAATCAAGCTTTTCGCTAAACTTACCATATAGCATACGGGATATACCCATAAACATTGCAAACAAGCACGGTCCTGCCAAATCCCCTACCGTTTTGGAAACGCCGATGGCCGACTCAGTAAATGCCGATGCCCATTGAGCCATTGTTGATTCGGATGCACCTGTACATACCATAAGTATTATCATAAGCCAGAAAACAGGTGTTTTCAGCAGTTTGCCAATACCCATGCTCTTGCCATCTTCCACCAACCGCTCTATCGGACAGTTGATAAAGTTGAATGTGTTATATAGCGGCACTATTGCCCAAATAAAAGTAAGTATTCTCCAATTCTCTACGCCAAACAGAGCGAAAAAGAGCGTGGAACCTAAAATAACACCCATGGCTCCCCAACAATAGAAAGAGTGCAACAAACTCATCATTCCATCTTTATTTTCAAACGGACACGCTTCAACGATGGGGCTTACCAAAACCTCAATAAGACCGCTGCCGATAGAATAAAGTATTACCGAAATTAAAATACCAACAAACGGCACAGGAAGTATATCTGGTAAGATCGCCATTAAAACAAGACCTACTGCCGATAACACTTGGGACGCCGTAACGCAGGTGCGGTATCCGATTTTATCGGCGAATTTTGTGGCCGCAAGGTCAACGAGCAGTTGTGTTAAATAAAACACCATTGGAATCATTGCAATCTTTTCAAGAGTGATTCCATAAGTGCTTTTGAATGTTAAAAATAATAGTGGAGCAAAGTTTGCAGATATAGCTTGTGTAACAAAACCAAGATAACAAGCTATTAGTGTCTTTTTGTAATTCTTTTGTTTAGTCATAACGATTCCCTTAAACGATAAAATTCGGTCAACAACATATATTATATTCGCATAATCAAAATATTCAAGTCCTTTTCAAAGAATTAATATGTTTTGTCAAGACAATTCTCATAAACAAAAAAACCACCCTGTTGGGGCGCCCTCCGTAAGGAAGGTGCCTCTATTTTTTTAAAATCAATTTGCGACATAAACATAAAATTAAAATTTTTTAAAGATGTCGGTGAATGTCGCAAATTGTTTATGTATAATATCCTTGCAAAATTAAAAAGGAAGGAGTATTATACAAATGGGATTTTTAGATGAATTGTTTTCTGCCGGAGTATGGGATAAAGAAACACCTCTGGAACCCAAATGGAACAATTGGATACATAGGAATTTGAGCGATAATCATTGTCCGGAATGTCTAATGCTTGATGGCTGTTGGTTTTTAAAAGAAAAAACACCCAAATGGCCACACCATCCATTTTGTCATTGTATCTTGGAAGATATACCATATAATGATGTATTAACCAA
>JAZNRP010000013.1:0-4439 GCA_045590755.1 Acutalibacteraceae bacterium
GGTGACTTACCTTCACCACCACCGTGCGGGTGGTCATTCGGGTTCATTACAGAACCACGAACTGTAGGACGCGAGCCCATGTGACGCTTACGACCTGCTTTACCATAGTTAACATTGCTGTGTTCAGGATTGCTTACCTGACCTACAGTTGCCATACAGTTTGCGGGAACGTTACGGAGTTCGCCAGACGGAAGTCTGAGAAGTGCCATACCGTTTTCTTTAGCCATAAGCTGTGCCATATTACCTGCTGAACGTGCAAGCTGTGCACCCTTACCGGGATAAAGTTCAATGTTGTGAATAACTGTACCTACAGGAATGTTTGTAAGCGGAAGTGCGTTACCCGGCTTAATATCAGCATCGGGACCACTTACGATAACATCGCCAACCTTAAGACCGATTGGAGCGATGATGTAACGCTTTTCACCATCTGTATACTGTACAAGGGCTATAAATGCAGAACGGTTCGGATCGTATTCAAGTGTCATTACGGTAGCTTCGATACCGAAACGGTTTCTCTTGAAGTCGATAATTCTGTACTTTCTGCGGTTACCGCCGCCTCTGTGGCGTACGGTGATGCGGCCATAGCTGTTACGACCAGCATTTTTCTTTAAAGGCGCAAGCAAACTTCTCTCAGGCGCTACCTTTGACAACTCGGAATAATCCATAGTGGTCATACCGCGGCGACCCGGGGTAGTCGGCTTGTAATGTTTAATTGCCATTTTGTTTCACTCTCCTATTTTGGCTTAGCGAAGCCGTGCGGCTTCATACATCACCTGAAATTAAATGTATTAATTTCAACTGATTTTTCGGTGGATTACATTAATCCGTCGAAGAATTCAATCGGTTTAGAATCTGCTTTAAGGGTTACGATTGCCTTTTTCCAAGCAGCTGTATAACCGCTATAGCGGCCCATACGTCTTGCCTGACCTCTAACCGAAATAGTGTTTACCTTAGCAACCTTTACCTTGAAAAGTGTTTCAACTGCGGCTGCAATTTCGATTTTGTTGGCGTTACGGTCTACCTTAAAGGTGTACTTCTTGTCAGCAATACCTGACATGCTCTTTTCGGTGATTACCGGAGCGATAATGATATCCTGTGCGGTTTTCATTATGCATACACCTCCTCTAATTTAGCGGCTGCATCCTTAACGATTACGAGTGTATCAGCATTGATAATGTCGTAAGTGTTAATGGTGTTAACCTGTGCAGATTTAGCTCCTGCAATGTTTGCAATACTCTTAACTGCAAAAGCATTGTTGTCAGCTAATACAATGAGAGTTTTCTTCTGTGCGCCGATAGCCTTAAGGCATTCAGCAACAGTTTTTGTCTTGTATGAATCAAGTTTGAGTTCATCAAGAACGATGAGAGAGCCTGTAGCAACCTTATCAGAAAGAGCGGACTTAAGTGCAAGTCTTGCAACCTTCTTATTAAGAGTGTAAGAATAATCTCTCGGCTTCGGAGCATGTACGATACCGCCATGTCTCCACTGCGGTGCTCTGATAGAGCCCTGTCTTGCGTGGCCAGTACCCTTCTGTCTCCACGGCTTTTTACCGCCACCGGAAACTTCGGTACGTGTTAAAGTGGACTGAGTGCCCTGGCGCTGATTTGCAAGATAGTTTACAACTGCCATATGCATTACAACTGCATTTGGTTTAATTCCGAAAATGGCATCGCTTAATGTGATTTCACCAACATTTTTGCCAGCCATATCAACTACTGCTATATTAGGCATTTAAAACACTCCTTCCCTTAAGCTTTAACGCTATCGAAAAGAACAACGATACCGCCCTTAGGTCCGGGAACCGCACCCTTAACAGCAATGATGTTGTTTTCAGCGTCAACCTTAACTACACTTAAATTCTGAACAGTTACTCGTTCATTACCCAAGTGACCTGCCATCTTTTTGCCCTTGAATACTCTAGCCGGGTCAATAACACCTAAAGAACCGCCATGACGGTGTACAGGACCTGTACCGTGTGATTCTTTAAGACGACTAAAGTTCCAGCGCTTAATTACGCCTGCGTAGCCTTTACCTTTTGAAGTGCCGCGTACGTCTACTGTTTCACCTTCGGCGAATATGTCAGCCTTAATAATGTCGCCAACATTCAAACCGCTGATGTCTTCAAGACGGAATTCGCGAAGAACCTTCTTCGGAGCTACATCGCCTTTAGCAAAGTGTCCCTTCATAGGACCGTTTACCTTAGAAGCCTTCAAATCGCCGTAGCCTATCTGAACCGCTTCGTAACCGTCGTTTTCAACTGTCTTCTTCTGAGCAACAACACAAGGGCCTGCTTCAATAACAGTTACGGGAACAACGTTACCGTTAGCATCGAAAAGCTGAGTCATACCGAGCTTTTTACCTACGATACCTTTTTTCATTTTTTTATCCTCCTTTGGTTATTGGTTGGTTTTCACCAACTTGACCACACCGAATAGATACCTTATTAATTAAAGCTTAATTTCGATTTCTACGCCGGCGGGAAGCTCAAGACTTGTCAGAGCTTCAACAGTTTTGTTGGAAGGTCTGAGAATGTCGATAAGCCTTTTGTGAGTTCTTGTTTCGAACTGCTCACGGCTGTCCTTATACTTATGAACAGCGCGTAGGATTGTTACGACTTCTTTTTCTGTCGGGAGCGGAACCGGTCCCGATACTCTTGCACCTGTACGTTTAGCGGTTTCCACAATTTTATCTGCGGACTGGTCTACAAGTGCGTGGTCGTAACCCTTGATTCTGATACGAATCTTTTCTTTTACTGCCATGGATAGTCGCCTCCTTAAAATAGTTGGCGGGCAAAACTTACACCGTACCGTGTGTTTCTTTGCGGTACATTATAAAACCGGATACACTGGGGTTACAGCAAAATCCGGGTACGGCAGCTAACTGCCGCGGCACATACCGACTCGCAAGTTATCGGGAGTGCAGGTTCTAAGTTTCTTTCGCCCGGTTTAAAATCGGACATACTCCGCGGAAATTTCCCCACTCGAAGTGGGCCACCTCCCGCATCATCGCATATCTATACGCATAGCGTACTTACGTATAATAACACAAGTGAAAACAAAAATCAAGTACTTTTTTAAAAAATTTTCAGAGAATTTTTATGCAGTGAAAAATCCCGAATTCTTTCGAATCCGGGATTTTTACTATCTGTTGAGCAAATAAACTCCGAGTGTTAAATACCCTGCAAATGCCACCCATATAATATAAGGTATCATTAAAAGTCCTGCGGGTTTTGAAATACGGTAAAACTTTACCGTCGTAATAATTATAAGTGCTAACAAAATGAGCAACCAGATAAATGCGAACAAGTACATTTTTCCACCGAAGAAAATAATGGACCAGAAGAAATTGAAAATTAACTGGAGCATATAGAACAGCAGCGCGTTCCCCGCCATTCCCGCAGAATGTTCAGCAGTATATATTTTATAGGAAGCGATGCCCATTAATACATACAATATCCCCCATACCACAGGAAATAACCACATAGGCGGAGTCAGCGGTGGCTGATTTACCTTTTCAAAATCTTTCATAGCGCCGCTTGTAAGTAACGCAGACAGGCCGCCAACCACTAATGGTATAAGTATAGCTACAATCAAGGTTTTCCATCTTTTTTTCACATATATCACCCATTATAATATACGCTTTATCTTATAATTTTATTCCGTAATATAATAAATCAGTGTTGCCGGATTCATCGTTTGAATTTCCTTGACTTTTAATTGTGATATGATATACTGAATATATAAATCAGTGCTTGGAGTGAAGTCTATGATAAAAGTTAGCATTTACATAAAAAACAATGAAAAAACCATAAGATTTGCGGCAGAAGAATTAAGAAAATATCTTTTGTTGCTTGATAATTCCCTTTCGGTAGAACTTTGTGAATACAAAGGCGATAATACTGACGGAATTATTCTTGGTCTTTGGGACAAAGAACAAACCGAAGAAGACACTACAGAAGTATCAATTAAAGAACTTAGCGGTAAGCTTTTAGGTTCTAATCCCCGAAGTGTTCTTTTTGCAGTTTATCAGTATCTCGAAGCGCTGGGTATTAAATGGGTACGCCACGGAGCCGACGGTGAATACATTCCCGAAAATCACGATTTTTCAAAAGACAATATTTCTTTTTTAAGAACTGCCGAGCATTTCCATCGCGCAATGATGATTGAAGGTGCATTAAAACTAGAAAACCTTACTGAAAATATTGACTGGTGTGCCAAGGCAGGCTTTAACGAATATTATATACAATTTGAACGTCCCACTTACTTTTTGAGACGTTGGTATGAACACGATTACAACCCCTTGCCCGAAAAGAAGTTTTTAACGCTCGAAGAAGAAATTGAATATAACGACATTATTACCGCCGAAATTAAAAAGCGTGGTATGGTGCTTTACGTTGTAGGCCACGGTTGGCATACGGGAAGTCGGAGGGCCAAGCGGTC
>JAZNRP010000014.1:0-11676 GCA_045590755.1 Acutalibacteraceae bacterium
AAGTGCGTGGTCGTAACCCTTGATTCTGATACGAATCTTTTCTTTTACTGCCATGGATAGTCGCCTCCTTAAAATAGTTGGCGGGCAAAACTTACACCGTACCGTGTGTTTCTTTGCGGCACATTATAAAACCGGATACACTGGGGTTACAGCAAAATCCGGGTACGGCAGTTAACTGCCGCGGCACATACCGACTCGCAAGTTGTCGGGAGTGCAGGTTCTAAGTTTCTTTCGCCCGGTTTAAAATCGGACATACTCCGCGGAAATTTCCCCACTCGAAGTGGGCCACCTCCCGCATCATCGCATATCTATACGCATAGCGTACTAACGTATAATAACACAAGTAAATAGAAAAATCAAGTACTTTTTTAAAATTTTTTCAACAAATTTTAAGCCATAAACAAACCCGAATTCAAAATGAATTCGGGTTTGTTTTTATCTATTCAATAAATATACCTGAAGTGTTAAATACCCTGCAAATGCCACCCATAATATATATGGTATCAATAAATAGCCTGCGGGTTTTGAAATGCGGTAAAACTTTATAGTAGTAATAATTATAAGCGTTAGCAGAATGAGTAACCATATAAACGCAAATAAATACATTTCTCCATTAAAGAAAATTATTGACCAGAAGAAGTTGAAAATTAACTGTATAAAATAAAATAGAAGCGCGTTCCCCGCCATACCCGCTGAATACTTTGCGGTATACACAAGGTATGACGCTATGCCCATTAAAACATACAGTATTCCCCAAACAATCGGAAACAGCCACATAGGTGGTGTGAGCGGCGACTGATTTACATTTTCAAAGTCCTTCATAGCGCTACTTGTCAGCAGTGATGACAAACCGCCAACAAGCAAAGGTATGAGTATTGCAATAATTAAGGTTTTCCATCTTATCTTCACATATATCACCCGTAATAATATATGTTGTGTTTATTTAATTTATTCGGGCGTGTTCGAGTCCCAATGTATAAATAAAAAGCAGACACCCAACGGGTGTCTGCTTTTTAATTGGAAAGTGTGTGCAAATTCGATGCCTTTTAATTTTGACCTATAGGTTTAAACCCCTACATGTTTTAGGGATAGTGTTATATAGTTATACTATCCAATTCATACCTGCTTGATATATTGGAATTTGTTATCTACAATGATAGCAGCTTTGCTATCATTTGTACTGTTTTTTCTAACTTAGTAATTTTAGTATTGTAGTCTGCAATATCCTTTTCGCATGTTGCTAGTTTTGTTTCTAATTCTGATATAGTCGCTTTATAACTTTCTATTTATTGTGCGTTATTGCTGTTTTGTAATTGTTCAGTTAAATCTGCAATTTGTTTTACTAATTCTTCTTTTTCTTTCCCTAGTTCTTGTATTTTTCCAGTACATTTTTCTAGTTCTTCTTGAAGTTTCTTGATATTTTCTTCATAAGCAACCCTTACTTCTTCATAATCATCTATCGCTGTTTCATATCTTGCTATTGCTTGTTTGTTGGATTCGTTTGTTGCTTCTAAATTTGTTTTTTGTTCCTTCAATTCTTTTGTTTGTTCTTTTAATGTTGCAATTTGTGATTTGTAATCATCAATTTCGCTCCATCGATTTTTAATATTAGTGTTTGAAATTAATAATAAAACTACTAAACCAATTATAATTATTCCAACTATCACACCAAGTATTATTTTCTTCATAATTCCCTATCCTTCACAATTTTTTATTTATTATACCATATAAATCTATAAGGTGCAATAAGCAGCCGTTCATTAATCCGAATTGTAAGGTGTGATGATATACAGTCCTCACGGACTGTTGTGCTTTACGGCTTGCTCGAATCCCTCTCTCCAAATAAAATTCAAAAGGAACCAATCCTTTTGGACTGATTCCTTTTAAATTGGCGCGCTGAAAGTAAGGCTCTTAAAAACAGTCCGGTGGACTGTTTTGCTTTACGGCGTATGCCCTCTCAGGGTTCGAGTCCCTCTAAACCATACAAATAAAATAAGAGTACCTGTTTGGGTACTCTTATTTTATTGGCGCGCTGAAAGGGACTCGAACCCCCGACCCTCTGCTTAGAAGGCAGATGCTCTATCCAGCTGAGCTATCAGCGCATTTTGCCGTTTATTTGATGGCAACAACTATTTTAACACAAACATAAAAAATAATCAAGCATAATTTATGTATTTTTATATATTCCTTTTTTGTTGACAACAAAAGTATTTAAGGTTAAAATTATTAAAAACATATACGGGGTATTTTTTATGAAAAATAATATAATTTTAATAGGTATGCCAGGTAGCGGAAAAAGTACTGTCGGGGTACTGTTGGCTAAAATTTTGGGGTATGCTTTTATAGACTCTGACCTGCTTATTCAGCAAAGCGAAGGCAAAAAACTATACGAAATAATTAATCAGGACGGCACAGAATATTTTTTAAATGTGGAAGACAAGGTGAACTCGCAAATCAAAACCGAAAAAACCGTTATTGCTACAGGTGGCAGTGTTGTTTACTGCGAAAATGCAATGCATCACCTTAAAAGCACTGGTACAGTAGTTTACATACGGGTAACCCCCAAGCAACTGGAAAAGCGAATCAACAACATATCCACCCGTGGTGTTGTTATGCTAAATGGCGGTAGCTTAAATGACCTTTATTCAGAGCGGACTCCCCTTTACGAAAAATACGCCGATATTACGGTTGATAGTGATGATGACTCATTAATTGCTAATGCTGAAAAAATTGCAGCAGCATTACTAAAATAAAAAACATCCTACGAAAGTAGGATGTTTTTTATTTTACTTCTATTACAGTCACTCTGCCTTTTTCTACTTTAAACCTAACTTCCCTATTGCAGAAAGTAAAACCGTAGATGCGCCCGGCATCTTCAATATACGACGGACGCGGGTCACTACTCAAAGCCGCTAACAGTTCGTTTAACTTTTCTTTTTCGAATTCACTCGCAAGCTCTTTTGGAAAAATCACTTCCAATTTTCGCTCATTAAGATTATCGGTAAAGCCGCCTGTAGCATCCTGCCTTGAATCTGTATACGGCAAATAAGGCTTTATATCAAATATGGGCGTACCATCCATCATATCCGCACCCGATACATAAATTACGGGACCTAAATTTTCGGTAATTTCAATCTTCTCAATTTTTACTGAGGATAGTCCTATAGGGTTAGGTCTGAACGGTGAGCGTGTTGCGAATACACCTTTTTTCTCGTTTCCGCCAAGCAGTGGTGGGCGGACTGTTGGTGACCATTTTTCCTTTTTGCTTTCAGAAAACTCCCAAATAAGCCATATATGTGAAAACTCACCGAGTCCCCTTACTGCATCGGGGTTGCGGTATTCTTTTTCAAAAATAATTTTTCCCTTTATTTCGTCATTTAATCCCGACTGACGCGGCAGACCGAATTTTGTGGGAAAATCGGTTTTAATTTTTGCTATATATTTCATCTTTCACTCTCACAGGAATTTATAAATATCGTGTACTGTTTTGGCTATATATGTAGCACCCGCGGCTTCTAACTCCTTACGGTCACCAAAGCCATATAATACGCCAATACTGTCAACACCCATTGCCGCAGCGCCTTCACAATCAAATTTACGGTCGCCTACCATTACTATGCTATTTTTATCGGTCGTGCCGATTCTATCCAGTGCATACTTAATAACATCTGTCTTTTCGCTTCTTGTATTATCAAAGGTAGCTCCCGCTATAATATCAAAATATTTTTCAATTCCTAAATGCCTTAAAATTTTAGCTGCAAACTCTTCGGGCTTTGATGTGGCAATTACCGCCCGTCGTCCCGATTCTTTTATTCTAATTAGCAGTTCTTTAACACCGCTATACAGCTCTATTTCAAAAATTCCTTTGGCTTTATAATACTCCCTATAATACTTAACGAGTATTTCTGCTTCTTGCTTACTTATTTTTAACAATTTAGAAAATGAATCATCAAGTGGTGGGCCTAAAAAGAAATTAAGCGTACTACGCTTGGGCATTTGGGCGCCGTATTTATTAAGTGCATATTCGACAGAATTCAAAATTCCATTCTCGGAATTAATTATTGTTCCGTCCAAATCAAAAAGAACGGTATTATACATAGTTTTATCACCTTTTCTATTTTAACCCATTGCTAATACAAAATCAATAGTCAGGATTTTGTTGAATTAAGTAAAAAGATATGTTACATTATAAATATAGCAATTATTAAAAGGAGCAGTTATTAATGTTAATAGTTTTATTGCTTATTATACTTGTTTTAACGGTGCTTGTACGCACATTACTTTTCCGTCCCGAAAAAACGGTAGAACGGAAGGTAGAAGAAATAATCTTTGATAAGGACCGCGCAGTAGATAATCTCTGTGAATTAGTCAGATGTAAAACCGTGTCCTACTATGATGCATCGCTTGATAACGATGCAGAGTTTGAAAAATTGGTTTCGTTATTGTCTACCCTTTACCCGAATGTTGCGAAAAGCTGTGAGTTCAAAAGGTTACCAGACCGCGCTTTACTTTTTAAATGGTGTGGCAAAAGCAGCAAGAATGCCGCGGTTATGATGGCGCACTATGATGTAGTACCGGTAAATGAAGAATTGTGGGATGAGCCGCCATTTGAAGCAATCATAAAAGACGGTGTTATTTGGGGACGCGGTACACTTGATACCAAGGTTACATTAAATGCTATTCTTTCTGCCGCAGACCATTTGATAAGCAAGGGGTTTGTACCGAAATCTGACATTTACTTCGCTTTTTCGGGTAATGAAGAAGTGAGCGGTAATGGGGCAGTTAATATTGTTGAGTACTTCGAAGAGAACAAAATAAAAATCTCCTTTGTAGTTGACGAAGGTGGTGCGGTTGTTGAAAATGTATTCCCTGGTGTAAAGTCAAAATGCGGACTTATAGGTATTGCCGAAAAGGGACTTATGAATGTAAGGTACACCGCAAAATCGGGTGGTGGACACGCATCAGCTCCCAAGCCCAACACACCTATTGAGCGGTTAGCTACTGTCTGTTCTAATATTTCGCACTACCACACCAAATCACATCTTACAGAGCCCGTAGCCCTTATGTTTGATACACTTGGTAGATACTCAAGCTTTATGTACCGTATGATTTTTGCAAATCTATGGCTTTTCTACCCGATACTTGATAAAATTTGCATAAAATCAGGCGGGGAGCTTAATGCACTTATGCGCACAACAGTCGCCTTTACACAGGCACAAGGCAGTACCGCGCCAAATGTAATTCCACCCGAAGCCACGCTTATTTCGAATATACGAATTAACCCGTCTGATACCACCGACAGTGTTTTAGAATATTTAAAGAAAACTGTGGATGACAAAAATATTGAAATTACTATGATAGACGGTGCAAACCCAAGCAGAATTTCAAAAACCGACTGTGAAGAATGGGAAAAGGTGGCTACAGCAGTAGCAGATACCTGGCAAGGCTCAATAGTGGCACCGTACCTTATGGTACAGTGTTCTGACTCTCGCCATTACGGCAGAATATGTGACAAGGTTTACCGCTTCTCTGCAATGGATTTGACAAGTGAAGAGAGAGCCACTATACACGGAAATAACGAGAAAATCAGGATTGAAACGCTTTACCGTTCGGTAGAATTTTATATAAGACTGTTAGAAAAGTGCTAAGAAAAATCCCTTAACGGTAAAACCGTTAAGGGATTTTTTATTCTTTAATTATCTTTTTCTTATACTTTCGGTATATTATACTGAATGCAATAATCTGAGCAATAATACAAGCCGACCAAGATATTATATAGGAAAAATACAGACTGTCAAGCGTGTGAAACTGCGGAATTCTGAATACCGTAAAAATCCAGCCAAGCCGCATACCACAAACGCCGATAACCGAAATAAACAACGATGTTAACGAAGCACCCATACCGCGTATTGCACCCGTAAACACTTCCATTATGCCACATAGAAAGTAAAACTGCCCTATATATGACATACGCTTAATTCCATATAGTATTGCGTCTGGATTATCTGTTATATAAATTGATAGCAGATTTGGTGCAAATATACGGCATAGTGTTCCTAAAGTGAATCCCACCACAAAAACGCTTATAAGACAAGCGCCAATAGACCTTAAAATTCTATCAAATTTACCGGCGCCCATATTCTGTCCTGTGAAATTAATAGATGTATGATAATGCGCGTGCATAGCCGCATACACAAAGCCTTCTATATTTTGTGCCGCCGAGTTACCCGCAACAACTGTAGCGCCAAACCCGTTTACTGAAGACTGAATTATTACATTTGATACAGCAAAAATCGAAGACTGTATTCCTGCGGGAAACCCTATTGCCAATATTTTTTTGAAAGGATTAATATGTATGCGCATTTTGCTAATTTCAAATTTGCACTCATCTTCCCTTTTCATCAAAGCCCTTAAAATAAGAAAAAACGAAACCACTTGAGCAATTACGGTTGCAAGAGCAACTCCTGCAACATCCATATTAAATACCGTTACAAAAAACACATTAAGTACAATATTTATTAGACCTGCAAGGCTTAGATATTTCATGGGAGTTTTTGTATCTCCTGCCGAGCGAAATATGGAAGCGATAAACTCAAAAGAGAAGCTTGGTATCATACCGCAAAAATAAATTCTGGTATATATGCTTGAAAGCGGCAAAATGTCACTTGGTGTTGACATAAGTTTTAGTATGGGGGTTGAAAACAGTACGCCGACTACGGTAAGTATAGCACCTGCAATAAAGCCCAAGGGTACTATTGTATGTACTGCCCGCTTTGTATCATTTTTATTTCCTGCGCCTATAGTATTGGAAACCACAACACTGACGCCCGATGCCATACCCATAAAGAAATTAACTATAAGGTTAATAAGCGAGCCTGTAGCACCCACGGCGGCGACACTATTACTGCCGCAAAACCGTCCTACAACTATTAGGTCGGCCGCATTAAAAAAGAGTTGTAGCAATGCCGAAAAAATTATCGGTATTGTGTATTTTATGGCGTTCAAAAAAATCGGGCCGTTACACATATCAATACGCTTAACTTTTGCCGACATATTTACATCTCCCTTAGTGCTTTTCAAGTATATTTTAGCACTTTGAAATAATTAGTCAAGCCTTTCAAAGAAAAATATTTGACTATTTTTTGTCTTTATATTACTATAATATAAAAGGAATAAAAAGGGGGATTAAAATGAACGAAGAATCATATAAAAAAATATTTATCTTCTTTGAAAATCACACCTTTTTGAAGCAGATGGTTATTATTCTGGGTAAGGCTATAACTGTATCTATTTATATTTTTTACCCACTGTTTTTGCTTTTTCTTTACTTAATGTCAAATGATAACTTTTTGAAAATACTGCTTATTCCCCTTATTTCGTTTGTTGCTTTAAGTATTATAAGGCGTTTACTTAATTTTCCGCGGCCATACGAAAAATATGATATTAAACCCTTATACAACAAATCAACCAAGGGTTGTTCCTTCCCGTCGCGCCATACCTTTTCAGCTTTTGTAATTGCTTTTACCGCATTTTTTGTGAGTGTGCCGCTCAGCATTGTGCTTATCTTTTTGGCGGTAATACTCGGTGCTACGCGTGTGCTTTGCGGCATACACTTTATTAAAGATATTGTGGCGGGAATTGTTTTTGCAGCATTATCTGCTTTATGCGGAATGTTTTTCTAAATAGTTAAAAAGAAAAAAGAAGTGCAGTCTTCTGCACTTCTTTTTTTGTTTTGGTTATTTTGAAACCGTAATAATTTTTGCGTTTTTGTCGCCGAATATTGCAACTAAATTAGCATCTA
This sequence comes from Acutalibacteraceae bacterium, assembly GCA_045590755.1. Taxonomy (GTDB): domain Bacteria; phylum Bacillota; class Clostridia; order Oscillospirales; family Acutalibacteraceae; genus SIG565. The sequence continues at coordinate 7,802 of JAZNRP010000014.1, forward strand.
CATTCTCATCCATTATGAATGAATTCAGGTAATGCTTGTGTACACCAACCGTAACACCGCTATACTGTGCATAAACATTGTTGTTGAAAATAGCACCTATGCTTTCGTCATCAACCACATAGCACAGCTGGTTAAGACCCAATGCAAACAGATTGTTTTCAATTACAATTTCACCTTCTGCGGTGTGGTTTGCGTGGTCGCTACTTTGTATGTGAGCACTGCGATATCCATCTATACGCTGTCCGCAAAGTCCCATACCTGCATACCAGCATAAATTATTCTTAATTTCAAAATCTGTTATGAGATATGTGTTTACTGTCATCCAGTACTCAATTGAGTAGTTGCAGTTATCAAATACATTATAGTTGAATTTGATGTTTTCGGCCGGCAAAGATTTATCTTCCACAGAAGCGTCCTTATCAGCCCACTGGAATGTAGCACCGGCATCGTAGTTCTGACGGAAATAGTTGTTTACAACAGTAAAGTCAACTGCACCACCCCATACTTCTATACCGTTACCGTAGCGTAAGGTATTTGTCTCACTAGGCCTATTTATATTACCACCAATCCAGCTGAATTCGCAATTTTGAACGGTAAGTCCCCTTATGGTGCCATCGCCCAATCCATCGCTGGCAGCAATACCAAAGAAACAGTTTTTAATGCAAAGTCCGTCAACTGTCACATTGTCTGATGTGATTTTTATACCAGCCGCACCGCCTATCATTTCGATAGAATCAAAACGGTCGGCAGGATTGCCCTCCGCACTGTAAAGGTATACATTGCCTGTGGTAAAATCGTGATACATCTGCAAATCCTGTTTTAAGTCATCGTAGGAATTTGCGTATCTGGGCGCATCGGCTTCGGTAATATCCCCTGCCTTATACACCGACTTAAAGGCACAAATTTCATCATCAAATACAATTGAGCCTATATCTACGGTTTCTGATGCAGTTATTGTATCCTTATACTTATAGACATTCGCTACATCTGTCTCAACCCAATAGCTACTGTCTCCTCCTGAGTTTGCAGGTGAAGCGGTAATTATCGGTGCCACACCATCGCCGTAGGCGCTCAAGGTAATACCATTTGTTTCAATTGTAACTGTTCCACGGAATGTATCACCGCGCTTAAAATAAATTACACTGCCTTCAGGCATATCAGGTATTAGTTCGTTGAGTCTGTCAAGCGTCAGAATCGGTCTTGATGTGCTATTACCATCATTGTCTTTTTTATATGAAGGCAACCAGCTATACGGAGAATACTCATCACAAGCGTTGGGGTCAGAATTCGAAATATAATATGCTTTACCGCTACCTGATGGTGAATAGGTGCCACTTGCAGCACGGATTTGAGCTATACGGGTATCGGTATACGGGCGATATATACTCTCAAGTTCTTCTTCTGTCATGGTTTGCAGTAAAAGTTCTCTTTGTATATCAATGTAATACTTGCCATCTTCTAAACTATACTCGAAATTCTTGGGTAAGCCATACTGATACATTCTGAATTTTACAGAGAATTCCGCATTGTTATATATTGAAATCAAGTTCCAAAGCGGACTGTATTCATTGATTAATTCAGTATCAATATAAAGTGCGAAGTTTTTATTATTGATTGTGCGTATAGCGTTTGATGGTAATAACGGCTTCACTGCGTCGGTTGAGTCGCAAATCCAGAGATTATCAGCATAGCATACATCTACATTGCTATCTGTTGCCGCCGCTAAGAGTGACTGCCAAGCGCCAAATCCATTACCCTTTGTTGTAACAGTATCTAAACCGCCGCCATATGCATTGGGGAAGGCCTCAGCAAACTGTAATGCAAGGTAATTTCTTAAAACTACGCCGTATGCATAGGTGTCTTCCGTGGCTGCCTCGCTATTTTCTATAACTGCATTAGCAGTACCGCCGTTAGTGTACAGCGTTTCTGCTAATGTGCTATAATATGCGCCATTCTGTCCGTTAAGAATACCATGAGAATTCGCGCTAACAGAAATTGTATTAAGTTCGAAGTCGTATACACCGGTAGCGGCACCATAATCATTAAATACCGCATTGATATTATATATCTGTGAAACTACCGATTGCGGTACAGTAATTACAAACGATGATGGGCGTGCGTTATAATCACTGTATTCAAACAATCCGTTGCTACCTGTTGAAGTAAGGCCCACTATATCATCAGCTGCGACCTTAACATCGAATTTGTCATAGCTCATTTCAGCAACTGTTTCGGTTCCAATGTAAGTAACTGAGAAAATCTCTGCTCCGCTATCTGTATATACAAAAGCATTTGCCTTATCACCGCTGAGCCAAGTTTTGAATGCTTCTGACGAGGTTCCGTTATTTATCTTGGTTACCCTGTCACTGTGGTTAGCAGTAAATGTGGTATAGAAAGCAGTGGCTTCGTCCTTAGTCATCAACTTATCGGCCGGTGCATCTACATTTGCGAAATCTGCCGCGGCAGAAATTGTGAACGACTTATTACCATCGGCAAATGTAATCAAATTGCCATAAGCATCATACACTTCCAATACCAATGTGGCGGTACCGGGCTCAGATAATGTGGTCTTAACATTCAAGTAATCAGCCCTTTTACCATTAACCACACCACTGTCTGTCAATGCTTCATCTATATAGAGTTTCCAAGCAATCTTATACTGACCTGCAAGTCTAACCTTAAACTCAATTTCCTCATTTAAGCCATAGGTGATGGCCGATGTTGTATCATCGCCGTCATATTCGTTGCCTGTGCCTACAATATTAAATACTTTATATAGATTTTCATTGCTTAAGGCGCCATCATCTGCCATAGCAGGATAAACCTTGTCTACAGCTGAGTCATAGGATGTGGAGAATATTTCATAAGGCTTGCTACTATAGTTTTCAGGATATACAACGCTTCCGTCCGCTTTAACTATATACGGAATGGCCATAATGTCCACACCATACATATCAGACGGGATGTCTACCAGCATTGCAGCAACATCAGAGTAGGCCTCAGTCAAGGTTTTAACATTGCTAAATTTAATGTTTCGTGCTGTGTATTTTGTACCGTCTATACCGTCAATACCTATAGAAACCTTTGCGCTGCTGAGTTGTTCAGAATTTGACGGTAAATCCATATTTTCATCAAACAGAACCGTCGGAATAATGAGTGTACCAACTGCTGTGTAAGCTTCTGCTAAGGTACCAACACCGATAGATGTTTCCTTAATCTGCGGAACGCGTGTCACAAATCTAAGTCCGGCTGTTGTTTCAGCATCAGAAACTCTGACAGAGTAGCCTATAGGATAAATATTTGCTTCGCGCTCAGCAGTAGCAACATACTCAGCCGTAAGCTTAATTGTTTCAGGCAACAATACATTGAAGTTAAATATTTTTCCTGTTTCATCTCCGCTAAGTACTTTTTTTTCTACCATATTGTCAGCTGTGAGTTTGAGTGTACCATATTTCAGTGCTACTGCTTCAGTCTCGTCAATAGATACTGTGTATGCAGTTTCATCCGAAAGTACCGGGGATACTTTCATGTTGGCATCGGCAAACTCTTCAAATTTAAGAATGCTTTCTGCACCCTTTTCAAGAATTCCATAAGGAATTTCAACTGCTTCGCCGTTGTATGTACCGTTTAAGGTAACATCACCTACTTTGAAGGCTAAGAAATAACCATTTGTAATCTGATAATTAGCCGTACGCGCTTCATCAAATACAATTTTACTTCCCTTAACTTCTACGCCATCTATAACAAATACCATGTCATCAAGTTTGGCCTTGGTGTTTGCAACAGGATAGAACATAGAAATATTTGTTTCAGTCAATTCAGGCATATTTTCTGCAGTAACATCATTAAGAACTACTGCAAATTTGTTAAGGTAC
>JAZNRP010000015.1:0-54644 GCA_045590755.1 Acutalibacteraceae bacterium
TCGTTTTCAATGTAAAAATCAAAGCCTGTTTTGTCTTTTAATATTTTGCAAAGGGGAGTGTCCTTAAAGTTAAGGTTTGCCGCTCTAATTACAGTGCCTGTTGTCGGGTCGATAGCACCGGGGGAGCCAATACCCATAGCAACTATTTCTTCTTTTTTAATACCGGCATCTTCAATGGCCATATTTACGGCTTTAACCATATCGTCTGCCATAAGTTCTGCCGATAAGGTGCGGTCAGTTTTTGCTTTACCGCGACCGATAATTTTATAATTTTCATCAACAACGCCTGCTGCGATGTTTGTACCACCTAAATCAATTCCTAACCAATACATTTTAATTTTCCTTTCCCGTGTTTACTAATTTATTAAAACGCTTTAACTTCAGTATTTGCGGCATCGTCGCCGTTACCCATACCAAGTTTATTTAGCAGGTCTTCTGCTGCGTTATAACCAAGTTTTTTCTGGCGGTTATTCATAGCCGCAACTTCTATAATTACTGCAAGGTTACGACCGGGCTTTACAGGTATAGTCAGAGATGCTATATCAAGCCCTAAAATATTAGTGGTTTCACTCTCAAGTCCCATACGGTCGTAGGTCTTGTTTATATCCCACGGCTCAAGCTTGATTATTAAATCAATCTTTTCAGTAAGCTTTACCGCACCAACACCGAATATACGGCTGGCGTTAATAATTCCTATGCCGCGCAGCTCAATAAAATGTCGTATGTTATCGGGTGCAGAGCCAACAAGGGATTTACTTGAAACCTTGCGGATTTCAACTGCATCATCTGCAATAAGTCGGTGTCCGCGTTTTACAAGCTCAATAGCGGTTTCACTTTTACCAACACCGCTCTCTCCCAGTAACAGTATACCTTCACCGTATACTTCAACAAGTACACCGTGACGGGTAATTCTGGGGGCTAATTGAAGATTTAAAAAAGCAATGAGTGATGCCATAAATTCTGATGTGCCCACATTAGTTTTAAGCAGCGGTATTCCGTGTTTTTCCGCATGCGGTTTTAAGCGGTCGGCAATATCAAGGTTGCGCGACACAACAACAGCAGGTGGGGAGCACTCAAACAATTTTTCAATTACCCGGTCAAACTCATTGCTATCAAGCTTTTCAAGATAGGAGCTTTCGGTTTTTCCAAGTATCTGAATTCTATGATTATCAAAAAATTCATAATATCCAATCATTTCAAGACCCGGACGGTTAACATCTGAACTGTTAATCATAATATCGTCAGGCGACTTTGGCATATATAATTCTTCAAGGTTGTGTTCCTTAATTATTCGTGAAAGTGATACCGAAAAAGTTTGTGCCATTAAGTTTCATCCCTTCCGTTTTTTTACATTGCTAACATAATTATACAATAATATTTATATAAAATAAAGTTTTTTTTGCATTTTTCTTGATTAAATTACAATAAAACTATATAATTGGTAGAGAAAGACATTGATATGGAGTGAAAAAACTATGAAACTCGGAATTGTAGGACTTCCAAATGTAGGGAAATCTACACTTTTTAATGCTATAACAAATGCGGGTGCGGGTGCGGCAAACTACCCGTTTTGCACCATTGACCCTAATGTCGGTGTAGTTGCAGTACCTGATAACCGCTTGGACCGATTGGCCGAAATGTACACAGTAGGCGATAAGGTTCCGCCCATAGTACCCGCGGTAATTGAATTTGTTGATATTGCAGGACTTGTAAAGGGTGCATCAAAGGGCGAAGGTCTTGGAAATAAATTCCTTGGAAATATACGCGAGGTTGATGCGATTGTGCATGTTGTGCGTTGCTTTGAAAACGATGATATAATTCATGTTGAAGGCTCTATTGACCCCGCTCGTGATATTGAAACTATTGATTTGGAACTTGTTTTTTCCGATATGGAAATGGTTGAACGCAGAATTGCAAAAACTACAAAAGACCTTAAAGGTAATAAGACCTTACAAGGTGAGCTTGACTTTTTAAAGCAGCTATATTCTGTGCTTGAAAGTGGAAAATCGGCAAGAAGTATGGCGCTTACCGATGAACAGGCCGAAATAATGTCAACTTTAAACCTTTTAACTTCTAAGCCGATAATCTATGCGGCTAATATGAGTGAAGATGATTTTATCGGCGGTGTCATTGAAGAAAACAAATATTTCGCCATAGTTAATGAAATTGCCGCTAAAGATAACGCACAGGTTTTACCGATATGCGCTCAGATTGAAGCCGATATGGCAGATATGGAACAAGAAGAGAAATTATTGTTCTTAGCCGAACTCGGACTTGAAAGCTCGGGACTTGACCGTCTTATTCAAAAAAGCTATGCGCTGCTCGGCCTTATATCGTTCTTAACCGCAGGTGAAAAGGAAGTAAGGGCTTGGACCATTCGTAACGGACTGAAGGCACCACAGGCGGCGGGTAAAATTCACAGTGATTTTGAGCGTGGATTTATTCGCGCACAGGTTATAGCGTATAAGGATTTGGACGAGTGCGGAAGCATAGCCTCCGCGCGTACAAAGGGACTTGTACGCACAGAAGGTAAGGAATATGTTATGCTTGACGGCGATGTTGTTGAATTCCTTTTCAATGTATAAACCTTACCGATTTACAAAACATAAATTTATGAAGGGGGATTGTTATGCCGTTTTATTTTGGAATTGACTATTATTATATTGTGCTGGTTATTCCCGCAATATTAATTTCTCTTGTTGCACAGATATTTGTCAAATCTTCTTTTTCTAAATATTCTAAAAGTGTTTGTGATTTAACAGGGGCAGATGCGGCAAGACGGGTATTAGAACAAAATGGTGTCAGTGGTGTTAAAATTGAACGCGTCCAAGGGAGCCTTACCGACCATTATGACCCCCGTACCAATACAATCCGTTTATCTGAAGGTGTGTACGACAGTATGTCGGTATCAGCCGTAGGCGTTGCGGCACACGAAGCCGGACACGCAGTACAGTATGCTGAAAAATATTTACCCATAAAAATCCGTGCGGCAATAATTCCTGTTACACAATTAGGCTCTACTCTTTCTTGGCCCCTCTTGCTTTTAGGCCTTGTTTTTAATTATTCAATACTTGTAAATGCAGGTATAATTCTTTTTGGCTTGGTTGTACTTTTTCAGCTTGTAACCCTGCCCGTTGAATTCAATGCTTCTCGCCGCGCAGTAAAAGCGGTTCGAGATGGCGGGATTTTAGCCGATTATGACCAGATTCGCGGTGTAAAAACCGTGCTTTCTGCGGCGGCTATGACCTATGTTGCAGCACTTTTAGTATCTTTAGCGCAAATGTTAAGACTTTTATTACTATTTAACCGTAGAAGAAGATAGGGGAAAAGTATGGCTATATATAACATAGCGGACCTTAATGTCTGTATGGATTTAAGGTATGAAAAAACGCTTAAACGCGCAGAAAAATATTTAATAAATGAAAATATTTCACCTGATATTTCGGTTAAGGCTACCGATGAACAGTTGAAAAAGACGGTAGACAGATTCGGAACAGATAAATTCATAGATGAATTCGAGTATGTAATTGTGGGTAACGAGTTTTACCGTAAGCTGCTAAATTTTGGCGGTATGATGCTTCATTCTTCCTGTGTTTCGGTTGACTCTACGGCATACTTGTTTTCTGCAAAAAGCGGCACGGGCAAATCCACCCACACTAAACTGTGGTTAGAGCTTTTAGGTGATAAGGCGGTTATAATTAATGATGATAAACCGGCTCTTCGCCATATTGACGGTGCCGTTTACGCCTACGGAACTCCATTTAGCGGCAAGGACCCGATAAATCAAAACATTAGAGCGAAAGTGGGCGGTATCTGTTTTATAGAACGGGCAGAAAAAAACAGTATACATAGATTAACCGTTTTAGAAGCAATACCATTAATACTTGAGCAAACCCCATTAAAATTGTCGGAAAAGGAGATGGACTTGCTGCTAACCGTTATGGATGAAATTCTTAAAACGGTACCCGTTTATAAGCTGTATTGTAATATGGATGTTAGCGCAGCGGAACTTTCTTATAGTACTATGAAAAGCGGTGAAGCAAATGGGTAAAACTGTTAAATTAGAAGAACTTTTACCTACCATTGAAGAGATACTTAAAAGTGGCGGTACGGCGACCTTTACTCCTAACGGAAACAGTATGCACCCAATGCTTAAAAGCGGGCGCGATACAGTAACATTAAAAAAAGCAGAGTTACCCCTTAAAAAATACGATTTGCCGCTTTACAGACTAAAAAACGGAAAATTTATATTACATAGGGTAATAGGTAAAAACAAAAACGGCTATATAATGCGCGGGGATAATCTTCTTAAAAAAGAGTATGACATTACCGATGATATGATAGTTGGTGTCGTGGTTTCCTTTAACAGAAAAAGCAAAGATTATTCTGTAAAATCATTCAGATACAGACTATACTGTATGCTCAGAAACAATGGGGCCACAGTGCTTTTGAGAAAAATTAAACAAAAAATTAAAAGAAAGAAGCAACGGTAATCCGTTGCTTCTTTTTTAATTATTGCTTGTTTTTGTATTCTTCTACTATCTTCTTGATGCGGTCTGCGGGGTCAAGCAGTTTGCTGATAGAGTTGTCGTAGTTAAGTGTATCAACAAGTAATGCGATATACTTTGACATATTAACATTTGAATACCAAGGTTTAGTAAGTAATTCTGGTTCGCTGTAGATAAGGTTTGTTGTGAAAATCTTATGGATGTAACCGTTCTTGTAATATTCATCAAACTTGTCATAGCCTTCAACAAATAAACCGAAGGTCGAGAAGATAAAGATACGGTTTGCACCGCGTTCTTTAAGACGGGCGGCAATATCAAGCATAGATTCGCCCGAAGAAATCATATCATCAACAAGAATCAAATCCTTGCCCTTAACATCGGCACCAAGGAATTCGTGTGCCTCAATGGGGTTTTTGCCGTTAACGATTATTGAGTAATTACGGCGCTTGTAGAACATACCGAGCTCAAGACCTAAAATTGATGAATAGTAGATACATCTGCTCATACCGCCTTCGTCGGGGGAAACGATCATGGTGTGTTCGCGGTCAAGCTTAATATCTGGCACTGCGCGAAGAAGGGATTTAATCATCTGATATGCGGCAGTAACATTGTCGAAGCCGTCAAGCGGAATCGCGTTCTGAACACGCGGGTCGTGTGCATCAAAGGTGATAATGTTTTTAACACCCATTGCAACTAACTCCTGTAAAGCCATTGCGCAGTCCATAGATTCTCTTTTTGTTCTTCTGTGCTGCCTGCCTTCGTAAAGCATAGGCATAATAACCGTAATTCTTCTTGCCTTGCCGCCGAATGCCGCAATTACACGCTTTAAGTCTTGGTAGTGGTCATCAGGACTCATAGGAACAGTTTGTCCGTACATTTTGTAGGTAACACCGTGGTTAAAGCAGTCACATATAATGTAGGCGTCAAGACCGCGTGCTGTGTGGTTGAGTACACCTTTTGCTTCACCTGTGCCAAAACGCGGACAGTTAGCAGGAATAACGAAGGATTGGTCCTCTTCGGCACCGCGCCATTGCTTTAGATAGTAGTCCACCTTAGAAGAAATATCTTCGCAACCGCGCATACTAATAATCGCAAGGTCGCCAAAAGGTGTGTGTTTGAAATTAATTTCTGACATATTTTTAACCCCCTGAATATTTTACATAGTACATAATAACACAAAATCCATCATAAAAAAAGCACTTTTTCACAAAATATTGTATTTTTTTGAAAATTTTTTCAAAAATCCTTGTAAAAGATATTCATGCAGTGTTATAATACACGAAAAGGAGTGGTAATTTTGGAAATTTTAAGTATCGGTAACAGTTTTACTCAGGACCCACATAAGTGGTTGCACGATATCGCCGAAACAGCAGGCGAAAAAATCGAATGTCACAATCTTTATATAGGTGGTTGTTCGCTTGAACGTCATTGGGACAGTTATGTTAATGATTTGGCGGATTATAGCTATGAGCTTAATGCTAAAACAATAAGACCAATTACCCTTAAAGAAGCTCTGACAATGCAAAAATATGATGTAATTACCGTTCAACAGGCAAGCCATTTTAGTTTCAAGAAAGAAACCTATGTACCTTACCTTGAAAATCTTTATAACGAAGTTAAAAAATTCCAACCCGATGCAAAAATTTATATTCAGCATACATGGGCGTATCAGGATGGCTATAATAGTGATTTTGATGCAGACAGTGAAAAGATGTATAAAGCAGTTGTAGAAGGTTATAAATATGCGGCAGAACTTATAAACTGTCCTATGATTCCCGTAGGTCCTTTTATACAATATATTCGCCGCAATATACCCGAATTCAAGGGTGAAAACTGCATAAACATAACTCGCGATGGTTTCCATCTTGGTTATACATACGGTAGATTTGCGGCAGGTCTTATCTGGTTTGCAACCTTAACCGGCGGCGATATAGATAAGGTAAATGTAATACCCGTTGACCCCGACGGAGTTGCTGCAGACAAAGAAATAATTGAAAAGATTAAGACGGCAGCAAAACGGTTTTTAAAAGAAAACAATATTTAATTATTTAAGTGTAAAGGTGATTTTTTGGAAATTTTAAGTATTGGTAACAGTTTTACCGAAGACCCTCACCAGTGGTTGCACGATATGGCAGAATCTGCAGGTTATGATTTGGTGTGTCATAATATTGCCATAGGTGGTTGTTCACTCGAACGCCATTGGGAATGCTTTGAAAGCGACAAACCCGACTATTTTTATGAATTGAACGCGAAATATTTAAGGAATATTTCTATCAAAGAAGCCCTTACGATGCAAAAATATGATGTGGTAACACTGCAACAGGCAAGTCATTTCAGTTTCCAAAAAGAAACCTATCTACCATATCTTGAAGACCTTTATAACGAAGTAAAAAAAGCTCAACCCGATGCAAAAATATATATTCAGCAAACTTGGGCATATCAAGACGGGTATGATAGAGATGTTTTCGTGCAAGATTTTCAAAGCAGTAGCGAAAAAATGTATGAAGCGGTTGTAGATACATACAATTATGCGGCCAACCTTATAAAGTGCCCGTTGATTAAAACGGGTGACTTTATACAATATTTGCGCCGTAATTTGCCCGAGTTTAATAGTAAAGACGGCATTAATATTACACGCGACGGCTTCCATTTATCTTTCACATACGGAAGATTTGCGGCAGGTCTTATGTGGTATGCAACACTGTTAGGCGGCGATATAGATAAGGTAAATGTAATACCCGTTGACCCGGACGGAGTTGCTGCAGATAAAGAAATAATTGAAAAAATTAAGACGGCGGCAAAGCAGTTTTTGAAAGAAATAAATATTTAATTTTGGAGTGTTGAAAAATGGCAGAATTATTGGAAATTATTATGATTGTAAGTTTTGGTATTTCGTGGCCGCTTAATGTTATTAAGTCTTACAAGGCGCGTACAACAAAGGGAAAAAGCTTTTCCTTTTTGTGCTTAATTTTCTTTGGTTATATAGCGGGAATTGCGTCTAAATTCGTAAATCCTGTGTATATGTCACAAATCGGACAAAAGTGGTATGTGCTTTTCTTCTATGTGCTCAATTTCCTTATGGTGGGCGCAGATATTGTTATGTATTTCCGAAACCTAAGACTTGATAAAAAAGCACAGTCAAACGAAGAAAAATAAACTAAAGACCTAAACCGAACCTTTAATTTAAATGGTTCGGTTTTATATTTTTCAGTAAGCCAAAAATTGTGTTGCTATATTATAAATATTTTGTTATAATAAATTGATTAATTATGTTTTAAGGAGTGGCAAAAATGGCTAAAGTTACATTACTCGCTCACACACCCGACCCTGAAAGGACTATTGCCTGTGCGGCAAAGCTTTGTTATAGCCCCGCGTCTATCGATACGGTACATAGCGGACTGACCGATGAAAAAACGGCATCTTTTGTTGAAATGCTTTCGGAAATCGGACACGAAAGTCCTATTGAACACGCGTCATTTACCTTTGGAATTGAAGGCGTATCTCGTGCATTGTTAGCGCAGATTACAAGACATAGAATTGCATCCTTCTCGGTGCAGAGTCAGCGCTATGTTGCCGAAAATAAGTTTGAGTTTGTAACACCGCCCGAAATACAGAAAGATAAGGAAATTGAAAAGATTTTCCTTGAAGCTATGGAAGAAGACCAGCGCTATTACAACAAGTTGGCCGATGCATTAAAGGCGCGTCATAAGGCAGAATTTATTGCAAGCGGTAAGGATGAAAAAACTGCCGACCGATTGGCTGAAAAAAAGGCAATTGAGGATGCCCGATTTGTTCTTCCTAACGCGTGTGAGACCAAAATGATAGTTACAATGAATTGCCGCAGTTTGCTTAACTTCTTCCGTCACCGCTGTTGCCACCGCGCACAGTGGGAAATACAGGATGTCGCTAATCAAATGTTGGCGTTAGTTAAAGAAGTAGCACCAGAAATATTTAAAAAGGCGGGCCCGCCGTGTCTTAAGGGTGCTTGTCCCGAAGGCAAAATGTCTTGCGGTAAGGCTTCGGCGGTAAAAGAATATTACGCAAACTTAAAAGTAGGAGAATAATTTTCAGATGGGTAAGCTGATAGTAATAGAAGGACTTGATGGTAGCGGTAAATCAACACAGCTTGAGCTTTTGCCGAAGAACCTTGAAAAAATTGGTATTGATTGCAAAACAGTTTCTTTTCCTGATTATGAAAGTGATTCAAGTGCACTCGTAAAAATGTATCTTTCGGGTGAGTTCGGCTCAAAGCCCGATGATGTTAACGCTTATGCGGCGTCTTCCTTTTATGCGGTTGACCGCTACGCTTCCTATAAGGCTAAGTGGGGAGAATATTATAACGGCGGCGGCACTATTGTTTCGGGAAGATACACAACTTCTAATGCAGTTCATCAAGCGTCAAAATTATCGGAAGATAAGTGGGTTGACTTCCTGTCCTGGCTTTATGATTTTGAGTATAACAAAATCGGTATTCCAAAGCCTGACTTGGTGATTTTTCTTGATATGCCTACCAGTGTTTCGCAAAAGCTCTTAAAAAAGAGATATGACGGAAACGGCGGAGAGAAAGATATACACGAAAAGGATGTAAACTATCTTGAACACTGCAGACAGGCGGCTCTTTTTACCGCAAAATTTTCCGATTGGAAGATTGTTTCCTGTGCTAAGGACGGACAACCCCGTAGCATAGAGAAAATTGCTGAAGATATTTTGTCTTTGGCTAAAAATTTATTTTAAGTAGGTAAAGTATGGTATATGTATTTTTAGCCGACGGCTTTGAAGAAATTGAAGCGGTCAGCGTTATTGATATTCTAAGGCGTGCCGATATTCCTACCAAAACAGTAGGTCTGCAAAGTACAACAGTTAGGGGTGCGCACGGTATAACGGTTATTACAGATACAGATATAACGGCTCCTATTAAGCGCGATATTACTGCCGCAGTTCTCCCCGGTGGAATGCCCGGCACACTTAATTTATCAAAAAGTGAAAAGCTTAAAGATATTTTAATGTACTCGGCCGATAATAATATTATATTAGCGGCAATTTGTGCGGCGCCTTCGGTATTAGGAAATTTGGGACTTTTAGATGGCAAGTGCGCCACCTGTTACCCTGGTTTTCAAAATCATCTAAAGGGTGCAGATTATAAAGAAATTCCTGTTTGTGTTGACGGTAATATCTTAACCGCTTATGGCCCTGCGGCTGCGGATGATTTTGCTTTAGAGCTTGTACGGATGATACGCGGAGATAATACTGCAGATAAAATCAGTGAAGATATGAGATGCTATTAGGAGACAGTAATGGACGAAAAGGATTTTAATTCTTGTGATAATAACGATGCTTCTTTTTTTGATATAATCATCCCAAGCGAAGAAGCTCCCGAAGAAGATATTGTTAAAGAAATAAAAAAGCAGGGGAAAAGACAAAAGAAAAAAGGAAAAAGAAAGAGCGCTGTAAAATCTGTTATATGGGTTATAGCAATCTTTTTAATTTCTATTTTTATTGCTACATCCCTAATAATTTTTACGGGTGAATATTTAGGCATAGGTCCGGGTCGCGGTAGGGAAGTTGTAGTAGAGATTGAAAAAGGAATGTCTACAAGACAGATAGCCGCAAGGCTTGAAGAATCGGGTGCTATTAACAATTCGTTTGCTTTTTTGGTTTATTCAAAGCTAAAGGGGAACACTGCTAAATATTCCTACGGTGTTTATGTGTTTAACAATGAAATTGGCTATAACGATTTGGCCGATATTCTTATGACAAAAGGCGCTAAAGCCGAGACTAAAACCGTAGTTATTCCCGAAGGTACGGGTATAAATGATTATACAAAAAATGTCAACGGCGAAAAGGTAACAACACCGGGAATTGCTACAATACTTGAAAATGCGGGTGTTTGTACTAAGGAAGATTTTTTTGAAGCGTTAAGGGGAATCGGTGCTGAATCCGAACTGTTGGTGGGTGCCGAAACCGAGAAAACCTATTATGCACTTGAAGGCTATCTTTTCCCGGACACCTATAACTTTTATGCGTACGACTCAAAGGAATGTGCGCGTCTTGCGGTTAAGCGTATGCTTAGTGAATGCGAAAATCGCTTTACCGAAGAAATGCGTAAGGCGGCAAGCAGTAAGGGTTATACAATAAATCAGGTTATGACAATGGCATCAATCATACAGATGGAATCGGGCGGAAATTTGGCTGAAGCCCCCAATGTAGCGGCGGTATTCTATAACCGACTTGCAAGCAATGATTTTTCAACGCTTGGCTCTTCACCTACCTGCTATTACGGAAATTCCTTTAAGTATGATGACGGCAGATATGACACCTATAAGGCGAAGGGGCTGCCGCCGGGGCCGTTATGTTCGCCGGGTATTGATGCAATTAAAGCGGCACTTAATCCCACCGAGAATTTTCCGTATTATTACTTTGTTTCCGATAAAAACGGAAAGTTTTATTATCATAAAAGCTATGCTGAACAGAATACAACAATAGACCGTTTAAAACGGGAGAATAAATGGATTTATGAATACTTTGATTAATAAAAAAATACCTGAACTACTCTGTCCTGCGGGGGATATAGTGCGTCTTAAAGCCGCCGTTGATTTCGGCGCAGATGCAGTATATCTTGCAGGCGAAGAATTCGGTATGCGTACCGCCGCAACAAATTTCGGCGAAAAGGACTTAAAGAACGGAATTGAATATGCACATAAACACGGTGTTAAGGTTCATATAGCCTGTAATACCTTGCCGCATAATGATGAAATTCCGCGTTTGCCCGACTTTTTAGAGTATGTAAATGAGCTCGGCGCAGATGCAATTATTGCGGCAGATATAGGTACTATAGGACTCGTAAAAAAATATGCTCCTAAGTGTGATTTGCATGTGTCGGTTCAGTCGGGAATAGTAAATTTTGTTACGGCTAATGCATTTTATGATATGGGCGCTAAGAGAGTTGTACTTGCGCGCGAGTTAACACTTAGTGAAATTGCCGAAATTCGTCAAAAAACACCCAAAGAACTCGAAATTGAAGCCTTCGCGCACGGCGCTATGTGTGTTTCGTTTTCGGCACGATGCTTGCTTTCAAGCTATATGACGGGCAGAGATGCTAACCGCGGTGACTGTGCTCAGCCTTGCCGATGGAGTTATTCACTGGTTGAAGAAAAACGCCCCGGTCAACATTTTGACATAACAGAAACCGATAAAGGTACCTATATACTTAATGCAAACGACTTATGTATGGCAGAGCATTTAAAAGAAATGCGGGATGCGGGTGTTGACAGTATAAAAATTGAAGGTAGGGCAAAATCACACTACTATGTGTCGGTTGTTACAAATGCCTATCGCGGAGCGCTCGATTCACTAAAAAATGCGGCAGATGACTGGACCTTGCCGCAGTGGGTGACTCAAGAGCTTAACAAGGTAAGCCACCGTAACTATTCCACGGGATTTTATTTTGGCACACCTAAAAACGCCCAAACCTATGAAAATGCGGGCTATGTACGAGATTACAGTGTCGGCGCAGTGGTTGATTCTTATGAAAACGGTGAGATTGTAGCAACCCTTAAAAACAAGTTTTTTAAAGGTCAGGTGTTTGACTGTCTTGAACCCGGCAGCAAGCCATTTTTGGTGTCAGCCGATGTGGTGTATGACGAAAAACACCAAGAGATTGAGTGTGCAAATCGGCCAATGATGACGGTAAGAATACCTTTTTCGCGTGAAGTAAAACAAGGTTCACTCCTTAGAATAAAAGAAATTTAATTAAAGCCGCCTTTTCAGGTAATAATTTACTTGAAGGGCGGTGTTTTTTTGAGAAAAAACGGTTTTGATTACAGGGTTTTGCTAATATTTCTGTTAATGATAATTTTTATGTTCGGTTGTGTTCTGCGACTGTATAACATCGGCACCGACGGCTATATAAATACGCGCCAATATACCAACACCTACCGAATAAAACTAAGTAATATTAGGGGTAGCATATTTGATAAAAACTTAAATGCTATAACAAACAGTAGCTATAAGCTAATAGCTGTTGTGTCGCCGACTCCGCTTGGCATTACGGCAATTTCGGCAGAGCTATTTGAAGACGAAAGGCTAAACTCGGTGCTTGAAACACTGAAATCAGGCAAGCCTGCCGTTGTGGAAATAAACAGGGAAATAGAGTGTGATGCTATAAAATGCGTTAGGGTTTACAGTGACTCTGTAGCAGAATTTTCTTGTCCGCAGCTTATAGGCTATACCGATAGCGAAAACCACGGCGCCAGTGGTATTGAAGCGGCTTTTGATGAGTTACTTTTCAGTGAAGAAACGCTTGATGCAGTATTTGCCACCGATTCTTTAGGTCGTATACTTAGCGGCGCCGAAACCGAAATAATAGGGGACACATCACTTTATAAAAGTGGTGTAGCGCTGACAATAGATAATAATATTCAAAAAATAACCGACATTGCAATGAGTGAGGTTGAGTGTGGCGCGGCGGTAGTGATGGAAATAGGTAGCGGTAAGATAAGGGCAATGGTAAGCCGACCGACCTTTAATATTGAGTATGTTGATAAGTATTTAGATGCTGAAAATTCTCCGCTTGTTAACAGGGCACTTTCACCTTACAATGTTGGCTCTGCCTTTAAGCCCTGTGTTGCCGCCGCTCTTATTGAAAACGGAAATTATAATAAATATAGGTATAACTGCTCAGGCTCAGTAACCATTGATGAACATAAATTTAACTGTCATAATCTGTCGGGGCACGGCATAATTAATCTGAAAGAAGCCATAACACTCTCGTGTAATGTGTTTTTTTATAACTCTTCAATTCGTTTGGGTGCTGAAAAAATATACAATATGGCAACTAAATTTTCTTTTGGAAAAAGTATTGATTTAGGCGGTATAAGTACCGCGTCAGGAAGTATCACCGAGAGATACAAGTTAGAAGAAAAAAACACCGCACTTGCTAATTTTTCAATAGGGCAAGGAGAGCTACTTTTAAGTCCTGTTTCTATACTAACCTTGTATGAAGCGATTGCAAATGACGGGGTTTATTATATGCCGACACTTATTGAAGGAACGGTAGAAAAAGGCGTTTTAAAGGAACGGCAAATATCAGCACCCACAAAAGCAATAAGCAGTGGTACGGCTAAAATTTTAAAAGAATACCTTGTAAATGTTGTAGAAAGCGGAACGGGAACGGGGGCAAAACCCGAATATTGTACTGCGGCAGGCAAAACCGCAACAGCCCAAACGGGTTGGAAGAAAAACGGAGAATTTATACAAAACTCTTGGTTTTGCGGATTTTTCCCCGTGGACGACCCCAAATACGCCGTAGCAATAATAGTAGAAGATGAAGCTAATAACGGAATTACGGGAGCACCGATTTTTAAAAAAATAGCCGATGGAATTACTCAATCTTCTTTATAAAAATAAAAGCCAACATCATAACTGATGTTGGCTTTCTGCTATTTTTTAGTGTTTTTATAAAACTTTTCGGTATAGTAGTCGGATTCCTTTGCTACTTCATTATCAACATATTTGTAACCGAATTTTTCAATTACTGTAGGCTCACCCGAAAATAAATTAGTGCCGATTCCCAATCGGTTGCCTTCAATTACACAACCTATTGCCGCGAGTGTCGTCGGGAACATATCAACGGCGGTAAACTCTCTGTCTTTTGTAAATCTTGTATTTATTGTCGAGTTGATGAAACAGTTGTAAACATATCTGTCTGAGTCTTTAGCACCAATTTCGGTGATGTATTCAAAATCCATACTTAAATGGTCGCCTGCTATAACTATAGTGGTGTTTTCATAAAACGGCTGGTCTTTTACCCAGTTTATAAAATCATTTATTTGCCTATTTGAACAGGCAATAACATTTTCGTATTGCTCATCAAAATTATTTTCACACATATCACAGGTGTAGCCGTCGGGGAAATGTGTATCAACCGTCAGCATTGTAAATGCGAAAGGCGAGTCACCCTTTGCAATTTCAGTTAATTCCTGTTTTGCATATTCGAAAAGGTATTTGTCTTCCATACCCCACCAGACATAGTAGTCATTGGGTACGATTCCGTCGGCCTTTGCAGTATCAATATCATATATTTTGTCCGCGCCGTGTAGCTGAAAAAACTGTCTGCGGTTACCGAAATCAGAGTCCGAGCCTACCATAAAGGTCTGGTAATAGCCGTTTTTTTTCAAAATACTTGTAATATTTGCAGCGCCCGGTAAAAAATTTCCGTTTTCAAAATCAAATTTTTTAATAGTAGTGGGCATTTTAAGGGGAATACCCGTTGTTTGCGCCACCAAAGCGGCAGATGTCCAACTGCAACAGGTTAAATCCTTAAACCCGCCAACTGAAGAATTGTGCGAAAAATTAATGTTTTTGTCGCCTAAATCCCATAGCTCACTCATAATATCGTGGTTTACAAAGCCACCCTTGTTTTCCGAAAAATAGGTAGCTTCCATTGATTCTAAAAATATGTATATAAGATTCCGTTTATCTTCTGGAAAAACAATTTCTACTTCATTCGGGTCAACATAATTTTCTTCAAAAAATAAAGACTTTTGAACGGCAGAAGAAATTTTGCGCGAAAGTCGGGACACAAAAACACCGCTTATAATTAAAGAAAAACTAAGGACATAACAAAGTATGCAAGAGAGTAGTCGGGAAAAAGGAAAAAACTTTAATTCGTACTTCTTAAACTTTATAAAATATGCTTTTTTCGGTGTATAGAAAAATACAAAGCAAAATAAAACAGATACGAGTATTGCGGGCAAAAGACTTCTAAGCAGATAGTCGTAAACAATGTCGTTGTTTATACCGCTTGCGTTGGAAATCAATGAAAAAATAATTGAGTCAAAACCCACATCACCGTAAACACTCTTATACCAGATGGCGGCCGATAGGGTGACAAATCCAAAACAGAGAAAAATTGAAGATATAGCGTAAAGCCAGACTTTATCGTTACCGGACTTTTTAGAATTATTCTTAGTGGAATTCATAGTTTTTCGCCTCGAAAAAATAAATAATTGCTTTTTTTATAATATCAAAAAAAGTCCTTTATGTCAAACCAATACTCTTTTTTGTAATAAATGCCTTTTTTATTGCAAAAATTGTCATTAGGTGTTACAATAATACTGTATAGTTATATTTATATATTCTGGGGAGTTATTATAATGGCTTACAAAAAGTGGGAAATTGCAAAGACAGATAAAGATTTAGCGCGTCTTTTAGCCGAAGAATGCGATGTTGACCCATTTATTGCCTTAATTGCGGCAGGTAGGGGTTATACTGACCCTGCAGATTTAGAAGAACTCTTATCGGGTGAGCCGCTTTATTCTTCTCCCTATGAATTACCCGATATGGAAATGGCGGTTAATACCATTCGAACTGCTATTGGCGAAGATACGCTTTTATGTGTTTACGGTGATTATGACTGCGACGGTATTACTTCAACCGCACTTTTGTATGACTGCCTTAAAAATTTAGGCGCGCGTGTAGTGTATTATATACCCGACCGTTTTTCAGAAGGCTACGGTATGAGTAATGCGGCCATTGATAAGCTTTATAGTATGGGCGTCGGTTTAATAATTACGGTAGATAATGGCATTAGCTGTGCTGAAGAAATCGAATATGCAAAGTCACTCGGTATTAAGACAGTGGTTACCGACCATCATTTACCGCCCGAAATTTTACCCGATACGGAAGCGGTAGTCGACCCGCACAGAAAAGATAGTAATGTTGAGTTTCGCGATATAAGCGGCGTGTTTGTGGCATTCAAACTCGCCTGTGCGCTTTTAGGGGCGGAGCCCGAAGAAATAGCGCCAAAATATGCCGATTTAGTGGCAATAGGTCTTATAGCCGATGTTATGCCGCTAAAACACGAAAACCGCGATATAGTAAAGCAGGGAATTTTTTATCTTAATAATACAAGTAAACAGGGTATAACAGCACTTCTTAATTCTGCGGGAATCGGCAGGGGAACGCTTACAGCGTCAAAGGTAGCCTTCGGTATTTGTCCGAGAATAAATGCCGCAGGCAGAATGGACAATACAAAGGTTGCTTTACAATTGCTTTTATCAACCGATTTCAGTGAAGCCTGTGAATTGGCATCAATGCTTGAAAGCTATAATTCAGAGCGTCAGCATACCGAACAGCAAATAACGGCAGAAGCGCTTGAAATTATAAAGAACAACGGCTATGAATATGATAGAGTTGTAGTTGTGTGTGGTAACAATTGGCACAAAGGCGTTATGGGTATTGTGGCATCACGCTTGGTTGACCGTTTCGGTAAACCCGCTATTGTTTTGTCGGTTGATGATAATGGCGAGGTTACAGGCTCAGGAAGAAGCGTTGAAGGCTTTTCGCTCTATAATGCCATTGTGTCTGTCAAGGATTTACTCACCAAATTCGGCGGTCACGATTTAGCGGCGGGTGTTTCACTGCTTAAAGAGAATGTAGATGAGTTCAGAGAAAAAATCAATCTTTACGCTAAAAGTATTTCTGCGGTAATACCAACGCTTAAAATTGAATGTAAACTTAATCCTGCGGGACTTACTGTAGATATAGCCGATGCGGTAAAGACTTTGGAGCCCTTTGGCGCGGGAAATCCAACTCCTATTTTTGCAGTGTTTGGAATGACGGTTGAAAAAATTACATCACTCGGCCAAGATAAGCATGTAAAACTGTTGTTGTCCCGTGAGCAAAGCCGTATCGAAGCCCTTGCGTTTGGTGTGTCGCCATATGCGGTACCCTTTGAGGTAGGAGATATAATTGATATTGCTGTAACGGTTGATGCTAATGAGTATAACGGCAGACGCAGTCTGTCACTGGTTATCAAGAATTGGCGTATTTCGGGGCTGGACCAAGACAAATTCTTTGAAGATATAAAAATGTTCCAGTCTTATAAAAGACTTGATAAAGAAAACTACCGCATTCCTTCCCGTGAAGAGATAGGCTCTGTTTATCGGGCGGTGTGTGACGGTATGTCAGAAGAAATGCTTCGTCAGAAATTCTTAAACAGTCTCGGTTACTTTAAAACGATGATATCGGTTGAAGTTTTATTGGAACTCGGTTTGGTTAAGCAATATGATGAAAACAAAATAGCAAAAATAAGACAAATACAGGGCGCCAAGGCCGATTTGTCAAATTCCAAAATACTTGAATTTTTAAAGGGGTGATATATATGGATGCTTCGTATCTTGAAAACTATGAAAAGTTAGAAGAAATGCTTATATCTCAGGGCGGAAAGTATAATATAGAGCTTATAAAAAAAGCATACGACTGTTGTGTCAAGGCACATAAAGGACAGCTGCGCTCTTCTAAGGAAGAATTCTATCTGCATCCGTATAATGTCGCCAAAATAGTAATTTCTCTTGGTATGGACAGTCAGTCTATTGCGGCGGCGCTTCTGCACGACACTGTAGAAGATACCGAAATTACACTTAAATTTGTTGAAAAAGAGTTTGGCGAAGAAGTAGCACTTATAGTTGACGGTGTTACAAAGCTCGGTAAAATTAACTTTTCTTCAAAAGAGCAATTACAGGCAGAAAATATAAGAAAAATGCTTATGGCTATGGCAAAGGACATAAGGGTTATTATTATAAAACTTGCCGATAGACTTCATAATATGCGTACAATTGACGCTGTGCCAGACTATAAACAGCTTGAAAAATCTCTTGAAACACTTGAAGTATTTGCGCCTATTGCACACCGTTTGGGTATTCGTCAGATTAAGGAAGAGCTTGAAGATTTATCAATAAAGCATCTTGACCCTGTGGCCTATCACGAGATAGAAGAGCTTTTGCAGATAAAAAAGGAACAGCGCGAGAAATTACTGGGTGATATACACGAAAAAATTGCAAGCCGACTTAAAGAAGTGATACCTGATGTAAATGTATCAATTCAGGCGCGAGTTAAATCTATTCACGGAATATACCGTAAAATGTATGTTCAGAATAAGGATTTTGATGAAATCTATGATATTTATGCTATTCGTATTATTACCGACAGTGTGGCGGATTGCTATAATATTTTAGGCCTTATGCACGACCTTTTCCGTCCGATACCGGGTAGATTTAAGGACTATATTTCTATGCCTAAGCCCAACCGTTATCAGTCGTTGCATACAACGGTAATTAGTCGTGAGTCGGTTCCATTTGAAATTCAGATAAGAACATCCGAAATGCATCATACAGCTGAATACGGTATTGCGGCGCACTGGAAATACAAGGAAGGCATTAACGGTCGGGATGAAAAAATGGAAGACCAGCTTGCCTGGGTACGACAGATTCTTGAAAATCAGGCAGAAACGGGCGACTCTTCGGAAATTATCAGTACCATTAAGGTCGATTTAAATCAGGAAGATGTATTTGCCGTAACACCTAAGGGGGATGTAATAAATCTTCCGGCGGGCTCAACGGTAATAGACTTTGCGTTTGCCATTCACACTGCAGTGGGCATTAAAATGATAGGCGCTAAGGTTAACGGAAAAATAGCACCCATTAGCCATGTTATAACTACGGGTGAAGTAATTGATATTTTAACAACCAATCAGGCGGGTCACGGACCGGGTAGAGATTGGATTAATATAGCCGTTACCAATCAGGCAAAAACCAAAATACGCTCTTGGTTTAAGCGGGAGCGCCGCACTGAGAATATTGAAAACGGCAAGGCAATGCTTGAATCGGAATTCCGCAGAAATTCTATTTCCTTGCCCGAACAGGCTATGCAGGAGTTTATTGAAGATATCGCCACCAAACAAAGATTCTCTTCAGTTGACGATTTTTATGCGGCAATCGGTTACGGCGGTATATCGTTATCTAAAATAATAGCGCGTATTAAGGAAGATTATAATAAGATTATTAAGTCTTCCAAGCCTGAGCCTGTACAAATTAAGACAGTATCGCATTCTCACAATACAGGAAGCGTTATCGTGGACGGACTTGATGACTGTCTGATAAAATTATCAAAATGTTGTGCACCGCTTCCGGGTGACGATATTATTGGCTTTATAACACGCGGTCACGGTGTGTCTATTCACAAGCGCGACTGTAATAATGTTCCGCGCGATATATCTTTAGCTTCAGAGCCTGGCAGATGGATTGATGCGAGATGGAACGCAGATATCAAAATTACATCCTTTGTATCTACGCTTCGTATATTGGGTATTGACCGCGACGGATTTTTGGCAGATGTTACAACCTTGCTTTATAATATGCATGTGTCACTTCACGCCGTTAATGCCCGTCCTATAAAGGATGGAAACTCGGTTATTGTTGTAACAATAAGCACCGAAAATATAGAGCATTTGAAAAGTATTATTAATCAGCTCTGTAAGGTTAGCGGCGTGTTCAGTGTTGACAGAATTAATCAGTAGAGAGTGTTAAAATGAAGGCTATAATTCAAAGAGTTAAAAATGCATCGGTTACAGTAGACGAAAATACAGTTGGCAGTATTTCTGACGGCCTTTTAGTACTGCTCGGTGTTCATAATACAGATGGCGCCGATACAGCAACGCTTTTGGCATCTAAAACCGCTAATCTTCGTGTTTTTTGTGACGAAAACGATAAAATGAATAGGTCGGTACTTGATATTGACGGTGAAATTTTGGTAATATCAAACTTTACCTTGTGTGCCGATACTAAGAAGGGCAATCGACCGTCATTTATAGAAGCAATGTCACCGACACGCGCAGACGAGCTTTATAATCTCTTTTGTGATGAGCTTAAAGGCTTAGGCGTAAAACGGGTGGAAAAGGGTGTTTTCGGCGCCGATATGAAGGTATCTCTTCTTAATGACGGTCCCGTAACAATTATTCTTGATACTGATACATGGAGACGGAAATGATTGTAAAGAAAATAGTAACTACTTTCTTTAGCACAAACTGTTATCTTTTACAAAACGAAGACTCGGCAGTAATTATTGACCCGGGTGATGATGATAACCGAATAATTGAATTTGCAAAGGAAAATGCTCAAAAAAAGGACAAGGCAATACTGCTTACCCACTGTCACTTTGACCATATTTTAGGTGTAGATGCAGTAAGAGAAGCCCTTGATGCGCCTGTTATAATTTCTAAAAGGGAAGTAAAGGGTCTTGCCGACGCTGATATTAACATGTCAAGGCTAATGGGCGGACACCCTGTAAGTGTTACTGCCGATAAGACGGTGGAAGACGGCGATAAATTAAACTTTGGCGGAGAAGTAATAGAAGTATTAGCAACACCGGGTCATACTGTGGGCGGTGTGTGTTATAAATTAAACGATATGCTTTTTTGCGGTGATACGCTTTTTTGTTTAAGTATCGGCAGATACGATTTACCAACCGCAAACCTAACAGAGCTTTTAGAATCATTACAGAAAATAAAAAATCTGCAAGGGGATTATACCATCTACTCAGGACACGGGGAGTCTACAACGCTTGAGTTTGAAAGACAAAATAACCATTATTTGAAGGGCTAAAATGTACTTACAAAATATAAACAACAATTTTAACTACGAACTGGAAAAACTTTGTAGAATTTTTTTACCGTTCGAAAAAATAATAATAACCGATAAATTGGTAGAAGATGATATTTATGGTATAACCGAGTTAAAAGCTGACGGTGATAAAACTGTTCTTTCTGCTTTTCTTTGTATGGACGGTAAAAAAGTCAGCCATAACTCTACTGTCTGCAATTTTGTTTCCGACTATAATAAGGAATGCGAAAGAGAACTCGCAGTGCAATTATATAGGTGTTTTACCGATATTACGGGTTATTCTGCCGAATGGGGAATACTGACGGGCGTTCGCCCCGCAAAACTGTATTCTTCGCTCTGCCGTTCTTTAGGTGAAGAAAGTGCAAGGGGATTTTTCAGAGATAAGCTTTTAGTAAGTGAAGAAAAAATCAGTCTTTGCGATGAGACACACAATATTGAAAACGGAATTATAGCAAAATCTACTAAAGATTCGTTTAGTCTTTATATTTCGGTGCCGTTTTGCCCTACAAGATGTTCATATTGCTCTTTTGTATCGCATTCGGTAGAAAAGTCTCACAAGCTTATACCCGATTATGTTGAAAAGCTTTTAACCGAAATTAAATATACCGCTTTTATAGCTCGGAGCAAAAATTTAAAATTAAAAACAGTTTATATTGGCGGCGGCACACCAACCACCTTAAGCGCCGAAGAAATTACGGCGGTAATGTGTGCGGTAAAAGAAAACTTTGATTTAACAAAGGTACTTGAATATACTGTCGAAGCAGGCAGACCTGATACCGTAACAGAAGAAAAATTATTAGCGATTAAAGAAAATGGTGCTACCAGAATAAGCATTAATCCGCAAGCTATGAATGATGATATTTTACAAAATATCGGCAGACGCCATACCGTAAAGCAGACTGTGGATGCATATAATTTAGCACGGAAAATAGGCTTTGATAATATAAATATGGATTTAATTGCAGGTCTTCCTGGCGATAATCTGCAAAACTTTAAAGAAACGGTAGAACAGATAATTGCGCTTGACCCTGATAATGTTACAGTACATACCTTGTCGTATAAACGGGCGGCATATTTATCAACCGACAATGATAAACACAGCACCGATAAAAATACCGCTGAAATGGTGCGGTATGCAAGAAAAAGATTAACAGAAAATAATATCTTCCCGTATTATATGTATAGACAGAGTAAGACTGTAGGTAACCTTGAAAATGTAGGCTATGCAAAAAAAGGCACAGAAGGCCTTTATAATGTCTATATTATGGATGAAACCCACAGTATTTTAGCTTGTGGCGCGTCGGCAGTTACCAAACTGCGCGAGCCGTACGGCAGTCAGATTGACAGGGTGTTCAATTATAAGTACCCTTATGAGTATATAAGTAGATTTGACGAAATTTTAGCCAGAAAGGACAATATTTCAAAATTTTATGAACAATACAATTTCTGAAATTAATAATGCGGCGAATTTGGATTTTAGAAGGTTTATTGATATTTGCGAAGAAGAGTATCACGATGAAATAATGTCTGTAGCACAGCATATTTCGGACAATGCTCATTTAAAGGTTGTTATGATAGCAGGACCGTCGGGCGCCGGCAAAACAACATCAGCGCTGCTGCTGAGCAACTATTTATTAAAGCTTGGCATCCACGCCCAGATAGTCTCTCTTGATAACTTTTATCTGTCACGACAAGATTTGCCTATATTACCGAATGGTGAGCGTGATACCGAATCGGTCAATGCGCTTGATATAAAAGAGATGCAACATTGCTTTTTGGAAATAGAAAATTATTCCAAAACAAAAATGCCGTTTTATGATTTTGAAGCGGGAAAAAGCATTAAAGGAAAAATTGAAATTGATATAACTAATAACGGTATTTTGATTGTTGAGGGACTCCATGCGTTAAACCCCGTCATAACCGATTGCTTGAGAGAAGAAAACCTTTATAAAATTTATATAAGTGTAAACGAAGGTATTTACAATGATAAGGGCGACAGGGTTTTAACTTCCCGAAAAATCCGTTTTATACGCCGCACCTTACGGGATGAGAAAACAAGGGGCGCAGATATAAACGCCACACTGAAGCTTTGGTGGCAGGTGGGCTACGGGGAAGAGCAGTATCTTTATTGCTTTAAGGACCGTGCCGATATTCTGCTTAAAACGCTTCATCCGTATGAGCTGTGTGTTTATAAGGAACGCTTTTTGAAATCGGCTAAGGCGGTATTAGAAGACAGTGATAATTATAAATATGTAAAAAATATAACCGAAGTAATAAAACAAATTACACCCATAAATCCAAATGCAGTACCCAAAAATTCGCTTATTCGTGAATTTTTAGGTGAATAAAGAAAGGATGGCTATAATGGAATTTTTAAATGAAACCTTAGATAAGGCAAAGGAATTGTTTGCGGTAGCTAAGCAAAAAACCGATGAAACCGTAACAATAGGCAAAAAGAAATATGAAATCTCGGTGTTGGAAGGAAAAATTAAAAGATTATATACAGAGCTTGGTAAAAATGCATTTTCTTATCTTGCAGAGAACGGAGATTTACCGCCACAGATTAGGGCGTTAACCGAAGAAATTAAATCTGCCAAGGAAAGTCTTGAAACACAGAGAGCAGAGCTTGTAAAAATGCAAAGTAAACGCATCTGCCCAAAATGCGCGGCAGTTGTGGAAGATAACTCAAATTTCTGCAATGTGTGCGGCGAAAAATTAGTATATTCCGAAGAGTAGGGTAAAAAATGAAAGAAGAAATTAAAATAGGTATTGTAATAGCCGATACAGATGAATATAAACCGCTTGAAAAACTGTTAGATAATGCAGAAAAAACAACCGTTGCTCTAAGACCTGCACACCGCTTTAATATAGGAAATGCTCGGGTTACATCGGTGCTTTGCGGTATAGGAAAGGTTAATGCCGCAGTTGCCACTGCCGCACTTGCCGAAAGCGGAGTAAAAATTATATTCAATTGCGGTCTTTCGGGTGGGGTAAGCGGTATTTCCAAAAATGAAATTACCGTACCAAATAAATTTTTGGAGCACGACTTTGATTTAACCTGTATAGGCTATAGGCCTTGTGAGAAACCGGGACAAGCAAGGTATATATATGGTGCCGACAGTCAATTGTCAGAAATGCTGAAAGCACGATTTAAAAATGCAAAGGTTGGTACTGCGGTAAGTGGGGATTGCTTTGTACAAAATGATGAATTACGCGCATTTTTAAAGGACGAATTTTCTGCAATGTCGTGCGATATGGAAACTGCCGCAATAGCCTATGTGTGTGATACATACGGTATTAAATTCGGTTGTGTCCGTAAAATTTCGGATGATGCGGGAAGTAACGCTGCTGATAGCTATAGGGAAATTAACGCCCTTGGCGAAGATGTACTTATTAAGGCAATACTTGATGTTATTGGTCAAATTGCCCATAAAAATTGAATTTTTAATAAAAAAGTGGCTCAAAAATTGTACAAAACAACAATTTTTGTTATTTTAACTAATTTAGTATTGATTTTTTGGAGAAAATATGGTAAAAGTAAATATAGTGCAAAAAGATGGCTATTCATTTGAAGAGCTGGTTGAAATAATCAGAATATTGCGTTCTCCCGACGGTTGCCCGTGGGATAGGGAACAGACTCATAAATCAATCCGCAACGAGTTTGTGGAAGAAACCTACGAAGCGGTCGATGCGATTGATAGGGAAGACGATACCGACCTTTGCGAAGAGCTTGGGGATGTACTTCTGCAAATACTTCTGCATTGCCAGATAGCAAGCGAAGAAAATGCATACAGTATAGATGATGTAATAAATGGTATTGCTAAAAAAATGATTTTGCGCCATCCCCATGTGTTCGGCGATGTTGTTGCCGAAACAACCGATAAGGTGCTTGAAAATTGGGACAATATAAAGCGTGATGAAAAACACCAGACATCCTTTGCTGACACGCTTAAAAGTGTACCTATGTCGTACCCTGCGCTTATGCGTGCATCAAAAGTACAAAAGCGCGCCGCTAAAGCAGGGGTTATAATGCCCGATAAAAATAAGCTTTTGTCTGATGCGGAAGGCTTTATTAATTCTCTCAAAACGGAGAATGGTAATTCCTTTGAAACAATGGGCGAATTGCTATTTACACTCTGTGCTTTAATGCGGGAGCTTAAAATCGACGGGGAAGAAACCCTTAATAAAAAAACGGACAAGTTTATTGTTGATTTTGAAAATTTAGAAAAGTCAGGCAACATTTAGTAATTCAAACGGTTCGCCGTTAGAAATAAATTATTGGAGGTAAATTTCAATGAACAAAGCAGAATTAATCGCAGCTATTGCCGAAAAAGCAGAAATTTCTAAGAAGGATGCTGACAAAGCTCTTGCCGCTTTCATCGAAGTTGTACAGGCTGAAATGAAAAAAGGCGAAAAAGTTCAGCTCGTAGGCTTTGGTACTTTTGAAGTACGCGAACGCGCTGCTCGTAACGGTATCAACCCGCTTACAAAACAGCCCATCAAAATTGCTGCTGCTAAGGCTCCTGTATTCAAAGCAGGTAAGGCTTTCAAAGACGCTGTAAAATAATTGATTTTACGAAAAAAGCCGCCGAATATACGGCGGCTTTTTTTTTGGGTGAATAAAATGAGATTAGATAAATATTTGAAGGTTTCCCGCATAATAAAGCGTAGAACCGTAGCTAACGAAGCGTGCGATGCGGGGAGAGTTTCTGTAAACGGAAAAGTGGCCAGAGCTTCGTATGATGTAAAGGTAAACGATATAATTGAAATTAATTTTGGTACTCGCACAGTAAAAGCACAGGTTTTACAGGTTAGTGAAACCATCAGAAAAGAAGATGCAGGCGATATGTACAAAATAGTGTATTAAATCATAAAATCGGCATTTCCTAATATAAATTGTTAGGGGGTGCTTTTTTGTGGGCGAAGAATTTGTAAATACACATAATATTTCTATTGAAAACCGAAAAAAGACATCCATTTGCGGTGTCAGGGAAGTAGTTGAATTCAGTAGCGAAGCAATAGAGCTTGTAACTTCAATGGGAAATTTGAGCATCAGGGGAAACAACCTTAAAATAGATGTTTTCGATGCCACTGGCGGCAACCTTGCAATCAGTGGTCAGATAGTGGCGTTTATATATACTACAGACACCAAGAAAAGTAGTTTTATATCAAAAATCTTCAGGTAGACTATGTGGGTAATTGAAAACAATCAGCAGTTTTTTTCCTTCCTTGTTGCTTTAATTAGCGGTGCTATCTATTGCTCTTTCTACGATTTGTTTCGTGCATACCGATATGTAATAAAGTGCCGTACCTTGTCGGTGTTTTTTCAGGACATATTTTTCTGGCTTACTGTGGCACTTTCTACTTTTCTTTTAATGCTATCACTCTGCGGTGGCGAGATACGGGCATTTATGATTTTGGGCCAACTCTCAGGCTTTGTTATCTGCCGTATTACTGTGTCGCGGATTCTTTTGGCGGTTTTAGTTTTTCTTCTAAAAAGAATAGTACTACTGTTAAAACTGATAATTCGAGTAAAAAATGCAGTAAAAATAAGGATTTTAAGCGTATTTTCTAAAGTTTGTCGAAAATTGGCGAAAAAAGTTAAAAATATCGGTAAATATTTTAAAAAACCACTTGAAACGGGCGACTAAAATAGTGTATACTAAAGAAAATATTCAGGAGTTCTGAAAGGTGCGTTAACATTGAAAAAAACTCAAAAGAACAATGGTAGCATAATCTGGCGCATTGTAGTATTTGCGGTTTCAATATATATGGTTATTACACTTTGCGGACTTTGGGGAGAATTAATCAGCAAAAAGAACGAATATAATGTTCTGGCAGAGCGTCGCGCACAGCTTAATGCGCAGATTGAAGAGCTGTCGGCACTGCTTAACGGTTCGGAAGAAGAAATCATTGAAAAGGCGGCAAGGGAACGCTTGGGGTATGTTTATTCTGAAGAACAGGTTTATATAGATAATTCGGGCAATTAGCAGGTTATTCGCGTTATTTTCAAGGGGGAAACAGAGCTTTTATGGAGCTTACAGTGGGACAAATTGTAGAAGGAAAAATTACCGGTATTACAAATTTCGGTGTTTTTGTAGATTTAGGAAATTCTAAAACCGGTATGGTACATATTTCGGAAGTGGCGCAAACCTATGTCAGCGAAATTCGTGACCATGTTAAAGAAAATGATGTTGTTAAAATGAAGGTGCTTGGTATTACCGATGACGGCAAAATAAGCCTTAGCATAAAAAAAGCGATGGCGCCACTCAAACCGCAGGAGCGCCGCCCGAAGATAGAATCACAAGCAAAGCCTGATAGCTCTTTTGTTTGGACTCAGAAAAAGGCAGAACCTGCATCATTTGAAGAAATGATGAATCGCTTTAAACAGACAAGTGAAGAAAAATTTTCTGATTTAAAGCGTAAAAATCCCGATGTAAACCGTACAAAACGCGGTAGCGGTGTCAGATAAAAATTAGCGGCAGACTTTATGTCTGCCTTTTTTTAAGGATGTTGTATGTTGAAGGAAATTAATGTAGCGCTAATAGAAGAAAAAGTGGCTGAGCTTTGTATATCTGCTAACTGTGTTTTGCCGCAGGACATCGAAGATAGGGTAAGAGAAGCCACAAATATAGAGACCGATGAGTTGCCTAAAACCATTATGTGTGAGCTTTGCCGTAATATTGACATTGCAAAGAAAACCACACTTCCTATTTGTCAGGACACGGGTATGGCTGTTATATTTGTAGAAATAGGGCAAGATGTTCACATCACTGGCGGCAGCCTTACTGATGCCATAAATAAGGGTGTTGCGCGCGGTTATACCGATGGGCTTCTCAGAAAATCAGTTGTTGCAGATCCATTAAACCGCGTTAATACAAACGATAACACACCCGCTGTAATTCACTATGATATAGTGCCCGGTGATAAGGTTAAAATTACTGTCGCACCAAAGGGTTTTGGCAGTGA
Organism: Acutalibacteraceae bacterium; assembly: GCA_045590755.1. Classification (GTDB taxonomy): domain Bacteria; phylum Bacillota; class Clostridia; order Oscillospirales; family Acutalibacteraceae; genus SIG565. Next base: position 27,935 of record JAZNRP010000015.1, read on the forward strand.
GAATATGAGTGCTATAAAAATGCTACCGCCGTCAAAATCGCGGGAAGGCGTTGTTAATTTTATAATTGACACAGTAAAGGCGGCGGGTGGAAACCCGTGCCCGCCAATAGTTGTGGGCGTTGGTATCGGCGGCGATTTTGAGCAGTGCGCTTTACTTGCTAAAAAAGCGCTTTGCCGTGATGCTTCGGTATCTAACAACAATGAATACTATGCACAAATGGAAAAAGAACTGTTAGCGAAAATAAACAAATTAGGAATAGGTCCGCAGGGCTTTGGCGGACTTACTACGGCATTGGCAGTAAATATTGAAACTGCGCCCACGCATATTGCGGGGTTACCTGTAGCAGTAAATATAGGATGTCATGTAACAAGACATAAAACGGGGGTTATTTAAAAATGACTATCGGAAAATTTAATATGGTAGCCCCGTGTCTTTTCGGTGTGGAGGGAATTCTGGCTGACGAATTAAGACGCTTCGGCATTGAAAATGTAGCGGCAGAAAATGGCAGAGTGCTTTTTTCGGGCGACGAAAACACAATTGCTTTTGTTAATATAAATTCCCGTTATGCCGAGCGGGTGCTGATAAATATGGGACGGTTTACCGCTACAGATTTTTCAATGCTGTTTGATGGCGTAAAAAATATAGAGTGGGAAAAATTTATCGGTCGTGATGACGCGTTTCCGGTTAACGGTTGGAGCCTTAATTCCCAGCTTTTCAGTATACCCGACTGTCAGTCTATAATTAAAAAGGCGATTGTTGAAAGGCTTAAGACGAAATACAATATTTCCTGGTTTAACGAAACGGGAACTGAATATAAAATACGCTTTTCTATAATGAAAAACGAAGTAACTATGATGATTGATACTTCGGGTGACGGACTTCATAAAAGAGGGTATCGCCGTAAATCAAATGATGCTCCGCTAAAAGAAACCTTGGCGGCGGCAATGTGTGATACTGCAAGAATTTACCCCGATACTTATCTTTTTGACCCGTTTTGCGGTTCAGGAACAATTCTTATTGAAGCGGCAATGCACGCAGCGCATATAGCACCGGGGCTTAATCGGTATTTTGCGGCGGAACGCTTCCCGTTTATACAAGATAAAGTCTGGCGCGAAGAACGAACACGCGCTATGGATTCAATCCGTAAGAATATTGATTTTAAAGCGGTAGGCTTTGATTTAGACCCTAATTGTGTGGAGCTCACCCTTGCCAATGCTAAAAAAGCGGGGGTTGACAGATTTATTAAAGCTTCTGTTGCAGACATAAGGGATTATAAAGCGGCGGACGGCAGAACGCTCACTATTACAAATCCGCCGTACGGTGAACGCCTTTTAGATGTACAAGCAGCAGAAGAGCTTTATCGTGTTATGGGGCAGGCATTCACCCGTGGGGACGGTAAAAAATACGGAATTATAAGTCCGCACGATGAGTTTGAAAAGTTTTTTGGTGCTACTGCCGATAAGCGCCGTAAATTCTATAATGGTATGATAAAATGTCAATTTTTTATGTATTTAAAGTAGGGATGTAAAAATGAGATATGTGTTTATTATTAATCCTGTAGCGGGCAAGGGAAAGGGCCCGACAACTCTTGTTCCCAAAATAAAGGAATATTTTGCAAACGGTGAAAACTATACTATTTATGTAACAAGCTTTAAGGGTGAAGCCAGAGAAATCGCCGAGAATCAAGCAAAAATGGGGGATGATGTACGAATTTTTGCCTGTGGCGGAGAAGGTACCTTTTTTGAAGTGCTTAACGGTATAGTTGGCTACGATAATGCAGAAATCGGTGTAATACCCTGCGGCTCTGCAAATGACTTTTTGAAATTTTTTGGAGATAAGAATCTTTTTCTAAAGCTTTCCGAAGCCACCGATGGTGTTGCAGTCCCCGTAGATTTAATAAAGGCAGATGATATGTACTGCATAAATCAGTGCTCTGTAGGTATGGATGCCATCGTTGCAGACCGCATGCAGAAGTTTAAGAAAATACCGGGCGTCACAGGTAAGACGGCATATAGTCTCGCAATTATTAAACTGTTCTTAGGAAAAATAGGACTTGATTTGAAAATCAAGATTGATGATGAAAAAGAAATGTCTAAAAACTGCCTATTTGCCGTTTGTGCCAACGGTCCTGTTTACGGCGGCGGTTACACAAGTGCGCCTGATGCCAATCCGTTTGATAGCTTGCTTGATTATGTAGTTGTAGATACCATATCAAAAATAAAGGTTTTATCATTTTTGAAATCTTATTCTGCGGGTACACATGCTAAGTATAATTATTGCTGGTTGGGAAACTGTAAAAGTATGGAAATAAGCGGAGATAAGCCTTTTCCTGTAAATCTTGATGGTGAAATCTTCCACAAGACATATGTAAAATTCGAAATTGCAGAAAAGGCAGTGAAATTTGTATTACCTAAGACATTGGCAAAGGAATTTGTTAACAAATAAATAATTTTACCTAAAACACTTGATTTTTACTGGAAAATGATTACAATAATAATTAGCACTCTATCTCTTAGAGTGCTAACTGTATAATTATAATTCGGAGGAATATATTATGACCATTAAACCCTTAGCTGACAGAGTTGTTACAAAACTCGTAGAAGCAGAAGAAACCACAAAAAGCGGTATAATACTCACTGCCGCCGCAAAGGAAAAACCGCAAATTGCCGAAGTTGTAGCGGTAGGCCCGGGCGGAATTGTTGACGGCAATGAAGTTAAAATGATAGTTTCGGTTGGCGATAAGGTACTTATCAGCAAGTATTCTGGAAACGAAGTTAAGGTTGACGGCGAAGAATACAGCATCATCCGTCAGTCCGATATTTTAGCTATTGTAGAATAATTTTAGGAGGCATTTTTTATGGCTAAAGATATACTATTTGGTGAAGAAGCGAGAAAAGCTCTGCAAACAGGTGTTGATAAGCTGGCAGATGCAGTTAAGGTAACACTCGGCCCCAAGGGCAGAAATGTTGTACTTGATAAAAAATTCGGCTCACCGCTTATTACAAATGACGGTGTGACAATTGCAAAGGAAATTGAATTGGATGACCCATTTGAAAATATGGGCGCACAGCTTGTAAAAGAAGTGTCGGTTAAAACAAATGATGCCGCAGGTGATGGTACTACTACCGCTACTGTTTTAGCTCAGGCTATTATAGGCGAAGGTATGAAAAATGTTGCCGCGGGCGCTAACCCTATGGTTGTTAAAAAGGGTATAAAATTAGCGGTTGATACTGCGATTAATACAGTTATCAGTAATTCGCAAAAGGTAAGCGGCAGTGAAGATATTGCTCGTGTTGCCGCCGTATCTTCGGGGGATGAGCATATCGGTCAGCTTATTGCCGAAGCAATGGAAAAGGTTAGTGCTGATGGTGTTATCACTGTTGAAGAATCTAAAACTGCAGAAACTTATACCGAAGTGGTTGAAGGTATGCAGTTTGACCGTGGCTATTTGTCACCCTACCTTGTAACCGATACTGATAAGATGGAAGCCGTTCTTGATGACCCGCTTATTCTTATAACAGATAAGAAAATTACTAATATTCAAGAACTTTTACCGTTACTCGAACAAATCGTTCAAACGGGTAAAAAGTTATTTATAATCGCAGAAGACATTGAAAATGAAGCGCTGTCTACACTGGTGCTTAACAAGCTTCGCGGTACATTTACCTGTGTTGCCGTTAAGGCCCCCGGCTTTGGCGACCGCAGAAAAGAAATGTTACGCGATATTGCCATTCTTACAGGCGGTGAAGTTATTACAGAAGAGCTTGGCCTTGAGCTTAAGGATGCAACTATTGAACAGCTTGGCCGCGCCCGTCAGGTAAAGGTAGGCAAGGAAAACACAATTATAGTTGATGGCGCAGGTGATTCTGCAGAAATTTCATCACGCATAGGTCAGATTAAGGCACAGATTGAAACCACCACATCTGATTTTGACAGAGAAAAATTACAAGAGCGTTTAGCAAAACTTTCGGGCGGTGTAGCCGTTGTTAAGGTGGGCGCTGCTACCGAAATTGAAATGAAGGACAAAAAGCTTCGCATTGAAGATGCACTTGCCGCAACCAAGGCCGCAGTTGAAGAAGGTATTGTTGCAGGTGGCGGTGTAGCACTTGTAAATGCTATCCCGTCTGTTAAGGCTTTGCTTGATACTACCGATGGTGATGAAAAAACGGGCGTTAGCATTGTTCTTAAGTCGCTTGAAGAGCCTATTCGTCAGATTGCAAGGAATGCAGGACTTGAAGGCAGTGTTATTGTTGATAAGATTGTTTCAAGCGGTAAATCAAACTACGGCTTTGATGCATACAAGGAAGAATATACCGATATGATTTTATCAGGTATAGTTGACCCCACAAAGGTTACACGCTCAGCTCTCGAAAACGCGGCAAGCGTAGCGGCTATGGTATTAACAACCGAGTCACTGATTGCCGATAAAAAGGAAGAAGCCGCTGCTGTCGCACCTAATGCTGCCGGAATGGGCGGAATGTATTAATAACACATAAAAACAGACCTATATTGGTCTGTTTTTTTATGTCGTTTTGTTGACATAAGGGTTAAAAAGTCGTATTATATAGATAATAAAACTATTAGGAGTGGTTCCGTGCGTAAAGATTTATCTATGCTTTTAGATTTATACGAGATGACCATGTCAAATGGTATTTTACATAGCGATATGCGTGATACCGTAACATATTTTGATATGTTTTTCCGTCGTGTGCCCGATGAAGGCGGTTTTGCCATTATGGCGGGATTACAGCAGCTCATTGAATATTTTAATAACCTTGAATTTACAAAAGAAGATATTGAATATTTAAGGGGATTAAATCTGTTTTCGGATGAGTTCCTTGATTATCTTGCTAATTTCAAATTTGAGTGTGATGTGTGGGCAATCCCCGAAGGCACACCTATTTTTCCCGCAGAGCCGATTTTAACGGTCAAGGGTCCTGCAATACAGGCGTTTTTGGTTGAAACAATGGTACTACTTACCATCAATCATCAATCCCTTATTGCTACAAAGGCAAATAGAATTGTTACTGCCGCGCAAGGACGCGTTGTTATGGAATTCGGCGCACGCCGTGCTCACGGCTACGATGCCGCAGTTTACGGCGCCCGTGCCGCAATTATCGGCGGATGTACAGGTACTTCCTGCGTTAAGTCGGCAAAGGATTTTGGCGTTGCGGCTTCCGGCACAATGGCGCACAGCTGGGTACAATTGTTTGATGATGAATATACTGCCTTTAAAACCTATGCCGAGCGCTACCCTGATAGTTGCCTTTTACTTGTAGATACCTATAATGTATTAAAATCGGGTATACCTAACGCTATCAAAGTATTCAATGAAGTATTAAAGCCTTTGGGTAAACGCCCCGTGGGTATCAGAATTGACAGTGGTGACATTACCTATATTACAGGAAAGGTAAGAAAAATTCTTGATGATGCAGGTTACCCCGACTGTAAAATTTGTGTTTCCAACTCTTTGGACGAGTACTTGATTCGTGATATGATAATGCAGGGTGCCAAGGTTGATAGCTTTGGCGTCGGCGAGAGACTTATTACCGCTTCATCCGAATCGGTGTTCGGCGGTGTTTATAAATTAGCGGCAGTTGAAAAGGACGGGGTTGTGACACCTAAAATCAAAATAAGTGAAAATGCCGCTAAAATCACCTTACCTGGTATAAAAATTCCGTGGCGACTGTTTGATAAGGAAACAGGTAAGGCAATTGCCGATGTTATAACCCTAAATCATGAAAAGATTGATGACAGTAAGCCTTATGAAATTTTTGACCCTGTTCATACCTGGAAAAGAAAAACTGTTGAAAACTTTGTTGCTAAAAAGCTGCAGGTTAAGGTTTTCGAAAAGGGAAAACAGGTTTATGTATCGCCGTCGGTTAAGGAAATTTCTGCATATAGGGCTGAACAGGTCAGTAACCTTTGGGATGAGGTTAAGCGATTTGAAAAACCCCATACCTATTATGTAGATTTATCTACTGATTTATGGAATCAGCGTAATGAACTGCTTATGAAATACCGCGGAAAAAATTAAGGAGAAAAGCTATGAAACGGTTTTTAAGTGTTTTTTTAATAATAGTTGCTATGTTGTGTTTTACCGCCTGTAAAAAGGGCGAGAATACTCCTACAGACAATAGCGGGGAAGCATATAATCTTATGGAATGTATGAAGCAAGGTAAAATTCCCGAAGCAGAATATGTGCTTGGCACTGACCCTGAAAAAATCAAAACCGACTATAACTACGGCGAAGAAGCAGAAGGTCACGACCACGATATTTATTTTCACGAAAGACCGAATAGCTCTTATTTGGTTGTTGAAGATTTTTATTACTATTATGAAAACGGTGAAGAAGAAAAAGGAATTTCATCCATTGTTTGCTTTTCTACCGCTTTTGGTACTGAAGTAAACGGCTTTGATACAAAGGATGATATTAAAAAACGCTTTAGTTCAGTTACCTTTGAAGAGCGCGAAATATCATCACAGCAAGCATATTTTGTGCCACACGAAATAGAGAATTGGTCGGCGCTTACCTGTAAAACCGATAACCGCCGTATTGATTTTATTTTTCAGGATGATATGCTGGTTGCAATAAATCTTGTTGATACAGATAATTGGACTCTAACCTAAAAAATGCCGACGAGTAACACCGTCGGCACTTTATAATACAAAGGAAAGTAAAATGCTAAAGAAATTTTTAAGCTACTACAAACCCCATAAAAAGATTTTTGCACTTGATATGGGCGCTTCATTATTAATTTCGGTTATAAGTATTATCTACCCGATAATTACAAGGCGAATGCTTAATGACCTTATTCCCAACAAAAACTACCGAATGATAGTTTTTTTAGGACTGATGCTGCTTGGCCTTTACATAGTACGAATGCTGCTTAGCTATTTTATACAGTACCAAGGACATATGATGGGCGTAAAAATGCAGGCGCAGATGCGAAGTGATATGTTCTCTCATTTACAACGACTGCCGTATAAATTTTATGACGATAACGAAACGGGAAAGATTATGACCCGTATGACCAACGACCTTATGGATGTAAGTGAGTTAGCACATCACGGACCCGAAAATATTATAATATCATCTATATCTATAATACTTTCATTTGCCTATCTTTCTACCATAAATATTTGGTTAACATTAATTGTGTTTTTAGCGGCTCCCATTCTTATTTTTTTGGCGGCCAAACTAAGATTTAGTATGCGCAGTGCTTTTAAGCTAAGCCGTCAGTCGATTGCTGAAATCAATGCGGCACTTGAGAGCAGTATTTCGGGTATAAGGGTGACCAAGGCATTTACAAACGATAAGGTTGAAAAAGCAAAATTTGAAATAGGAAACGAAAGGTTTGTGAGTGCGAGAAAACAAGCCTATAATGCAATGGGTAAGTTTCATTCCTTTTCAACCTTTATTACCGATATTTTCAATGTAATTGTGTTAATTGCAGGCGGCTTTTTTCTGTATGCTAACAAAATTACATTTGCCGATTATGCCACATTTATTGTATCAATCAATGTCTTTTTATCACCCGTTACAGTACTTATAGGCTTTATGGAGCAATTTCAGAACGGCGTTACGGGCTTTGAAAGATTTATTGAGATTATGGAAGCCGAGCCCGAAGCTGATACCGAAGGCGCAGAATCACTGCAGAATGTAGAAGGCGAAATCACCTTCCAAAATGTTGTTTACGGTTATGAACAGGGCAGAGATGTACTGAATAATGTTAGCTTCAAAATCGAAAAGGGTAAAAAATTCGCACTCGTAGGACCAAGTGGCGGAGGAAAAACAACAATATGCCATCTTCTGCCGCGCTTTTATCAGCTTGAAAAAGGCAGTATTTATATAGACGGAAAAGATATTAACTCGGTTACAATAAAGTCACTCAGAGAAAATATCGGTGTTGTACAACAAGATATTTATCTTTTTAATGCAAGTATGCGCGATAATATTCTGTACGGTAAGCCCGACGCAACCTTTGATGAAGTTGTACTTGCCGCAAAACGCGCTAACATACACGATTATATTATGAGCTTGCCTAATGGCTACGATACCGAGATAGGTGAGCGCGGTGTACGGCTTTCGGGCGGTCAGAAGCAACGCTTAAGTATAGCAAGGGTGTTCCTTAAAAATCCGCCAATTCTTATTTTGGATGAAGCAACAAGTGCACTTGATAATACAACCGAAATACTTATTCAGCGTTCCCTTGATGAACTCTGCTCCGGCAGAACTACAATTGTGGTAGCCCACAGACTGTCAACTATTAAAAATGCTGATGAAATAGCAGTTGTAGCCGGCGGTGTGATTTGTGAAAAGGGTACCCACGAGCAGCTAATACAAAACAACGGACTGTATAAGGAGCTATATAATCTGCAGTTCAGAGAAAACTAAAAAACGGACACTTGAAAATCTTCAAGTGTCCGTTTGGCTTTTAAATTAATCAATACTACAAGCCACAACAACAATTCTTTTATTTTTATCGTTCTTTGAACAGGTAGAAAGGGGGGGTATTACCTTATCACCGTATTATTAATCGACAATTTAATTATACCGACTTATCAGTGTGTTTTCAAGATGCCGCATAAAATTTAAATTTTTTTGAAGCTATACTATTGAACTAAAGGCAAATTTTTAGTACAATATATACAGTATGTCCACGGAGGAAAATAATGAGTATAAAGATAGAAACAGAAACTAAAAATTTACCTGTATTGGCATTAAGGGGCTTGGTTTTGTTCCCGGGTATGTTAATGCATTTTGATGTGGGTCGTTCCATATCGCTTAAGGCGCTTAATCACGCTATGCAAAACAGACAGATTCTGTATTTAGCCACACAGAAAGATATTCGTGATGACGAGCCGAGTGCGGAAAATTTATACGAAGTAGGTTGTGTTGCGCGTGTTTCGCAGATTCTGAAAAGACCCGATAACACCGCAAGTGTTCTGGTTGAAGGACTTTACCGCGCGACCCATACTTCATTTTATAAGGATGATGATTATTACAGGGCATCTGTTCAGAAGATACACGAGTTGCCACCTAAAAACCGCCCCGTGTATATTGAAACTTTACTGCGTCGCGCTAAGTCGCAGTTTGCGCTTTATGCCGAAAAGTTGCCCAAAATGCCACCTGATATACCCCTTGCAATTGAAACAGATGAAGATTTAGGTCACCTTGCGGACTTTATTGCTTTTAATATACAAGCACCCTTTGATGATAAACAATATGTGCTTGAACAGCTGAATCCGGTTAAAAGAATTAAGGTTGTAATTGATATTCTTAAAAAGGAAACCGAAATTCTTGAAATTGACAGCCATATAAACGAAAAGGTTAAAAATCAAATTGATGATAACCAAAGGGAATATTATTTAAAAGAGCAGATTCGTGCAATTAACGCAGAGCTTTACGGCGATGACGGAGAAAACGGCGAATTCGAAGAATACTCTGCAAAAATTAAATCCTTAAATGCACCAAATAATGTTAAAGAAAAATTAACGGGTGAGTTAAACAAGCTGCTTCGTATGCCGCAGGGCGCACACGAAGCAGTGGTAGTCCGTTCATATCTTGATACCTGCCTTAAATTACCTTGGAACTGCTTTACAGAAACGGCTGTTAATATTAAGCGCGCCGCAAAAATACTTGATAGAGATTTTTACGGAATGGGTAAGGTAAAAGAGAGAATTTTGGAAATGTTGGCGGTTTATATTCTGGCGCCCGAAATTAAGGGACAGATTATCTGCCTTGTGGGACCGCCCGGTGTCGGTAAGACATCTATCGGTAAAACAATTGCCGAGTGTACAGGCCGACAGTTTGCTCGTGTATCTTTAGGCGGTATTCGTGATGAAGCCGAAATACGCGGCCACCGCAGAACCTATATCGGCGCTATGCCGGGTAAAATTATTAATGCGTGTAAGTCTGCCGGAAGCGGCAATCCGCTTATTTTACTTGATGAAATTGATAAATTGGGTAACGACTATAAGGGTGACCCGTCCTCTGCTTTATTAGAAGTTCTTGACCCTGAGCAAAATTCTACCTTTACTGACCATTTTGTTGATATGCCGTATGATTTAAGCAAGGTACTCTTTATCACAACGGCAAATGATGCAAGTGCTATACCGGCTCCACTGCTTGACAGAATGGAAGTTATTGAGCTTTCATCCTATACACGGGAAGAAAAGTTCCATATTGCAAAAAAACATCTTGTGTCAAAGCAAATCAGTCGCCACGGACTTAGCAACACCAACTTCAAAATAACCGATAAAGCAATCTATGCTTTAATTGATTTCTATACAAGAGAAGCTGGTGTCAGACGGTTAGAGCGTGAAATTGCATCGGTCTGCAGAAAGGCCGCGAAGCTTATCACCGAGCAAAGTACAAAAAAAGTTACGGTTGATGAAAAAATGTTAATAGCAATGCTCGGAAAACGCCGTTATTTGCCCGAAAGCATTGCGGAAGATAACGAAATCGGTGTTGTTAACGGACTTGCATGGACGGCAGTGGGCGGCGAAATGATGCCTTTAGAAGTTGCGGTGTGCGACGGTACGGGCAAGATTGAGCTTACGGGAAATCTTGGCAACATTATGCAAGAATCTGCCAGGGCGGCGGTTACCTTTGTTCGCGCTAACGCCGAAGAACTCGGGATAGATTCTGATTTTTATAAAAATAAAGATATACACATCCACGCACCGCAAGCGGCAATACCAAAGGACGGTCCGTCGGCTGGCATTACAATTACGGTAGCGCTTGTGTCTGCACTCAAAAATTTAGCCGTCAGACGGGAAATTGCAATGACTGGTGAAATTTCTATACGCGGCAGAGTACTTGGCATTGGCGGACTTAAGGAAAAGGCTATGGCGGCGTATAGGGCAGGGGTTAAAACTGTATTTATACCTAAGGAAAATGAACCCGATTTAGCCGAAATTGATGAAACCGTTCGTAAAGCGGTTAAATTTGTACCGGTTAAGGAAGCAAAATCGGTTCTTAAAGCGGTTTTAATTGGGACGGAAGGTCATTCAAATAAAATTACTCCTTCCATTAAAAATGATGTAGTTACTATTCGTCAGTAGGTGAAATAATGAATTTTAATAATGTTGTTTTTGAAAGTGCCTTTGGCACAAGTGAACAGTTAATAGAATCTACTGTACCTGAAATCTGTTTTTCGGGTAGGTCTAATGTTGGCAAATCTTCAATTATTAATAAAACTCTTGGCAGAAAATCTTTGGCGAGAGTCAGCACCAAACCGGGTAAAACCGTAACAATAAATTTTTATAAGTTAGATAATTTAAGAATTGTCGATTTGCCCGGTTACGGCTACGCAAAGGTGAATTTTGACGAGCGTAAGCGTTGGTCGGATTTGATGGAAAGCTATTTCAGAACAAATAGAAATATACCTATAGTTTTTCAGCTTATTGATATGCGCCATCCCGCTACCGAGTTTGATATTTCAATGCTTGAATTTTTGCGCCACTACGGAATAAATTACTGTGTTTTGCTTACCAAAAGCGATAAGCTTAATAAAACAGAATATAATAGTCGTTTGCAAAAAATAACCGAAGAATTGGGTGAATATGCTAACGAAATTCAAATTATTCCAACCTCTGCGGTAAAGGGCGAAGGCATAGAAAAAATAAAACAAATTATTGAGGAAATTACAAATAAATAAAATCGTAAGTTTTACAAAGTATATAAAGGGGAGTGTCCTTATTGAATACCTTTGAAAAAATTTATGAAGTTGTAAAGAAAATACCAAGGGGCAGGGTTGCAACCTACGGACAGGTGGCTCGTCTTGCGGGTAATCCGCACTGGTCGCAGGTGGTAGGCTATGCACTTCACGCAAATCCAAACCCAAAAGAAATACCGTGTCATAGGGTGGTTAACCGCTTCGGTGAAGTATCTGCGGCCTTTGTTTTCGGTGGTGAAAACGCGCAACGCGATTTACTTATAAGCGAAGGTGTAGGTTTTGATGATGACGGCAGGGTATTAATGAATGAGTATTGTATAAAACAATAAAACCGCAGATATTGCGGTTTTTTGTTTTACTGTTATTGACAATAAATGCCTGATATATTAAAATATGTGTAGTATTAATAAAGGGGATTCTTAGTAATGGTTAAAATTTCACCGTCAGTTTTATCGGCCGATTTTTTAGAGCTTAGCGAAACTATTGCAAAGCTTGAGGCGGCGGGTGTTGATATGTGGCACCTTGATGTTATGGACGGCATTTTTGTTCCCAATTTGTCTTTCGGTGTACCGATTATTAAGTCAATTAAAAAACACTCCAAAAAACCGTTGGATGTACATTTGATGATTGACCGTCCGCACCGTTATATTAAGGAGTTTGCCGAAGTTTCAGATTATCTTGGCTTCCATTATGAAGCGGGCTCAGATGTAGCCGAAACCTTAAAAGAAATAAGAAGCTTAGGCTGTAAATCCTGTCTTACAATAAAACCCTGTACTGCACCCGAAGAAATTTATGAATTTTTACCGCTTTGCGATATGGTGCTTGTAATGTCGGTAGAGCCTGGCTTTGGCGGTCAGAAGTTTTTGGATTCTGCGCTTGAAAAATTAAGCAAATTAAGGGACGAAATAAAAAGACAGAATTTAGATGTAGAAATTGAAGTTGACGGCGGAATTAATGCCGACACCGCGCGTCTTGCGGTGGATGCGGGCGCCACAGTTTTAGTTGCAGGCAGCTTCATATTTTCTGCCGAAGATATGAAGTCCTGTGTTGAATCACTTAAATCGCTTTAAGAAACGCTTTTCCTAAGTTTTCCACGGCATTGTTTTCGGCAATTTTGCGGGCGTGTTCACGCGTTATAGCAATATCTGTGGAGTGTAGGAAAGTGTTGTCGGCAAGGCCGGAAAATTTAAGTAGCTCCTTTACATATTTCTTCTCGCAGTGAAAAAGCAAGCGGTATTTATTTTTATAAATATAAAGGTCGTTTTTCCTACTGCGTTGGGTTTCATAGTATCTTTGTGCAAAGAAAATTAAATTTTCACTGCAGTTAAATTCAAACATAATTATTTGTTTAATGGGTGCTGTGGCTCGTCTTGCGGTTTTATAAATCATAATCCGACTCCAAACGGGGTTAAAATATAATTGAATACATATTTAATTACCTGATAATAATATATTGGGTGATTTTTATGAGCGAAAATAAAAGAAATAATGCTTCTGCAAATTTTATGAGCGTTTTTCTAAAGACGGTTGTCTTAACAGTAATTGCAATTTTACTTATGGCAATCGGCTTTATTTCGGCGGGATTCTTTGCAGGTGCACTCAGATAGAAAGGGTTGTTTATAATGAATTACAATGAGCTTAAAAGTGGTACCGATATTCGCGGTGTGGCATCTGACAAAGGCGGAAATAAAGTAAACCTTACTGAAAATGCAGTTATGGACATAACCGATGCCTTTGTGGTTTGGTTATCTAAAAAGACAGGTAAAAAGGCGACCGAGCTTAAAATTGCAATCGGTCACGATTCACGCATTACAGCCGGTATGATTAAAACTGCGGCGGTAAGCCGACTGCTGACGGCAGGTGTACATATTTTCGATTGCTCACTCGCGTCTACCCCCGCTATGTTTATGACAACGGTTGATTTAGGTTGTGACGCTTCAATCCAAATTACCGCAAGTCACCATCCGTTTGACCGTAACGGCTTAAAGTTTTTCACTAAAGACGGCGGACTTGATTCTTCCGATATTGCCGATATTGTAAGCCTTGCAAACGATGGTGTAAAACCCAACCTTGCCGATGGTAAAATCAAGAAGGTTGATTATATGACAGACTATGCTGCCCGTCTTCGTAAGATGATTTGCGATTCTGTCGGCAAAAACGAAAACGATTTACCACTTAAAGGCTATCATATTATAGTTGATGCGGGTAACGGTGCCGGCGGATTTTACGCCGAAAATGTATTAAAGCCTTTGGGCGCAGATACTACGGGCAGTCAGTTCTTAGAGCCCGACGGAATGTTCCCAAATCATATACCCAACCCCGAGAACAAAACTGCTATGGAAAGTATTTGCAGCGCAGTAATTAACAGCAAGGCAGATTTGGGTATTATCTTTGATACTGATGTTGACAGAGCGGGCTGTGTAGATTCAACAGGCAAGGAAATTAACCGCAACCGCTTGGTAGCATTGGCGGCATATATCGTTATGCAGACAAACCCAGGCGCTACAATTGTCACCGACTCGGTTACTTCTGACGGTCTTAAGGCTTATATTGAAGAGTGTCTCGGTGGTAAGCATTACCGCTATAAGCGTGGCTATAAAAATGTTATCAACATGGCGGCTGAACTGTGCGAAAATGGCATTAACAGTCCATTAGCTATCGAAACAAGCGGCCACGCGGCATTAAAGGAAAATTACTTCCTTGATGACGGCGCATACCTTGCTACGAAAATTGTAATAGAACTTGCCAAAGGGAAACGCTTTGAAGAAATTTTATCACCGCTAAAAATGGCGGCAGAAGAAAAGGAAATAAGGCTTAACATTTTAGCAGAAGATTTCAAATCATACGGTATGGATGTTATCACACAGCTTGAAGAATTTGCTAAAAACAATAACGACTGTGTTATAGCCGACGATAACCGTGAAGGTATAAGAATTACAACACCGCACGGTTGGATGCTTTTAAGACTCAGTGTTCACGACCCTGTAATGCCTATTAATTTTGAAAGCGATAATGTGGGAGGTACTGATAAAAATATTGAGTTTTTCAAAGGTTTCTTTACAAAATTCGAAAAATTAGATTTAACAAATTACAGATAATAAAAAGGAGACATTTTATGTCTCCTTTTTGTTTTATGCATCTTGTTCGTTACACCCGCAACCGATATTGTTTGTGTCAATGCTTCTCGGTGGGAAAAAGTCATCGGTGGGGAATTTAATTTTCTTAAATATGTCACACGGTTGGTCGGTTGTATCATTGCATTGCTTTTCGGGAATACAGAAATCGTATACAGGAATCAGCATCTGCACATTGCGAATTAACTGAACTACGCTGAAAAGGCCTAAAGTAACATAAACTGTAGGTGTGCCGCATTCACAGCAGCTTATAACCTGACCGCCTAAAAGCTCATTTGCAAAGGACGGTACAACACCTATGCATTCGCAAGAATCTTTAACTTGACCTAAACGGCAACCAAGCGGAATGGGGTCAACACTCTGAACAACACATTTAGGCATGTTGCTTGTGCGCTTCGATGAAATATCGCAGCTATCATCTGATGCGGTATTAGAGAAGATTTTAACATTTCCGTCGCTACCAAACAGAATTACTCGCTTGTTAAAGCTTGCAAGTCCTTTAATTCCAACAGGGCAGGAGTGGGGTGTCAAATACACATCAAAATCAATTAAAAACAGGAAGGTTAAATCGCAGGAATAGAAACCGCGGTTAAAATTAACAGGCTCTACATTAATATAAACATTAAGAACTTCGGCACATTTAATTTTAACACTAATGGCTCTTTCAATGTAATTTTGACCTTCCGGTGTGAAATAACACCTTAAATCTTCTACGCAATCTCGGTCGCAACAGGAGTCATAAACTCTTCCGGCATCAATACAACAGGCGTCGGTGAAGCCGCAGTTACCGTTTTGAACATCGTTTCTAATGTCTGCCATAAAAAGCCTCCATACTAAATATTGAAGATTAACTTCTATACCATAGTATGTAGGCTTTTCTTTTGTGTTACAAATTAATAATATTGTATATTTCTCCGTACATATAAAGCGACCCCATACATATTAAGGGTGTATCAGTCGCTTTACAGTCCTGCATTGCATATTTTAGTGCTTCGGAAATTCCGCTAAAGGATTTTGCATTAATCCCCAAATCATCAAACACCTTACAGTACTCTTCGGCACTTAATGCCCGTGGGTTGTCGGGGGTTATGCAGTAGACGCAATTTGAAATCTCGCTTATTTTTTCTGCAATAAATAAATAATCCTTATCACGCATAACACCTGTTAAAACATTTACTTTTTTATCTTTAAAATAATGCTTTATACTGTCCACTGTGGCAACAACACCTTGCGGGTTGTGAGAACCGTCAAAAATAATAAGCGGGGAATTATTAATAATTTCAAAACGGGCAGGCCATTTTGTTTTAGCCACGCCGTTTCGTATGTTTTTCTCACTCACATTTAAGTCGTTTTCACCTAAAAACTCGGCGGCAGTTATAGCGTTCGCCGCATTATATGGCTGGTATAAACTTAAAAGGGGTAAGGATAAACTATTGTATTCTTTATAATTAAAAACAGTACCCGATAAATCGCTTTTTAATATCTCAACACTATCCTGATTTGGTAAAATAATTTCGGCGTTTTTTTCTTTTGCAGTGTCAAATATTACCTTTTCAGCCGCCTTAGAATTACCACACCAAAGGCAAGGAATATCTTTTTTAATAATTCCTGCTTTTTCCGAAGCGATTTCTTCTATGGTGTTACCCAAAAAGTTTTGGTGGTCAAAGTCAACCCCCGTAATAACCGAGAGTATAGGTGTTTTAATAATGTTAGTTGCATCATATTTTCCACCAAGGCCGCACTCAAGTACAACAATATCACATTTTTGTCTGTAAAAATACTCAAAAGCCAACGCCGTAATAAATTCAAACTCAGTTGCTTTGTCTTCTAAAGTTTCGGCAAAAGGTTTAATATACGCGCAAAGTTCTATTAAATCTTTATTAGAAATCATCTCGCCGTTTACGGCAATTCTCTCATTGAACTTAAGAATATACGGGGAAGTATAGGTGCCAACTTTATAGCCCGCATCAATAAGAATGCTTGTAAGTGTAGCGCAAAACGAACCTTTGCCGTTTGTTCCCGCTACATGCACAAATTTTAATTTATCCTGCGGATTTCCTAAGTGTTGGCATAATTTTTGTATTCTTTCAAGTCCGGGTTTGCAAAAGAAATTGCTTACCGAGTGGATGTAATTTAGCGTTTCATTATAATCCATTATTATTACCTGCTATTTTACTTATTTGACTGCAAAAGGGTTTGCTTTTTAGTATAATTATCAAAACTGTTAGCTCTGCCGCAGTTACAACTGTATAGTTAATTAATCGACTTAAAAGGGTTACCCAAAATGGTGTTGCGTACCAGATGCAAAGCCCCACAGTCTTAATTAAAACCGAGCCGAATAAATGGCAGAACAGAACACTGAAAATTACCCGTACACCGATTTTACTATTTTTAAGAAATTGGAATATAAGACCCGAAAAAAAGCCGATAAATGCCGCGGCAAATGTCAGAATTGGATTTATGGCATAGCCGCGTAACAGACAACCCACAATATCGGCAGTAATGGCAGTAAAAACGCCTACTGTAGGGCCAAATAATATGCCGACAAGCATTAGCGGCAAATTTTCAAAACTGAAGCGTAGCGTGTCCCCAATACTAAACGCTAAAAACTTACCGCAAATAAAACTGATGGCTGCAAAAAGCGCCGAAATAGCAAGTACCTTAGGGTTACTTAAATTCTGAGTTTTTAATAATTTGTACAAAAAAACACCCTCCTTGTAAAAAGCTACAAGCAGGGCTTAAAATATAGTTTACCTTGTTTGTAGCAGCGGGATGCGGATTTCGTACCGCAAGGTAAACCCTTTCGTCTGTTCGGCAACTCCCCGTCCGAACAGCACTTAACGCACGAATTCCTACTCTGCTAAAACCTATTATACAACAAACTATTCATTTGTCAATGGCTATTAAAGAGACTTAAAAAATTTTTCAATTGTACCCTTGTCGGTGGTGACACTGCCCTGTAGTAAATTACCGCTGACGCCACCTTTACCCCCAAGCTTTTCGTTAAAAGTTTTTGCAAACTCTTTTATATTTTCTAAAGAGTAAGAGCAAACATAGGAAAAACCAACGCGATTTTCACTGAAAACACCGAAAATACCGCATTTTTCAGATGCTTTGTTGGCTAAATACCGCATATCTCCTGTATTTAAACCACTTTCAAATAGACATAGAGCCTTTTCTCCTGTAGGTAAAGCATCAATTTTAAGCTCGGAAATTTGCCTTTTAAGACCTGTTATTTCGTATTTAAGGTTTCCAATTTCGGAAATAAGATTTTCTACAGCTTTGGCTGTTTCATCTGTTCTCGCACAAAGCAAGGCAGAAATTTTTGAATTGTTAGTGTATTTAGTTTGTATGTCTCTGATGGCACGCATACCGCATTTGGCATATATACGGATGCCGCCCT
Organism: Acutalibacteraceae bacterium; assembly: GCA_045590755.1. Taxonomy (GTDB): domain Bacteria; phylum Bacillota; class Clostridia; order Oscillospirales; family Acutalibacteraceae; genus SIG565. The sequence goes on from JAZNRP010000015.1 coordinate 46,157, forward strand.
TGTTTTTTTCGTGGTGCAAAAACTTAATAACGCCAATTTCGCCGCCGGACTTTACATGCGGCGCGCAACAAGCACAAATATCAACGCCGTCAATAAAAACTAAACGGACTTCGCCGTCAATGTCACCTTTACTGCGGTAATTAATGGTTTTTAGTCTATCAATACTGGGGTATTCGGCATAAATACTGACATTATCAGTTATTGCCTTATTGGCTAACAGTTCAATTTCCAATAATTGCTCATTATTCAGCTCACCGTCAAAATCCATTGTAATAAAATCATTTCCTAAATGAAAACCAACATTTTCGTAGCCGAACTGCTTGTGAATAAGACCCGATACAATATGCTCGCCCGAGTGTTGCTGCATTTTGTCAAATCGCTCAGTGAAATTAATTTCGGCATCGTATTGCTTATTTTCTTGAAGCGGAGTATCGCAGTAGTGATATATAATGTCGTTTTCAATCTGTACATCGTATACCTTCGCATCACCAATAACACCCGTATCGGAAGACTGTCCGCCGCCTTCGGGGAAGAACGCAGTTTTATCTAAAACCACTTTATATTTATTATCATTTTTTTCGCATTGTAAAACAGTTGCGGTAAAGAATCTAATGTAACTGTCGTTATCATATAATTTTGCAGTGTTCATATTCGTTCCTTTTTTAAATTTTTATTAAATTTATTATAATACAATAGTTATGAAAAAGCAAAGTATATGTTGAATTAGAGAGAAATTTATGTTAAAATAAATAAGTATTTTATAGTTAAGGTGTAATTATGAAAGAGTTTTATGAGTTTACAGAAGAATTGCCGTCAAACGCTGTTGGCGCCAATTCAAAAATAACACTCCAAAAAACAACCGAACTTTTACAGCAACTTGCTAACGATAATGCTGAGCATAGCGGTTACGGCTTTGAAGGCTTACTTAGTCGTGCTAATGCATATTGGGTTATTTCAAAAATTCGTATAGCCTTTACAAAGATGCCGTATCACAGGCAAAAAATTGTTTGTAAAACCTGGCCTATTAAACCCAACAAAATCACTTTAGAGCGTGATTTTGAAATTAAAGACATAAACGGAGATTTGCTGATATCTGCTACGAGCGAGTGGTGTATGATTGATGCCGAAACGAGAAGAATTTGCCGCATACACGGCGACACGGTAATGCCGGGTATTGATTATATCGAAGAACGCGCAGCCGCAGGGGCATACACAAAGCAAAAATTCGATGTGGATGAAAACGACTTTTGTTTTGACAGAGTAATTCGCAGTAGCGATATTGATATGAACGGCCACACAAACAACACAAAATATTCGCTTATGGCGGCCGACTGCTTTGCTGTGGAATTCCTGAAAGAAAACGATATTTCATCCTTCGAAATTCATTTTCTTAAAGAAAGCTTTGAAGGTCAGAAGCTCTCAATTTACCGAAAAAAGATAGCTGACAGTTTGTTTTATGTTACAGCAATTAATGCCGATAACCAGTCGGTTTTCAGAGCCTTTTTAGAATTTAAATAGTATAAAAGGGGATTTTTGAAATGGCGAATTTTCGTTCGGAATCGATTGACCGTTTTTTTGAAACGGTATTACAACTCAAAACGGTTGATGAATGCTATGCCTTTTTTGAAGATGTCTGTACTATTAAGGAAGTACAAGATATGTCGCAACGATTGGATGTTGCAATAATGCTTGATAGTGGCAAAAACTATCAGCAAATAACGGCTGAAACGAATGTAAGTACTGCTACAATAAGTAGGGTAAGCCGTTGCTTAAATTATGGAAACGGCGGTTACCGCACCGCTATTGAAAAAATTAAAAATAAATAGTTTTTATAAGGGGATGTTTTAAGTGGGCTACAAATCAGATATTGAAATTGCACAGGAATGTAAAATGCTGCCTATCACCGAAATTGCAAAAAGTGCACATGTTGACGAACGGTATATTGAGCAATACGGTAAATATAAGGCGAAAATCGACCCGAAGTTGCTTGACGATACTTCGCGTCCCGACGGTAAATTAATACTTGTTACCGCCATCACACCCACACCTGCGGGTGAAGGAAAAACAACAACAACTATCGGTCTTGCCGATGCACTCCGCCGTATAGGTAAGGATGTAACTGTTGCTCTCCGTGAGCCGTCCTTGGGACCTGTTTTCGGTGTTAAAGGCGGCGCCGCAGGCGGCGGTTACGCACAAGTAGTACCTATGGAGGATATTAACCTTCACTTTACGGGCGACTTCCACGCTATTGGTGCGGCTAATAATTTACTTGCCGCTATGCTTGATAACCATATTCAGCAGGGTAACGCTCTCGGTATTGATGTTCGTAAAATTACCTGGAAGCGTTGCGTTGATATGAACGACCGTCAGCTTCGTTTCGTTGTAAACGGTCTTGGCGGAAAGGCTAACGGAGTTCCGCGTGAAGACGGCTTTGATATTACCGTTGCCAGTGAAATTATGGCGGTGCTCTGCCTTTCCACTTCAATTACTGACTTGAAGGAACGCTTATCAAGAATTATTGTAGGCTATACCTATGATGATAAGCCTGTAACCTGTGGCGAGCTTAAAGCCGCAGGCGCTATGACTGCGCTTCTTAAAGACGCTATAAAGCCCAACCTTGTACAGACACTTGAAGGCACACCTGCCTTTGTACACGGCGGTCCCTTTGCTAATATAGCACACGGCTGTAACTCTGTAATGGCTACGAGATTAGCGCTTAAAATGGGCGACTATGCTATAACAGAAGCCGGCTTCGGTGCAGATTTAGGCGCAGAAAAATTTCTTGATATTAAATGTCGTGTAGCGAATCTTAAACCCGATGCAGTAGTTGTAGTAGCAACTGTTCGCGCACTTAAGATGCACGGCGGCTTACTTAAGACTCAGCTTGGTGAAGAAAATATCGAAGCGCTTGAAAAGGGCATACCCAATCTTCTCCGCCATGTTTCCAATATTAAAAATGTGTATAAATTACCCTGTGTTGTTGCGGTAAATCGTTTCCCGACCGATACAGATAATGAAATTGAATTTATTATAAATAAGTGTAAGGAACTCGGCGTTAATACCGTTCTTTCAACCGTTTGGGCTGATGGCGGTAAGGGTGGAGAAGAATTAGCCCGTGAAGTAGTACGCCTTTGCGAAGAAGAAAAGGGCGATTTTACCTTCTCTTATGAATCGGATTTATCAATCGAAGAAAAAATTACTGCAGTAGTTAAGAAAATCTACGGCGGCGACGGTGTTATGCTCACTCCTGCCGCTAAAAAACAGGTACAGCAGTTGACTGAGCTCGGCTTTGGTAAATTGCCAGTATGTATTGCTAAAACACAGTATAGCTTTTCGGATGACCCCACAAAGCTCGGTGAGCCCGAAAACTTTACGGTAACCGTTAAAAATGTTAAGGTATCGGCAGGTGCAGGCTTTATTGTTGTGCTTACGGGCGATATTCTTACAATGCCTGGTCTGCCCAAAGCTCCCGCGGCAGAAAAAATTGATGTTGATGAAAACGGAAAAATTGTAGGACTGTTTTAATATGAATAGAATTTACAGATTATTCGCCGTATTACTTGTTGTTGCTTTATGTGTGACGGGTTGCGGAAAAACTGCTGATACACCGCAAAACGAAAGCACCCCGTCTGAGCCGGTATCATCGGTTGAGAGTACATCATCAGTTATAGAAGAAGTAAGCAAATATGACGATTTACTTGCCGAAATGACTGATTGCGGAACTACAGTGGTACCTTACGGTGACCTTAAAAATGACGAGTATAGCGACGCGTTAAAGGAACTTGAAAAGGTCTTGGACGAATATAGCCGTACTGTGTCGTTGGTGGTTTATTCGTTAGATAATAACAAAGCGCTTTGCTATAACACAAGCGCCGAATTGTTCTGTGCTTGTACCGTTAAGGCGGCGTATGCTTTGTATGCTTGTAAGGAAATGGAAAAGGGTAAAGGCTCACTCGATACCGAAATGGTATACGAAAGTAAACACTATGAGCCTGGCACAGGCGATATGCAGTATTCTGACTTTGGTACAAAATTTAAAATGGAAACCATTATAGATAAAACAATGGGTATTAGCGATAATGTCGGCTATTTTATGATGGTAGATTATTTTGGAAAAACCGAATATAATAATTGGATTGGAAATTTAGGCTGTGATTCGCTTAAAATTCATCCAACTGTGTGGAGCCTTCACGCAAAATCCAAGGATTTAGCGGTTGTTTGGCGCGAAATCTACAAATATTTCAAAACCGATACAGAGTATGCGAAATTCCTTAAAAGCACCTGTACAAACACCGCGAATAATTATGCAACGGCGGCACTCACAAATATCTCGTATTCTCATAAGCAGGGACACAACCGTTCAGGTGGTTGGCACGCTTATAGCGATGCGGGAATTGTTTGGAAGGACAACAAACCATATATTGTATCAGTACTGACCGATGCACCGGGTCCTTCAACCTATGACGCCGAATTTATGGCAAAAATGATTAAAATAGTAAACGACAAGTTGTTTTAAAGTAAAGCGGTATCTCTTGATACCGCTTTTATAATTGAACTATTTCGCAAAATATGGTATAATTTATTAAATAAATTATTTACGGAGTTTTTTATGATTTACGATATTGCTGTAATTGGTGGTGGGGCCGCGGGACTTACCGCTGCTATATGCGCCGCACAGAAAAACCGAAAAATAAATATTGTTGTGTTAGAGTCGCTGTCTCGTGTCGGTAAAAAGTTAATTACCACAGGAAACGGCAGATGTAACATTACAAATAAAAATACATCAATTGCCGACTATCACAGTGAAGAGCTTGATGCTCTTGATACTGTTTTTGGTAAATACTTTTTAAAAGATACTGTAGACTTTTTTTCAAATATAGGCATTGAAATCACATTTGAAAATGATGGCAGAGCTTACCCGTATTCTTATCAGGCATCAAGCGTGGTCGACGCTTTAAGATTTGCGTGCGAAGAAAATAAAATTGAAATTAAGACTGATACAAAGGTTATTGATTTTTCATTTGATAATTCGGTTTATTCCTTATCTACTGAAAATGAGAAAATTATGGCAAAATCTATTATTGTTGCCACAGGACTGTTTTCGGGCGGAAACAGTGTTGGTAGTGACGGCTCTTTCTATAATTTATTAAAGAAAAAAGGCTTTAAGACGGTTAAAACCACGCCGTCAATTGTGCAGATTAAAACCGACACCGCTGTTACAAAACAGTTAAAGGGTATAAAGTTAGAAGCGGCGGCTACTCTTTTAAACGGTGTTAAAGCGGTCCGCACAGAAAAAGGGGAAGTTTTGTTTACCGATTACGGCCTATCGGGACCGCCCATTTTACAGATTTCGCGTGAAGTTTCACGAAACATAGGCGAATTTACAATTTCCCTTGATTTAATGTATAACTTCACCGAAGAACAAATTACCGATTTGTTATATAGACGCCGTGAAAATTTGAAGCAAAGAAGTGCGGAAAACTTTTTAACGGGGCTTCTTAATAAGCGTGTCGGACAAACTGTTGTGAAATTATGCGGTATCAATTTAAGCAATGAAATATCTTCAATTTCAGATACTGAAATTGAAAAAATTGCTAAGAAAATCAAAAATTTTGAATTCTCCGTAGTTGGCACAACTGGCTTTAACAATTCTCAGGTAACCGCAGGTGGTATTGCAATTTCTGAATTCGATAAAAACACCTTACAGTCGAAAAGATATAAGGGTATGTTTGCCGCAGGTGAAATTTTAGATGTTGATGGTGATTGCGGCGGATATAATCTGCAGTGGGCGTGGTCAAGCGCTATGCTGGCAGCAGACAGCGCAGTTCGGTTTATCGGGGAGAGTTTATGATAATAGTAAGAAATGTAAAACTGCCAATAGATGCCGATTTTAGCAATATTCATACTACATTATCAAATGCGTTGGGAATTGATGCTAAAAGCATTAAAAACGCTACCCTTTACAGAAAATCGGTTGATGCTCGGCATAAGAATGATATTTGTTTTTGTTGCTCTTTTTTATTAGAGCTAACCGCAAGCGAAGATAAATTTATAAGGAGAAACAAGAATGCCGAAGCTTTTGTAAAAAAAGAATATGTATGGAAAACAGCAAAGTCTGATATTCGACCCGTTGTTGTGGGTTTTGGCCCTGCCGGTATGTTTGCGGCATTAACCCTTGCCCGTGCGGGATTAAAACCCATAGTAATTGAACGGGGCAGTGATGCTGATACAAGAGCTAAACAAATTGAAGAATTTTTCGTAGGCGGTAAATTAAATCCGCAGTCAAATGTGCAGTTCGGAGAAGGCGGCGCAGGGACTTTTTCTGACGGTAAGCTAAATACAGGTATAAAAGATATTCGTTGCCGCACAGTGCTTGAGACCTTTTTTTCCTTTGGCGCGCCCGATAAAATTTTGTATGAGGCCAAACCGCATATTGGCACAGATGTTCTTATAAATGTTGTAAAAAACATTCGCAAGGAAATTATTATACTCGGTGGAGAAGTACAGTTTAATACCCGTCTTGAAAAAATAAATACAATTGATAAAAAAATAGTATCGGTGAGAGCAAACGGAAAAACAATAGAGTGTTCGCAAGTTATTCTGGCAACGGGACATTCAGCGCGCGATGTTTTTGAATTGCTTAATAATATGAATGTTGCTTTACAGCAAAAGCCTTTTGCTGTGGGGGCTAGAATTGAGCATCTGCAGACCGATATAAACCGCGCTATGTACGGCGAATTTGCTGAAAGTGGTTATTTGGGCGCGGCAGATTATAAGCTGGCAGTGCATCTGCCAAGTGGCCGCGGTGTGTATACCTTTTGTATGTGCCCTGGCGGTAATGTGATTAACGCATCAAGCGAAGAAGATGGAATTGCGGTAAACGGAATGAGTTATTCAAAGCGGAATCTCCAAAACGCCAACAGTGCGCTTTTGGTTGAAGTAAAACCGCAAGACCTTAAGGAAGACGATATTTTTGCGGGTATCAGATTACAAAAAGAAATAGAGCAAAAAGCCTATAATATAGCAAATGGTAGCGTCCCATTCTGTTTTGTAGGCGATTTGACTTGTAAGCCTGTTACCGACAAAGAAAAGGTTAAGCCAACAGTAAAACCTGATACAGTTCATACCGATATATACAAGGTATTGCCAAGCTTTGTTGCTGACAGTATTAAAGCCGCTTTACCCGAATTCGATAAAAAAATCAACGGCTTTGCAGATAGTAACGCCCGCCTTACATTTCCTGAAACACGAAGCACTTCGCCCGTAAGGGTTTTAAGAAATGAATTTTATGAATCGGTAAGTCTTAGCGGTCTTTACCCAACTGGTGAAGGGGCAGGGTATGCAGGTGGTATTATGTCTGCTGCAGTTGACGGAATGAGAGTTGCAGAACAGATAATCGATTTGTTTTAGTTAATTTTTATAAATTAACTACCAAAATTTCACATTTTATCATATAAAATAACATTTTTTGAATTTGTGTTAAAAATATCACAAAATAACTTGAAAAAAAGATTGTTTTGGGGTAGAATATTATATGTAAAATTTTTAGGAGGTATTTCCAATGGTAAAAGTTGCAATTAACGGATTTGGACGTATCGGTCGTCTCGCTTTCCGCCAGATGTTCGGTGCAGAAGGCTACGATGTAGTAGCTATCAACGACTTGACAAAACCCTCTATGCTTGCTAATCTTCTTAAGTATGATACAGCACAGGGTGGTTACTGCGGTGCTATCGGTGAAAATCTTCACACAGTTTCTGCTGATGATGAAGCCGGTACAATCACAGTTGACGGCAAGACTCTCAAAATCTATGCAGAAAAGAATGCTGCTGACCTTCCTTGGGGAGAAATCGGTGTAGATGTTGTTCTTGAATGCACAGGTTTCTACTGCTCAAAGGATAAGAGCCAGGCTCACATTGATGCCGGCGCTAAGAAGGTTGTAATCTCTGCTCCTGCAGGTAATGACCTTCCCACAATCGTTTTCAGCGTAAACGAAGATACTCTTACTGCTGATGACAAAATCATCTCTGCTGCTTCTTGCACAACAAACTGCTTAGCTCCTATGGCTAAAGCTCTTAACGATTATGCTGCTATCCAAAGCGGTATCATGAGCACTATCCACGCTTACACCGGCGACCAAATGATTCTTGACGGTCCTCACAGAAAGGGTGACCTTCGCCGTGCACGTGCAGGTGCTGCTAACATCGTTCCTAACTCAACAGGCGCTGCTAAGGCTATCGGTCTTGTAATTCCTGAACTCAACGGCAAACTTATCGGTTCTGCTCAGCGTGTTCCCGTTCCGACCGGTTCTACCACCATCCTTACTGCTGTTGTTAAGGGTACCGACGTTACTAAAGAAGGCATCAACGCTGCTATGAAGGCTGCAGCTTCTGAGTCTTTTGGTTACAATGAGGACGAAATCGTATCTTCAGACGTTATCGGTATGAAGTACGGCTCACTCTTTGACGCTACTCAGACAATGGTTTGCGAC
>JAZNRP010000016.1:0-8181 GCA_045590755.1 Acutalibacteraceae bacterium
AGCTTTTCCTCTTTGCTGTGGGTAATATTTATTCCGCCTTTTGGTCTTCCCATTACGATCAACTCCTTCCTTTTATCTTAACATAAAAAATAGTGATGGTAGACACTCTTTTTAGTGTCTACCATCACTATATCACTTCAATATTTTTTAATATCTCGGGATTTTTTTACAGAAGAATTACGCCCTTTTCATTGCATTCCTTTACCATTTCTTCAGGCCAGATGGTAGACTGCACTTCGCCGATGTGCGCCTTTCGTAAAAACAGCATACACATTCTTGACTGTCCAATACCGCCGCCTATTGTATAAGGCAAATCCCCATTCAGCAGTGCTTTATGGAAGAACAGTTCCTTGCGTTCGGGACAACCCGCAAGCTCTAATTGACGGAGTAATGCTTCTTCGTCTACGCGAATACCCATACTTGATAATTCAAGTGCCGTATCAAGCACGGGGTTATAAACCATTATATCACCGTTGAGTGTCCAGTCATCATAGTCGGGCGCTCTGCCATCGTGCGTCTTGCCTGATTTAAGTGCGCCGCCGATTTGCATTATGAAAACTGAGCCTTTTTCCTTAACAATTTTGTTTTCACGCTCTTTAGCGGTAAGAGTCGGGTATCTATCTTCAAGCTCCTGTGTTGTAACAAAATAAATTTTGTCCGACAAGGTTTTCTCAATGAAATTGTATTCTTTCGCAATAAAAGCTTCGGTCTCCTTTAAGGCTTCGTAAATTTTTTCTACTGTCGCCTTCAGGGTTTCCATATTGCGCTGTGACTTATCAATAACCTGCTCCCAATCCCACTGGTCAACAAGGACAGAGTGTATATTGTCAAGGTCTTCATCTCTGCGGATGGCGTTCATATCGGTGTACAATCCTTCGCCAAGAGAAAAGCCGTGACGCTTTAATGAAAGGCGCTTCCATTTTGCAAGTGAATGCACTATTTCAACATCGAAGCCGCCGTCCTTAATATCAAAGCTTACGGGGCGCTCAACGCCGTTGAGTGTATCGTTAAGTCCGCTTGAGCACTTAACAAAAAGTGGTGCCGACACGCGTGTTAAATTAAGCTTTGCCGCGAGTGAACGCTCAAAAAAGTCTTTAACCTGTTTTATGGCAACTTCGGTAGAGCGTATATCAAGTAATGACTTATACCCTTTTGGTATAACTAAATTCTTCATTTATAACACCTTAATAATAGTAGTTTGAAGTATCGGGCTGATAAACCTTATCAACCTTAAACTGCTTTGTAGATTTCTCATTTTCTGCTACGGTAACGCTTTGGGCTTGTTTATTTAATATTTCGGCGAATTCGTCACCCTTCATATCGTTCATCGCAACGCCCTTTATGGCTTCAAGCTTGGTATTTTTTTCACTTAAAATGTTGCCCTTGTATATGAGAAGCATATATTTATAACCCTGAACGGTTGTATCATCAGTAACAATTTTAAGGGAATTTGCTTCCATATCTTTTACTTTATCGAAATAATCGTTCTCGTAGTATGTTTCTTTATTGCCCCAGATGATGCCGTTGGTATTACTGAAGGTGCCGTCATCTGTAGCATCTTCTGTATAGGCAGTATCGGTTGCTTCGGCATAAATTTTAGCGAATTTCTCACCTTTTTTAACGCGGTCTATATAATCGTTGAATTTCTTTTCCTGCTCTGCGAGTTTTGTTTCATCCATTCCTGTTACATCAACATCAAGCAAGTTTACATATACATAGTTATCGGTAATGTATTTATTAAGCACATCGTCCTTTACTTCTTCGGGACCACCTTCTCCGTAAAGATAGTCAAAATATGCATTACTGTACTGCTCATAAGCACAGAATTTTTTATAGCTTTCAAGACCTATACCGTTCTTCTCAAAATATTCTGTATTTGCCTTCCATTCGCTTTCTGCCGTGGTTTTTGCGCTTTCAAGATATTCGGCGGTGCTAACAGAATTCTGTTCGCAAAGCTGTTTTGCGGCTACCATCTGCTTACATATTTCCAACGCTTGTTTTTTAACCCACTCGGTATACCCGATGCCGTCAATGGTTTTGGCAAAAAGCTCTTTATCAGATATAGACGAGCTGCCTGTTTCTTCATAAACGCGGTTACGCGCAGCTGTGCTGGCAGATAAAAAGGCACAGGCGTAAAAGCCCGATGAAAATTCTTCACCGCCAACGGTAACTGCAATTTCACCCGGCCTATGACAAGCTGCAAGGCTTAAAACAAGACATACGCTTATTAAAAGGGTAACTGTCCTTTTAAGTATATTTTTCATTTTATTTTCCTCCAAGAATGCTCAATTAATCATACATAACAAGTATATAACAGAAACGGCTAAAAGTCTATATTTTTTTATAAAATTTAGAGTGCCGCCGCTATTTCGTATATAAGCTCTGCACTACTTTGTCCCGTCTTTTGCCTTACAGTGTAATAAGGCTTGTCGTTAGCACTTAATACTACCCGTTTACCGAATGCAGAGTTAAGCTTTGTTATCTGGCTTTCATTAACGGTATTCACCCTTAGCACAACGGCATTTTTATCGTGTACAATTTCGTAAATTCCCATTTTTGCCGCTTTGTTACGAAGTAGCGCTATATCAATAAGCCCCATAACCGCCCGTGGTGGCTCACCGAAACGGTCGCACAGCTCATCAATGACATCACTTCTTGTGTCATCATCACAAATTTTGGCAATTCGCTTATAAATACCCAGTCTTGCGGGTAAGGACGCAATATACCGTTCGGGTATATGTGCCGACACATTAAGGTCTACCACGCATTCATTTGTTTCTTCCTGTTTTATTCCTTTTTCCTCGTTTATGGCTTCATTTAGCAGTTTTATATACATATCGTAGCCAACCGCTTCCATATTGCCGTGTTGCTCGCCGCCGAGTATACTACCCGCACCGCGTATTTCAAGGTCTCGCATAGCAATTTTAAAGCCTGCACCGAATTCGGTATAATCCCTTATTGCTTCAAGTCTTTTTTTGGCCACATCCGATAACTGCTTAAACGGCTTAAAACAGAAATATGCATAGGCGCGTCTCGGCGAACGCCCCACGCGTCCCCTTAGCTGATGAAGCTGTGAAAGACCGAAGCGGTCAGCATCTTCAACTATAAGGGTGTTTACATTGGGCGCATCAACGCCCGTTTCGATAATGGTCGTACATACAAGTATATCTATTTCGTGTTCAAGCAGCTGTTGCCACACATTTGATAGCTGTTCTTCACTCATCTGTCCGTGGGCGACCCCCACCTTAGCATCGGGTAATTCCTCTTTAAGCTTTGCCGCGCGGGCATAGATTGACTCTACCCTGTTATGCAAATAGTACACCTGACCCGAGCGTCTGAGCTCCTTTTTTATGGCATCCATTATTATACCGTTATTCTGCTCTAAAACATAAGTCTGAATGGGTAGACGGTCGCCCGGCGCTTCTTCAATGCTTGACATATCTCTTAGTCCCGACATCGCCATATTAAGAGTTCTGGGTATCGGCGTTGCCGAAAGGGTTAATACATCAACTTCGGGGTAGTCCTGTTTTAATTTTTCTTTTTGGGCTACACCAAAGCGTTGCTCTTCATCTATTATTACAAGTCCTAAATTTTTGAACCTTATGTCCTTCGATATAAGCCTATGTGTGCCTATAACCATATCTACCCTGCCCGCTTTGATACCCGCCGCTATCTTTGTCTGCTCGGACGGTTTTACAAAACGCGATAGCATTTGTACATTAAGCGGCAATTCTCCAAAGCGTTGCTTTGCGGTTTGCAAATGCTGAAAAGCAAGAATTGTAGTAGGTACCAAAAAAGCACACTGCTTGCCTTCGCTTATACACTTAAAGGCGGCGCGTAAAGCCACTTCAGTTTTACCAAAACCGACATCTCCGCAAAGCAGTCGGTCCATTGGTACTTCGCGCTCCATATCTGCCTTTATTTCCTTAAGGCACCGCAGCTGGTCATCGGTTTCAACATACGGAAAGCCCGCTTCAAATTCCGACTGCAGCTCGCTGTCAGGCGCAAAGGCATAGCCCTTAATTGACATTCTTTTTGCATAAAGGGCGGTAAGCTCTTTAGCCATATTTTTTACGGCGCTTTTCACCCTTGCCCTTGTTTTTTGCCAATCGCTCGAGCCTAATTTATTAAGCCTTATGGTCCCCGATTCACTGCTTCCTATATATTTTGATACTAAATCAAGCTGTGTTACGGGCACATACAGAACATCGGTTTTTGCATAGTTGATTTTTATATAGTCTTTAGTAAGACCACCGCTTGTTATCTTATTAATTCCCGCAAAAATACCGATGCCGTGCGACACATGTACAACATAATCGCCCACCTTAAGCTCATCAAGAGAAGAGATTGAGTTTTCTGTTTTCTTATGCCTTATTTTGCGCCCTTCTCCGCTTATATAATTGCCTGTAATGAGCATAAACTTTTGTTCATGTAGCTGAAAGCCCGCGCTAAGCCCACCCGCAATAACGGTTATACCCTTTTCTATTTTTTCAGGGGGTGTAAGGAACAGTGTCGCCGCCACACCGCGTGCTTTAAGGCTTTCGTAAAGCACCGTCGCCGCCTTTTCACCCGGCACCAGAACAGCGATTTTACCGCCCTTTTCACTCATAAAGGAAATATCTTCAAGCAGTACTGCTAATTCTCCCTTCCAGGAAGATAGGCGCTTATAATCAAAATTAATAATATCTTTTATCGGTAAACTGTAGTTCCCGCGTGAGAAATTCTCTAAAAATACAGCTTTTTCGGTGTCTTTTAAAAACTGAGATATACTAAGTGTGAATTTAGAGTCACGGGTTATATAACCATTCTCCAAAAGGGTTTTGGCGTCCATTAAAAAACGCTCTTCCTGCGTTTTGAGTGCGGATTCCACTTCACTGCTTTCGGCTACGACTATAAGCGCGTCAGAAAAATAATCAAAAATAGTGCACGGCGCATAAATTTCGTTTATATAACGGTCGGCCGAAATATCAATGCCCGCACGAAGTAATGATATGTCTTTTTTAATTATTGTTCTTGCCGAGTCTGACAATCGGGTGTTTTTAAGTTTAAGTTCTAATTTATCTGCCAATTCTGCAGTATTATATACAATTTCACTTGCCTGTGTAATTTTTATTTCATCAGTAGCTTCTGTGCGCCGCTGAGTTGATACATCAAAATATGCAATAGTGTCAATTTCATCGCCCCAATACTCGATTCTCACTGGGCTACCACTCGCAACGGGGAATATATCTACTATACCTCCCCTTACCGAAAACTGACCGCAGCCTTCTACAAGTGAGCTGTTTTCATACCCTGCAGATAAAAGCTTATCTTTTAATTCTTCAATAGGCAGTTCTTTTCCCGTAGATAAAAAGAAACAATTTTGTTTTAATGTATCACACGGCACAGTATACTGCACTGCCGCTGCGGCACTGCAAACAAGCACACTAAAAGCCCCATCAAAAAGCTTTGATAGGGTGTCTATTCTCTTATGCTCGTACTCTTTTGAGTGGCTTAGCATCTCACTAAGGCAAAAATCTCTTTCAGGGAAAACGGCGGACGCTACGCCGAGTGACTTTAAATCACTGCACAGCTCTGCCGCCGAAGATTCTGTGGGTGTAATCAGCAAAATCTTTTTTTTAGTGTCACGAGATAGTCCGCTTACAATAAGCGCCTTGTGAATTTGCGACAGCCCCGAGCAAGACAGTGGCAGAAATGACTTTTTAATGTCTTCTGTCAGCGCCTTGTACGGCCGACTTGACTTTAGTATTTGCTGTAAAAATTCCATATTATGCTTCTCTTTTGAAGAATTTTAACTGTTGTATTTATTCATCGCCTTATCAATACTGCCCGTCACCATTTCTTCAATGGCTAAAACAGCCTTTTCCAAGGCTTTTTCCTTGTCTGCCATTTCATCGGTCTTGAATTTACTTAAAACCCAATCCTTAAGGTCATATTCGGGGTGCGGTTTTTTGCCGACACCGATTTTTATTCGCGCAATATCGTTACTGGAGAGATGCTCCGATATATTTTTCATACCGTTGTGGCCGCCGTGCGTACCGTTTCGGCGTATTCTTATATTGCCGACATCCAGCGAAATATCGTCAAAAATTATTATAATATTTTGTAGCGGTATTTTGTAAAATCTACTAATTTCTCCCACCGCTTCGCCCGATAAATTCATATAGGTCTGCGGCTTTGCTACCATTATACGCTTATTCTTTATTTTACATTCGCTAATTAGTGCTTTGTGCTTTAAACGGAAAGGTGTAGCACAGAACTTTTTGCACAACAAATCTACGGCATCAAACCCTATGTTGTGCCTTGTGTTATCGTACTCGCTGTCGGGATTTCCAAGCCCCACAACAAGAAGCATATCATTGTCTTTTTTCTTGAAAAGCATAACCTTCACCACCCGCTATTTTACCATACAAATGTGATAAAATCAAGCATATAAAAACAACGGGCGGACTGTGCAGTCCGCCCTAAAAGCATTTTTTATTACGCCTTGTTTACAGAACCGAAGAGTTCCATCTTTTCCTTAACTGTAGCCTTAATTGCTTCAACACCGGGCGCTAAAAGCTTTCTTGGGTCAAAGCCCTTACCCGATAAATCCTTACCTTCTTCTACATACTTGCGTGTAGCAGCGGCAAATGCCAACTGACACTCTGTATTAACATTGATTTTTGAAACACCTAAGGAAATAGCCTTCTTAATCATATCAGCAGGAATACCTGTACCGCCGTGGAGAACAAGCGGCATAGTGCCTGTAAGCTTCTGAATATCATCAAGTGTATCAAAGCTTAAGCCTGCCCAGTTTTCAGGGTACTTACCGTGAATATTACCAATACCTGCTGCGAGCATTGTAACGCCAAGGTCGGCTATCATTTTACATTCGTTCGGGTCGGCAACTTCACCGCTACCGATTACACCGTCTTCCTCACCACCGATAGCACCAACTTCGGCTTCAAGAGAAAGACCTAAATCGTTACAAATACCAACGAGTTCCTTGGTTTTTTCAATGTTTTCTTCAATCGGGTAGTGTGAGCCGTCGAACATTACAGAAGAGAAACCTGCAGCGATACAAGCCTTTGCGCCTTCGTATGAGCCGTGGTCAAGGTGGAGAGCCACGGGAACGGTGATACCAAGCTCGTTAATCATACCGTTAACCATACCTACAACGGTTGTGTAGCCGCACATATACTTACCTGCACCTTGGGAAACACCGAGAATTACAGGTGAATTAAGCTCCTGTGCTGTAAGTAAAATTGCCTTGGTCCATTCAAGATTGTTGATATTGAACTGACCAACAGCATATTTTCCTGCCTTTGCTTTGTTAAGCATTTCTTTTGCGGAAACTAACATTTTAACATCCTCCTAAAAATTTTTACATTTCTATTTTATACCAATTTTTGTGATAAATCAACCTTATTTATTACATTATTTAAGAAAAATCCCAGTAATGCTGCCACCGTTATAAAAATTTGCAAATTTTTATTGACTTTTAAGCAAAATGCGGTATAATATTGTTGTCGTTGGGGAATTGTGTAACGGTAGCACGACAGACTCTGACTCTGTTTGTTGGGGTTCGAATCCCTATTCCCCAGCCAAAACTAAACCACCCTTAAGGGTGGTTTTTTGTTTTGGCTGGGGAATAGCTTAGGGTTTGAACAATTTTTGCCAATAGGCAAAAATGTTCGGCGACGCAGCAGCAAAACCGCGATAGGTTTTGCGCTCTGCCAAAGTCTCGAGCAGTGCGGATTTTTCGCAACTGCTCGGAGCAGTCGAAAAATCAAACAGCGCAGAGTATCCCTTCATATATAATCAAAAACTTAATACTTTATTTCCGCCTGTGGCGCAGCTGGATAACGCAGCAGATTCCGATTCTGAAGATCGGGGGTTCGAATCCCTTCAGGCGGGCCAAAAAAAGAGAGTAGCAACCCTTGTGGTTGGCCCTCTCTTTTTAAGTTTGTAAGGGATTCGAAGTAGGAGCGGTAGTGAATGACAGTCCGGTGGACTGTCAGAGCCGCGAATGACCGAAGCCGCGACCGCGCGGCTAGAGTCGAGCCCTGTTTGAGGCGCCAGAAAAAAGTCCTATTCGAAAGAACAGGACTTTTTTCAACTAAATCCACCCTAACGGGTGAGGAGACAAGGGGACGGTTCTGTTGTCTCCTTTTTTCTTGACGTAATTTCAACAATATG
>JAZNRP010000017.1:0-19184 GCA_045590755.1 Acutalibacteraceae bacterium
GGCAGTAGTATCAATGAAACAGTTGCTTGAAGCAGGTGTTCACTTCGGACATCAGACAAGACGCTGGAACCCCAAAATGGCTCCGTATATTTTTACAGAGCGTAACGGTATTTACATTATCGACCTTCAGAAGACCGTTAAAAAGTTAAACGACGCTTACACCTTTGCGCGTAACATCGTTGAAAACGGTGGAGACATCCTTTTTGTAGGTACCAAAAAGCAGGCTCAGGATTCGGTTAAGGAAGAAGCAATCCGTTGCGAAATGCCTTATGTCAACGCTCGTTGGCTCGGCGGTATGCTTACCAACTTCACAACAATTCGTGGCCGTATCAGAAGACTTAAGCAGCTTCGCGAAATGGAAGAAAACGGTACATTTGATCTTCTTCCCAAGAAGGAAGTTGCAAGCCTTAAGTTAGAAATTGAAAAGCTTGAAAAATTCCTTGGTGGTATTGAAAATATGACCAAGATTCCGGGTGCGTTATTTATCGTTGACCCCCGTAAAGAAAGAATTGCTGTTGCAGAAGCTAAGAAGCTCGGTATTCCGATTATTGCAATCTGCGATACCAACTGTGACCCTGATGAAGTAGATGCTGTTATTCCGGGTAATGATGACGCTATCCGTGCAGTAAAGCTTATCGCTGAAACAATTGCTTCGGCCGTTATCGAAGCTAAGCAGGGCGAACAGACTGCTGACGCTGTAGCAGAAGAAGCTACAGAAGAAGCAGGAGAAGCAGCAACAGAAGAAGTTGCACAATAATTTTAGTAATTAATTGGAGGAATAAACAATGGCTTTTACAGCAAAAGATGTACAGGCATTGCGTGAAAAAACCGGCTGCGGTATGATGGACTGTAAAAAGGCCCTTACCGAGTGTGGCGGCGATATGGATGCGGCTATAGATTTTCTTAGAGAGAAAGGTCTTGCGTCGCAAGCTAAAAAGGCAGGCAGAGTAGCTGCTGAAGGTACAGTATGTGCCGTTGTTAAGGGAGATGTAGGTGCAGTTCTTGAAATGAACGCAGAAACAGACTTCGTTGCTAACGGTGAGCCGTTCAAGGCTTTAGCAGATAAAATCACAGGTATTGTTATCGACCAGAATCCCGCTGATATGGATGCGCTTCTTAAGTGCACTGTAGACGGACAGACAGTTGAAGAAATGGTACAGGAGCTTTTCCTTGCTATTCGTGAAAATATTAAGGTTCGTCGTTTCCAGCGCTTTGAAGGTAAGCTTGTTTCTTATGTTCACAGCGGTGGTAAAATCGGTGTTATGGTTAAGTTTGATACCGATTTAGCAAATGATAATGCTGATTTCGTAGCAATGGGTAAAAATGTAGCAATGCAGATTGCTGCTATGAACCCGAGTTATCTTGACCCTGCATCTGTTCCGGCTGAAGTTCTTCAGAAGGAAAAGGATATCCTTATCGCACAGATGAAGGAAGACCCGAAAATGGCAGGCAAGCCCGATGCAGTTCTTGCTAAGATTGTTGAAGGTAAGATTGGCAAGTACTACAAGGAAAACTGCTTACTCGAACAGCAGTATGTTATTGACGGTGACCTTACCGTTGGTAAGTATATTGATTCTGTTGCAAAGCAGTTAGGCGCAGATATCAAGGCTGTGTCATATGTTCGTTTTGAAAAGGGCGAAGGCATTGAAAAGCGTGTTGACAATTTCGCAGAAGAAATTGCAAACATGGTAAAATAGTTTGTATTAAAAATCCCGCACCAAATCGGTGCGGGATTTTTGTATTTGTCATCAATATGCAACGATTGGAAAAACAAGTAATGCTTTCCTATTTGGTTACAAATGTTACGAAGGGGTTGCTTTTTTTAATCAGTTTGATATAATGTTTAAGGATTAATTTTTAAGAAAGGGGCAAATAAATGCAATACAAACATAGTATTAAGGTGGACTATAGGGCAATAATTATTGACAAAATCAAAAAAATTGCCCCGAATAAAAATATATGCAGGATGTTGGTAGCAATAGGACTGTCTATACTTTTGTCTGTTGTATCGCTTTACAGTGCAGGTGTTCGCGTTTCTTATGATGTTATTTTTGAGGGCGAAAAAATAGCCCACATTGATAATATAGATGTGTATAAAGCGGCAAGGAATATGTCCTTGAGTGAAATAATTACTGAAGATTCAGAGCAAATAATGTTAGCAAAGGTAAGGCTTAAACCCGTTTTATCTTTTAAAACCGAGAAAACAACGGTAGAGACACTCTCAATTTCAATTTTAGAAAATACATCCGCAGTTTCTTCTGCATTTGCAGTAACGCTTAATGGTGCAGATATGGTATATGTAAGTGACAGGGCATCGGTTGAACAGTTAATTAATCAGCGTTTGCATAGCTTTGATATCGAAGGATTTGACTGTCAGAGTGAATTGTTGGACAAGCCGGAATTCAGGACAGTTTATTTAGATAACGCTATGCTTTCAAGTAGTACAGAGATAGAAAGTTTTGTGAATAGTCTTGATGTAATTACTACTGCAACGGTTGTTACAACCTACGAAACACCCTATAAAACGGTTTATAAGGAAACTTCAAGTAAATATCAGGGCTATTACGCCGTCACAACAAAGGGCGTTAACGGTGTAAATAAGGTTACAAAAACCACAACCTATCTTAACGGTGTAGCAACTACCGAGCCTACAGTTACAGATGTTCGGGTAACAGAAGTTGTTGATAAGGTTATAACAACAGGTACGGGAATAAGACCAACCGCTACATTCGTACCGCCAAAAGCAAAGTCGGACTTTTTATGGCCTACTAATGCCCCGTGGAGAATTACATCCTATTGGGGCGACGGCAGGGGACACAAGGGTATTGACATTGGACGCTCACTAAGTGTTGATTCTATACACGGCGCAGATATTCTTTCTACCAAATCAGGTAGAGTTACAAGGGTTGAAAGGAAAAATACCGGCTACGGTTATCTTATTGAGCTTGACCACGGTAACGGTGTAAAGTCAAGATATGCACATTGTAGTAAAATACTTTATAATGTTGGCGACTATGTAAGTCAAGGTACCGTTATTGCTAAGGTCGGCAGTACAGGTAATTCAACGGGACCGCACATTCATTTTGAAATAATAATAAACGGAGCACAGGTTAACCCTGAAAACTATTTTGTATTAAGATAAAGAAAAAGCCAAGACAGTCTTGGCTTTTTTGTTGACTTTTTTTCTCGTGCCTATTAAAATTAAAGCAAGCAATAAAATTGTTTAAATTTTTATTAAAGGGGAAAAGGGTTATGAGTAGCGGTAAAAAAGTATTAAACATCTTTGGAATTATTTTCGCATGGATTTTAAGTATTGTTTTGGTGCTCAGCTTAATTGTATCTCCAGTTATTCTGTCAGCGCTCTCACTTTTAAGTCCTAAAACTTTGGCAAATGCGGTTACAAACATTGACATGTCGTCCATTGTTGCGCCTGAAGCCAGTGAAGAAGGCAGTGAAGACGGCAAAACGGCGGCGTTGTTATCAACCAATGCGGCTAAGGAATTATTTCAGTTGTATGCAACTGATATAACTAATAGCTTGAGCGGTAAGGGTGTGGAATCTAAGCTTACTGCAGGAGCACTGCAAAAAATAATTGAAGATAATATTGATGAATTGGTTACGGTTATGCGTGAGACCGAAGGCGTACCGACCGATGCTTCCGATGAAGAAATAAAAACGGCCATCAAAACGGAAATTACCGAAAATGTAGATGAGCTTATGGAAAATCTTCCCGACCCGAAGGAGTTAACCGAACAGGTTTCAGCAGAGAACCCCGAATTACAGATAGTGTTTGATATTATCGGTAGTGCACAAAGTATAAAGCTTACAGTAATAGGCGAGATAATTTTAATTTCTGCCTTGATATTTGTTTGCAGACTCTTTGATTTCAAGGGTGTCAGATGGTTATCGGTAGACTTGTTTGTAGCATCAGGCGTTTGTGTTTTATTAAGCATAGGGCTTTTATTAAGCTCGGGAGTAATCACAGGTCTTGTGGCAGAAGAGAAAATAATAGGCAGTATCGCTGAAAGCCTTGCATCAACTCTTACAACAGGCGTAATTATGAGAACTGCGGTAATGCTCCTATCGGCTATTGGACTTATGGTAGCGTATGTATTTATTAAAAAGGCTCTTGCTAAAAAGAAATTAACAGTATCGGTTGTTGCAGAAGTTCCTACTGAAGAAGCTTTGCCCGACGAAGCATTTGTAGAACCTGTACCTGACAATGAAGAACAATTATAATTAAGTGAAAAAATTCCCGATGGAAAATCCATCGGGAATTTTTGTTATTAAAAGTTATTTCTTGCGGGGTTTCTTGATGCGGTTTAACTTCTTGTTCATTTTAAGAAGCTCTTCTTTTGTAAAGTTAACATTCATCATACCCATCATACTGGTAAGACGAAGTACTGTGAAGCCGCCCATCATCTGCATAAGACCGCCGTCTGCTTTAAGGTCCACTTCAAAGCCGCCCGATTTTTTCTCACCCTGATTCTTCTTGCCGGCATCCATCTTCTTTTTAATCTTAAGACCTACGCCCATAAACCAGAGCTTACCGCGTGGGGATTCCATAATATCGGAAATCTTGTCATTAAGTGAGAAACGGCCTTCGGGAGCATCAATATCGAACCAGTTAAGCACAGCGCCCTTTTCAACAAGAACATAGTCCATATTTCGCTCTTCTACCTTGCGGATTTTGCCTTCATCTGAAAGCTCACCTGCACGGGCGATTATTGTACTTTCACCTTCGTTTTTAACATCAAAATAGAAGAAGTGGTCAGCGGCCTGCTTTTTGCCGATGCTTTCTCCATTTACAAAGAGTTCAACTTCGGGTTGGTTGGAATAAACGGTAACCTTTGTAATATCTTCGGTACGGTCTATATAACGCTTACCGCAAAGGTGAACAAACGGTTCATCCGAGAGCCATGCCTTGTATGCATAGAAGGCATCCTTTTTGTATTTACGGTCAATGGTACCAAGACCCTTGTGGTTTTGACCGTTTTCGCCGCCTTCGGCTCTGGCATCGGCGCCGAAGTCAAACATATTCCATACATGTGTTGCCCACATATATTTACGGGTGAAAAGCTGTTTTATGAGTTCTTCGTGATAATATGCCTGATATTCTTCGGTGTAATCGCCTTGCTTGGGGTCGGATGTGTGCCAATTTAATGCTTCACAACCGTATTCTGAACAACCAATCGGGATTGAGGGGTGCGTTGCGTGGAATTTATCAAACCACGGTCCATTCATTGATGTATCTCCGCCGTACCAACCAAAGTAGTGGTTGTAGGAAACAACATCAGGAATGAGTAAATAGGGGTCATCCATCTTACACATTGAAACTGCGGCTATGGTGGTAAGACGGGTTTTATCTAAATCGTGAACAAGGTCATTGAGTATTCTGTGGTTTTCGAGTAAATCGTCATCCGAACCGCCGATGGAAATTTCGTTAGAAAGTCCCCAAACTACTATGGACGGGTGATTATAGTTTTGAATTACGAGTTCTTTCATCTGTGAAATGGTGTTTTCACGGCCGCCCGGCATATGCTTTGAAATATAGGGGATTTCTGCCCAGACTACCATGCCGTATTCATCACACAAATCATAGAAATACTGGTCATGCTGATAGTGTGCAAGACGGATGGTTGTAGCACCTACTTCATAAATCAAATCCATATCTTCCTTGTGGTGTTCGGGGAGAAGTGCGTTACCGAAGCCCCATCTGTCCTGATGGCGTGAAACACCGCGAAGGGGATATTCTTCGCCATTTAAGATAAAGCCGTTATCAGGGTCAATTTTGAAGCTTCTGCAGCCAAAACGGTTGCATACATTATCTATTACTTCACCATTCTCCACAATCTCCACTTCACAGCAGTAGAGATACGGGTCTTTACGACCGTGCCATAGATGAACATCCTTTATATCAAAGGAAACCTTTGTATCGGTGGTTTCGGCTTTTGCAATTTCTTTTTCTTCTTTATCATAGATTGTGTAAATAAGTGTCTGATTATCTTTAAGGTTTTTAACAAAAGCTTCAACTTCTACCTTTGCATTTTTACCGTCAACAGTCGGGGTAATCATAAATCCGGGGCCGCCGTAGTAGTCAAGGTCAAAGTGAGCATTATTTACGCAAATAAGATTTACATCACGGTAAATACCACCGTAGAAGGTAAAGTCTGCCATCTGGGGATATACCGTATCGTTTATTGAGTTATCAACGATAACTGAAATTTTGGTGTCATCAGTTAATTTGTCGGTGATATTAACACGCCAGGTGGAATAACCGCCATCGTGATGGGCTAACTTTTCACCGTTTACAAAAAGGTCGGCAGACGAGTTTGTTCCGCGAAATTCAAGATAATAAAGGTCGGCCGCGGGAAGCAATGATTTCTTTATTGTCTTGGCATAAAGGCAAGAACCACGGAAATAGTCGTTGCCGCCGTCCATACCGTCAATTGCGTTCCAGGAATGCGGAAGATTTATTGCCTCTCCCGTCTGGCACGAAATGTCGGTAGTATCCTTTTGGAATAACCAATTTTCGTTAAGATTTATGATGTTTCTCATATGTTTCCTCCGTAGAAATTTTATAAAGAAGTCCGATTGTCGCTTGACAATCGGACTTTTAAATGCTTTAAGCTAAATTGCAAGCGTTAGTAAGCGGTAAAAATTATTCAGCTACAATTTCTTTTCCAAGGTCACTGTTCATCTTTTCAAGAGTTTTCTTGTCAAGATTATAGATTACTGCAAGACCGATGAATTGCATTATAGCACTAAAGAGATAAAGACCTGCTACTAACCAACACATATTGTAGGATGTCGCTGCGGACTGTCCGCCTGTTCCAAGGTCAGAAATATAGCCGAGAGCACCCATTATAAGTAATACAATAGATGGACCAACGCCCTGTGCTAACTTACGGAAGAATGAATGTAATGAGTATACAGTACCTTCTTCGCGTTTACCTGTTTTCCATTCATTATAATCAATAGCGTCTGCCATAAGTGCCCAAGATACACATGTGTAAACACCCATACCAAGACCAAATATAACAAGGCCGGCCAGATATACTATCAATGAGATGCTCTTATTGGGAATCATCGGGAATACAAGCATAAGTGCACCGCCGACAAGTGATACGATTGTACCTGCAACTGAAGCTTCTTTTTTACCGAATTTGTTAACAATGTTCTTAATGAAGGGCATAAAGATGAACATTGGTAAGAAACCTACCATTTGTACAACACCTGAAAGCTGAGCCATACCGAAATAGGTAGCAAACATAATTGCCACTGCGGTTGTAGCCGCGTTCATACCAAGAAACATTCCCATTGCTGCAACGGTTGCACCAACAGCGGGGCGATTTTTCATAAAGTTGCCAAACGCCTTAATGACATTGAACTTTTCAGTTTCATTTGTCTTAACACTGTTTTCGTCAACACGAATAGTAATGTTTTTAATCATAAACAAGAATGAAAGGAATCCTAAAATTCCCATAATTAAAGCGGCTAAAAATACGCGGTTGCCTAAAAGGGTCTGAACCTGAACTCCAGTTTCAGGGTTAATAAGTGGAGTGCCATCTGCGTTGAATTCCTTCTTCCAAATGAGCATAGGAAGAATAACATTAGGAAGAATATTGCCTACCATAGAGCCGATAGAACGCCAGGTAGAAAGCTGAGCGCGTTCACCTGCGTTTTCGGTAACTAATGAAAGCATAGAACCGTAAGGTACATTAGCTATGGTGTAAAAAGCATCCCAAATTACATAACCTAAAATGAAAAGAATTGCTTTTATAATAACATTTGCATTGGGGAAGGGTAGAAATACTGCCGCGCCACCAACAAGCAAGCCACAAGCACCTATAAGTATGTAGGTTTTAAATTTACCCATTTTGTACTTTCTGTGGTCAGCGTCAATCATAGAACCAATTAGCGGGTCGTTAATAGCGTCCCAAATTTGAACTGCGAGAAGTAATGCGGATAAAAGGCCGGTTTCCATCATCATATAAACCAACCAGAAAGTTTGAACTGTACCTTTAAGCGCAAAGCTCATGTTACAGCCCAGGTCGCCTGCCGCATAGGCGATTTTGTCGCGCATACCGAATTTGCGGTAACCTTTTGAGTCGAGTTTTGGTTGTTTACTCATTTTCCCTATCCTTCTTTCTTTTGTAATAAGATTTGAAATTTTATAAATATATTATAAACTGTTTGCACCAAAACAGTGAGTAAAATTTTAATTTGAAATTGTAATTTTTTCATCAAAAACAATAATTCACTATTGAAATATACCAAAAAATATAATAAAATAATAATATAAAGTTTAGTTAAATTGTTCAATTTAGCGAAAGGGGGCAAAGCTTTGTTTTGCGAGAACGAACTGCGCTTTTTGTGCAGTACACTTAAAAAGTGTCGAGTCAATGTAACTTTTTCAAGCCCCGAAACATTTAGAGAAAAACTTTTTAGTGAAGGCTTTAAAAATATCTTTGCCGACTTTGACAAGGTTAATCTTTTTAAAGATTTTGATGGTAAAATAAATCCATACACGATATACAGAGCGACAACACCCTTTAAATTGAATTTTATGTTTTTTGTTTTACCCCAGGTATCAGAGCCGACGGCGGTAATAATAGGGCCGTATCTCAATAAAAACATAAGCGGAGCTTCGGTGCTTGAAATAGGGGAACGGTTCGGTGTTGAACCCCGAAATCAAAGATTACTTGAAAGCTATTATTCGGCTGTCCCTATAATTGAGGACGCTGCACATATATGGATTATGCTTGAAGCCTTTGCTGAGCAGATATGGGGTGGGACAAGCGGTTTTTCTGTTTCAGAAATTCAATCTGCTAATGAAAACGATTATTTCGGTTTTAAGCAGTCTAATGATAAAAATGTGGATGTACTG
Organism: Acutalibacteraceae bacterium; assembly: GCA_045590755.1. GTDB lineage: Bacteria > Bacillota > Clostridia > Oscillospirales > Acutalibacteraceae > SIG565. The sequence continues at coordinate 8,891 of JAZNRP010000017.1, forward strand.
CTTAATATGAAGCTTATGGAAGAACGCTACGCCTTTGAAAATGAGCTTATAAATGCGGTTATGAACGGTCAGGTGCATAGGGTGGAGCAGTTTGTATCAAATCTTACTTCCACCGGCTTCGAAAAGCGACTTGCCGACCCACTTCGCAATTTAAAAAATTACAGTATTATAATGAACACAATTTTGCGAAAAGCGGCTGAAAGCGGCGGTGTGCATCCAATACACATAAACGATGTATCATCTGATTTTGCTGTACGAATTGAAAAATTGACCTTTGTAAAAGATGTTCAGGAGCTAATGCGCGAAATGTTTGTGTCCTATTGCCGCCTTGTAAGGAACCATTCGCTAAAAAAATATTCCTTGGCGGTGCAAAAGGCAATTATACTCATACATTCTGATTTATCGGCAAATCTTACTTTAAGCACATTGGCCGATGCCCAGAATATAAGCCCGGGGTATTTGTCTGCCGTTTTCAAACGGGAAACCGGCAAAACACTCACCCAGTATATAACAGATGAGCGTATAAAACAGGCGAAATACCTGCTTTCAACTACAAGACTGCAAATTCAGACCGTGGCGCTCCATTGCGGTATTGTAGATGTTCAGTATTTTTCAAAAATATTCAAGAAAAATACGGGCAAAACCCCTAAGGAATATAGGGAAGAAATAAGAAATTAATTTTTAATATATGGAGGTTCTTATGAAAATGACATTCCGCTGGTACGGCGAAGGTAACGACCGTATCAAACTGTCCGACATTAAACAGATTCCCGGTGTGGACGGCATCGTATGGGCGCTTCACCACAAAATGCCGGGTGAAGTCTGGGAAGAAGAAGAAATTGCCGAAGTAAAGCGTCAGCTCGATGAATACGGCTTTAATATGGATGTGGTCGAAAGCGTTAATGTGCACGACGACATTAAAATAGGTCTTCCGTCCAGAGACAGATATATTGAAAACTACAAAACCACTATTAAAAATCTTTCAAAATTCGGCGTTAAGGTAATATGCTATAACTTTATGCCTATTTTTGACTGGACAAGAAGTGACCTTTTCCATCCCGTAGGTGATGGCTCCACCGCACTCTTCTATGAGAAGAATATGATTCAGGATGACTATAATGCTATGGCAAAGTATATTCTCGATTTTACCGAGAAATACAATATGTCTTTTCCGGGTTGGGAGCCCGAGCGTATGGCAAAGCTTGATGAGTTATTTAAAGCCTATGAGGGCGTAGACCACGAAAAACTCTGGGCAAACCTTAAATACTTCCTTGAAGCAATTATGCCCACCTGCCGTGAGTGCGATATAAAAATGGCAATCCATATGGATGACCCACCGTGGGACATTTTTGGTCTTCCGCGTTTACTTGTAAACCAAGAAAATATCGACCGTTTCTTAAAAATGGTTGATGATGAATATAACTGTTTAACACTTTGCTCGGGTAGTCTTAATGCCGACCCGAACAACAATGTGGCAGAGATTGTCCGCAAACATTGTGATAGAATTGCTTTTGCCCATATAAGAAATGTAAAGCATTTCGAAAATGGCGATTTCTCGGAAGCCAGTCATAGAGATTGCGATGGAGATACAGGTATACTCGAAATACTCAAAGCATATCACGACTGCTCTTATAAAGGATATATCCGCCCCGACCACGGCAGACACCTTTGGGATGAAGGCCCAGGTAATGTGCGCCCCGGTTACGGACTTTACGATAGAGCACTCGGCATTATGTATATGTTAGGCGTATGGGACTGCTTAGAAAAGTTTGATAAATAAGGAGAAATGAAAATGATTAATTTACCACTTAATATTGATTATAGCGGCAAGGTTGTTGTTGTAACAGGTGCGGGCGGACTTATCTGCGGCACTATGGCACGTGCATTTGCACAGTGTGGCGCTAAAGTTGCGGCGCTTGACCTTAACGAAGATGCCGTTAAAAAATTAGCAGATGAATTAAAGAGTGAAGGATTTATTTGCGAAGGTTACAAGGCAAACGTACTTGATAGTGAACAATTAAAGGGCGTGTGCGAACAGGTTAAAAAAGATTTAGGCAGTTGCGATATACTTGTAAACGGCGCAGGCGGTAATAATCCGAGAGCCACAACCGATAACGAATATCAGCACGAAGCAACCGAGAGTAGCAAAACATTCTTTGATTTAGATTCTGACGGAGTTGATTTTGTATTTAAACTCAACTTCCAAGGTACGCTTTTACCCACACAGGTTTTTGCGCGTGATATGGTAGAAAAGAAAAGCGGTACAATACTCAATATTTCTTCAATGAATGCCTATACACCGCTTACAAAAATCCCTGCATATTCTGCGGCAAAAGCGGGTATCTCTAACTTTACACAGTGGTTAGCAACCCACTTTGCAGGTACGGGAATCCGTTGTAATGCCATAGCACCCGGATTTTTGGTTTCGGCTCAAAACAAGGCATTGCTTTTTAACGAAGACGGCACACCCACAAAGCGTAGCCAAAAGATTTTAAACGGCACACCTACAAATAGATTTGTTGATAGCGAAGAACTTATCGGTGCTACACTTTTCCTTTGCGACGATAAAAGTGCTTCGGCAATAACAGGGGTTGTACTTCCCGTTGATGCAGGTTTTGCCGCATATTCGGGTGTATAAAATATGAAAATTACATTAAATCCCGATAAAGAGATAGTAAAGGTAGTAAAAGAGGGACTTAAAAAAACAGGCGGCTACTGTCCGTGTGTAAGGGAACAAAATGAAGACACAAAATGTATGTGTACCGAGTTTAAAAGGCAAATAGCCGACCCCGATTTTGAGGGCTTTTGCCACTGTATGCTTTACTATAAGTCAAAATAAAGGAGAATAATTATGGCTGAAGTTGTAATAACAAAAGATAACTTTGAAAACGAAGTTATTGATTCTCAAAAAATGGTTTTGCTTGACTTTTGGGCAACTTGGTGCGGCCCTTGTAGAATGATAGCACCCGTAGTTGAAGAAGTGGCCGAAGAGTACGAAGATATATTAAAAGTGGGCAAGATAAACGTGGATGAAGAACCCGAACTTGCTAATATGTTTAATATAACAAGCATACCCACTTTGGTGGTCTTTAAAGACGGCCAAATTACCGATACTTCTTTGGGTTACAAAACCAAAGAGCAAATACTTGCACTACTCGGAATATAAAGCAAAATCTTACAAGAAAACCGCAATTTTTTTCTTGAAAAATATTGCGGTTTTTTGTATAATTAAATTGAAAAAATATCTGGAGGGATGTTTATGAAATTTGCAACAAGCAACTATAGTTTCTGGCAAGCGTACAGAAGTGGCAAAATGACCTTTATGGAAATAATTTCCAAGACAAAGGAAATGGGTTTTGACGCTATTGAGTTTATTGACTTAATTGTACCCGAAGGTAAAACTGAGGAAGAATTTGCTTATGAAGTAAAGGCAGAATGTGATAGAGTAGGTCTTCCTATCTGCAACTACACAATCAGTGCCGACTTACTTAACAAGGAAATCGGACCCGAAGTAGAACGCATTAAGAAGAAGATAGATATCGCCGCAATTCTCGGTGCGGAAGGTGTACGTCATGATGCGGGTAACATCTATTCACAAGATAACCCGAGAAATCAGCGCGGTCTTTACAATGAAATTGACCGAATTGCTGATGCTTGTCGCGAAATTACCGAATATGCTGCAACAAAAGGTATCAAGACAATGGTTGAAAACCACGGCCAACTCTTACAAGCAGGTGCAACACTTGAATTACTTGTAAACAAGGTTAACCACCCGAATTTTGGCGTGCTTTGCGATTTCGGTAACTTCTCAGCTGTTGATGATAATAATGTAATGGCAACATCTACCGTAGCACCTTATACATTCTTTGCACATGCTAAGGACTTGTTATTAAGAGATGGTAACTGTGTTAACCCCGGTAAAGGTTGGCACCGTACAAAAGGCGGAAACTATGTGCGCGGCACTATTTTTGGCCATGGCGATATAAATGTTTACCACTGCTTAAAGAATCTTTACAAGGTCGGTTACAGGGGCTATGTAAGTATTGAATACGAAGGCCTTGAAGATTGCTTGTATGGTATTCAGGCAGGTCTTGACAATCTCCGTCAGTACAAAAAGATTCTTGAACAGGAATTCGAAGAAATTCCGTGGTAAACAAAAACTTTAAAGGAGAAAATATTATGTATAAGTTTCCAATCGGCGTTATGATGGAATCTTTCTGCAAACCCATTGAAGAATCTCTTGATATCGCAGCAAAAATGGGCGCTAAAGGTATTCAGATGTACGCTATCGACAACTACAGCGCAGAAAAACTTTCGGCAGAAGCTCGTAAAGAACTTCTTAAAAAGTTAACCGATAGAGGACTCGTTTTTTCTGCAATATGCGGTGATTTTGGTCACGGTTTCGGTTACCCCGAACTCAATGATGAACTTGTTGAGCGCTCAAAGAGAACCTTGGATTTAGCACTTGAGCTCGGCACAAATATAGTTACTACACATATCGGTGTTGTGCCGGATGATGTTAATCATCCCCGTTACAAGATTATGCAGGAAGCATGTTTCAAGATTGCTGAATATGCAAATAAGAATAACGGCTTCTTCGCAGTTGAAACCGGTCCTGAATCAGCAGATGTTCTTAAAGGATTTTTGGATTCACTCGGTTCTAAGGGTGTTAGCGTTAACTTCGACCCGGCAAACCTTGTAATGATTAAAAATGAAAATGTTGTTAAGGCTGTACATACATTGAAAGATTACATCGTTCATACTCATGCGAAGGACGGCATTTTCTACAAACCCTGTATTCCTGAATATACATATAATGTTGTTCGTGATATACCGGCAGGTTATACTACTGAAGGTTGTTGCGAAGAAGTGGCTCTCGGTACAGGCGGTGTTCCTTATAAGGAATACTTACAGGCGCCTGATGATATCGGTTATAAGGGTTTCTTGACAATTGAACGCGAAGTTGGAGCAAATCCGACTGCGGATATACAAACAGCTTATGATTTCTTAAAGAAACTGGAGGAAGAATAAAATGGCAGATAATAATCCTATCGCAACCCCTGAACACAAAATCGCAGAAGAATATACCGGTAAAAAGGTAAGAATCGGTATTGTAGGTGCAGGTAATATTTCCGAAACCCACTTGCATGCCTACAAGGAAGTACCGCAGGTTGAAATTGCTGCAATTTGCGATATTGATGAAAAGCGTGTTAAAATGACTGCTGACCAATTTGGTATTGAAAAGCGTTATTTAAGCATTGAAGAAATGATTGCCGCAGAAGAGCTTGATGCAGTTGACGTTTGCGTTTGGAACTGCAACCACGCTAAATGTGCTATCTATGCATTAGAGCATAACCTTCATGTAATCTGCGAAAAGCCGATGGCTACAACAGTCGAAGAATGCGAAGCTATGAAGGCCGCTGCAGAAAAATCGGGCAAGGTTCTTATGTTGGCTTTCGTTCGTGTATTCACAAATGAAACAGATATTGTTGAAGAATATAAAGAGGAAATCGGCGACATTTACTATGCAAAAATGTCGGTTTGCCGTCGTCACGGCGCACCTGGCGGTTGGTTCTGTGATAGTGCTCGCTCAGGCGGTGGTCCGGTTATCGACCTTGCTGTACATGTGCTTTCTCAGATTTACTTTAACTTAGGTAGAGTTAAGCCGGTTTCTGTATACGCTATGACCAATAAGGCTATCGGTAACCGTCCTAACCTTAAAAATAAGGTTACATATACTCCTTACCCGAGTAAGTTTGATACAGGCATTATCGATACTGAAGACTTCGGCGCAGCGCTTGTTCGTTTTGAAAATGGTGCAGTTATCGAAGTTGAAGCCAGCTATGATATGCATATGGAACCTGAGGGAAGCTTTGATATTTACGGCACCAAGGGTGGCATAAGATTGGTAGACGGTAAAAACCCTGTTCTTTACACTGATGTTAAAGACCGTATGGTAAATATGGAAATAGTTCGTCCGGCTCAAGTTCGTAAGCCCTTCGTTGAAGAACTTACACACTTTGCTGATTGTGTACTTAACGGTACACCCTGCAAAACTACTGCGGATGACGGTATCAATATTACAAAAATCCTTACTTCTATCTACAAGTCTGCAGAAACTCAGCACGAAGTAATTCTTTAATTGTATCCATTTAGGAGAAATCAGTTTTGGATAAAACCATTTCTTTCGAATCATTAACACAAAGCAATAATGCCTTCCCCGTTATTTTTCATCATAATATGAAAACAGGGGACGGCAGAAACGCAAAGTTTAACTGGCACGAGAACATAGAAATCCTACGCCACAAAAGTGGCGCAGGATATGTTCAGTGCGGCGAAGAAAAGTTCCCTTTGTATGATAATAATCTAATCGTAGTTAATCCCAATGTGCAACATAGGGTGTATAGCGATACGGCTATCGTGTACGACTGCATTATTATCAAAAGAGAGTTTGCTATAAAAAACGGCATAGATACAAGCGACTTTTTATTTGAAAAGGTAATTAAGGATGATAATGAGTTAATTGCTCTTTTTGATAATGTGGCAAGACAGTTTGATTTGCCAAGTCGTTTTGAAGAATTGCGTGTTAATGCGGCAACACTCAGTTTTTTAGCGCAACTTTGTGTTAAGTACGGCAAAGTAATAAATAAAAAAGAAACTACCGATAATAAACAAGCGCATCAGTTGGTTACCGAGGCCATTGATTATATAAAGACAAATATCGACAAATCGATAATGCTTGATGATTTGGCCGAGACGGTAGGTGTCAGCAAGTATCATTTTACGCGTGTATTTAAGGACTTTACGGGTTATACACCAATGCGGTATGTTACCCTTAAAAGATGCGAACTGGCTAAAAGTTTGTTAGCACAAAAGAAGTACACCGTAAGTCAGGTAGCAGCGGCCGTTGGATTTGAAAATCAAGCGTATTTCTCAAAGGTTTTTCTACTTGAAACAGGTGTAACACCTAAAGAGTATATAGCACCCGAATATGATGAGAAAAAAGCAAAAGAAATGGTCGAAGCAGATTGTTGCTGATAATATTGAAATAAAAAGCCCACTTAGGTTACCTAAGTGGGCTTTTTGTGTTGTTTTTATTTATAGGGGAACTCATATGGCGGAACAAAGGGCACCATATAAACCTTAGAAGTTGTATCTCTGAAGAATTCTGCAAGAATTTTTTCGGAGTTCTCATCGCATTTGTGTTTGGGTTCGTTGCGGTCGTAACAGTTTTTGGTAATAAGTACATTGCCGTAGCCTTGAATATATGTGTTGTTTTCAAATATCGGCAAACAGTCAATTTCCTTTTCACAAGCGATAACAAGTTGGTCGGTTGCTCTGTCAAAAATGTTGTTCTTGATTACAAAATTACGGTAACAACTCGGATGTCCACCTGTGGTGAAACCGCCGGAGAAACCGCGGTCAAGTCGGGTAGAGCCGAAACCGCAACCGCTCATTCTTACTATATTATCTTCGATAGTGTAGTTGTTACCTTTGGCAATAATACCGGTTCTAATCGTATCAAGGAAAGATTCAAAGCCGTATACCGCATATTCAATTAAATTACCCTTAAATAAAATATCATCGGTAATGACATTAGATTCTTTACTGTCTGCGCCACCCGCTACATATTGCGGAGAAATAGCGGCATCATAAATCTGATTAAAATAGCTGTTTTCTACAGTATAGTTTCGGCATCCGCCGTAAACTTCTACACCGTTACCTATTCTCAAGGCTCTGCCGCCTTTTATGCCACGGAAATTATAACTGCATATATTGCCGCCAATCCATTCCATTTCGCAGTTTTTAACCGTTAAATCATCAATAGCAACAATATGGTAGCCCGACACACCGAATTTTGAATATTTTATGCAGAAATTATCAATGGTAACGCCGTGTGTACGAATAATAAAGGGTACAGTAAAACCAACAAACTCAATTGAATCAAAAAGTTTACCCGGGTTTCCTTCATCACAACGAAGGTAAATAGGCCCTGTGGCTGTAGAGAGGGCTGGTGCACCGCTATCACTTAAAATACTGTCGGCTAAATGCACAAACTTAAAGTTATGATTAAGGGATTCTACAACATCATAAGGGGTCTGTCCTTCAAATTCGGTATCGCGAACAATCCACTTTTTGTCCATATAAGAAGGGGTGTCCTTATCGGCATATTTTTCGCCATCGTTAAATACAATAGAGCCAATATCTAAAAGGTCTTCGCGGTAGAACTTCCAGATTTTTTTATTATCATCTTCGTAGAAAAGCTCCCATTTGCTTTCATCTGCACTGTCTTCTGGAGAACCTGAGAAGATAGGTTTGGGACCTTCGCCATATGCTGAATAGGTAACACTTGTGCTGTTTTGTAGCATCTGTACTTCACGCCATAAACCGCCGCGTTCAAATAAGATACCGTCACCGTCACTGAACTGGAAGGAATTAACCTTTCCTATGGTTGCCCAAGCGGTTTCGGGTGAGAGTCCGTCATTATCATCGTTACCATTATTAGATACATAGTATTTAGTACCTGTAATGGTGGAATGGTCTGACGGAGTCTGACTGATTTTTAGCTTTCTGCTTTCTGATAATTTGTCTACTTCTGCTAATTTCTGGAGTCCCTTTGAATAATCCATTTTATTTGCTCCTTTCGGAAAATTATGCTAAATTTAGTATATCATATAAGCAGCGAAAGTGCAATAATTATTACTTAAAATCCAAAGGACTTTTAATGAAGAAGTAATAGGGAAAAAGTAGAAATTCCAAGAACTTAAAGTCCTTGGAATTTTTGTTGCGGGTGTTCATAACCAACCTGAAACGCGAGGTACAAATTATAAAAAAGAAGAACCTCAGCACGCGAATTGCGTGTCGAGGCTCTCGACTGGTAGGAGTAGCGTTATAGTAATAAGGCGGAATGCCGCATAAATAATAGGTTTCAAATCAAGGCGAAGCCTTGTATATCATCAAAACTTTAGTTTTGCATATCATCAGTGGCAAAGTCACTGCATCTCATCAAGCGATAGAGGAATACACACCTACGGTGTGATGATATACGCCGCATATATGCGGCAATGATATGCACGCTAAAGCGGGATGATATACCAAGCCTATCGGCTTGAATAAAAAATCCTTGTTCCGAAGAACAAGGATTTTTGGTGCACCTGAGCATTCTATAATCGAACCGTTTACCTCTTTTAGAGTGACGGTTTTGCTTGCTTCCTTATAATTAAATGTTATGACCAATTTGTCGTCGTAGAGATATACGGCATTTACAAAAATGTCAATCAGTCTCTGTTTGTGTTCCTTCGTTTCCAAGCCCATGCTTTGAATATGCCTGAGCCATAATACTAAGCCCTCTTTCGTAATAGTGGGCTTCTTCATTTCTTCCTTGATGAGCTTTAATTTAATCTCATCTCTCGTCTGCTCCAACTCAATCATTCTTTGTTTTGTGGTTGGAGTTATAATTCCTTCCTCTATTGCTCTAAGCAAATTATTAAGTGCGTTCTCTGTTTCACTAAGCCGTTGTTTAAGTAGTTGTATTGCGGGATTTTCTTTCTTTGCGTTTCTAAACACAATACTTGCAATGTCCTCGATTACATTATCATCGATCATCATCTCATGAGTGTGCTTAACAACAATGTCTTCAATCCATTCTTTTTTTACCGTCTTTTTATCACAAGTATGTTTGTACTTAGCGTTGTTGCATTTGTAATATCGATGAACTGTACCGTTTCGTGCGGTTCCGCTTTCACCGGTCATATATACACCACATTTACCGCAAAACAGCTTTGTTGTCAGTAAGTAATCGTCTTCGGCTTTATGTCTTGCTGTTGCTCTCTTATTCTTCGCACGCTCACGCTGCACCTTATCAAATAACGTCTGTGGGACTATCCTCGGTATGCCATTTGGGTTAACAATATCTCGGAACTTGTATTCACCAATATACCTTCGGTTTTTCAGCATATCCGTTACAATATTAATGGTTATTTTCGTTCCGTGAGAAGTGGTAACGCCTTTTGCATTTAGCATTTCCACAATCTCTTTTATGGTTTTGCCGTCGGCGTATGCTTGGAAAGCAGCAACCACATAGGGTGCTTTAACGGGATCCACCTCAAACATTTGGTCCTTGTTAATAACATAGCCGATAGGGACTGTACCGCCATTAAATTTACATTTTAGCGCATTCTCGGTCATACCTCGTGTAACTTTTTCGGAAAGTTCAACCGAATAGTATTCTGCATAACCCTCCAACATTGATTCAAGCAATATGCCTTCAGCGTTTTGTGATATTGTTTCCGTC
>JAZNRP010000018.1:0-58553 GCA_045590755.1 Acutalibacteraceae bacterium
TTTTTCGATACTGACGTATCTTTTGTCCTTGTTTACTCTCTCGATTTCTCTTAAGAATTGTCGGGTCCTTATTATTGTCGTTGTTTAATTTTCAAGGTCCATTTTGCACCCCTGTTTTTTGGGCGCTCAATAATAATACCACAGCAGATAGCCAATGTCAAGCATTTTTTTAACTTTTTTTGAAACTTTTTTAGTTGACTTTATTTTTTGTTAAAAAAGTAAAAATATGGCATTATCAAAACACATTTTACCCTATTTTGCACATATTATTCACGAAAGAAAGCTTTTCATATCTTTAAGCAGCTTTTTTTCTCTACGCGATACCTGAACCTGTGACATATTAAGTCGGTTTGCAACTTCTGTTTGTGTCAGTCCCGAAAAATACCTTAACATAATAATTCTTCGGTCTTTATCATCCAGTCGTTCTATTGCTTGACCAATTGATAGACGGCTTGCTAATTCTTCATCACTCTGTTCTAACGGAATATCAAGTTCCTTGGTGCCGTCATCATCGCTATAGGTTAGCGACACAGTAGGCATCGATACACAGATTGCTTCATTGATTTCCTGGACATCAACACCCATTATTTTTGCAAGTTCACTAGCCGACGGTGTATAGCCGTTTTTCTGTTCTTCCCTTTGCTTTACTGCCGATACCTTAAGTGACAGTTCTTTTAAACTGCGGGAAACCTTTACAGCGCCCGTATCGCGAAAAAGTCTTTTTATTTCGCCGAGTATTACCGGTACGGCGTAGGTTGAAAACTTAAAGCCCAGTGACTCATCAAAATCTCGGGAAGCTTTAAGCAATCCCATACAACCGACCTGAAACATATCGTCATACTCAATATTTCTGCCTACAAACCGTTTGCAGCAGCTATGCACGAGTCCTAAGTTTTCTTTTATTATTTTTTCTTCGTTACTGATTGGCATTGGCAGAATATCTCAAACTGATTTTTTTAATCATTGTAATGGTTGTTCCTTTGCCTACTACCGACCTTACCTTAACGCCATCCATAAAGCTTTGCATTACGGCAAAGCCGAGACCTGCGCGTTCTCCGCCTGCAGTGGTAAAAAGCGGCTCCATAGCCTGTTCTATATTTTCAATACCGCAACCCTTATCGCGTATTTTAACAAGCACTGAATGGTCATTTCTGATTTCGGCTGATATGTATATATTTCCTATTTGCTCTTTATATGCATGTACTATGCAATTGGTAACCGCTTCACTTACGGCGGTTTTTATATCAGCCAGTTCATCAATTGTTGGGTCAAGCAGTAAAGAGAAGGCTGACACTACAGTTCTGGCAAAGGACTCATTTGCCGATACCGATGGAATAGTTAAGTTAAATTTATTTATTGTTCTCATATTTATTTTCCTTTCCTTTCAAGCCTTGCAAGTCTTTCAATACCTGCAAGTTTCATTACCTTATATATTTGTTCGCTTGCGCCGCTTATATGAAGTTCTGCGCCCGTTTTTGAAAGCAAACGGTATCTTCCCATTACAAGACCTATACCCGATGAATCCATAAACGAAACATCGGAAAAGTCTATTATTAATAATGTAGGCATATTAAGTGATATTGCATTATCGATATTTTCTCGCATTTCTTTTGCGGTATGGTGGTCAAGCTCACCCGAGAGATATGCTGTTACCACTTCGCCCTTTGTATCTATTTTTACTGCCATTTTTGCACCTCCTGAAAATCCCTCCACCGCTTACGCGGTCCCCCTCCCTTTAGGCAAGGGTGGCTTGAAAGGAATATGATTAAATTAAATAAAAAAGACAAGCCTACTATATATAATAGTGGCTTGTCTTTAAAAATTTTGTTATACTTTGTCGACAAGTAATAATTTATATTTTTGATTTTATATCTGCGATACTGCTTTCTATCATATTGATTTTTTCAAGAACCTTACTTAACTGCTCACGCTGAGTCTTAACCAGTGCTTCGGGGGCCTTTGCCACAAAGCCCGGATTGTTAAGCTTCTTCTCGAAAAAGTCCTTATCAACATTTGCTTTTTTAAGTTCTTTTTCGAGTCTTTCAAGCTCTGCTGAAAAATCAACCAATTCTGCCAGCGGTAAATAGATTTTTGCGGCATCTGTAATAATACAAACTGCATCATTATCTTCGGCGGCATCAACAACCGAAACCGCCGATGCAAACGCTAGTCTGCAAATAAAACTTTGTCCGTCAATAAAGGTCTGCTTTGAATCGGTTTCAATTGTAACATTAGCCTTGCGTGACGGCGGAACATTCATTTCTGCCCTGCGGTTGCGTATTGCTTTAATAGCCGCCATAATCTTTTCAAACTCTGTTTCTTCTGCTTCGAAGTTGAGTTTTTCGGAATATTTCGGCCAATTTGAAACCATTATAGATTCACCGTTATGCGGCAACGACTGCCAGATTTCTTCGGTGATAAACGGCATAAACGGATGCAAGAGTTTGAGCATACCATCCATAACGAAGGTAAGCACTGCCCTTGCGTTATTGGCAGAAGCCTCATCTTCACCATTTAAGCGCGCTTTACTGATTTCAATATACCAGTCGCAATATACATCCCAAATAAAATCGTAAAGTTTTTGAACGGCAAGACCGAGTTCGAACTTTTCGAGATTCTCGGTTACTTCTAAAACTAAGCGATTATATTTAGAAAGAATCCATTTATCTTCCAAAGTGGGACTCTCCGGTAGCGGTAACTGTTCATCAGTTTTAAGATTCATAAGAATAAATCTTGCGGCATTGCAGAGTTTATTAGCAAAGTTACGGCTTGCTTCCACGCGTTCGGGAATATAGCGCATATCGTTACCCGGGCTATTACCCGTAGCCAAAGAAAAGCGTAGTGCATCGGCACCGTACTGCTCAATAACTTCAAGCGGGTCAACACCGTTGCCGAGAGATTTAGACATTTTTCTGCCCTGACTATCTCTTACAAGACCGTGAATAAGAACGGTGTCAAACGGCACCTGTCCTGTCTGTTCAATTCCTGAGAACATCATACGCATTACCCAGAAAGGAATAATGTCATAGCCTGTAACCAATGTATTGGTTGGGTAATAGTGCTTAAAATCTTCTGTGTCGTTTGGCCAACCGAGAGTTGAGAATGGCCAGAGTGCAGATGAGAACCAAGTGTCAAGTGTGTCGGGGTCCTGTGTTATATGCTTGCTACCGCAGTGCTGACAAGCAGTAGGCTCGGTCTTAGATACGGTTACTTCGCCGCAATCCGAACAGTACCAAGCAGGTATTCTGTGTCCCCACCAAAGCTGACGGGAAATACACCAGTCGCGTATATTTTCGAGCCAATGGAAATACACCTTTTCAAAACGCTGGGGTACAAACTTTGTTTCCCCGTTTTTAACAGCGTCGATTGCAGGACCTGCTAGTGGCTTCATTTTAACAAACCACTGCTTTGAAACGCGTGGCTCAACCGTTGTGCCACAGCGGTAACAGGTACCTACATTATGACTGTAGTCTTCTATCTTTACCAATGCGCCTTCTGCTTCTAAATCGGCAACGATAGCCTTACGGGCTTCGTATCTGTCCATACCCGCATATTTCGGGTAATCGGATGTGATTTTGGCATCATCCGTCAAAACATTTATAACGGGCAGGTTATGGCGAAGTCCAACTTCAAAGTCGTTGGGGTCGTGTGCAGGGGTGATTTTAACAACACCTGTACCGAAATCCATTTCAACATAATCGTCAGCCACAACGGGAATCTGTCGATGCACAATCGGCAAATCAAGCATTTTGCCGACAAGTGCCTTATATCTTTCATCATCGGGGTTTACCGCAACGGCGGTATCACCAAGCAATGTTTCAGGACGGGTTGTTGCGAGTTCTAAATAGCCGCTACCGTCTGCAAACGGGTAACGAATATGCCAGAAGTGACCTGCCTGTTCTTCGTACTCAACCTCGGCATCCGAAATAGATGTTAAACAGTGCGGACACCAGTTGATTATACGCTCGCCCCGATAAATAAGACCCTTTTCATAAAGGCTTACAAATACTTCCTTTACGGCGTCGCTACAGCCATCATCAAGTGTAAAGCGTTCACGCTCCCAGTCACACGATGAGCCTAATTTCTTAAGCTGTTCAATAATTCTTCCGCCGTACTGCTCTTTCCATTTCCAAGCGCGTTCCAAAAAGCCGTCACGGCCTATATCGTCCTTGGTTATGCCTTCCTTGCGCATTGCTTCAACAATTTTTGCTTCTGTTGCTATTGACGCGTGGTCTGTACCGGGAAGCCAGAGTGTATCGTAACCCTGCATACGCTTAAAGCGAATAAGAATATCTTGCAGAGTGTTATCAAGTGCATGTCCCATATGCAATTGTCCCGTAATGTTCGGTGGAGGAATAACTATTGTATAGGTTTCCTTGTCCTTTTCACACCTTGCGTGAAAATACCGGCCATCAAGCCAGGTTTTATAAATACGGTCTTCAACTTCGCGAGAGTCATAAACCTTTGCTAATTCTTTTGCCAAAACGGTCCCCTCCGTAAAAAATTTAAATACCTTAATATATTATAGCAATAAAATCTTTTTGTCAAATAATTCCTTTAATAAACTACGGTTTGCGTGAAATATTATTAATGTCAGCTTAATTTTGATTTCAGTTTGCGTTTGTTTTGAATATATTTAGCTGACAGCCACTTCGGAAAACCGAAGTGGCTCTTTTTAATTTAAATCGTTAATTGTTCTGCCTTTTCTTGTGGTTTTAAGCTACCTGCCGCCGGCAGATTTCTTGTTCTGTAGCGGTGCGGACTATCAAGTTTTCCGTCTTCATATATTTCGGCGGTGAAAATTCTTTGTCCTTTTTTCTGCGTCATAACGGCAACACCGCCGTTATCTCTTGTAGACTTGGTCTGCAAGGCGCCGCTATTTACAAGCAACATTCTGCCGTTAGTGGATGTAAGCAGAATATCGGTTTCGGTGGGCAGATAAAGAACGGTATGAAGTGTAAACTTATCTGTATATGCGCCGACCAATTTTTTACGATTTGTTTTAGTTGCATAAGCACTGAGTGCTACCTTTGCTACGCGGCCGTTATCGAAAACAAAAATCATATTGCCTACATATTCTCTTACGGCGACCATATAAACGGCGTTTTCGGCCTCATCAAAGCCAAGCTTACTTGCAACGAAATCGCCAAGCAGACTTGCCTTGCTATCGGCAAAATCACTTGCCTTGGCTTTATAAACCTGTTGCTTATTGGTAAAGAACAAAAGCTCATGCGCGTTGGTGGCTTCTATAATCTGCGACATTTCGTCGCCCTCTTTAAGCTTTTGCTCGCCACTCATACGAAGAGACTGCGGTGTGATTTTCTTGAAATAGCCGTCGCGAGTGAAGAATAATGTCACTGGGGACTCATCAACTACTTCTATTTCTCTTTCTTCGGTTTCTTCATCTACCGTTATGATTGCAGTGCGGCGCTCCTTACCGTGCTTTTTCATAACCTCTTCAAGCTCGCCGATTATAATTCTTGCAATCTTGTTGCGGCTACTTAAAATAGACTGCATTTCTTCGATATCTTTTTCTAATTTCGCAATATCGTCAAGTCTTTTTAGGATATACTCGCGGTTTAAATGGCGAAGTTTTATTTCGGCTACATATTCCGCCTGTGTTTCATCAATACCGAAGCCAATCATAAGATTAGGAACTACTTCCTTCTCTTCTGCGGTCTCTCTTACAATTTTTATAGCCTTATCAATATCAAGTAAGATTTTCTGCAAGCCTTTAAGAAGGTGCAATCTGTCCTGTGCCTTGGTTAAATTAAAGTAAACTCTACGGCGCACACATTCACTTCTGTATGCCACCCATTCGCTTATAATTTCTTTAACACCCAGAACACGCGGTGAACCGGCTATCAGTATATTAAAATTACAAGCAAAGCTGTCCTGAAGCGGAGTCATACGGTAGAGCTTTTTCATAAACGCTTCTACATCTACGCCGCGCTTTAAATCTATTGTGATTTTTAGTCCCTTAAGACCTGTTTCATCACGAATATCGTTAATTTCGGTGATTTTCTTCTGTTTTACAAGTTCAATTACCTTTTCAATTATTGCTTCACTGGTAGTTGTAGGCGGAATTTCGGTTATATCAATACAGTTGGCCTTTTTATCATAACTGTACACGCCGCGCACCTTAAAGCTACCACGACCCGTTTCATATATCTTTTCAATTTCTTCGCGGTTATAAATTAGTTGACCGCCTATTGGAAAATCGGGCGCTAAAAGTGTATCGGCAACATTGATATCGTTATCTTTTATAAACTCTATTGTGGTTTTACAAACTTCGTTAAGGTTAAACGGACAAATAGAGCTTGCCATACCTACCGCAATACCCGTATTAGCGTTAACCAACACCGACGGGAATGTTACAGGAAACAGTGTCGGTTCCTTTAAGGTTGCATCGTAGTTATCAACAAAATCTACTGTGTCCTTATCGATATCGGCAAAAAGCTCTGCCGATATTGGTGACAGCTTCGCTTCGGTATAACGCGAAGCCGCATACGCCATATCACGAGAATAAGCCTTACCGAAGGAGCCCTTTGACTGTACATACGGATGAAGTAAAGCCTGATAGCCTTCCGATAGTCTTACCATTGTTTCGTAGATTGCCGCGTCGCCATGCGGATTAAGCTGCATAGTACGACCTACAATATTAGCCGACTTTATGGTGCCGCCGTTTAGAAGTCCCATAAGGTACATTGTATAAAGCAATTTTCTGTGTGACGGCTTAAAACCGTCTATTTCGGGAATTGCACGGGAGACTATAACACTCATAGCATACGGCATATAGTTTGTTTCAAGCGTTGTAACTATGGGTTGTTCGACTGTCAGTCCCGCGCCCGAAATATATGTTTTTTCCATAATATCGGGTGCGATTTCGGGTTTAATTTCTTTTTTGCTCCTTGAAGCCATTTTATCTTTCCTTTTCCCTTTATTAGCTTATGTCGGCATCATCAAGATACTTATAACCGTATTCGGCTATAAAATCCTTTCTGCCTTGAAGATTGTCGCCAAGTAAAACATCAAACATTTCTGCGGTACGCTCAGCATCATCGGGCATAACCTTAATGAGTCGGCGTGTGGCAGGATTCATAGTAGTTAAGTTCATCATATCTGCCTGGTTTTCACCAAGACCCTTTGAACGGTTCATCTTGTACTTCTTGTCACCGATTTTGGTTAAAATTTCGCTTTTCTCGGCTTCGTCGTACGCGAAGTAGGTCATATCCTTAGTGATGATTTCATAAAGCGGTGTTTCGGCAATATAAACCTTGCCTTCGTAAATAAGTGTGGGCATTACCCTATAAATCATAGTTAAAATAAGGGTGCGTATCTGGAAGCCGTCGACATCGGCATCGGTACAGATTATTATCTTATTCCAACGAAGATTATCAAGATTAAAGGTTGATAAATCCTTATTGCCCTTAGTCTTTACTTCAACGCCGCAACCAAGCACTTTAATAAGGTCGGTTATAATTTCGCTTTTAAAAACCTTATCATATTCTGCCTTTAAGCAGTTAAGTATTTTACCGCGTACGGGCATAATAGCCTGGAAGTCGGGGTCACGCGCCAATTTACAAGAGCCTAATGCCGAGTCACCCTCAACTATAAATATCTCACGCTGAGTAATGTCTTTTGTTCGGCAATCTACAAACTTCTGCACGCGGTCAACCATACTGTTGCTGCTTTGCATTGTTTTCTTTAAGTTCAGGCGTTCCTTTTCGCTACGCTCACGACTGCGCTTGTTGATAAGAATCTGCTCTGCAATTTTATCGGCGTCGGCCTTGTTTTCAATAAAGTAAATTTCTAACTGGCGGCGAATAAAATCATTCATTGCTTCATAAATGAATTTATTTGTAACCGATTTTTTAGTCTGGTTTTCGTAAGACGCTATTGATGAGAAGCAGTTAGTAACGATTGCCAAGCTTTCCTGAACATCGGAAAATGTAATTTTGCTTTCATTCGATTTATATTTATTTGTGCTTTTAATATAATTGTCTATCTGCGATACAAATGCCGCCCTTACCGCCTTATCGGGTGAGCCGCCGTTTTCAAGCCAGCTTGAGTTGTGATAATATTCAAGCAGCTTATGGTTATTTGAAAAGCAGAAAGCCATATTCATTTTAACGGTGTATTCGGGTCGGTCTTCGCGGTCTCTACCCTTTCTGTCGCCCGACCAACTTACAATATTTGTAAGTTTTTGTTCGCCGACAACTTCTTGTAAATATTCTTCAATACCGTTTTTATAAACAAACTCAGACTGAACAAAGCGGCTTCCCTGCTGTTCACGGAATACGAACAGAAGTCCCTTGTTTACTATCGCCTGACGGTGCAATATGTCCATAAGCTCTGATGGCACAATATCAACTTCGGTGAATACTTCAATATCGGGCTTCCACTTAATTTTTGTACCCGTGTCGCGCCCTGAATATTCTTCCTTCTTTAAACCGCCTATGTTAAAGCCCTTTTCAAAGTGAAGATTATACTTGAATCCATCACGCTTAATTTCGACATCCATATATTCACTTGCGAACTGTGTAGCGCATAGTCCTAAGCCGTTGAGACCAATTGAGTACTCATAGTTAGAGCCACTTGCAGTACCGTACTTACCGCCCGCATACAACTCACAAAAGATAAGCTCCCAGTTATAGCACTGTTCTTTATTATTAAAGTCAACGGGGGCGCCGCGTCCGAAGTCCTGAACTTCAACCGAGCCGTCAACATACTTTGTGACAACGATTTTATTACCGTGTCCTTCGCGCGCTTCGTCGATTGAGTTGGAAATGATTTCAAAGACCGAATGCTTACAGCCTTCAATATCATCGGAGCCGAAAATAACACCCGGTCTGAGTCTTACCTGGTCGGGCCCTTTTAATTTTTCGATACTTTCGTTATCATATACCGTATTTTTATTTGCCATTCGGGATTTCTCCTATTTATGAATAATTATATATATTATACTCTATATATTGTGGTTAAGTCAAGTATCAGCACAAAAAATAAACACAGCCTACATTTCTAAAAATGATAAGCTGTGCTATTATTCTCTTTACTATTTACCGAGTTCCTTTGTACGCTTGAAGGATTTATCAACCGCTTTCATAACAGTTACCTTAAAATCGGCATTTTCAAGCGCATAAACGCCTTCTATTGTACTACCCTTTGGGGAACATACCGCATCCTTAAGCTCTATTGGGTGTTTGTTTGTTTGGAGTAACATCTTTGCAGAACCCAACACTGTTTCTGCTGCGTATTTAAGAGCTTGTTCTCTTGATAAACCGCACTGTACGCCACCGTCTGCCAAGGCATCCATAAACATAAACACAAACGCAGGTCCGCATCCGCTTACTGCACTTGCGGCATCAATTAATTCTTCGCCTATTTCATCAAACACGCCCGCGTTTTGCATTAATTGGACAAATTCTTTTTTCTCTTTCTTGGTTACATTTTTAGTGGCGGTATAAAGCACCATACCACTGCCTACCGCTACGGGCATATTAGGCATTATACGGATTATTCTGACCGAACCGTTTAATTGGTTGGCTATTTTTTCACACTTTACGCCCGCCGCCATACTAACGAGTATGTAGTGGTCGCGTCTTTCCTTTAACAGTGGCGCAATTTCTCCTAAAACATCGGGTAAAATTTGCGGCTTTACGCCCAAAAATATATATTTTGCAGTTTTACAGATTTCTTCTGCAGTAGTACTTTTAGCCTTTAACCTTTTGGCAAGTGCTGACGCCTTTTCTAAATCCGTATCGGTAATAAGCACCTTTGTGTCCCGACATTTCGCCGCGGCAGTCGCTAATGCGCCGCCCATATTACCTGCGCCTATAAATCCTACTTCTATCATTTTAACACCTTACCTTGTCTGTCCACTTCCGACTATGACATATTTATAAGTATTCAGCTCCCTTAGTCCCATAGGACCGCGTGCGTGAAGCTTTTGGGTAGAAATACCCATCTCACATCCAAGACCAAACTCGCCGCCGTCGGTAAAACGGGTTGATGCATTTACATATACCGCCGCACTATCAACACAGGTGGTAAAGATATTTGCCGCACACTCATTTTCTGTAATAATGGCTTCGCTGTGCCCCGTTGAATGCTTTGCTATATGCTCTATTGCGGCATATACATCATCTACTACACTGACCGCCAATATATAGTCTAAAAACTCAGTATCAAAATCAGTGGCATTAGCCGCTACTCCATCTATTATTTTTACTGCCTTTTCATCAAGCCGTAATTCTACGGGTATCTCACCCTTTTCTTTACGGCGGTCCACTAATCTTTCCTTTAGCTTCGGTAAAAACTCTTTTGCTATTTTGCTTGACACTAACACTACCTCGGCCGCATTGCAAACCGACGGGCGAGATGTTTTGGCATTTTCTATAATATTTAGTGCCATATCAGTATTAGCGCATTCATCTACATAGATGTGGCAAATGCCCGTACCCGTCTGAATACAAGGCACCTTAGCGCCGTTAACACAAGCGTTTATAAGCCCTGCCCCGCCGCGCGGAATAAGTAAATCAACAAAGCCGACTGCTGTCATAAGCTGTGTAGCACTATCACGAGTGGTATCTTCAATAAGATTTATAAAATTAGCAGAATGGCCGCACTTTTCAATACCTTTTTTGAGTGCTGCCACTACCGCTTTATTAGAATTAAAGGCTTCCTTACCGCCGCGCAGAATACAAGCGTTACCGCTTTTAATACAGAGAGACGCCGCATCTGATGTAACATTGGGTCGGCTTTCGTATATAATCGCTACTGTACCTATAGGCGAAGACACCTTTTGTATCTTCATACCATTTCTTTGGGTTTCACTTATAACCTTACCGACACTGTCGGGCAGCTTTGCTACTTCAACTATTCCGTCTGCCATACCTTTTATACGCTCGGCAGTCAGCCTTAGTCTATCAAGCATAACGGAACTTACTGTACCTTCGGCCTTTTCTAAATCTATTTTATTGGCACTTAAAATCTCTTCGCTATTATCTATCAAAGCTTTTGCCATACCTAAGAGTATGCTATTCTTTTCATCTGTTTTCAGGGTTGCTATTTCACGCTTTGCTTTTTGAGACTTAATTAAAATTTCTTCGGTGGTCAACTTACTACTTCCTTCCGATAAAGCGGCTTCCTACCTGTTTGCCGTCAATAATGTCATATAAAACCTTAGGATTAGAGCCATTGGCAATAACCATATCGCTACCCAAGTTTATGCAAAGCTCTGCCGCACTAAGCTTGGTAATCATTCCGCCTGTGCCGTTTTCGCTACCACTTCCGCCTGATGCGGCGCGCATTTCATCGGTAATTTCGGTTATTTGAGAAATTAGTTTGGCACCACTGTCTTTACGCGGGTCGGCGGTGAAAAGTCCGTCAATGTCTGATAGAAGAATCAATAAATCGGCACCCGATAGTACAGTTACAATAGCACCCAAGGTATCATTATCACCTATACCTATTTCGGCGGTTGATACTGTATCGTTTTCATTAATAATCGGCATAACGCCAAGTTCTAACAAGCGGTTAAGGGTGTTTTTGAAATTCTCCGCCATATCTTCACTGTTTAGCACATAGTTGGTGATAAGCAGTTGAGCTACGGTATGATTATATTCTGAGAACAGTTTATCGTATGTATACATAAGCTCACATTGGCCTACTGCCGCTGCCGCCTGTCTTGTAGGTATATCTTCGGGGCGTTTTTTTAGCGAGAGCTTGCCCATACCCATACCTATTGCACCGCTTGATACCAAAATTATTTCGTGTCCCTGATTTTTAAGGTCACTCAGCACCTTGCAGAAATCCTCTATATGTCTGATATTTAGTCGGCCCGAACTGTACGCCAAAGTTGATGTGCCAACCTTTACAACAATTCTCATATCAACACCCCAATTTGCATATTATTGTATAATTATACCACAGTCTATCTATTTTTCAAAGAAAAAAATCATCTCCCCAACTAAATGTGGGGAGATTATACTTTATTTGTTCAGTTTTGCATCGATATATCTTGCCGCATCGGTAAAATAATTATTATCGAATCTATCAAACATACCGTTATCAACCAATGACGCCATATCAGTATCAATCGGTATTCTTGCAAGTAAAGGAAGGTCTAATTCATCGGCAACCGTTTCGGTTTTGCCGCTACCGAAAATATGAAATTCCTTACCGCAGTCGGGACACTTAACATAGCTCATATTCTCAACTATACCGAGTACCGGTATATTCATCATCTTTGCCATATTGTATGCCTTTTTAACTATCAGGGATACCAAATCCTGCGGAGATGTTACAATAACTATTCCGTCAAGCGGCAGACTCTGGAAAACGGTAAGCGGAACATCGCCCGTTCCTGGAGGACAGTCAACAAACATATAGTCGACATTGCCCCATGCAACATCACTCCAAAACTGCTTTACGGCACCCGCAATAACCGGACCGCGCCAAACTACAGGGGCTTCGGTATCTTCTAACAACAAATTTACCGACATTAATTTAATTCCATTGTTACTCTCTGCCGGCAATATGCCTCGTTCATCCTGCATTGCCCTTGCGTTTACTCCGAACATTTTAGGAATTGACGGGCCTGTAATATCGGCATCAAGCACCGCGGTTTCATAGCCTGCGCGTTGCATACTGACAGCAAGGCCGCCCGTAACCAAGGATTTACCAACGCCGCCCTTACCGCTTACAACACCTATTACGCGTTTAATATTGCTAAACTCATTCTGTGCGGCTATAAGGCTTGTTGGTTCCTTCTTTGCCGATGCACAATTACTGCAATCCCCCTTACAGGATGTTTCATTACATTTTCTGTCGCTCATTTTGAACTTCCTTCCAAAAACTTAGAATTGTGTAAATATCTGCTTAACAGAATTCGGCGGTGAGTAGTACCATTCATCAATATGAGTATCAAAGAAAAAATACTCCACCGGTGTTATATAATCACTGTCAAAGCTATCTATTATAATAAGCTTTACCTTCATTTTTTCGGGTATTATGCTTTTAATAAACACACTTGCCTGTTGACCTATGTAGACATCTTCCTTAGGCTCAGCCAAGCCCGCTAAATTAGGGGTTAATTCAACAAAAACGCCGTAACTTTCAACCGAGCGTATTATGCCTGTAACGGTCTGCCCTGCTTTTAATAAATCGGCATTTTGCTGCCAAGTGCCGAGTAGCTCTTTAAGGGAGAGCATTATTTTACCGTCGGGCATTATTTGCCTTACCGCAACCTTTATATCTGTACCGACTGAAAAGCGGTCGGACGGATGGGCTATACGGGACACCGAAATAGAATCAATCGGTAAAAGTGCTATTACACCGCAACCGATATCACAAAAGGCGCCGAAGCTTTCAAGGTGTGTTATACGGGCGTCTATAATGTCCCCCGCAGTCAAGGTGTTTATATAATGCTCTATGCACTGCTCTTGTGCCGCGCGGCGCGACAATATGGCATACATCTTGCCTTCAGAATCGGTTTCAACACTTTTTACCGTAAAGCAGACCGATTTGCCTACACGGGAAATAAGTGCAATATCTCGCACATTACCTTCACTTATACCTATAGCACCGTCATAGCGCGGTATTATTCCCTTCATACAACCAAGGTTTACCATTAAATTATGCTCCGCATCGCACATAAAGGCCGTTGCTTCCAAAATTTCACCCGACTGCATCGACTGTGTGATGCTAAGTGGTGTATGCATCCTTTTTTTATTGGACACGGTATCATTAAGCCAACCCTCAGGAAAATAACCCTTCATCATTATCAAGCCTTTCTTTTCATATATTTCCTAAAAAAGTATATGAAAAAAATGGGGTAATAATGATTAATTTATATGTTTATTTTGAACAGCCTTCGCAGTGGTCGCAGTCGTGCTCGATTACACCTACAAAGGGTGTGGGGTCTACACCCTGTCTTGTATAATAATCGGCTAAAGCGGCTTTAATTGCCTGCTCTGCCAAAACGGAACAGTGGATTTTATGCGGCGGTAGTCCGCCCAAGGCTTCAACAACCGCTTTGTTTGAAAGCTCAAGCGCCTTTTCAATGGGCTGACCCTTCACCATTTCGGTTGCTATAGAGCTTGTAGCAATAGCCGACGCACAGCCGTAGGTCTTAAAACGGACATCTTCAATAACTCCGTTTTCTATTTTTAAGTACATTCTCATAATATCGCCGCATTTTGCGTTACCAACTTCGCCGACACCATTTGCATCAGCCAGTTCGCCTACATTACGCGGATTTGTAAAATGGTCCATAACCTTATCTGTATACATTAATTATTCTCCTTTATTACCCGCCACTATTTTGTCCCAAAGCGGTGACATTGAGCGTAATCTTTCAATAATAGGTGGTAAAACTTCGCATATATACTTTGCATCATCCAGTGTGTTTTCATCACTGAAGGACAAGCGAAGTGAGCCGTGCGCTACTTCGTGCTTAAGACCGATGCTTAAAAGCACATGGCTTGGGTCAAGTGAGCCAGATGTACAAGCAGAGCCCGATGATGCGCAGATACCCTTTGCATCAAGCATTAAAAGTAATGATTCACCTTCAACGCCTTCAAAGCACATATTAACATTCCCAGGCAATCTCTTTACCCTGTCCCCGTTTACGCGCGAGCGTTCAATTTTAAGGCAGCTATCTATTATATAATTACTGATTTCGCGGCATTTCTTATCTCTCTCTGCCATAGAGCTTACCGCTTCCTTAATTGCTATACCCATACCAACAATACCTGCAGTATTTTCGGTGCCCGCACGGCGTCTGTTTTCCTGTGCGCCGCCGTCAATCAAATTACCAAAAGGTATGCCGCGTTTTATATACAAAGCGCCGACACCTTTGGGGCCGTGGAATTTATGAGCCGACATTGAAAGCATATCAATGCACTGCTGTTTTACATCTATCGGTACATTGCCTACCGCCTGCACGGCATCGGTGTGGAACACAATACCTTTTTCGCGACAGACTGCGCCTATTTCTGCTATAGGCTGAACTGTGCCGATTTCGTTATTGGCATACATTACGGTAACAAGGCCTGTTGTGTCCTTAATTGCCGCCTTTAATTCATCCGCCCTTACAACACCGTCAGAATGTACTTCAAGCAAGGTTATCTCGAAGCCTTCCTTTTCGAGCGCATTCAAGGTATGAAGTACTGCGTGATGCTCAAATTTTGTAGAAATTATGTGATTCTTACCCTTTTTGAGCATAGCGTGGGCATAACCCTTAATAGCCCAGTTGTCTGCTTCACTGCCGCCTGCAGTAAAGTATATTTCGTTAACTTTAGCACCTATGGCTTCAGCCACGCGCTCTCGGGCTTCTTCAATGGCTGACTTTGCCTTTGCGCCAAAATTATAAAGGCTTGAAGCGTTTGCATATTCTTCTTTTAAGTACGGCATCATACCATTTAAAGCGTTTTCGCTTAATTTGGTTGTAGCCGCATTGTCTGCATAAATAAATCTTTCCATTTTGTATTCCTTAACATAAAAAATTTTTCCATCGACTATTGTATACTATTTCGGTATACTTTTCAATAGTAACTTTAAAAATTTTTATAAAAATTTACGGCTAACTGGTCACAACGCTCGTTTTCGGGGTGACCTGCGTGTCCCTTCACCCAATCAATACGGACTTCGTGCATATTTATAAGCTCTAAAAGCTGTTCCCAAAGGTCTGTGTTCAGCGCAGGTTTTTTATCAGACTTGCGCCAACCGTTCTTTTGCCAGCTCTCTGCCCAACCCTTTGTTATACCGTCTGAAACATACTTAGAGTCGGTGACTAATCGCACCATACAAGGCTCCTTAAGTGCTTTTAGTCCCATTATTGCCGCGGTTAATTCCATACGGTTATTGGTGGTTTCCTTCTCGCCCCCGCAAAGCTCTTTTTCCTTGTCGCCATAGCGCATTACTACGCCCCAACCGCCCGGTCCCGGATTGCCCGAACACGCGCCATCGGTAAATATTTCAACATACTTTTTCATAAAAATCTCCTAATACTTTCGGTAACTTCCGATAACCTTACCAAGCACCGACGGATTTTCGGGGTAAATCGGGTCAAAATCTTCATTTTCGGGCATAAATACCACCCTACCATTTTCTTTAACAAGGCGCTTTACGGTGGCTTCGTCGCCATCCATACCGATAATTATATCGCCTTCTTTTACATAAGCATCCTTATCGGCAACGACAATGTCGCCATCCATAATACCGATATTCTTCATACTGTAGCCCTGTACGCGAAGCGCAAAAAGACCTTCCGCATCCTTAGTGGGATACGGAATATAATCTTCTATTTCTTCAACCGCTAAAATGGGTTGTCCTGCCGTTACACGACCGATAACGGGCACCTGTACCGACTCCGACGCGCCTTCAATTCTTATAGCGCGTGAATACTTAGCATCCCTATATATATAACCGTTTTCTTCCAATACATTTAATATTTCATGCACGGTAGAAGTTGACTTAATTCCCGTAGCGTTGCATATCTCCCTAACGGTTGGCGGAAGACCTGCAGATATTTTTTTAACAAGGTAATTATACACCTTTAACTGTTTTTCTTTTAAAGTCGGTCTTGACATACAAAAACCTCCCGAACATTTATTCTTTTTTTAGTATATCAAACTACCGTCCCTTTTTCAAGGGGTATTTTTATCCTTTTTGAATATTTCTATAATTCCAAGTAAAATTAAGAAAACTGCGAATATTTTTGAAAGAAAAGCCGACTCAAAAAGAGTAGTAATCCAAAGTCCTAAAAGGCTACCCACAATACCAAAGAGTGCTACGGGTATTGTCTTTTTAAATTCTATTTGTTTTTTTCGAGCATATATAACAACCGACAAAAGCCCTATAGGTATAAAAAACAGCAAATTTATTCCTTGCGCCATAAGCTGTTCTGTGCTTGTGAATACCGTAAGGTATATAAGCAGTACTGCGCCGCCGCCCATACCCATCGAAGCAATAACCCCTGAAAAAAGCCCTGCCAAAAGGGCCCAAATATTCATCGACTTAGCAGGCGTATGCCTGCCCAAATCATAAATGCGGCAAATATTTTTTTCAAAATCTTTTGCGGTATACGGCAAAGAATAAATGTACCTATCAGTGTTCCGATTATACCGCCAGGTATATAAATAAGACTATCTGTAATACTTACATTACCGCGCAAAACATACATAGTAGCACTGATTAGTGAAATCGGTAATATAACCGCCACTGCATTAGCCTGAGCCTTACTTTGCGAAAATCCTAAATTTTTAAGCAGCGGCACGGCAATCATACCGCCACCCGCACCGAGTAAGCCGTTTATAATGCCGATGCTAATGCCGCTTAAAACTGTTTTTATACTTATATTTTTGAAAATTTTCATATCTTCACCCAAGTTATTGTTGGTAAAAATATATCTAAAAATACAAAAAAGCGGTGTGTATACCGCTTTTTTAATCTATCTCTATATTTGACATTTTCCGTTGTGCCATAACAAGACCGTAGTATATACCTTTTTTTGCCACAAGCTCATCGTGTGTACCCGTTTCTGCAACGGTGCCTTTATCAAGCACTATAAGCCTTGTAGCGTTACGAAGGGTTGATAGTCGGTGAGCAATGGCAATAGTGGTACGCTTTTTTGTAAGAACGGCCAACGCATCCTGTATTTGTTTTTCGGTTTCGGTATCGAGTGACGCTGTTGCTTCATCAAGTATAAGTATTTTCGGGTCGTGAAGTAGTGCACGGGCTATAGCTATACGCTGACGCTCACCGCCTGACAGTCCCAAGCCCTTTTCGCCTATTTTTGTATTATAGCCATCGGGCATCTTAGTAATAAATTCGTGACATCCTGCGATTTTCGCAACGGCTATAACTTCTTCGCGCTTGGCATTCGGTTTAGCATAGGCTATATTCTGAAAAACCGTGCCCGAAAACAGATAAGTTTCTTGCAATACTACCCCTATTTGCTTTCGGAAGGACTCGCCCGAAATATTTTTTATATCTACCCCGTCAACCGTAATGCTTCCGCTATCAACATCATAAAGCCGCATTATCAGATTAATAAGTGTTGTTTTGCCAACACCCGAAGCGCCGACAAGTCCTATAAATTCACCCTTTTTTATATGTATATCTACACTCTTTAAAACTTCCGCACCGTTTCCATAGCCAAAGGAAATATTGTTTATATCAATATTGCCCTTAATCTGCAGATTTTCCGCCATATCAGAATCTTCTATCTCTACCGTTTCATCCAAAACCTCAAATATTTTAGAAGCCGATGTTGTGAACTCCATTAAATGACGCGGAATCATCGCTATCATACGAAGCGGTCCGTAAATCATTGAAGCGTAAGAGGAAAATTGTGACATTTCGCCAAGCGTCATACTGCCGCCTAAAATTTTATTACCTACATAGAAAAGTATAATAAACTCTCCAAAGCTCACAAGGAAGCGAAGAATCGGCATAATTATACTCCATATACAGTCAATTTTTTCCTGAAGCGCCCTTTCTTCATCGGCAGATTTTCTGAAGCGCTCCCCTTCCTTATGCTCCATTCCAAAGGATTTTACTACGCGGACACCCGAAAAAATATCGTGCAGAACCGAGTTGGTCCTTGATGCCGCAGACCAATGTCTGCGGAAAAGACCGCGTATAAATTTCCTGAACATTCTGTAAAACAGTACAACAAACGGGGTAGGTATTACTATAAGTAAAAACAGTACGGGGTCATATACCAAGATATATATTCCCACCGCAACCATTACCGCCAACTGTTCAATTACATTAGGCAAACGGCTTACCAAATTTCTGTCAAATGTTTCAGTATCGTGCATAACACGGCGCAAAAGGTCACCCGCGGTGTATTTGGAAATTTTTGAAATTGACAGACTTTCCACCTTACTGAAAAGACGGTTTCTCAAATCAACCATCATCCGACTGCTTGCGGCTATCAACAAATGCGTTCTTGCCATAGAAATACCGCGTACTACAAGCTCTGTTATAAGCATTGAGATAATAATCAGAGCATAACTGCCCATATTTACTGCCGTACTGTCCGGATTTTGTATATATTTATCTACTGCAATTCGGTTTATAAGCGGTACTAAAAGATTTAATGCGCTTATAACAAAGAAAAGGGCTATAGAAAAAATTATTAAAAATTTATGCGGCGACAAAAGCTGCCATATACGAAGCAAAACCTGTTTATTGCCCTTTTTCATAAATCTATCAGGTCTTTTATCGGGCGGCATATCTCCTTGTAGCATTTCACCGCTTTTAAGGAAGTGATTGTAGTTTATTACCGCGCGTATTATTCTTTTGGCATTCTTTTGGTCCGAGCGACACAACAAATGTACCGAATTATCACTTTTTTGTCTGTAAGACACAAAAACACAACCCACGCCCATATCGGTAATGAGTTCTTCTATATCTTTTGCATCTATTGTTTTTTCCTTTGCGCCGTCCCTTACAACATACAAGTAGTTTTCATCCGCCGCGACTATGCCTTCGCAAACGCCGTTTGGACTATCGTTTAGCAGATTATATTCAAAGCACAAACGCAAATCCTGTGTGACATTATCGGGTAAAGCCCTATTTAATTTATCCGATAATTCCTTATGGTTTTTGTACATTTGCAATTTCCTTTTTACAAATAGAGTTCTATTTCCTTATAGCTTTTTCTGTCCAAAGCCAAAACATCTTCTATGACAAAACGGTTACCGTCAACATCAAGTAAAATAACCTTGTTATCTCCCACCTTAACAGTGTTTCTAAAGGTGTCCTGTATTGTAAATTCCACCGCTCTGTCATCGTCAGTTATAACCGACCAGTAAGAAAAACCGTAGCGTTCCTTAACCGATTTTATTGACTTAATAATAGGAGAATAATATTTTTTTAACAGTTCGTTTTTTATAAGCGACCTTGTATCTTCAGAAAAATCATCGACACTGTATATAATGCCTATTTCCGCCTGTTCTTCATCGCTCACCGATATGTACTCCCACGGCAGTTCAAACGGGAACATTCTATGTAGGAAAACGCGGTTATATAATTTTTCTTCTATCTTCAAAGCAATAAAACCGTTTTGTGAGAAAAATTCGGCATTTTCTCCGCTTATTTTCTTTACACTCAAAGTCAGGTCTTTTAGTAAACTTTTTTCTTGCATCATAATTCTCCTACTCAACAATTCCCGCTTCTTTAAGCGCCTGTGTCTGCAAGGTGTACAAACGGTTGTATACGCCGTCAGTTTTCTCTAACAAACTCTTGTGTGTTCCTTCTTCCGCTACAGTGCCGTTATCAATAGCTATCAATTTATCGGCGTCCTTTAGGGTTGAAAGCCTATGGGCTATCATTATTGTGGTTTTGCCGCGCGTCAAGGTGTTGAGCGCCGACTGTATCATTTCTTCGGTTTTTGTGTCCATAGCGGCGGTGGCTTCATCTAAAATAAGTATCTTTGGATTAAGCAGTATTGCCCTTGCTATAGATATTCTCTGACGCTCGCCGCCAGAAAGCTCTGTATTACCGAAACCTATTTTTGTATCATACGCATCGGGTAATTTTTTAATAAATTCATGTGCGCCGCTGATTTTTGCCGCCGCAATAACTTCGGAATAATCGGCGTCGGGCTTGGCATATCTGATATTATCAAATATACTGCCAATGAAAAGATATGTTTCTTGTGATACAAGCGCAACATTTTCGTGAAGTGACCTAAAGGACAAATCCTTAACATTTATTCCGTCTATATATACGCCGCCTTCATCTGTATCGTAAAGGCGCATAAGAAGATTGGCTATAGTGCTTTTACCAGCCCCTGTGTGCCCCACAATGCCGAGTGTCTGCTCGGGTTCTACTGTAAAGGAAACATCAGTTAGTACCTTTTTATTTTTATTATAGCCGAAATCAACATTTCTGAACTCCACCTTACCCGCTATATGCTCCGGTGTTATAGCGTTTTCGCTTTCACTGATTTCAGGCTCTGTATCATATATTTCGAACAATCTCTGCATAGCATTTGTACAGGACGCGGTCATATCTATCATTTGTGAAAAGAAGTGTATCGGGCTATAAATCATATTGATATATGCCGTAAAGGTTATAAGCTCGCCATAGGTGAATTCACCCTTCATAACCATATAACCGCCGACACCCAAGGAAATTATATTGCCAAGATACAGTATTACACCTGCTAAGGGGTGCGAATAGGTGTTGAACACCGCTAACTTACGGTTGGCTTTTACTGCATTTGTATTTCCCTTGCTGAAGCGTTCCATTTCCATATCTTCATTGGCAAACGCCTTTACAACTCGCATACCGCCTAAAACATCAGATAAATGCGAGCTTATATGCGACACTCCCGAATATCTGTGTGCGTGCAGTTTTTTTGTGTGGCTAAAGGTAAACCGCAGTACCAAAAAAAACAGTGGCACTAAAGACAGTGACATTAATGCGAGCAGCGGATTCATACCGAAAAGTATAATGCTAAGCACTAACACTTGAATTACATTTATAAGAAAATACGGCAGAGCATCATTAAAAAAGAAATAAATTGTATTGGAATCGGAATTAACCTGAGTCATAAGTCCGCCCGTTTGTCTGCCGGTGAAAAAGCGCATTGAAAGCTTTTCTATCGCGCCGAATATGGTGTTTTTAAGGTCAAACACGATTTTTGCGGAGATTTTTGACGAGACATAGCCGTTTACTGTATCGGCAAGGCTTGACAAAAGCTTTGTAAGCATTACTATGCCTACTGCAAGAATTACCTGTCCGTAAAGATTTCCGTCCTTACTCAGTACATTATCAAAGAAAAATCCGTTTGAGAAATAGGGCGCTAAAATAGATGTTGCGGTTAGCAACACTAAAGAAGAAATAAGTATTACCAACTCTTTTTTGTATTTTACAAAAAAAGCAGCGCAACGAATAAAAAGCTTACCCCTTTCCATGCAACGCGGACAGATTTTTCTGTTTTTATCGGGGTAACGCATACCGCATTTACTACAACGGTTGTTATCGGGATTATCTTCTGCATCAACCGAAAAATCGGCAGATGCTATTTCCCCTTTTTTCATTCGGGTGAAATACTTAACAAAGATACCTGCATTTTCCTTGCAGAAATTAGTCATAGCACAAAGAAGAATACTCTCCGAGTCATTTGTCTTTATAACAAGACGGGATGACGACAACAGCTCTTCAACCGCTATTGCTTCAATCTGTGCTATATTGTGCTCTGAAAACTGCTTTTCTTCCCAGAACGCCGCTACCCTATGCTTTTTATTTTGCGTTTTATCGAGCACTGTGCGGCCCGATAAGACATACAAACTGTCAGCCGTTGCGGCAACATATGTATCACAAAAAGAATGCTCTGCATCCATATCGCAGTAAGTAAGCAGATAAATATCTTTTTTCTGTATGCCCTTTTCGGCAAATACATCGTATATATACTGCGGTATCTTATCAAAACAGAGCATATTTATTTTCCTTTCATAAATTTTCTAAATGATTTTTTCAAGCTCTAAGAGTGTTCCTATTTCATATGTGGGTATATATTTCGGACTTTTACCGAGTGGATTGTACCAACAAGTATCAATCCCTGCATTTATTCCGCCCAAAATATCTGACGACATACTGTCGCCTATTATAAGTATTTTTGATAAATCATTTTCGGGTATATTATCAAACACATAATCAAAATACTTTTTTTCGGGCTTGGGTGCGCCTACCGTTTCAGAAATAAAAACACCGCTGACATAGTTTATAATATTGCTATCATTAAGTCGCTGTTTTTGAATACAGTCCCTACCGTTAGTGACTATATACATTTCGTACTTACCGTACAGTTTTTCGAGCAGTTCTATGGCACCATTAATTAACTGGTGATTTTTACCCAAGTTTTCTTCATATACCGCCGCCGCTGATACGGGGTCTGTACTAACACCGAGATGTTCAAAAAAGCTTTTGAACCGGCCGACATAGATTTCCTTTTTTTCAATTAAGCCTTGTTCAAAGGCCTCCCAGTAGCCCTTATTTATATTACTGTAAATCTCGGCATTTTCAGGGCTAAACGGCAATCCCTTATCAGCCATCATTTGCCTTAATGCCGAATATTCCGCCGCCTTAAAATCGAGTAAGGTGTCGTCCGAATCAAATAAAAGTGTTGTATACTTTTTCATTAAAGCTTCTCTGCCAATTCTTTTATATATGCCTTAAGCTCGTCTGCCGTTTCAGGATGAGTAAGACCAACATCAATATTTGCCTTTAGCATACCGAACTTGTTGCCCATATCGTGACGCTCACCGCTAAATACTACACCTGTCATACCTTCTCTGCGTGCAATGGTTTTCATAGCGTCGGTCAGCTGTAACTCGTTACCTACACCAAGAGGAGTATGTTCGAGTATATCAAAAATTCTCGCATCCAGTACACAGCGACCTAAAATTGAATAGTTGGAGAATTTATTGTAAATACTCGGCTTTTCAATCATATCACTGACTTCAAATATTTTTTCTTCTACGGGCTCAACCTTCAAAGAGCAATATTTTACAACCTGTTCATCGGTAACTTCTTTAATACCTACGACATTTTTACCAAATTTTTCATAGGCTTCGCAAAGCTCACCAATGGCTGGCACTTCACCTATAATTACATCGTCACCGTAAAGAACGGCAAACGGCTCGTCACCAACAAATTCCTTAGCGCGAAGCACCGCGTCGCCCAGTCCCTTTGTTTCCTTCTGACGAATAAAATATATATTAGCAAGATTTGTAACCGATGCCACTTCTTCGTAGGCCTGTTTTTTTCCTTTTGATTTGAGCATATATTCAAGCTCTACCGAATGGTCAAAATGGTCTTCAATGGCGCCCTTACCGCGATTGGTAATTATAAGAATATCGGTAATTCCTGCCTTAACGGCTTCTTCTACGATATACTGAATTGCCGGCTTGTCCACAATGGGCAGCATTTCCTTAGGAATTGCTTTTGATGCGGGTAAAACGCGTGTGCCGAGTCCTGCGGCAGGAATAATAGCCTTTTTGATTTTCATAAAAATACTCCTTTTTATAAAGATGCAAAAAATACAACAACAGGTACCGAAGAAATGATACCGCTTATTGTAAGCATTAAAACAACGCCTAAAAATGCCATACCGCCTGAAACACCGCCGCTTAAATGCAAACGAACTTTATAGGACGGGTCAGCGCTATAGTTTTCAGCAATTTTTTTAATTTTAGATACAGTATGGTTTTTATACAGATAAAAACTGAAAAGTCCACTGAGTATTACAGAGAGTGCTGCTTCCAAATCTTCCAAAATGCCCGAAACATTCACTCCCGACACGGCATTAGCGATACTGTCTATATACATTTCAAGTTCATCAATCAACACTGTCGGGTCCATAGTAGGATTCTGGACTGCAGTATTAATTGTCTGAAACATTTGGGTTAAAACTTCGGCTGTAAGCTCATATGTAAACACCATTTTTAACACACAAAGCACAGTAGCCAGCCCAACAGACAAAAATGCCCATTTATACATTTTTCTATAGAAAAACCATATCGCCGTACCAAAGAAACCGAAGAAAAAGCTTAGTACTGCCGCCGGCCAACACCACGAAACGCGGGATGACGCTAACTCCATACCCGAAAACTTTGATAAAAATATATGGGAATTTTTACCGACAAAGGTAGCTAAATCTTCTTTAGTTACGCCATCAATTTCTTCATCGTACATAGAAGCATTGGGCTTCTCATTCTCGGCTTCAGTCAGCTGTTTGCCGCACATTTTACAAAACTTATAATCATCACTGTTTTCTGTTCCGCACGCGGTACAAAATAAACTCATATTTACACATCCCTTCAAGCGTTATGCAAAAAACATAAAAATAATATTTGGTAAATTATTAACTACAATAACACCGAGTAAAAAAGCATATATATTGACACCGCCGTATTTTCTTAAATAATCCCCACGGTCTAAATCTGATTTTCCTTGTGCTTTTGCCCTGTCTAAAACATTATTGTAATAGATTTTATCGGCAAACAATGCCGACACTATTCTTACCGCTATGGTACCGAGAGAGCCTACAAGTGCTAATGCTACGGGCAAAAGTTCACCCGAAGACATACTTTCACTGATATAATTCATAAGAAACAGGGTCAATTCATCATAGCTTGCAAAAACATTCTGATTTATTACAGTGGTAAGCGGAAAGAGTAGCATTTGCAATGCTATAAGCACTGTTATAACAAGTGCCCCCGCCTTATAAAGCTTACGCGAAAAGAACCAGCCTTCAGGAAACAGAAATGCCAACCAGTTCCAAGAAAGTGTTTTACCCTGCTTGAATTTCAAAAATTTTGGTATATATCTTTGTGTATTAATTGCCACAAGGTTTCTTGCCTGCTCTGCAGATACCGAATCGCCTATATCTGCGTCCTTCGGTACGCCGCCGGGCATATCGAAGTTTATATACATCCCGGTAATATTCGGTCTGCCGCAATAGGGACAAACCCTTGCATCCTTATCTATTTTTTTATTACAGTGCGGACATACCTTTTGTGTATCAGGCTTTATTTCTGTCTCTGCCGCTGCCTTTTTTCGCTCGTACTGTTTATCGGTGCCGTGCAGATGCTCCAAGGCACATTTGCCGAGTGAATTATAACATTCTCTGTGATGTGGGGCGCCACAAATCGGACAGTACACCACATCGTCTTCTTCGAATAAATATGCTTGGCATACACAGCACTTTATCTTTTCTCTATCTATACTCATACTATCTCTTTTCTTTCGTTTTCGCCAAAAATTACCTGCCAATAATAACTGCCGTAATCGTGAAATTTGCCTTCCTTAATCATTTCCTTAAGCGTTGCCTTCGTTACCCATTTAGCAGTTGAAACTTCATTTTTCTGTAGCGTTAATTTATAAACGGGTATGTTAGTATTCATAACCCATACATCAACAAAGGCGTTTTTTCGCTTGATTCTTTTTAAAAACCTTAAGGTTTCTTTGCTTGATTCAATACCCAATTCTTCCTTGAGCTCTCGCGATGCCGCAGTGAAGGAATCTTCACCCGCAACGGCGGCGCCGCCTGTTGCCGCCCATTCGCCCGGCATAAGCAGCTTTTTTTCAGAACGGCGCTGAATAAGATATTTGCCGTCATCTGAAATCACCCAGATGTGAACAACCAAATGATATTCACCACTTGACAGAATTGAGCGTCCGCGGACAACCGTTTTCCCCATAGGTTGCCCGTTAGAATTTAATATATCCCACTTTTCCATTCCCTTAACTCCTGCGTACAACTTCGCCCGATTTTTTATAAATACTTTTTGGGGCAATATATCCACGCACCATTGACAGCGGATATATATTTGTGTTTTTTCCTACAACCGTTCCCGGATTCAAAACACTGCCACATCCGACTTCTACAAAATCCCCAACCATAGCGCCGAATTTTTTAAGTCCCGTAGCGTATCTTTCATTATCTACCAAAACTGTGACCAAGGATTTATCAGATTTAACATTTGATGTTATGGCACCCGCACCCAAGTGTGAACGGTAGCCCAATACCGAGTCGCCCACATAATTGTAATGCGGCACCTGAACACAGTCAAACAAAATTACATTTTTAAGCTCAGTAGAATTTCCCACAACGCATTTTTTACCTATTATAGCGTTGCCCCTTATAAATGCGCAGTGGCGGATTTCGGCTTCTTCATCAATGATACAAGGTCCTGTAATTGAAGCAGATGCCGCTATCTTTGCATTTTTTGCAACCCAGATATCTTCACCTAATTTTTCATATTTGTCCAAAGACAAGGAATTACCCAGCTGCTTTATAAACGGGTTTATCTTGGGTAATACTTCCCAACCGAACTTACAATCCGTAAAAATTTCCGATGCGATAGTGTTTTCTAACGAGAATAATGACATAACTGTCAGTCTTTCCAAATATTTCACCTCAAAAAATAGTTATACATATTAATTATACCTACAATTGTACCTAATTACAACAAAAAAATTTTAAAAAGTAACTATTGATATTAATTAAGATTTATATTATAATAAATATTAGTTAAATTATATCGTGTGATTCGGCGTGCGAATGGGCGGGTCCTGTGCGACGGGAAACTACGAACCATGTCAGGCGGGGAACCGAGCAGCATTAAGTAGTTCTTCCTGTGCGCCGCAGTAAATCGGTCCATTCGTGCGTCAAATTACACGATTTTTTTGTGGGGTGAATTTCGTGTCTTATAAAGCTCTTTACAGAAAATACCGTCCAACAACTTTTTTAGATGTTGTAGGGCAAGAGCATATTACTATAACACTGCAAAGTGAACTTAATTCGGGCAAAATTTTCCACGCCTATTTGTTTACGGGTACTCGCGGTACAGGTAAAACCACCTGCGCTAAAATCTTAGCCAAGGCGGTAAACTGCACTGCACTGACAGATGGCAACCCGTGCGGCAAGTGCGACTCCTGCCTTGCCATTGATGATGGCGAAGTTATGGACATTGTGGAAATTGATGCCGCTTCAAACAACAGTGTTGAAAATATACGCGAACTCAGAGAACAGGTAAACTTTACTCCCGCGGCGGCAAAGTACCGCGTTTATATTATAGATGAAGTGCATATGCTGACAATCAGTGCATTCAACGCGCTTCTTAAAACGCTTGAAGAACCGCCCGCCCATGTAATTTTTGTTCTGGCAACCACCGAAGTTCACAAGCTTCCCTCAACCATTCTTTCCCGTTGCCAGAGATTTGACTTTAAGCGTATTGAACCGCAGATTATATGCGACAGAATAAAACAGATAGCAAAAACTGAAGGCTTTAGCATTACCGACAATGCTATGTCAATGATAGCCTCCCTTGCCGATGGCGGTATGCGCGATGCCCTTTCAACCTTGGACCTTTGCCTATCGGCAAATAAAAACATTACTGAAGAAACCGTTGCAAAGGTTTGTGGACTTGCGGGTAATGACTATTTAATAAAGTTTGCCGATTATATAAAAAATAACGATATTCAAAACGCACTGATGCTTACTGATGAGCTTTACAATTCATCGGTTGATATGCTAAAGCTAATTAACGATTTGATTTTGCATTACCGTAATCTTATGATAGTAAAAACCGTCAAAGGTGAGCATAAACCTATAGTTTGCTCTTCCGACCACCTATCAGCGCTTACAGAACAGGCAGAAGCCTATAGTATTGAAGATATAGTTCTGACACTTCGTTTTCTTCAGGACACCTGTGTTAAGATGCAAAACGGCAACCGCAGAAGTGAAATGGAGCTTATGTTAGTAAAGCTCTGCAATCCTACACTCAGACACGACCTTGACAGTCTTGAAAGACGCATTGCGGCACTTGAAAAAATGCCGAGAACAGTACAGACTGTAGTTACAGAAGCCCCAAAATTACAAATATCAGAGCCTATAGTTGATACAGATATTGAAAAAGAAGCAGATGAACTGATACTTGAAGAAGCACCCATAATAGCAGAGCCTACCGTTCCCGCAGGACTTGTAGGTAATGATATTTGGGTATCAATTCTTGATGAACTGGGCAAAAGCGCCCCACTGCTTCGCGGTATACTTAATAACTCACGCGCATTTATTGAAGGTGAGTTTTTCTTGGTGGATTGTGAAAATCCGCAGTTTGCCGAGCTTATGAATTCATCCAACGGCAGATATAAGGAAATTTTGCGCCGCGCAATAGAAACTGTTACGGGACGCTCTTATAAATTAGGACCCTACCGTAAGCGTGAAAAAGCCGAGAGTAACGACCCGTTACAAGCGTTGCGCAACAAATTAGCGGAGCTTGAAGTGCCGCAAAAGTCAAATTAAAGGAGTTTTTAATATGAAATGCAGAATACCTAATTCCGGTGGCGGAAATATGAACGCTATGCTAAAGCAAGCACAGAAAATGCAGGAAGATATGGCAGCTTTACAGCAAGACCTTGAAAGCAGAGAATATTCTGCCACATCCGGCGGCGGTATCGTGAGCGTTACGGTTGATGGACGCCACTTAATAAAAAATATCAAAATCAATCCCGATGCGGTTGACCCCGAAGACCCCGAAATGCTTGAAGATTTAATAACCGTTGCGGTTAACGAAGCTATTTCAAACGCTATAAAGACATCCGAAGAAGAAATGGGTGCTATCACCAGCGGTCTTAATATGCCGGGACTGTTTTAAGGTAAACGGCTATGTCAAATAACATTGTTTCACTAAATGAACTTGTTTCACAGTTTGAACGGCTACCTGGTATAGGTAAAAAGACGGCACAGCGTCTTGCCTATTTTGTGTTGTCACAGCCTGTCGATTATTCCGAAAAATTCGCCGCAGCACTGGTTAACGCAAAACAAAAAATTCATTACTGTAAATGCTGTCAAGCCTTTACAGACCTTGAAATATGCGATATTTGCGGGAGCACTGCGCGTGACCGCTCAACCATTTGTGTTGTAGAGCAACCAAAGGATGTATTGGCTTTTGAGCGTACACGCGAATACAAGGGCTTATACCATGTATTACACGGATGTATCTCTCCGCTTGACGGAATAGGACCTGACCGTCTTACAGTCAAGGAACTACTTGCGCGTTTAGCCGACGGCACAGTAACAGAGGTTATTATGGCTACCAACCCGACAGTTGAAGGTGAAGCTACGGCAAGTTATCTTTCTCGTCTTATAAAGCCGATGGGTATTAAAATTTCGCGTTTAGCATATGGTATTCCCGTAGGCGGCGACCTTGAATTTGCCGATGAAGTAACGCTTTCACGCGCATTAGACGGAAGAAATGAGATTTAATTATGACACAAGAAAAAATAAACAGAATTAACGAACTCGCCAAAAAGCAAAAAACCGTCGGCCTTACCGAACAAGAAAAGGCCGAACAGTACACCCTTCGCCGTGAATACATTGACTCTTTTAAGCGTTCCCTTGTTTCTCAGCTTGAAAACGCTTATATTGTTGAACCCGACGGCAGTAAAACCAAGGTGCAAAAGAAAAAATGAAAATAGTAATTACAGAAGGCGCAGTTCTTACAACGGGAGATATGTCTTTTGATATGTTCAATAAATTCGGGGATGTCCGCATTTTTGATAATATGACATATGATGAACTGTTAACTGAAATTGTAGATACCGATATTCTGCTTTGCAATAAAATACCCGTTGATGAAAATGCACTGAAAAGGGCAAAACATCTTAAATATGTCGGAACATTTGCTACAGGCTACAATAATATTGATATAAATTATTGTACTGCACAAGGCATTACGGTTTGTAATGCGGGCAGTTATTCAACCAATGCCGTAGCACAACAGACCTTCGGTTATATATTAAACCACTATTCGAAAATTGACGATTACGATAATTTCGTAAAGCAAGGCGGTTGGGTTAAAAGCCCTCTTTTCTCCCCTATTGCTTTCCCGACGGAAGAAATGGCAAATAAAACAATCGGTATTATCGGTTACGGCAGTATAGGTAAAAAGGTAGCCGAAATTGCCAGAACCTTTGATATGAAGGTGCTTGTCCACACAAGAACGGTGCGAGATGACGGTGTTACAGAATTTGTGTCACTTGACGAATTACTCGGTAAATCCGATGTTGTTTCACTGCATTTACCGTTAACCGACACAAATGCAAAAATGTTTAATGCTGAGCTTTTTAGTAAATTCAAGGATGGCGCATTCTTTATAAACACCGCGCGTGGTGGTCTGGTAGATGAAGAAGCTTTATACAACGCATTACAAAGCGGTAGGTTATCAGGTGCGGCGGTGGATGTTGTGACATATGAGCCAATGAAAAAAGAGTGTGTACTGCTAAAAGCACCAAATATTACAATAACACCCCACTCTGCCTGGGTGCCGAGAGATACAAGGAAAAGACTTTTCGAAATAGTTGAAAACAATATTGCAGAGTTCCTTAAAGGAACGCCAATAAACAAGGTAAATTAAAAGGGATGTACTAAAAAGTACATCCCTTTTATTCATCTTCATATATCTCATACGGCTCATCAAACTCGTAGGTGTGTACGCCGTTTTCGGCAAGATTTATAATTTTTTTACCTGATTTTTGGGCGTAAGAGAGTGTCTGTGCCGTACCGCCGCTTTTACCGTCAAACCAGGTTATAACATAATCGCTGTTATCAACCATATATCTGTTGCGCCGAGCAAAGCAGCCCTTATTATATTCGCGTGATACATATATAATTCTATC
Source organism: Acutalibacteraceae bacterium (assembly GCA_045590755.1). Lineage (GTDB taxonomy): Bacteria > Bacillota > Clostridia > Oscillospirales > Acutalibacteraceae > SIG565. The sequence goes on from JAZNRP010000018.1 coordinate 31,213, forward strand.
ACATTTTTTAAGTAATTTATTATACCGTGCTTTCCATTTGTCATCGAAGCTTTCACTTTGCTTATCAAAAGGAACTACCGCTACAAGCTCAATTTTTGCGGTCTGACAGCTCTTTTTTAAAAGTGCCACCACTTCCCCTGCCAGAATATCAAAGCCCATAGCCATACCGCAATAAAAGGTAAAGCAATTCTCTTTAGGAAGTGAAAAAATAGCATCAACCAATTTATTCTCTAACTTTACATATTCCGTATTGCTTTGCGAAAATTCAAAACCGAATTTGTGCGGTCTGTAACCCGTAAAGCAACAACTTTTGAATTCAACCATCAAAATCTTCCTTAAAATAAGCCCGATACTTTCGTATCGGGCTTTGTAAATTCGCTGATGAATTACTTACCGTAAACTTCAACCAACTTTTCGAGATGTGCACGACGAGCCTTTGCAGTTTCAGCCGCCATATCGAAGAGTTCTTCTGCGCGTTCAGGGAATGAGCGTGTAAGTGAAGAGTAACGAGCTTCACCCATGATAAACTCTTTATAATCAGCTGTAGCAGGCTTGCTATCAAGCGAGAACGGATTCTTGCCTTCTGCCTTTAATGCGGGGTTGTAACGGAATAAATCCCAGTAACCGCAGTCAACAGCCTTCTTCATTTCAGCCTGACAGTTTACCATACCGCCCTTGATTGAGTGCATTTCACAAGGTGAGTAACCAATAATAAGTGACGGACCGTTGTAAGCTTCCGCTTCCTTAATTGCCTTTAAGGTCTGATTCTGGTCAGCACCCATAGCAATCTGTGCTACATATACATAGCCGTAAGACATAGCGATTTCAGCAAGTGACTTCTTGTTGATGGCCTTACCTGCAGCAGCGAACTGAGCAACCTGACCGATGTTAGAAGCCTTAGAAGCCTGACCGCCTGTGTTAGAGTAAACTTCGGTAACGAATACCATAATGTTTACATTGTCACCGCTAGCGAGTACATGGACAACACCGCCGAAGCCGATGTCGTAAGCCCAACCGTCACCACCGAAAATCCATACAGATTTCTTGGAAAGGAATTCTTTCTTATCGAGAATAGCAGGAGCTGTCGGACAACCTTCAGCTGCAGCCTTTTCAAGCTCTACAACGAGTGCCTTTGTAGCAGCGGTATTCTTGCTGCCGTCATCCAATGTAGCAAGGTAAGTGTCAGCAGCCGCCTTGAATTCAGCAGAAGCCTTGTCGGATGCTGCCATTTCCTTAACCTGCTCAATAAGCTGGTCGCGAACAGCCTTCTGGCCTAAATACATACCATAGCCGTGCTCAGCGTTATCTTCGAAGAGAGAGTTAGCCCAAGCAGGACCGTGGCCTTCAGCATTTGTGGTGTACGGAGATGTAGCAGCAGGACCACCCCAGATTGAAGAACAACCTGTAGCGTTAGAGATGTACATTCTGTCACCGAAGAGCTGTGTGATAAGACGAGCATAAGAAGTTTCTGCACAGCCTGCGCAAGAGCCTGAGAACTCAAGAAGCGGCTTCTTGAACTGAGAAGAAATAACATTAGCGTCGGTTGCAATGCCATCCTTTTCGGTTACATTAGCCACACAGTAGTTAAATACTTCCTGTTCGGCAAGTTGAGATTCCTGAGAAACCATCTTAAGAGAAGCTGTCGGACAAACGCCTACGCAGACACCGCATCCCATACAGTCAAGCGGAGATACTGCCAAGGTGTAGCTGTAGCCCTTGTTTGTAACGAGCTTTTCTTTAACTGCAATTCTGGTGTTTGCAGGAGCAGCTGCCTTTTCGTCAGCACTTAATGCAAACGGACGGATTGTAGCGTGCGGACAAACAAATGCGCACTTGTTACAACCAATACAGGTTTCATTGTTCCATTCGGGAACCATAACGGCAACGCCGCGCTTTTCGTAAGCCGATGCGCCGTGTTCAAATGTACCGTCAGCGTGGTCGATAAATGCAGATACCGGTAAGGAATCGCCATCCATAAGACCAACGGGCTTCATAATGTTGTCTACCATCTTAACAAGCTTAGCAGGACCATTTTCTTTAACTGCAGCCTTATCATCTGTAGCATTAGCCCAATCAGCAGGTACATCAATCTTAACATAAGCTGTTGCACCGGCATCGATAGCCTTTTCGTTCATTTCAACGATTTCTTTACCCTTCTTCATGAACTTCTGGGCTTTTTCCTTCATATAGCCGATAGCATCTTCTGCGGGAAGAACCTTAGAAAGTGAGAAGAATGCAGACTGTAAAACGGTGTTAGTACGCTTACCAAGTCCGATTTCTGCTGCTAAGTCGATAGCGTTAACGGTATAAAGCTGAACATTGTTCTTAGCAATATAGCGCTTTGCTTCTGCCGGCATATGCTCATTAAGTTCTTCTGCAGACCACTGGCAGTTAATAAGGAATACACCGCCGGGCTTAACATCATTAACCATCTTGTAACCCTTAATTACATATGACGGGTTGTGACAAGCAACGAAGTCAGCCTTATTGATATAGTACGGGCTCTTGATGGGCTTATCGCCGAATCTCAAGTGAGAAATGGTGATCCCGCCTGTCTTCTTAGAGTCGTACTGGAAGTATGCCTGAACATATTTATCGGTATGGTCACCGATAATCTTGATAGAGTCTTTATTAGCACCAACAGTACCGTCACCGCCAAGACCCCAGAATTTACATTCAATTGTGCCTTCAGCAGCTGTGTTGGGAGCTTCTTCTTCGTCGAGAGAAAGTCCTGTAACATCATCCTTGATACCGAGTGTGAACTGAGCTTTAGGAGCATCCTTAGCAAGCTCTTTATATATAGCGAATACGCTTGAAGGAGGAGTATCCTTTGAACCGAGACCGTAACGGCCGCCGATAACAGTATTAACCTTGCGGCCTGTAGCAGCGAGAGCCCCTACAACATCCATAAACAACGGTTCACCAAGTGCACCGGGTTCTTTTGTACGGTCAAGAACTGCAATAGCCTTGGTAGTAGCAGGAATTGCTTCAACCAACTTTTCTGCAGAGAAAGGACGGTAAAGACGAACCTTTACAAGACCTACTTTTTCACCCTTAGCAATCATATAATCGATTACTTCTTCGATAACATCGCAGATTGAACCCATAGCGATAATTACGCGTTCAGCGTCGGGTGCGCCGTAGTAGTTGAAGAGCTTATAATCGGTGCCAAGCTTAGCATTAACCTTGTCCATATACTTTTCAACGATAGCGGGCATTGCATCGTAATACTTGTTACAAGCTTCTCTGTGCTGGAAGAAGATATCGCCATTTTCGTGTGAACCGCGCATTACCGGGTGTGCCGGGTTAAGAGCGCGCTTACGGAATTCAGCAACTGCTTCCATATTGCACATTTCTTTAAGGTCTTCGTAATCCCAAACCTGAATCTTCTGGATTTCGTGAGAAGTACGGAAGCCGTCAAAGAAGTTGATGAAAGGTACGCGGCCTTCGATAGATGCCAAGTGAGCAACTGCACCAAGGTCCATAACTTCCTGAGTGTTAGTATCAGCGAGCATTGCAAAGCCTGTTTGACGACAAGCGTAAACATCGGAATGGTCGCCGAAGATATTAAGAGCATGACTTGCTACACAACGCGCTGATACATGGAACACGCAAGGTAACAATTCACCAGCAATCTTATACATATTAGGAATCATAAGTAAAAGACCCTGAGATGCTGTATAAGTAGTGGTAAGAGCACCGGCATTAAGTGAGCCGTGTACGGTACCTGCAGCACCGGCTTCTGACTGCATTTCGGAAACCTTAACTGTACTGCCGAAAATGTTTTTAAGTCCCTGTGCAGACCACTGGTCAACATAGTCAGCCATAGGACTGGACGGAGTAATAGGATAAATACCTGCTACTTCAGTAAACGCATAGGATACATGAGCAGCGGCATTATTACCGTCCATAGTTTTGAACTTTCTTGCCATTTGGAAAATTCCTCCTTAATTATTCTGCGAAACACACGGTTTCATACATAATATATAATACTACTATTTTTCGAATAAGTAAATAGAAAAATTGAACTTTTTGAAGTTTTTTGTTAAAAAAATATCAAATACTCAGAAATTATTGACTTTTTTTATAAAAGGCTGTATTATTGATGTAAATATATATTGAAACGGAGTTTATTAAAATGCCTGATGACCCTGGGAATTTAATGCTGAAAATTATCCTATTATTTTTCCTTATACTTGTAAATGCCTTTTTTGCTATGAGTGAAATTGCAATAATCACACTAAATGATGTAAAGCTGCAAAAAATGGCGGATGAAGGTAACGAGAAAGCCAAAAAGATTTTAAAGCTTACCAAAAATCCATCCAACTTTTTATCAACTATTCAGATTTGCATAACCTTGGCAGGATTTTTAACTTCGGCAGCTGCCGCTGAAAGCTTTGCAGACCCTGTTGCTAATTTCTTTGCAGCTCTTTTACACATGAATCTTGCTCCTGCTTGGCTTTCTACCGCTTCACTCGTTCTTATAACTCTTATTATTTCGTTCTTCTCCTTGGTGCTTGGCGAACTCGCTCCTAAGAGAATTGCGATGCAGAAGTACGAATCTATATCATTTAAAATAGCAGGCATACTTGTTTTCTTTAACGGTATGTTCAAGCCCTTTGTTAAGATACTTTCCTTCTCGACCAACATTGTGGTGCGTCTTCTCGGCTTTGACCCGAATGCCAGTGAAGAAGAGGTTACCGAAGAAGAAATACGAATGCTGGTTGACGCAGGTGAAGAAAAGGGCGTAATTGAAGAGAGTCAAAAGGAAATGATTAATAATATCTTCGAATTTGACGATATTATTGCCGCCGATGTTATGACCCACCGCACCGATATTGAAGCGGTTGAAATTAGTGATGATTTCTCCGAAATTATTGATAAAACACTTAAAGCGGGTTATTCGAGAATCCCCGTTTATGATGAAGACCTTGATAATATAAAAGGTATTGTTTATGTTAAGGACCTTCTTAAATATGTAGGTAAACCTGTACCCAAGAGCTTTAAGATTTCAAACATTATGCGTGAAGCGGTATTCTTCCCCGAATCAAAGCGTTGTGGCGATTTATTTAATGAGATGACAGAGAAACACTTGCAGATGGTTTTTGTCTGTGATGAATACGGCGGTATCGCAGGACTAGTAACAATAGAAGACCTGCTTGAATCAATTGTTGGTAATATGCAGGACGAATATGATAACGAAGACGAAGAAATAGAGCAGGTTAACGAAACCACCTTCAGTCTTGACGGTACTACCGACCTTGAAGAAGTTGAAGAAATACTCGGCACCAAGTTCCCTGAAGGTGAATACGATACCATCGGCGGACTTATAATGTCAGAGCTTGGCAGAATACCTGGTGAAGACGAAAATCCGACGGTTGAGTTTTCGGGCTACACATTCACAGTAGAAGAAGTAGAGGAACGCAGAATCACACGCGTCACCGCAGAAAAGATGCCTGAAGAAGAAAACCAAGAACAAGAAGACGATTAAAAAATCCGCCTACAAGGCGGATTTTTTGTTTTTCTGTCACATTTTTATAAGCTCAATCGTTATATTAACAGATGATAAGAAAATTTTCCTGTCTTTGAAGCTTTAGGGGGAGATGTAATGAACAGATTGTTCCAAAATGAAATATGCGAAAAAGCCTTACGGGACATAGCACGCGGAGATATGTCGGGTCTTACTGTTCTTTACGACTGCTTCGGAAAGCTTCTTTTTACTGTAGCATATACGGTAATCGCTAACCGTACCGCCGCGGAAGATGTCTTGCAGGACACATTTATTAAAATAGCAGAAAATGCCAATACATACAGGCACCGCGATAACGGAAGTGTTAAAGCATGGCTTGTTAGAATAAGCCGCAACTTAGCGATCGACTATTTACGGCGCGAAACAAAAGCCGCCGAGCTCACTTCCCCGCCCCACAGTGCTGATGAAACCCGAAAAATTGATGACGATTTAGCGTTTTTAGAAATGCTGTCGCCGCTTGACCCGATAGATAAGGAAATAATTATTCTAAAGCTGTCCTGGGGGCTTAAGGGTAATGAAATTGCCGAAATACTAAACCTTACAACACAGAATGTACGGCAAAAATACAAGCGCGCTATAGATAAGCTTAAAATACATAATAAGGAGATGAAATAGTTATGACTGCATACCTTATTAAAAAAAGGTTAAACAACGGTATAAATGAAATTAATATACCGTCTAAAGAAAAACTACTTCCCTTTGGTGTACCTGAAAAAGAATACCCTGTTAAAAAGAATATATCACGAATTTATTTTAAGAAACTCTCCTTTGCTGCCGCGGCGGTTGTTCTGGTGGTATCTATCGTTTTGGGAATTAATAATATCAATTTTAATGGCATAACACCCACACCAACACCGATTGTAGACACCCGTCCTGTGATATATGCTACAGATTCCAATAATTTACCCGGTGGTTTTGATAATTCCTCAATATATGAAGGAGCAAACGGAATTTCCGAATCACTGAAACAAAAAATGGAACAATATGAAGGGCAGGATGTATTGTTTTCGGTATATGTACGGTTTCCAAGATTAAAAGAATATAACAACTTTGTTAGAAGTGATGAGGCGGCAAAAAGGCTAAATGAGTTATACGCAAAAGCTGAGCCATTTGAAAAACAAATCGTTGATCTTCAAAAAATATATCCCTATGGCCCCACTATAGACCCCAATGTGCCATCTGACACAAAATTACTCAAAGAAGAACGGGAAAGACTGTATCCTCATCTTGATGATTTAACCGAGGAGAAAATAGCCGACATAAAACGCCAAATAGATGAATTGGATGCAAAAAGAAAACCTTTTTATGCAGAAATAATAAAAATTTATCGCGAAGAGGAAATTTTGGAACAGGAACAGTTTTCTACCAACTGGCAAAGAGAAGTAGAAGCCGTAAAGGAAATGTCGGGCGATAAAACCGTTCGAAAATTTACCGAACATTCCGAAATAGCAAAATACTCACTCACAAGCACATATATTATGGAGCTTACAGCTGACACAATTAATAAAATCGCCGAGCGCGGAACTACCAGTATATATTTAGCTTTGCCCGAACGCCAGGGCGAATATAGCAAAAAAATAAGCGATACGCTGACCTATTATTTAGAGCAAATGGATGAAGATGATACCATAGAAATTGCGGCAGTAAGTGTGCTTGATATTGGAAACAGTTATGCATGGGACCAAAATCTGACACGCAACGAATCTTATAATGAAGGAAATTTCAAACCGTGGCCGATTAAAACCAAAAAAACCTACACCTATGAAGAATTCAATAAAGAGGTTGACAATTACATCAATGAAATAATGGTGCGAAACAATATTGCCGACAAGCGCATAATCCACGATAAATTACCTTGGCTTGGTTTTGAAAAACTACCTTGGGTTGATGACACCTTTATAATGTCGCCTAGTGAAGACGGCAGTTATATTACAGCGGGTTTTAATGCGCAATTAACAAAATCCGAAATTCTCTCTTTAGTAAATGAAGAAGAAATTAAAACCTTGTATTTTGTTGGTAATTTTGATTTTGCATTACCTAGTGGTAATGATAAGCAATGATAGTTTTTAGGTGTTTTTATAATTCGTAATTCGTTTGATGAGTGTAAAAACCCCGCCGCACTATTACAGTGCGGCGGGGTTGTTTTAATTATTATTCATTAAATCCGTTGGGATTGTTTTTCTGCCAGTTCCAAGTATCACGGCACATATCTTCAATGTTTCTCTTAGCTGTCCAACCGAGAACTTCTTTTGCCTTAGATGCATCGGCATAAACTTCGTCGGGGTCACCAGGGCGACGTGGGTCGATAACAAACGGTACTTCTACCCCACTTGCCTTTTCAAAAGCGTCTTTCAACTGTAAAACACTGGTACCGTTACCTGTGCCCAGGTTAAATTCTTCACACTTTGTATTTTTAAGCGCCCAGTCAACCGCTTTAACGTGGCCAACCGCCAAGTCGCATACGTGAATGTAATCGCGAACGCCTGTACCGTCAACGGTATTATAGTCGTTACCGAAAACGTGAAGCTTATCGCGTCTACCAACTGCAACCTGTGAAATATACGGCATCAAATTATTAGGTATACCCTTGGGGTCTTCGCCGATTGTACCGCTTTCGTGTGCACCTATAGGATTAAAGTAACGAAGTAATGCAATACTCCAAGTATTATCGGATACATAAAGGTCGCGGAGTATTTCTTCGATAAACAGCTTTGTTCTGCCATAAGGATTAATAGCTCCTATCGGCATACCTTCTTTAAGCGGCATTTCCTTTGCTACGCCGTAAACGGTAGCAGAAGAAGAGAATACAAGGCGCTTTACATTGAACTCGCGCATAACTTCAAGCAAGTAAATAGTACTGATAAGGTTGTTATCGTAGTATTCAATAGGTTTGGCAACCGATTCACCTACCGCCTTAAGACCCGCAAAGTGAATTACAGCATCAATGCTGTTGTCAGTAAATATTTTACGAAGAGCCGCCTTGTCTCTTACATCATTTTCGTAAAACTTAATTTTTTTGCCAACAATTTTTTCTACACGGCGGAGTGACTCAACATTACTATTATCAAGGTTATCGATTATTACAACATCATAACCCGCTTTAATCATCTCAATACAGGTGTGGCTTCCGATATAACCTGCACCGCCTGTAACCAATACTGACATACTAACTCTCCTTCAAAAACATATTTATTATATTATACAATTAAACGCTACTGTCTGCAATACCTTTGAAAAAATTTTTTTATCAATATTTTGTATTTTTTTTGCAAAAATTGATATTTTTTTCAAATTGTTGTGTTTTTGACATTTTTTATGAATTTTCCATCGGTTTACAAGGTGAAAAATTTGTGATACAATGTTCATATATTTTTTCTAAGGTGTAAGGAATGGAATATTATGTAAACCCCGCAAGCTTTCAGAGCGCTTTCACCCTACCAGGAGATATTGCCGATAAGCACCTAAAGCTTGCAAGTCAGACACAACTTAAGGTAATTTTATATGTATTCCGTCATATTGCGGATGCTAAAACGGCTGATGAAATATCGGCTGAGCTTCGCATACCTAAAAGTGAGGTGGATGACGCCTTGCTTTACTGGGCAAATGCGGGTATATTATTATCTAAAAATGCAAATGAAGTACCTAAAAGCACCAAAGAAGAAACTCCAAAACAAATTCGCAAGGTAGCTGCCGAAATGCCTACCCGCCGTGATGTAACCCGTCGGGCGTGTGAAGATGAGCGTTTTTCTTTTCTTTTACAGGAGTCCCAAGTCAAATTCGGCAGACTGCTTAAAGATAATGAATCGCGTGTACTACTCTGGCTTTACGAAGATGAAGGTATGGATGTATCTTTAATACTTATGCTGCTTGAATATGCGATTAATGAGAAAAAATGCACCTTAGGCTTTATTCAGCGTACCGCGACAGAATGGCTTAATAACAATGTTGCAACCATTACTGATGCCGAAAAGTACATAACCGAGCAATACAAGAAAAAAACCGCTTGGAGGATTGTTGAAGCCACATTCGGCATTGATGACAGAATACCGAGCACTAAAGAGCTTGAAAATTCGGACAAGTGGATAAATAAATGGGGCTATGACCGCGCTATACTCAGACTCGCTTACGAGCAATGTGTTGATACAAAGTCAAAATTCAGTATGCCCTATGTTGCAAAAATACTTGAAAACTGGTATAACAGCGGTGTTAAAACTGCGGCTGATGCTAAGGCAAAAACCGAGAAAAACATTAAAAATGCGCCTACTGTTACTGATTTCGGTCACACCAAGGACGAGCTTGATTTAATAGAGCAAATGATTAACAAAGGATACGGAGAAAACTGATTATGGGTTACAATAACGCGTCTTACGAAAAGGCGTTAAAAATGATTACCGACTCTGCTCGTAAAAAAACGAGCATTTATAATGCGGAGCTAAAACAGGTATATGACAATATTCCCGAGCTTGAAAAAATAGATGCAACACTCGGTAAAATCGGTAGCAAGGCGGCTTTGACAGCCTTGACGGGAGATTTTACTTCTCTTGAAAAGTTAAAGGCTGACTCCGAAACACTTGCCGCGCGTAAGGCGGAAATATTAAAGGCGGCGGGCGTTAAAGCTCCCGAACACAGCTGTGCTGTATGCTCTGATACGGGATTTGTAGATGGAAAATACTGCGAATGTGTAAAGGCACTTGCAAAGCAGATAACCTTTTCTGAACTATCAAAGCAAATGCCCATAACAAACCAGAAATTTGAAAATTTTGATTTAAAATTTTATTCAGACAAGCCCGATGCAAGCGGTGTAGTACCGCGCAAAATAATGACGGGTATTCTTAAAATGGCAAAGGAATACTGCATAAATTTTGGAAGCAATTCAAAGAATTTACTGTTTATGGGTAATACGGGACTTGGCAAAACCCACATTTCTTTATCTATTGTTTCCGAGGTTGTAAACCGCGGTTTCGGTGTTATTTACGGCTCGGCGCAAAATTTATTTGCCGAGGTCGAAAAGGAGCATTTTTCCTATAGCGGAACTACCGAAAAAATGGATGCATTATTACAGGTTGATTTGCTTGTAATTGATGACTTGGGTACCGAATTCTCCACCACCTTCACCCAGTCTGTTTTCTACAACATTGTTAACACCCGCTTGCTTAACGGTCACCCGACAATAATTAACACTAACCTTACCTTCCCTGAAATTGAGCAGAGATATTCTCCGCGCATTTCTTCCAGATTTGTCGGTAATTACGAAATGATTAAATTTTTCGGCACTGATATAAGACAGCAAAAAGCTTTACAGAAAAAATAGTAATAAAACACCTATTTATAGTTCAAACTATTAAAGGGTGAACTTTATGAAAGAATTACTAAATGAAAATCCTGAATTTAAGGCATACTTTGATTCACTGCCTAAATTTGTACAGGAAACCTTAACACAAAGCACTAATTTCGGCAAAAGTGAAGAAGAATTACGCTCTATGGCAGAAAACTTAATGAAGGATGTAAAATAAAAAATCAAGGGAGAAACTTCGCAAAGAAGTTATCTCCCTTAATTTTTTATCTTTTTTTGGTTTTGCGAACTCTCAAAAAACCGATTACAAACAAAACAGCGCCGATAAACAGCATTGCTGCTATAACAATCAAGTGGACATTTCCCGTAACGCACTGTGCCCAGTTGTGAAAATCTACTTCATAATGGTTTTCATTCAGTCCGAACAATGCATTTGTGACATGTCCCATACAGTAATACACGCAAGACGCCACAACCGTGCAAATCCCCGCCTTTAAAAACCCGTCAAAAGCAAACATGCAAATAACGGCACAGAAAATCACAGGTATGTACGCATAAATCGTTATGAGAATTGCCGATTTAAGCATAAAGGGCTGCCAACTATAAATACACAAAAGAACCAGTATTGTCAGCACCAAAACTGCCGTAAAAGCTATGATAAATTTAAAGCGGGACAGCTTTGTTCTGGATAGCAAAATTGTCCCGAAAACCAAAATGTACCCCATCAGCGTACCGATGCAAGCCACAGGAAGCCAATATAACCCGTCTGTATACACCGCACAGGTAAATAGGAGCAAAGAAATGGAAAGATAGCTCGTTACCGTAAAAACAAGCAGTTTTTCTCTCTCAAAGAAGGAGGTAAATGTAGGAATAAACGCGTAGGCACAAATCAGTGCTGTCAATACGATAAAAAACCAGGATAGAGTGTGGTTGACTGCAAGATTGCAAATAAAGCAGGTCAGCAACGCAACGGCATAGGAGATAGTGGGAACCCAAAACCAAGCGCCGCGAATCACACGGAATTTTCGTGCTTCGTGCTTCAGTTTCCTTGTGTCCGTATCTGTTGATGCGGTAATCAATTCGTGTTCGCTTATGTCAAGGACACGGCAAATATCGGAAATTAAAGTAATATCGGGGTAGGACACGCCGCGTTCCCACTTGCTCACCGCACCCTCAGTAACAAACAGCATTTCTGCCAAGTCTTTTTGTGAATAATTCTTCTCAGCTCGTTTGCTTTTTATGAACGAACCGAATGTTTTTTTATCGGTCATATCTGACCACCTCCGCCTACATTCTACGGTAACAAGGGAATAACCGTCAATGGACTGTCAAGCCACCCCACTTTTTATACGCTAACGATAGACTCTTATTTGTTGGTTAGATTATACCACTTTTATTTTCAAAGTTCAACGCATAGAAAAATCCGCCAGAATTTCTTCGGGCGGATGAATTTTATTTATTGCGGAACGACACACAGGTCGTTTCCTACTAAGGCTCTGCATTTTTTATATATAATCTACCACTTCAACAATGCCGCTGCGCTGATAAAGTGACGGCGTTACCATTACGGTATAACCCCTGCCGTTTTCGGTCGTCCACTGTAAAAGGCTTTGGCGCGGTAATGCTGTAGCGGCTAAAAAGGTCATTATTGTACCGCCGTGCATAAATACAGCCGCATCGGTTATATCGTTTTCCATCATATCGCGGACTATTGTGTTTATTGCAACACATATACGCTTTGTAAACTCGGTATTGTCTTCCCCACCCGGCGGCGACTGACGTTTGCCCGAGGTCCACTCAAGATATTCTGGTAAAAGCTCAAGCTCATTTGCAGTTTTGCCTTCAAATTCGCCGAAATTATACTCAATTAAATCGGGAACTACGAGTATTTCGCGGTCGGGGTAAATAATCTTTGCGGACTGTCGGCAACGAAGCATGGGGCTTGAATATATTTTATCAACCTTTGGGTACTCTAAATTTTCCTTTAATTTAGTAAGTTCGGTTACACCTTCGGGTGTTAAGGGCAGTTCTGTTCTGCCTATATACTGTCCTTTTAGGTTGCCGTCGGTCATACCGTGACGGATTAAATGTAATTTATAGGTTTTCATTATATCAGCTCCTTAATAAACGAAGAAATAATGCTATTTGAAACCAACATTCCTTTTGTTGTAAGTGATATTGTTTTATCCATTACTCTGCACAGTCTGTTTTTTTCGTATAAATACGCTTTTTCGAACACTGTGTCGGGTATATGTGTAGAAAATCGGCGGTAAAATTCGCTATCACTAATACCCTCTTTTAGTCTTAATCCCAACATAATATACTCATCCATACCGCCGCCCGTACCGTCTTGTATAATCTTTGGGGTTTCAAGATATGCCTTCAAATCACTCTCATAATAAAAGCGCTTGCCGTCCAAAAACGAGTGCGCTGCAGGGCCTATTCCCAAATACTCGCCGCAACGCCAATAATTATTGTTATGTCGGCTCTCATACCCTGATTTTGCAAAATTTGATATTTCATAATGGGTATAACCCACTTTTTCCAATATTTCGTGGGTTAACATATACTGCCCCACCGTCATATCTTCATCAGGAATTTGCAGCTTGTCCTTTATTTTGAACAAGGGTGTGTCTTCTTCGAGTTTTAGCATATAGGTGGAAATGTGTTCGGGGTTCAGCGACAAAATGAAATCAAGGCTATTTTTAAGGCTTTTTTCGCTACCACCAGGTAGTGCTGTCATTAAATCAAGCGATATATTATCAAAACCGCTTTTTCTTGCTATCTCTACCGCTTTTGCTGCGTCCGCTGCGGTATGCCGTCTGCCAAGCAGTTTTAATTCATCGTCATTTCCGCTTTGAACACCTATAGACAGTCTGTTACAACCCGATTTTCTAAATTCCGGTAAAATTTTGTCAAGGCTATCGCCCGGATTTACTTCTACCGTTATTTCGGCATTGGGTTTTACATTAAAATTTTTATAAACTGCCGTAAGCAGTGTGTCCATTTGATGAGCACCCATAACACTCGGTGTGCCGCCGCCTATATATACAGAAGAAACGGGACGGGCCACAAGCCCGCCCCATCGGGTAATTTCATCAACCGTTTTATCTATATAGCTCTGTAGTAGTTCTGTACAGGACAGTGAATAGAAATTACAGTAATTGCATTTCTGCACACAAAACGGTATATGAATATAAATACCTATCATTTTAGTCAAGGATTATACCTGTGCAGCTACCGGGAATTGCCGCTGCATTTGCTTCGTCGGTATCAAGATGCATAGCCAACTTATAGCTCGGGCTTACGCGGGCAACCACATCATCAAACACCAATGCTCTGCCTTCAGTTGGTATTTTAACAGATACAATCTGCTTATCTACTATACCGTACTTTTCGGCATCTTCGGGTGTCATATGTATATGACGCTTTGCGGCAATAACGCCTTCGGTAAGCTCAACCTCACCGCAAGGACCAACCAATTTACAAGCGCCGCTGTCCTTTACATCGCCAGACTCACGAATGGGTGCTTTAACACCGATTGAACGGGCATCTGTCAAAGAAATTTCAACCTGAGTTGACGGTCTGCACGGGCCGAGAATTGAAACACCTGCAAGCTCCTTTTTAGGACCTACAACTGTTACACGCTCTTCACAAGCAAACTGACCGGGCTGTGACAAATCTTTTTTCGGGGTAAGCTTATAGCCCTTGCCGAATAAAGTTTCCAAGTCTGCTTCCGACACATGTACATGACGCGCTGAAATTTCTACTAAAACTGTTTTTTCCATATTCCTTATCTCCTTAATAATTATTCTAGTAATATTTTACCACATTTTTATATTATTTCAACCATAAAAAAATAAAAGACGGGCATTTTCCCGTCTTTTATTAAAAAATTATTCAGCAGATATAGCGTCTACCGGACAACCACCAGCACAAGCGCCGCAATCAATGCAAGCGTCAGCATCGATTACATAGCGTTCATCACCTTCGCTGATAGCTTCTACCGGGCAACCGCCTGCGCAAGCACCACAGCTGATGCATTCTTCAGAAATTTTATAAGCCATTATCCACACCTCCAATTTACTTATATTTTAGCAAGTAGTAGACTAAAATGCAAGTACTATTTTATTTTTTACTTGTTGTCTGTATTATCAGACTCTGTTTTTTGCTTTTTCTTTTTACCGGAAGATATAAATTCCACTTCACTTTTGTGTATTTTAGTGGGTATTTCGTTATCTTCAATTTTAACCATAAGGTTACCGGTTATCAGGTTAACATCCGACACAACACCCGTGCCCGAATAGGTTTTTACAATTGAACCGATACCTGGGGTTGATTTAATAAGCTGCTCGTAAGCATCTTGTTCATATTTAAGGCAACACATAAGTCTGCCGCAGGAACCCGATATTTTTGTAGGATTAAGGGAGAGCCCCTGTTCCTTTGCCATTTTAATGGAAACGGGTTGGAAATCGTGCAGAAATCTTGAGCAACAGAACGGTTGACCGCAAATTCCTATACCGCCAAGCATTTTTGCTTCATCGCGCACACCTATTTGTCTGAGTTCTATTCTTGTATGAAGGCGGGAAGCCAAATCCTTTACAAGCTCACGGAAGTCAACTCTGCCCTCCGAGGTAAAGTAAAACAAAATTTTACTGCCGTCAAAAGCATACTCGGCACTGGTTAAGCACATATCAAGCTGATGATGTGCTACAAGCTCTTCGCAAACTGCCAAGGCTTCCTTCTCTTTTTTACGGTTTTCTTCCATTTTAGCAATATCTTTATCAGTGGCTATTCTTAAAACCTTTTTAAGCGGAGCCACTATTTTGCTATCAGGCACATTATGGCAGCCTTCACTTACAAAACCACATTCGATTCCGCGAGAGGTTTCAACAACCACATACTGACCCGTCTCGGCCTTATTGCCGTCGGGGTCAAAATAGTAAATTCTGCCGTCTTGTTTGAATTTAACGGCAACAACCTGTACCATACTTTATTTCCTTTCTTTTAATGCACACTGCACAGTTTACATACAAGTGCATTCAAAAACAATGAGATATTTATATTGGTTTCAAGGCTTGGCTCGGCATCGGTCAGTATATCGTAATACCTTATAAGCCGTTCTACCGACAAACCTTTACTTATATATGAACGCATTTCTTCGGTCAAATGCAGTTTTAAACTATCTACAAATTCCTGACATTTAACTCTGTTTTTTTCAAGCGGGTACGATATTTTAAGTAACTCATATGCACCGCTTCCCGAAATTAAATTTTCGGCAAATGTGGCCGCAACATCATCAGTTTTACCCTTTTTGCCGAGAAGCTCCAGCGCTCTGCCAATATTATTGCGACACGCTTTGAGCGTTTCGGTAATTGTGTCAATATCGGCGTTTGTTGTGTGTCTTAAATAATCTGCCGCCTCACTCATCTGCGGGGCTGAGAGTGAAAACATCGTACAACGCGACACAATTGTGCAAAGCAACATAGCTGCATTTTCTGTAATGAGAATAAAAATTACATTTTTAGGCGGTTCTTCCAACACCTTAAGTAATGCATTTTGCGCTTGTTCGTTCATACTTTCGGCATTTTCGATTATAATAACCTTTCTGCCACCCATATGCGCCCTGACATACGCCGTGCTTCTGACTTCCCTTATCTGATTTACAGTAATACTCTTTTTGTCCTTAAGAAGTGACACCAAAAGAATATCGGGGTGGTTCCCACCAGCACTTAAAAGACAGTTACGGCATTTACCGCAGGGTGCTGTGCTTTCAGTACAAACTGCGGCGTCAGCTATAAAGTGAGCCAACTTATGCCTGCCCGTACCCTGCTCGCCTTCAATTAAAATGGCGTGGGGTATACGCCCTTCGGCTATGAAATTCCGGGCAGTTTCTATGGTGCGCTTATTGCCGACAAAACAAAAACTCATAGCACAAAGCCAACCTTTTTCATAACCTTACAAATTGTTTTATTTGCGATATATTCTGCTCTTTGGTCACCTAATCGGTAAATATCTTCAAGCTGCTTTTTATCGCTTATAAATGTATTATAGCGTTCTTTTATAGGGGCTAATTCATCAGCAACCGCTTCGCCTACTGCTAACTTAAAGTCGCCATAGCCCTTACCTTCAAACTCTTTTGTTATTTCATCAGCAGTTTTACCCGTAATTGACGAATATATACCGATAAGGTTATTTATACCCGCCTTGTTTTCGCCAATGCAAACCTTGGCTTCGCTATCGGTTACCGCGCGTTTAAATTTTCTTATAATGTCATCCTTGCTATCAAGTATTGCTACCCAAGAGTTCACATTTTCATCCGATTTGGACATTTTCTTGGTAGGCTCCTGCAGTGACATAACACGGGCGCCTACTTTTGGTATATACGCATCAGGAACGGTAAACACATCGCCATAAATATGATTAAAGCGAGTAGCAATATCACGGGCAATTTCAAGGTGCTGCTTCTGGTCTGCACCTACGGGTACTAAATCAGGCTTATACAGTAAAATATCTGCCGCCATAAGTACCGGGTAGGAAAAAAGTCCCGCGTTAATATTATCGGCATGCTTTGCCGATTTTTCTTTGAACTGTGTCATACGGGAAAGCTCACCAAACTGTGTGTAGCAAGAAAGAATCCACGCAAGCTGTGAGTGGGCAGGAACATGCGACTGAATAAAGATATTGCTTTTTTCCGGGTCAATTCCAAGAGCTAAAAGCAACGCCGCAGTAGAATAAATATGTTGGCGTAATTTTGCAGGGTCTTGTCTGACGGTAATAGCGTGAAGGTCGGCTACTGCATAGGTGCAGTCAAACTCTTCTTGCATTGCCAACCAGTTTTTAAGCGCGCCTATATAATTACCAAGTGTTAACATACCGCTCGGCTGAATACAACTAAGTACCTTCTTTTTTGCTGATTCTTCCATTGATATCACCTTTTAATAACATTATCTATATTATTTTAACATATATATTCAATTTCGGCAAGTATTATATAAATAATTAAATTAATGCTTGAAACATTAGCTATAAGATATTATAATAAGTAGTATATAACTACTATGGGGGAAATTATGAAAAGGCAGGGTTTTGATAACGAAAAGTATATAACTTTACAATCCCAGAAAATCAGGGAGCGCATAAAGTATTTCGGTGGCAAGCTTTATCTTGAATTTGGTGGCAAGCTGTTTGACGATTATCACGCGTCGCGCGTGTTACCCGGTTTTGCGCCAGACAGTAAGGTTAAGATGTTGCTTAATCTTAAGGACCAAGCCGAAATTGTAATAGTAATTAATGCCGACGCTATTGAGAAAAACAAAAAACGCGGTGACCTTGGCATTACCTACGACAACGATGTTTTGCGACTGATTGATGTTTTCAGAGAAATAGGTCTATATGTTGGCAGTGTTGTAATTACCTGCTTTAATAATCAACATGCCGCAATTTCCTTTGAAAGCCGCCTTAAAGCCCTTGGTATAAATGTATACAGACATTACCCCATTGAAAATTACCCATCAGACATTCCGCTTATAGTAAGTGATGACGGTTTTGGCAGAAATGATTATATTGAAACATCCCGTTCATTAGTAGTGGTTACTGCCCCCGGTCCCGGTAGCGGTAAAATGGCAACCTGTTTATCTCAGCTTTACCACGACCACAAGCGCGGCATTAAAGCAGGTTACGCTAAGTTTGAGACCTTCCCTGTGTGGAATATTCCGCTTAAGCACCCTGTAAACCTTGCATACGAGGCGGCCACTGCCGACCTTGATGATGTTAATATGATTGACCCATTCCACCTTGAAGCATACGGTGAAACAACAGTTAACTACAACCGTGATATTGAAATTTTCCCTGTGCTTAATGCTATGATGGGTGAAATTTTAGGTAAATCCCCTTACAAGAGCCCGACCGATATGGGTGTTAATATGGTAGGCAACGCCATTATAGACGATGAAGCAATTAGGGACGCTTCCTGTCAGGAAATTATAAGAAGATATTATAAAGCGCGTGTTGAGGTTAAGCGCGGAAGTGCAGATATTACACAGGTTAGAAAAATTGAACTTCTTATGAAACAGGCGGGTATAACCCCCGAAGACCGCTTAACCGTTATTCCGGCGCTTAATAAAGCAGAGCAAACCGGAAAGCCTGCCGTTGCAATAGAGCTTAGTGATGGACAAATTGTTACGGGTAAGACATCTTCCCTACTCGGTTCTTGCTCGGCGGCGCTTTTAAACACGCTTAAAATTTTAGCCGGTATACCGGACGATAAGGAGCTTATTTCTCCCGAAATTATTGAGCCTGTACAGCATCTTAAAACAGTATACATCGGCAACCGCAATCCAAGGCTTCACACCGATGAAATACTGATAGCGCTTTCAATCTGTGCGGCAACCGACGAAACTGCAGCATTAGCGCTTAAACAGTTACCAAAGCTTCGCGGACTTGAATTACATTCAACCGTAATTCTTGCCGATTCGGACGAGCATACTCTCAGAAAGCTTGGACTTAATGTAACGAGTGAGCCGATTCACGAAAGCAAAAAGCTTTATCACAAATAATAAATATGAAAAAGCGATGCAAAAAGCATCGCTTTTTTATTTTGCAAAAAAATTTAGTCCCCGCATCATAAGGCTGAATTTACAGACTTACGATGTGAGGACTAAACCAGATTGAGAAATTAGATTAACTCAATAATAGCCATTTCTGCAGCATCACCGCGGCGGGGGCCGGTCTTTGTGATGCGGCAATAACCGCCGTTCTTATCATTATACTTAGGAGCGATTTCGTTGTAAAGCTTTGCAACTACATCTTCCTTAGTAATAAAAGCTAAAGCTTGACGCTTACTGTGAAGACTATTATCTTTAGCGAGTGTAATATATTTCTCTGCTACCGAACGAACTTCCTTAGCACGTGTAACTGTGGTTTCAATTTTGCCGTTTTCAAACAAATAGGTAACCATAGCTCTGAGCATAGCAGTTCTGTGGTCGCTGGTTCTTCCAAGCTTTCTTGTACCTGGCATTATACTCACTCCTTCTGGATGTTCTTTGGCTTAATCTT
Organism: Acutalibacteraceae bacterium; assembly: GCA_045590755.1. Lineage (GTDB taxonomy): Bacteria > Bacillota > Clostridia > Oscillospirales > Acutalibacteraceae > SIG565. The sequence continues at coordinate 51,093 of JAZNRP010000018.1, forward strand.
CTTCCTTTTTGAGAGTGAAACCGAACGAATCAAGTTTCGCTATAACCTCTTCAAGAGATTTACGGCCAAGATTTCTAACCTTCATCATATCTTCCTCAGACTTATTGATAAGGTCTTCTACTGTATTTATGCCTGCACGCTTTAAGCAGTTAAAGCTACGAACAGACAAATCAAGTTCTTCGATTGTCATATCAAGAACCTTTTCCTTATCGCTTGTACCCTTTTCAGCCATAAAGCTTTCACCGGTAGCAGCAACATCTGATAAATCAAGGAAAAGCTCGAAATGCTCAATCAAAATCTTTGCGGACATAGATACCGCCTCATTAGCCATAATAGAACCGTCGGTCCATACTTCAAGGGTAAGAGCGTTTTTATTAATTTCGCTTCCCTGACGAGTATCTTCAACAGTAAAATTAGCCTTTAAAACGGGTGTGAAAATTGAATCCACCGGAATAACACCGATTACGGTTGTTTCGGGCTTGTTCTGTACAGCAGGTACATAGCCGCGTCCCTTATCAAGTGTCATTTCCATATTGAGTTTGCCATCAACATCAAGTGTTGCGATATGCAAATCGGGATTAAGGATTTCAACTTCACTGTCAGCCTTAATATCAGCTGCTGTGATTTCGCACGGACCTTCAGCTTCGATATAAACGGTTTTAGGACCGTCGCAATGAAGCTTAGCAATAAGTCCCTTAATATTAAGGACTATTTCGGTTATATCTTCTTTAACGCCTTTTACGGTTGAAAATTCGTGAACAACACCGTCAATCTTGATGGTTGTAACTGCAACACCGGGAAGTGTGGAGAGTAAAACTCTGCGCATACTGTTACCAAGTGTAATTGCATAACCGCGTTCAAGATGGGTCATTCTGAATTTGCCGTATTTGCCGTCTTCAGATAAATCCAGCGTTTCAATTCTGGGCTTTTCAATCTCTAACATTTAAAGCTCCACTTCTCCGCATAGATAGATTTTAACACCGAATATTTTATGCGGAAAATATTCGATAAACAAAATACTATTACTTAGAATAGAATTCTACGATAAGCTGTTCTTCAACAGGAGCGTGAATCTGACTGCGCTCGGGAAGGCTTACAACCTTAACCGAAAGATTATCGCGGTCGATATCCATCCATTCGGGTGCAGGTCTTGCACCGTTAGCTTCTACTACAGCCTTGAACTTATCGCTTGCCTTGCTCTTTTCGCAGATAGCAACTACGTCGCCTGCCTTAAGCAAGTAAGAAGCGATGTCTACGCGGCTGCCGTTAACTTCAAAGTGACCGTGGCCAACAAGCTGTCTGGCTTCGGCTCTTGAAGAAGCATAACCTGCTCTGTAAACAACATTATCAAGACGGCTTTCAAGGATTTGTAACAGATTTTCACCTGTGATACCCTGCTTGCGTTCTGCCAATTCAAAATAATGGTAGAACTGGCCTTCTTGTACACCGTAAAATCTTCTTGCCTTCTGTTTAGCACGAAGCTGTAAACCGTATTCAGAAGATTTCTTACGGCCCTGTCCATGCTGGCCGGGAGCATAAGCTCTGATACCAACAGAACATTTATCGGAATAGCAGCGCTCGCCCTTTAAGAACAATTTTTGTCCTTCACGGCGGCATAATCTACAAACTGCTCCGGTATATCTTGCCATCTAACACACCTCCATATATTTGGTTAGACACGTCTTCTCTTCGGAGGACGGCAACCGTTGTGCGGAATTGGAGTTACATCTTTAATCATAGTAACTTCAAGACCTGCTGACTGTAATGCACGAATAGCAGCCTCACGGCCTGCACCCGGACCTTTAACATATACTTCTACTGATTTCAAACCGTGCTCCATAGCAGCCTTTGCAGCTGTTTCAGCAGCGCTCTGTGCGGCGAAAGGAGTAGATTTTCTAGAACCTCTAAAACCGAGTTCGCCGGCAGATGCCCAAGAAAGAGCGTTGCCCTGTGTATCGGTAAGAGTGATTATAGTATTGTTGAAGGTAGACTGGATATGGGCAGCACCGCGTTCAATATTTTTCTTTTCACGACGTCTGCGTGTTGCAGTAGTCTTAGTAGCCATATTATCTTCCTCCTACTTACTTTTTCTTGTTAGCTATTGTCTTCTTCGGACCTTTACGAGTACGAGCATTTGTCTTTGAGCGCTGTCCTCTTACAGGCAAACCTTTGCGGTGACGAAGTCCGCGATAGCTACCAATTTCAATAAGTCTTTTGATGTCGAATGCGATTGTACGGCGACGGTCACCTTCAACCTGAAGGTTATGGTCGATGTATTCACGCAATTTTGAAATTTCATCTTCCGTTAAATCCTTACAGCGTGTATCAGGATTGATACCTGTTGCTTCAAGGACTTTTCTGGATGTTGTAAGACCGATTCCGTAGATATAAGTGAGTCCGATTTCAACTCTCTTTTCATTCGGAAGGTCAACACCGGTAATACGGGCCATTTATCAATGCACCTCCATTGTATTGTGTGCGCAGGTTAACCCTGACGCTGCTTATGCTTGGGATTTTCACAGATTACCATGATTTTACCCTTGCGCTTAATGATTTTGCACTTTTCGCAAATCTTTTTTACAGAAGGTCTGACTTTCATTTGGATTATACCTCCTAAAATTTTCTCTGTTTATTTTGAACGCCAAGTGATACGTCCCTTAGACAGATCATATGGGGACATTTCTACCGTTACCTTATCTCCCGGTAAAATTCGTATAAAATTCATACGGAGCTTACCTGAAATGTGGGCTAAGATAATATGTCCACCCTGAATTTCAACCTTGAACATTGCGTTAGGCATAGCTTCAACTACCGTACCTTCAAGTTCAATCATATCTTCTTTTGACATATAATTTCCTCCTTATACTTACCCATAAAGCCGTAAATGGCCTTACGAAGTGACTTGTTTGATTTCAACTGTTCTGCTTCCACAAAATATTCCGTAACTAAAAGGTGTTTAATATTTTTAAGCTTAGGATTTTCGAGCTTTCTTTGTTTACCGTTAGCAACGAGTAAGCCTTCCGCTCGTTTTCCTACAACTACCATATAAAACCCTTCGTCGTGTCCGGAAATCGAACACACTACACGTCCTATATCCATTTGAACCTCCGTTAGACTACTGTCATAATTTGCGGTCCATCGGGAGTGATAGCAACCGTATGTTCAAAATGTGCAGACAGAGAACCGTCTTTAGTCAGAACAGTCCAACCATCCGGTAAAATTTTAACATCGGGCCTACCGAAATTAATCATTGGCTCAATTGCTATTGTCATACCGGGTAAAAGTCGGATTCCCTTACCGGAAATGCCAAAGTTTGGAACTTCTGGCGATTCATGAAGCTTTGTGCCTATACCGTGGCCCACGAAATCGCGGACAACGGAAAAACCACGGGATTCAACATATTTCTGAATAGCGTGACCGATATCACCTACTCTGCCGCCTGCACGAGCAAATTTGATACCTTCGTAAAGGCTCTCCCTTGTCGTGTCTATCAGCCGCTTTGCGTCAGCGGAAATGTCCCCTGCTGCAAAAGTGGCGGCATTGTCGCCGTGATACCCCTCAAACACCGCGCCTAAATCAACACTGACTATGTCACCTGATTTGATAACGCGTTTATCAGACGGTATGCCATGAATTACCCCGTCATTTATTGATATACAGGCTGTTGCAGGATAGCCTTGATAATTTTTGAAGTTGGGTTTTGCACCCTGACTTAAAATATATTTTTCAGCAATCCTGTCAAGCTCGCCCGTTGTTACACCGGGCTCTACAGCCTGACCAATAACCTTTAATGCTCCTGCCGATATTCTGCAAGCTTCTTTCATAATAGAAAGTTCACGACCGGTTTTAAGCACTATCATAACTAAAACTCCAATGCAGCAAGAACAAGCTTTGTTGTATCAGCAACCTCTTCCTGTCCTTCTACTGTTATGAGCTTACCTGCCGATTCGTAATAACTCTTGAGCGGCTCGGTCTGACTGTGATAAACACTCAGACGATCCAAAATGGTTTCAGGCTTATCATCGTTACGCTGAACAAGCTCTGTACCGCAATTATTACAAATACCATCTTTAGCAGGTTTTTTATAGTCTATATGATAACTTGCGCCACACCACGGGCATACTCTACGGCCTGATAAGCGTTGCATAATTTTTTCATCAGCAACTTCAATGGACAAAGCACAATCGATGCCTATATTCATTTTATCAAGCGCTTCTGCCTGCGGTATTGTACGCGGGAAACCATCAAGGATGAAGCCGTTTTCACAGTCTTTTTCTGACAGACGGTCATTGATTATACCGATTACAACTTCATCGGGAACCAGGTCTCCGTTATCAATAAACGATTTTGCCTTCACGCCCATTTCGGTACCGTTCTTAATCGCCTCGCGGAGAATATTACCGGTAGAAATGGCGGGAATGTTGAATTTTTCGCAGATAATTTCTGCTTGTGTGCCTTTGCCGGCACCCGGAGCTCCTAAAAGAATTAATTTCATAATCTTTTCACTCCTAAATTAATCTAAGAATCCCTTGTAATGACGCATCATCATCTGAGACTCAAGATTCTGTACGGTATCTAATGCAACACCAACTATAATGAGTACCGATGTACCGCCGAGTGAAATAGAAATTCCACCGACATTTCCTATAATAATAGGAAGTATTGCGATAATACTTAAGAACAAAGCACCCATTAAGGTAATTCTTGACAAAATTTTCTGAATAAAATCAGAAGTTGTTTTACCCGGACGTATACCCGGAACAGAACCGCCGTTTTTACGAAGGTTATTTGCCATTTCAACCGGATTAAACTGGATTGTTGTATAGAAATACGCAAATCCAATAATAAGGAAGAAATACATTACCGCATAGAAGATACCCTGAACACTAAAGAGCTCTAAAACCTTTCCGAAGAAATTGTTAGTAGCGCTCGGCCAGAATGATAAAATCATTGTGGGTAACATAAGAATTGATGAAGCGAAGATTATCGGCATAACACCTGACATATTAACCTTAATCGGAATATGTGTGTTCTGTCCACCGTACATCTTGTTGCCAACTACACGCTTAGCATACTGAACGGGTATTCTGCGTTCTGCATTTGTCATCCAAACAACAAAACCGATAATTGCTAAGAATACCAAAATTATGCCAACAACGATAAGCTTGGCTGTGACACCCGGTACTGACCAATATGCCCACAGATACCTTGCGGCATCAGGTGCACGGGAAATAATACCGGCGAAGAGCAACATCGAAATACCGTTACCGATACCGTTTGCATCGATTTGTTCGCCCAACCACATTACAAGTGCAGAACCTGCCGTAAAGCAGAGAACGATAACAAATCCGGCAAAAACCATTGCTCCTGTTCCCTCAACATTGATAAGAGAACTGCCTTTAAGATAGAAGAAATAAGCAGTACCTTGAATAAGTCCTAAAACAACCGTTACATAACGGGTGATTTGTGCTATCTTCTTTTGTCCTTCTTCGCCGTCCTTTGCAAGACGCTCAAGTGCGGGAATTGCTACTGTAAGCAACTGTATAATAATTGAAGAGTTAATATACGGGGTTACTGACATAGCAAAGATAGCCGCATATTCAAGTCCGCCACCGGTCAGAATTGACAGATAACTGAAGAATTCATTTGAGCCACTGGCTAAATTTCTTAATCCTTCAACATCTACATAAGGAACCGGAATTACCGAGCCAATTCGGAAAATGAGAATAATGAAAAATGTGAAAAGAATTTTTTTACGCAGGTCAACAATTTTCCATGCATTTTTAATCGTTTCGAACATTATTCTGTCACCTCTGCCTTTCCGCCGGCCTTAGTGATTTTTTCTTCAGCAGATTTAGAGAAAGCTGAAAGCTTTACTGTGAGTTTCTTTGTAACAGTACCGTTACCGAGAACCTTTACAGCTACATCAGCTTTATTAATAATACCTTTTTCCATAAGAGCTACAGCATCTACAACTGCGCCATCCTCAAATTTATTGAGAGCAGCAACATTGATAGCCACAGTCTCCTCGGCAAAAATGTTGTTAAAGCCACGCTTAGGAATACGTCTCTGAAGCGGCATCTGACCGCCTTCGAAACCAGCTCTCATACCGCGACCGGCACGAGCCTTCTGACCCTTGTGACCTTTACCGGCTGTTTTACCGTTGCCGGAACCATGACCTCTGCCTATACGCTTTGATTCTTTTGTCGAACCGAAAGCAGGTGTAAGTTCATGCAGTTTCATTTTTCGCACCTCCTTGCTTAGTATCGCTACTCGTCTTAGAATAGTCGATTTATTGAGACTTAAGCCTCAGTTACCTCTACGAGGTGGATAACCTTTTTAATCTTACCCTTGGTCTGGTCGTTATCGGGCTGAATTACTTCGTCACCGATTTTCTTAAGACCTAAAGCGTAAACTGTAGCAATCTGGTCTTTCTTGCAACCGATTACACTCTTAACCAATTTAATTTTAAGGCCGGCAGCCTTTTTTGTTCTAGCCATTATGCTGCTCCTCCTTAACCGATAATTTCTTTAACCGACTTGCCACGAATTACAGCGACTTCCTCGGCACTACGCAATGAAGCGAGACCCTGAATAGTAGCGCGAACAACATTGCAGGGGTTCTTTGAGCGTAAGGTCTTGGTACGAATATCAGAAACACCTACTGCTTCAAGTACGGCACGAACCGGACCGCCGGCGATAACACCGGTACCGGGAGCAGCCGGCTTCATAAGAACGCGACCTGCGCCGAACTCACCAATAACTTCGTGCGGGATTGTGGTGCCCTTAAGAGAAACCTTCATAAGATTTTTCTTAGCATCTTCGATACCCTTGCGGATAGCTTCCGGAACTTCACCGGCCTTACCCAAACCGAAGCCTACAACACCATCACCGTTACCTACAACAACCAAAGCTGCGAACTTCATAATACGTCCGCCCTTTACTGTCTTAGAAACGCGGTTGATGGAAACTACTTTTTCTTTTAATGCTTTAGGGTCATCTAATGTTGTTATGTCAAATTTTGTAGCCAAAAGTATTCCTCCTTCTTTTAGAACTTGAGGCCGCCCTCGCGGGCTCCTTCGGCAAGCTCCTTGACACGTCCGTGATAAACATATCCGCCGCGGTCAAAAACGACTTCGGTGATACTCTTATCAGCAGCACGTTTAGCAATTAACTGTCCAACCTTGCGGGCTTCTTCTTTGTTACCCTTAGCTGTACCGAATTCTTTTTCGGTAGACGAAGCGGCAACCAGAGTTACACCCTTTACATCATCTATAAGCTGGGCGTAAATATTGCTGTTGGAGCGGAATACGTCAAGGCGGGGGCACTCTGCAGTACCGTTGATTTTACCGCGAACACGCATATGTCTGCGGATACGAGCCTTGTTAGAATCAGGCTTATTAACCATTTTAATACACTCCTTTTATTATTTCTTTGCGCCCTTGGCAGCTTTACCTTCTTT
>JAZNRP010000019.1:0-3741 GCA_045590755.1 Acutalibacteraceae bacterium
GTGAGTATCCTTTTTCTTATTTCTTGTGGATACATTTTCATACCTTTTATTCCTGACATAACAAAACCTCCTATGGTAGCTTTTTAATTCTACCATAGGAGGTGCTTTTTTTCTATTGTCCGTTTTTACTGGACTTGTTCAGATTCTGCCGAGCTTTTTCATTTAGAAAATACTGTATTTAAGAACGATACTTGCAAATACGATAGATACCATTGAAAGCAGCTTTATAAGAATATTAATTGCAGGTCCTGCAGTATCTTTGAACGGGTCACCTACAGTATCGCCTACAACGGCAGCCTTGTGCTGTTCGCCACCCTTACCGCCGTGGGTTCCGCTTTCAATATACTTTTTAGCGTTGTCCCACGCACCGCCCGAGTTGGACATAAATATTGCAAGTAAGAAACCACTGATGGTAGCACCCGCCAACATACCTACAACGCCCTTATAACCGAGAATAAGACCTACTACTATAGGCACTACAACGGCAATAACGGTCGGAAGTATCATTTCCCTAAGACTTGCCTTTGTGCAAAGGTCTACGCAGGATGTATAATCCGGCTCGGCCTTGCCTTCCATCAGACCTTTAATTTCTTTAAACTGACGGCGCACTTCAACAACAATTGACTGTGCCGCCTTGCCTACAGATTCCATAGCGAATGCCGAGAAAACAAAGGGCAGACAAGCACCAATAAATAGACCAACCAAAACAGTGGGGCTTGTAATGTCAAATACAAGGGAAACTGTGGCGCCCTGGGAAGCGGCTACTTCGCCGATTTTATTTATATAGGAAGCCATAAGCGCTAAAGCAGTAAGTGCAGCAGAGCCTATAGCAAAGCCTTTGCCTGTAGCGGCGGTGGTGTTACCGAGAGAATCAAGCGCATCGGTGCGTTCTCTGACTTCTGCTTCGAGATTCGCCATCTGAGCAATACCGCCCGCATTATCTGCAACGGGTCCGTAAGCGTCGGTTGCAAGGGTAATACCGAGAGTTGAGAGCATACCTACAGCGGCAAGAGAAATGCCGTAAAGACCGGCGTTCCCATTTGCAGCACCGCCCGAGCAGAAGAAGGCAACCAGAATACAAGCGGCCACGATAATTACGGGAAGCGCAGTTGAGAGCATACCAAGGCTGAAGCCGCCTATTATAATGGTAGCAGAACCGGTTTCGGATTTGTTTGAAAGCTTATTTGTAGGTCTGTATGTGTCAGATGTAAAGTATTCGGTAGCCTGACCGATTAACACACCTGATACAAGACCTGAAAGAATAGCAAAGTAAAGACCGAGTGAGTTTTTGCCATCAAGGCAGAACCATACAATAGGAAGGGACAGTACTGCAATTAAAACGGCACTTAAATTGGTTCCGCGCGCGAGAGATTTAAGCAGACTTTTTTGCGTTGCATCTTCCTTAGTGCGAACAAAGAAGGTACCGATAACCGAGCACACAACACCGAGTGCCGCGATAAGCATAGGCACCGCCATAGCACTGAAAGCACCTATTACAGAGTTGTTTGAGAATGCCGCAACACCGAGCGCCGCAGAAGATATAATTGAGCCGACATACGATTCATAAAGGTCGGCACCCATACCTGCAACATCACCTACATTATCGCCTACATTATCGGCAATAACTGCGGGGTTTCTCGGGTCGTCTTCGGGAATACCCGCTTCAACCTTACCAACAAGGTCGGCGCCCACATCGGCAGCCTTTGTAAAGATACCGCCGCCAACTCTGGCAAACAAAGCCATAGACGATGCACCCATACCGAAGGTTACCATAGAAGCGGTAATTTCGGAAGCGGACAGATGGAATACATTATTGAGCAAGAAAAACCAAAGAGAAATGTCTAAAAGACCAAGGCCTACCACTGTAAAGCCCATTACAGAGCCCGCCGAAAAGGCAACGCGGAGTCCGCGGTTAAGGCCGTCCCTACAAGCATTGGCGGTACGCGCGTTTGAGTGGGTTGCAATCTTCATACCGATAAAGCCTGAAAGAGCCGAGAAAAAGCCGCCCGTTACAAATGCAAACGGTACAAAATATGTTAAGAAACCAAGAGCGGCCATAACAAGTAAAACAACAAACATTGCCGCAAAGAAAACGGCAACCACGGTGTACTGGCGTTTAAGATATGCATTAGCACCGCGTCTGATGGACAACGAAATCTTTTTCATTGTTTCGTTGCCTTCCGAAAATTTCAGCACATGCTTTGCTGTAAACACAGCAAAAACCAGAGCGATTACCGCGCCTAAAGCGGTGAACAGTACAAGCAATTTGTCCATAAAAATACTCCTTATTTTTATTTGTGCATTATATAATAACACTTCTAAACAAAGAAAGCAAGAAAAATATTGCAACAAGTATTAAAATATTGCGCAAACAACAAAAAATAATAAAAAAACAGATAAATTTTTGAAAAGAATGTAAAAAAAGCCAAAAACAGTAAAAAATTTTCAAAAAACCCTTTTAATTTTTTAAAAATGTGTTATAATGAATTGCTACCCTATTTTAATATAGGGGAAATTAGGTAAATAATGCAAACAAAGTTTGCTAATAATCAGGAGGTAAAACTATGAGTCACAAGTATGTATACCTTTTCTCAGAAGGTGACGCAAGCATGCGTGAGCTTCTCGGCGGTAAGGGTGCTAACCTTGCAGAAATGACCAAGATCGGTCTTCCTGTTCCGCAGGGCTTCACCGTTTCAACAGAGGCTTGCACACAGTATTATGAAGATGGCCGCAAGATTAACGATGATATTCAGGCACAGATTATGGAATACATCGATAAGATGGAAGGCATCACCGGTATGAAGTTCGGTGATAAGGAAAATCCGCTTTTAGTATCGGTTCGTTCGGGTGCACGCGCATCTATGCCCGGTATGATGGATACCATTCTTAACCTTGGTCTTAACGAAGAAGTTGTAGAAGTTATGGCTGCAAAATCGGGCAATGCCCGTTGGGCTTACGACTGCTACCGTCGTTTCATTCAAATGTATTCTGATGTTGTTATGGAAGTTGGTAAGAAGTACTTTGAACAGCTTATCGACGAAATGAAGGAAGCTAAGGGCGTAACACAAGATATCGACCTTACAGCTGAAGACCTTAAAGAACTTGCAAATCAGTTCAAAGCTGAATATAAGAACAAAATTGGTAAGGACTTCCCGTCTGACCCGAAGGAACAGCTCATGGGCGCTGTTGAAGCAGTATTCCGTTCATGGGACAACCCCCGTGCCAATGTATACCGTCGTGATAACGATATTCCGTATTCTTGGGGTACCGCTGTTAATGTACAGATGATGGCATTCGGTAATATGGGTGATGACTGCGGTACAGGTGTTGCCTTTACTCGTGACCCTGCTACAGGTGAACCCGGTCTTATGGGTGAGTTCCTTGTAAATGCTCAGGGTGAAGATGTTGTTGCAGGTGTTCGTACACCTATGCCGATCGCTCAGATGGCTGAAAAGTTCCCCGAAGCATTTGCTGAATTTAACAAGGTTTGCGCTATTCTTGAAGACCAAGTCGGAGGCCAAGCGGTCTTAGGAAGACAAGGGTCTCTTACAACTCCTTGGCTCACAGAACGACATGGCTACGATCCGACTTGAATGCCATCATCTGAACGTTAACTGCTGTACCCCAGCTGTAGGGGATATCATTGTCACGTCTGTATACGTTTGCACGGGGGTTGTCCCATGAACGGAATACTGCTAAGTCGGAGGCCAAGCGGTCTTAGGAAGACAAGGGTCTCTTACA
>JAZNRP010000020.1:0-72044 GCA_045590755.1 Acutalibacteraceae bacterium
GCTTTTCCTCTTTGCTGTGGGTAATATTTATTCCGCCTTTTGGTCTTCCCATTACGATCAACTCCTTCCTTTTATCTTAACATAAAAAATAGTGATGGTAGACACTCTTTTTAGTGTCTACCATCACTATATCACTTCACCTACTGTTGTAGGACGGTTTTTTTATGTTTATAATTCAATCCAGATGCAAGGTCTTACGGTATATGCACCGTGATTTACCTGATAACCCATTAGACTGAACTGTTTTACAAAATGGTTAGTAGCAGCATTTGTATTTGCAGCGCCCGGTGTGCGCAACCACCATAAAGCGTTACCTGTTTCACCGCTTACATGCGCGAGTTGTTGTTCAACATATTTTGTCGCTTTCACATTAACCATATCATCGGTTTTAAGATAGAATTTAGCTTCATTGTAGCTAAGAATAAAAACACGGTCTGTCGTGTTTTTGCCGCCAATAGGCGCCCTGTAAGACGGATTCTTATGATTAGTAAGGCGTGTCTTATCAATTCTCTCTTGTTCAAGTTCTGTAAAAGCTGTGCTTATAAATTCATTGTTAAGCCACTGTCTTAAAGAGCAATCGGCCCAAGTGATATTTTCTAAATCACTGTGATAAGGCGCTTTTTCTATACAATAGTTATTAATAAGCAGTAATTTATTACCTTTAATATCAATTACAGTCCATTCCATAGCTTCCTTGCCGTTATCAATATTGTCGTCTTGCTCATAACTACCGTATTTTACGGTATCACCAATTTTTGCAATGTAAAAAGACAAGGCCGGGTTGTTTTCAACGATTGAATTAATCTGTGCTTTACTATCTTTGTAATTATTTATCGAATAGAACTCGCTACAAGCAGCAGAAAATTCTCCACAATTAACAAGACTTATCGCTTTGTTGTATTTATAATTTGGAATAAATATTGTTAGCAAAAGTACAACCATAATGCAAACTGCAACGGTTGCAGGCGCTATAATTAATTTTACAACGCGTTTTGAAAGAATACTTATAATTTTTTCAATAAACTGTTTGATAGAATCGTTGTTTTTAGAAACCACAAAATAGTTAATTATAAACACTAAAAGAGCGGATATGGGATTAATCCATTTGGGGATTGCGGGGAAAATCTGAATAATTACACATACAAGTAAAAGTGTAATTAAAAATACTGCGTTTTTAATAAGTACAGATAGCTCTTCAAAGTTATTCTTTGTTTTTTTTCTGAAATTTTTAAGAGATAAGTGGGCTAAGAAAAGCTGAAGCAAAAAGAAAATATCAACTATAACAATAGGAATAAAAAACTCCATATTGTAACGATAAAATTCACCCGCTTCGCCCGGATTTATAAAGGCTACCACATTAAAGATTAACGCTAAAACAATCCACAATATATAATAAATCTTTAAAAAATTCTTCATAACATTATCCTTGCGTATTAAAAATGGATTTACCTGTAGAATCTATGGCAACAAAAAGCGGAAAATTATTAAATTCTAGTTTTTTAACCGATTCACAGCCTAAATCATCAAAAGCAATCACATCACATTTATCAATAGAATGTGCCGCTAGTGCGCCTGCACCGCCGATTGCGCATAAATAAATAGCTTTATTTTTTATAATTGCGTCTACTGTTTTTTGGTCTCTTGGACCTTTACCGATGGTGCACGCTACGCCTTTGTTGTATAATATTGGCGCAAAAGCATCCATTCTTGAAGAAGTTGTAGGACCACAGCTACCAACCGCAAAGCCTGTAGGGGCAGGAGTAGGGCCGGCATAAAAAATTGTAGCGTTGCTAAGAGAAAACGGCAATTCCTGGTTTTCTTCAATCAATTCAAAAATTCGTTTATGGGCCGCATCGCGCGCCGTATAAACTGTGCCGGAAAGAAAAATTTTATCGCCTGTGGCGACTTTATCTTTCCACTCAAATATATTATCTGTGTTAAGGTAATACTCTCTCATCATTTTACAATATTGTCATAAACCTTTTCAAAGTTTTGAACACCATTATCAGCGTTTTCTTTTGAGCCTTGTGCCAAACACTTGATTTTATCAAGTGAGACTGACAGTCTTTCAATTTCTGATACAAAAGTGTTGCTTAAATTAATTAAGTCACTTTTAAGAGTTAAAAGAGAAGAGTTAGTGTTGTTTATTAAGGCAAGATTTTCCTCAATTTCGTTTTCGGTCAAGGTACGGGTTTCATTTGCCGAATTAATAATTGCCTTAGCATTTGTTTGAGCAACAAGGTACAGTTTACCTATATTCTCACTCAAAGTCTTAACCTCTTCGTATTTTGATTTGTAAAAATCGAGTTGTTCAGTAAGTTCTTTGATGTTTTCAGATAACTCAGCATTAGTGTTGTTAATTTTAGAAAGCTCGTCCGTAAGACCGTTAATTTTTTGGTTAAGCGAAGCCACTATCTGCTTATTCTCATAATCCTTTTTATGTAGGTATTCTGATACTTCTTCGCAATTATAACCAAAAATGCTTTTTCTGAATCCCAAAGCCATAATATCCCTCCAGAAAACATAATTTATAATATTATATCAGTAATTAATAAATTTTACAAGTATTATCTTTATGCAATTTTACTTGCAAATATATGCAATATGGTTTATAATTTATTAGATAATAGATTTTTTACAAAGGGTGTTGTTATGCTCACAAGAAAAATTGCACGAGAACAGGCTTTTATATTAATTTTTGAAAAAGTGTTTAACGATTTGCCGACCGATGAAATTATCGATTTAGCGGTTTCTGTACGAGATTTTGAGACCGACGATTATTGCATATCGGTTTTTAATGGCGTTTATGAAAATATTGAAAAAATTGACGGTATTATTTCAAAAAATTCTAATGGTTGGAATATTTCCCGAATCGGTAAGGTTGCTTTATCGGTTATGCGCTTAGCACTTTATGAAATTTTATTCAGAGATGATATACCTGTAAATGTTTCTATAAACGAAGCGGTTGAGCTTTGTAAAAAATTTGCTTCAACAGAAGACGCGGCATTTGTTAACGGTGTTTTGGGCGCTGCCGTGAGAAATATTCCGGCAATTTAATTATGGAAAATGCAATTTCTGTCCGCCAACTGAATTTTTATGTCAGGTCTTTATTAGATGGTGACGCTAAGCTTAGCAGCATCAGCGTTATTGGTGAAATTTCTAATCTTAAAAATCATTATACGAGCGGCCACATCTACTTTTCACTGAAAGATAAAGACGCATTAATTCGCTGTGTAATGTTTAAGCCGAATGTCTTACGGAATAGTTTTATTCCAAAAGACGGAGAACAGGTTATTTGCACCGGTAATGTTACACTATATGAAAAGGATGGCCAATTTCAGTTTTATGTTGAAAAAATTGTTCCATACGGAATTGGCGATTTATCTCAGCAGTTTATGCTTATTAAAGAGCGTCTGTCAAAGGAAGGCTTGTTTAACCCCGATACAAAAAGGCCTTTACCAAGATTTCCAAAAACGGTTGCCGTTGTTACCTCTTCCTCGGGTGCGGCACTTCAGGACATAATTAATGTGCTTTCAAGGCGGTGTCCTATATGCAAGGTTCTTGTTTGTCCTGTTTTGGTTCAGGGAGAGGGCGCTTCACAAACAATGATTAAGGCACTGAACAAGCTTTATGATTTAGGTGTAGCGGATGTTATTATTATCGGGCGCGGCGGCGGTTCAATTGAAGACTTGTGGGCGTTTAATGATGAAAAATTAGCCCGAACTGTCTATGAATCTCCTGTGCCTGTAATTTCTGCAGTAGGTCACGAAACCGATTTTACAATTTGTGATTTTGTCGCCGATATGCGCGCACCGACTCCATCTGCCGCGGCTGAACTTGCGGTGCCTGATATTAGTGAAATTCAAAAAATACTACAAAACCATCTCGAAAGATTAAATAACGGTATTAGATTTCAATATTCAAAATCGAAACATAGGTTATCGGAATTAGCACAAGCGTTTAATGTTGTCGGCTCGAAAAAAATAGTTTTTGAAAAGTCAGAGTATGTTAACAAACTTTATTCTAAAATGTCTTTGCTGCTGAAAGATATTTTTTCGATATACGATGTAAGGCTAAAAACCGCCATTTCGAAATTAGATGCCGTAAGCCCCTTAAAAACCCTTTCCCGCGGCTATGCAGTAGTTGAAAAGGAAGGTCGGCAGATAAAAAGCATTAATAATATTGCTGTCGGTGATAATATTAGGGTTGTTTTGTCCGACGGCTCATTCTCTGCAGAAGTTATACAATCAGACAAGGAGTAAGCTATGTCACAGAATATAAGTTTTGAAAAATCTCTATCAGAGCTTCAGGAAATTGTTAAAAAATTAGAAGATGAAAACTGCACACTTGAAGATGCCATAAAGCTCTTCGAAAACGGTGTAGAAATAACAAAGGTTTGTTCGGAATATCTTAATAACGCTAAATTAAAAATAGAAACACTTACCAATTTTGGAGAAGAAAATAATGACTAATTTTTCGGTTCAACTAAAAGCTTATGCAAATATTATAGAAAACGAATTTGAAAATGCCGTTCCTTGTTATTACGAAGGCTATAAATCGGTACAGGACGCGATGCTTTATTCGCTTAAAATAGGTGGGAAGCGCATACGCCCGATTATACTTTTAGAATTTTATAAGCTATGCGGTAAAAACGATAATAACGCGCTGAATTTTGCTGTGGCGCTTGAAATGATTCATACATATTCATTAATCCACGATGATTTACCTTGTATGGATGATGATGATTTCAGACGCGGAAAGCCTGCTTGTCATAAGGTTTACGGCGAAGGTCTTGCAGTGCTTGCCGGCGATGCTCTTTTAACCGAGGCGTTTAATTATGCAGCTAAAACTCAGGGTGTTAAACCCGAAAACATCATTAAAGCTTTAACTGTTTTGGCAGAATGCTCAGGTGTTAATGGTATGATTGGCGGTCAGGTAATTGATACCGATGATAAAAATAATATCACCGATATTGATTCTCTTAAAAAAATGCATAACCTAAAAACAGGTGCACTTATTAAATGTGCCGCTAAAATCGGCTGTATTTTGGCAGACAGGGAAGACCTTTGTGTTTTCGCTGAAAAATTTGCAGAAAACATTGGCCTTGCTTTTCAGATAGTTGATGATATATTGGATGTTTGCGGTGATGAAAAGTTACTTGGCAAGCCAATTCACAGCGACCAGAAGAACGGAAAAGAAACCTTTGTAACGCTTTTAGGATTTGAAAAGTGCAAAGAAACAGTTGATAAATTAACAACTGAAGCTTTGGAAGAATTAAAAAAATTTGACGGGAACACAGAATTTATATCCCAGTTGGCTCTTTATTTGGCGTCCCGTAACTTTTAGGAGAAATTAAATTGGATTATAAGTTTTTAAACACTATATCATCTCCCGATGATGTTAAAAAACTTAATATAGAAGAATTATCCGCCTTGTGTGCCGAAATTCGTGACTGTATGATTAACACCATCTCTCATAACGGCGGACATTTGGCGTCAAATTTGGGTGTTGTAGAGCTTACAGTTGCTCTTCATAAGGTGTTTGATTCACCAAAAGATTCTATTCTTTTTGATGTCGGTCACCAAAGTTATGTTCACAAACTGTTAACCGGTCGTTTTAATAGATTTTCCACTATCAGACAAAAAGACGGCCTTTCGGGCTTTATGCGTCCTGATGAAAGTGAACACGACCCATTTATTACAGGACACAGTAGTAATTCTATCTCTGCTTCCTACGGTATTTACAAAGCAAAATCACTTTTGGGAGAAGGCGGTTTTGCCGTTACCGTTATTGGTGACGGAGCAATGACGGGCGGTATGATTTATGAGGCGCTCAATAATGCAGGTTACGGACACAGAAATTTTATTGTTGTACTTAATGATAATAAAATGTCCATTTCCCGTAATGTCGGAAGCTTTGCAAGACAGTTAACCGTGTTGCGTTCTAAAAAATCGTATCACACCTTCAAGCATAATCTTAAAAAGTTTTTAGATTCAATACCGCTTATTGGTAAATCCGTCTCTGAAAAGCTTTTTAAATCAAAGACTATGCTTAAAAATGCAATTTACAAGAGTAATCTGTTTGAAAGTATGGGCTTTAACTATTTAGGTCCTGTTGACGGCCATAATTTAGATGCACTTATTAACATTTTTAACATTGCAAAAAATGAAAACCGTCCTGTTTTTATACACACCATTACAACCAAGGGTAAAGGTTATTCATTTGCGGAAAATTCACCACAGAGCTACCATGGTGTTTCGGCGTTTGATATTGAAGTCGGTGCCTCTAACAACTCAAAGCACACCTTTTCTGATACAGCAGGTGAAACACTCTGTGCATTAGCCGAAAATGATAACAAGGTATGTGCAATTACCGCCGCTATGACAGACGGTACGGGTTTAACTGCGTTCTCTAAGAAATACCGTAACAGATTTTTTGATGTAGGCATTGCCGAAGAACACGCGTCAACCTTTTCGGCCGGACTGGCTATTAAGGGTATGAAGCCCTATTTTGTTGTATATTCTTCGTTTTTACAGCGCGCCTATGACCAAATTGTACACGATATTGCCACACTTAGCTTACCTGTCCGTCTTTGTATTGACAGAGCCGGTATTGTCGGGGAAGACGGGGAGACCCATCAGGGTGTTTTTGATGTTGCATTTTTAAGCACAATACCTGGTATGACGATATATTCACCGTCTTTTTATAACGAGCTTAATGCAATACTCCGTAAATCGCTTAATTTTAATTCACCTGTTGCGATTCGCTACCCACGCGGTGGCGAATGTAAAGACATTAAATACAATGTAACCGATAACGACTTTGACATTTTTGGCGAAGGTGATAATTTAATCATCACTTACGGAAGAATCTTTGCAAATGCTATTAAAGCAAAAGAAAAATTAGACAATACGGCAGTTCTTAAATTAAATAAAATTTACCCACTCAGTGATAGCTTGCTTGATACGGTTAAAAAATATAAGAAGATTTTCTTTTTTGAAGAAGGAATTAAAAAAGGCGGAATTGCTGAACAACTGGGGTCAAAGTTAATTGAAAATAAGGTTTATATTGATTACAATATTCACGCTATCGATAACACTTTTGTGCCGTCAATGAAGGTTGAATCTGCATTTAAAAAATTCGGTTTTGATACTGATTCAATAATCGATTCTGTTTTGGAATAAAGGGGAATAAATTTGTCAGAAAAAATTCGTTTAGATGTGGCTTTAGTTGACAACGGTTATGCCGAAAGCCGCGAAAAAGCCAAGGCATACATTATGTCAGGCATAGTTTTTGTAAATAATCAAAAATGCGATAAAGCGGGTATGACTGTTAAGTCCGATGATGTTATTGAAGTTCGCGGAGCCACACTTAAATATGTAAGCCGCGGCGGTCTTAAGCTTGAAAAAGCTATGTCTGAATTTAATATTGAATTGAATGGCAAAATTTGTGCCGATATTGGCGCATCTACCGGCGGCTTTACCGATTGTATGCTGCAAAATTCAGCTACAAAGGTTTATGCTATTGATGTTGGCTACGGCCAGCTTGCCTGGCGTCTTCGCTGTGATGAACGCGTTATTAATCTTGAAAGGACTAATTTCAGATATATAACCAAAGAAGAAGTCCCCGATTTGTTAGATTTTGCTTCAGTTGATGTTTCATTCATTTCACTTTATCATATACTCCCAAAAATGAACGAGCTTTTAAAGGATGATGCTACCGCTGTTTGTCTTATAAAGCCGCAATTTGAAGCAGGTAGGGAAAATGTAGGCAAAAAGGGTGTTGTACGCGATAAAAATGTACATATTGATGTTATAACTAAAGTATGTCAATATTTTTTAGATAACGGATTTTCACTCTTAGACCTTACATTTTCGCCGATACGGGGTCCTGAAGGTAACATCGAATACTTAGCACACATTAAAAAAACACCAGATAACGCTGTTATTGGCGAAAATATTGATGTTGAAACAACTGTTAATAAATCTCATTTGGATTTGAGGGGGGATTAATTTGAAGGTAGGAATTTTACCTAATCTTGACAAACGCGGAGCGGCCGAAACTGTTGAAAAAATGGGTAAGCTTTTCAAAAAAATGAATATTGAAGCCTATTTACCCGACAGCATCTGCGCTACCGATTATCTTCATGTGCCTGAGCATTTAATTTTTGAAACTGCCGACATTATAATTACTGTTGGTGGCGACGGTACCATAATTCGTTACGGAAAGCTCGCGGCAAAGCATAATAAACCTGTTTTGGGAATTAATGCAGGAAGACTCGGCTTTTTAGCTAATGTTGAGCCTAATGAGCTTCAGTTGCTTGAAAAGCTTACAACGGGGGATTATTCCATAGAAGACAGAATGCTCCTAAATGCGAGTATTCAGGAAAATGGAAAAGAAATTTACTCTCAGACTGCCGTAAATGATATAGTAATCACAAGCGGATTTATGTCAAGAATTATTGATATTAAGGCTTATTTTAACACTGATTGTATTTCCTACCGTGCGGACGGCTTAATTATAGCCACGCCTACAGGCTCGACCGCATATTCACTCTCGGCCGGCGGACCTATTGTTGACCCGCTTTGCGAGAATATATGCATTACACCAATTTGCTCTCATTCGCTGTCAGCAAAACCAATTTTACTGAATAAAAATGCAGTTGTCAGATTCAATGCCATGTCGCTTAAAAAATCTGATGTGTATTTATCTATTGACGGCAGAAAAGGTCCGATTATAAAGCCTAATACCGATATTATTGTCAGCAAATCCGATTTTAATGTTAAGCTAATCCGCTTAAGTAATAAATCGTTCTACAAGACAATATCTGAAAAATTTAAGGAAAAATAAGGAAGAAAACGGGATGAAAAATAAACGACACGAAAAAATTCTTCAGTTAATAGAAGAAGAAATAATTGTAACTCAGGATGAATTGCAAAATTTATTGCTTAATTTAGGCTACAATGTTACTCAGTCAACCGTTTCAAGAGATATCAAGGAATTGCGAATTGTTAAGGCACAGGACATTAACGGTGTTTACCGCTATATTTCTTCAAAAAGCGCCCAGATGCGCGTTCGCGATAATTCTCGTGAACATTTTATTGATGTTTTTTCAAAGGGTGCTATTGATGTAAGATTTGCACTTAACAACATCGTTATTAAATGCTATAGCGGTATGGCATCAAGCACCTGTGTTGCGGTTGACACTCTGTTCGGCAATGAAATTTTAGGCTCTCTGGCGGGGGATGATACTATAATTGCGGTAGCCCCCAGTGAATCTGCTGCGAAGTTACTTACAGATAAATTATTAAAACTGATAAAGTAGTGAGTTTTTATGTTGGAATTTTTACACATCGAAAATATCGCGGTAATAGAACAAGCCGATATTAATTTTTTTAGCGGCTTTAATGTTTTAACCGGCGAAACAGGAGCCGGTAAATCCATTATTATAGATTCTATTAATGCTGTTTTGGGCGCGCGTACATCAAAGGATGTTATAAGAAGTGGTAGCGATACCGCCTGTGTTGTTGCGCAGTTTTCCAACATAAGCACGACAGCTGTCGATGTGCTTAATTCTTTTGGATTTACAGTCGATGACGGTAGGGTTATTATTCAAAGAAATCTATCAAATAATTCCGGCTCAAGCTTCAGGGTAAATAATATACCCGCCAATGCTTCAACTGTCAGAGAAATCGGTAAACACCTTATAAATATTCACGGTCAGCACGACAATCAAAGTCTTTTGGATGCGGACAAGCACTGTCACTATATCGACCTGTTGGCAAACAATAAAACACAGATAGAAGAATATTCTGAAGAGTTTAAAAAATTCGTTACATACCGAAAAGAGCTAAACGCTCTTGATATTGATGACGACCAAAAGGCGCGTAGAATTGATTTGCTGACATATCAGATTAATGAATTAGAAGAAGCAAATATTTGTATCGGCGAATTTGATAGCTTAAAAGAGCAGCTTAAAAACGCCCAGAATTTTGAAAAAATTTCAAAAAACTTAAATTCCGCTTCCGTTATTCTAAAGGGCGACGAAAACGCAGGTGTTACAGAAAATATCGAAAATGCGATACATTTACTCGGTACTGATGTTGCAGATAGTATTGCGGAAAAATTAAACTCGGCACTCGAAATTATTAACGATTCCGCCGCAGAACTGGAAAATTTAATCAACAATCAGTTTTCCGAGCCATTAAGTGCGGAAAAAATAGAAGATAGACTTGATTTGCTAAGGCGTCTTATGTTAAAATACGGAAATAGTGAAGAAAAGCTATTAGAGTTTTTAGATTCTGCAAAGGCCGAGCTTAAAAATATTCAGTTCTCGGATTCAAAAGCAGAAGAATTGGCTATATTGCTTGAAGAATCGCAAGCACACCTGATAGAAAAAGGAGCCGCACTTACCAACTCGAGAAAAGCGACGGCAAAGCATTTTTCGGCTAAGGTTTGCGATATTTTAAGATATCTTGATATGCCTAATGTTAAATTTGATGTTAGCATTACGGGCGGTACATATACCAAAAACGGTTGCGATAATGTTGAATTTTTAATTTCTGCCAATTCGGGCGAAGAATTAAAGCCACTTGCAAAAATTGCGTCGGGTGGTGAATTATCGCGAATTATGTTGGCTATAAAAAGTGTACTGACCGATAAAGATGATGTTGAAACCTTGATTTTTGATGAAATTGATACTGGAATAAGCGGTCACGCCGCAATTAAGGTTGCTGCAAAGCTAAAGGAAATTTCAAGCTGCAAACAGGTGATTTGTGTTACGCACTTAGCTCAAATTGCCGCATACGCCGAAAATCAGTTGCTAATCAAAAAGGCTGTCAAAAACAATAAAACATACACTACGGTTGAATCTCTTGATTATGATGCGCGTATTCACGAGTTAGCGCGTATTATGTCGGGACTTGGCATGACCGAAAATCTTTACAATTCCGCTAAGGAATTACTCGATAACAGTAAATAATTTTTCTCCACTTGAAAGGAAATGTGATTATAATGGGAATTTATGAAGAATTGATAGAGCGCGGACTTATAGCTCAGGTTACAGATGAAAAGGAAATCCGCGAGCTTGTCAATAACGGAAAGGCAGTATTTTATATTGGTTTTGACCCAACTGCCGACAGTCTTCATGTTGGACAC
Organism: Acutalibacteraceae bacterium; assembly: GCA_045590755.1. Lineage (GTDB taxonomy): Bacteria > Bacillota > Clostridia > Oscillospirales > Acutalibacteraceae > SIG565. The sequence continues at coordinate 11,158 of JAZNRP010000020.1, forward strand.
TTTATGGCATTGTGCCTTATGAAGAGATTACAGATGGCAGGTAACCGACCGATTGCTCTTATCGGTGGTGGTACGGGCTACATCGGTGACCCATCTGGCAGAAGCGATATGCGTTCTATGATGACCCCCGAAGTAATTCAGCACAACTGTGACTGTTTTAAGGAACAGATGTCAAAGTTCATTGAATTCGGCGAAGGTAAGGCAATGATGGTTAACAACGCCGACTGGTTGTTAAAACTTAACTACATCGATGTTTTACGCGATGTCGGACACTGTTTCTCGGTTAATAATATGCTTCGTGCCGAATGCTATAAGCAAAGAATGGAAAAGGGGCTTAGCTTCCTTGAATTTAACTATATGATAATGCAAAGCTATGATTTTTATCACTTATTCAAGGAATACGGATGTAATATGCAGTTCGGCGGCGATGACCAATGGTCAAATATGCTTGGCGGTACCGAGCTTATAAGAAGAAAACTCGGAAAAGATGCTTATGCAATGACCATTACTTTACTTATGAATTCAGAAGGTAAGAAAATGGGGAAAACCGCTAACGGTGCAGTCTGGCTTGACCCGAAGAAAACTTCTCCTTACGAATTCTACCAGTATTGGCGTAATGTCGGTGACGATGATGTGCTCAAGTGCATCCGTATGCTAACATTTTTACCGCTTGACGAAATTAATAAGATGAACGACTGGCAGGGTAGTCAGTTAAACGAAGCAAAAGATATTTTAGCGTTTGAACTCACAAAGCTTGTTCACGGCGAAGAAGAAGCCGCAAAGGCGCGTGATATTTCGAAATCTCTCTTTGCAGGCGGCGGCGACAGCGCTGATATGCCTAATACTGTTTTAACCGAAGAGCACTTTACAGACGGAAAAATCGGCTTATTAGACCTTTTGGTCTCGGGCGAACTCGCAACCTCTAAGGGTGAGGCCAGAAGACTTGTTCAGCAAGGCGGTGTCTCGGTGGGCGGCGAAAAAATTTCTGATACTAATGCCGTTTACAGTAAAGAAGATTTTGCCGATGGCTTAATTGTTAAAAAGGGTAAAAAAGTATTCCACAAATTTAATGTATAAATTAAAAGAACGACGAGTGTTAAATCTCGTCGTTCTCTAATTTTTCAAGAAATTCCAAAAGTCTTGCAGTTTTTTCTTCTCCTAATAAGCGTATGCGTTTCAAGTTTTTGACTTCCGCGTTGGTTGCAAAAATCTGCTTACTGTCATCGGTCTGATTAGGCAGTCGCAAAATCGGAGATTCAAAAACAAGTTGATTTTCATTCTCATTAATAATTCCAAAAGGAGTGTAAGGTTTTTCTTCGTCTTCTAATGAAATTTCTAAAAATGAACACATTTCAGTAATTTCATTTTGGGAAAAGTTGTTTGTTTTTTCCTTATATGCATAGGTTGAACGGGGAATATTAAGAATTTTCGCCATTTCTTCCTGAGAAATTTTCTTGACTTTTCTTGCTTCTTTAATTTTTTCGGTAAACGGTTTTTTCATTTTATCACCTTAAAACACTTGACTATATACAACTTTATTGATATAATTTTTATTGGGTTTGCTGGAGTGGCTCAGTTGGTAGAGCAGCTGATTCGTAATCAGCAGGTCGTGGGTTCAAGTCCCATCTTCAGCTCCAAAAAAAGAGAATGATTTTTTCATTCTCTTTTTATATTTTAATGTTTTTGTCGATATTTGTCAATAAAAATTGAATTTTAAGACATAATAAAAACCACCGATATAGTATCTATCGGTGGTTTAGTTCTTACTCAGTAAATAAATCAATTAACTTTGAATATATGGCCGAAGGGTCATCAAGAAATTTATTTTTAATGGAAATGGCTTGATTTTCGTCAGTAACAAGCAGTTTTACACTCATAACCGTAGAATTACCATCAAGGGCTGAACAGGTTATAAAGGTATTTTCGCCTTCACGGGTAATGGCTATGTCGGTTTCTTTGGTGTTACGAATCCGCGATAGCATTTTTAAGGTTGCCAAACACGCTTTTTCACGAACACTTAAAGGAACTGATGCTTTAAGTGTTTCGGCAATACTGTTGCCCGAATCGGTTGTGGTGTATGTATCTTCATCTTTATTTACACAAACAATGTGATTATTGTTAAGCAAGTTTTCAATGTTGTCGCTAACTTCAAAAGCATTCGCAAGACCTTCATAATTTAAAATCTCACAAAGATTTGAAGCGGGGACAGGTTCTTTAACGCTTTTAAGAATATAGCAAATAAGAACTTTTATTTCCGAAGAACTTACAAGTCCACCGGGTGCGACACCCGCACTTACTGCATTAAATTCCATTTTTTCACCACCTTATTTAACAGTATACTTTGTTTTTATGATTTTTTCAAGTTGATTATAGAAAAAATTCAATTAACCGTCAAAATCTTCAATCAAAGACAGTACATCTTCATAACTTTCTAAAATTATTCCGCTTTTAAGATTATCTCTATCAATTGCAGGTAATACCGACGGCACAATATTTTCATAGGTTTTTAGCAGGATTTCCCCTTGATATAATTTTACTGTTTCATTTTCAGAAATAAGTAAAAAGGTGTCTTTTTGCATACTTGGATTTGTTATCGCCGAATTTTCTGAATAATCTCTGTAATAGTTGGACAGCGTTAAAAATAAGGCGCATAAAGCTATTAAAGCAAATAAAGTATAAATTTTTTTCATTTTCCACCAACTTAAATTTTTGTTATTATTTGATAAAAAATGTTAAATATTCGTAAATGTTAAAATATTGTAACCCCATTTTTTGAAAAATGTGGTATAATACCTACTATAGTAATAAATTTTTAATTACGAGATAGGAGGATGTTTATGGGATTTGATGATAACAATCAGGATTTTAATAACTTTGAAGATTCTATTGTTGACCTTAACAGTTTTTCAAGTGCGACTGAATCTTCTAAAAACAGTAAATCTCCCAAAGGTCCTAAAAAGAGCAGAAAAGCCACAATCATAAAAGTTTCTTTATCAGTATTTTTAGTTGGCGTAATTACCGCATGCTTGGTTATGGGCGCATTTATTATTTACGCCTTCACATTTGTTGATGCTACGATGGAAGAAAACCTTGATGACTTAGCGCTTAATTTTACCACTACTATTTATGCGCTTAATGATTCAGGGGAATATGTTGAATATCAACGCTTGCACGGAGAATATAACAGAATCTGGGTTTCCGATGTCAATGAAAATATACCCCAAAATCTAAAGGATGCATTTATCGCTATTGAAGACAAGCGCTTTAAATCGCACAAGGGTGTTGACTGGAAGCGTACTATTTCGGCGTTCGCCAATCTGTTTTTCCATTTTTATTCTTCAAATCAGGGTGGTTCAACCATCACTCAACAGCTTGTAAAAAACCTGACGGGCGATAATTCCACAAGTCCTGCCCGTAAGGTACGCGAAATTATGAGAGCTCACTATTTAGAAGAACGCTACTCAAAAGATACAATTTTAGAATGCTATTTGAATACCGTTTCTATGGCGGGCGGTATGTATGGCGTAGAAGTTGCTTCGAACTACTATTTTGATAAAAGCACCAAGGATTTAACGCTTAATGAGTGTGCAGCTTTAGCGTCAATTGTTAAAGCCCCCGAGCAATATAGACCCGATAAAAACCCCGAAAAAAACAAAGGGAGACGCCAGGCAGTTCTTAAAGAAATGCTAAAACAGGGTTATATTACAGAGGAAGAATATAACGCAAGCTATAACGAAGAATTGGTAGTTGTTGCCAACAAGCAAAACCTGAATGAAACTACCATCAATTCATATTTTGTCGATGCCTTAATTGATGATGTTGTTGATGGTTTGATGGAAGTTTACGGTTTTGACAGAACCCATGCATCAACCAATTTCTACAACGGCGGCTACAAAATTTACGCAACTATTGACCCCGATGTTCAAGCCGCAATAGATGAAGTATTCTATGATTCGACATACGCATACAAGGGAAAGGACGGCTCGCTTTTACAGGGCTCAATGACCGTTATTGATTATTCGGGTAATGTCTTAGGTATGGCGGGCGGTATCGGTGAAAAAACAAGCAACCGTGGTTTTAACCGCGCTATTGATGCTATCCGTCAACCCGGTTCAACCATCAAACCGCTTTCTGCCTACGCTCCTGCTATTGAAAAGGATTTGATTACCTATTCAACCATTGTTGATGACGCGGAGCGTTGGTACGGCAAAGACGAGTACAGATGGAAGCCTAACAACTGGTATAATAATGGCGGTTATTACGGAAAAATTACTGTTGAATATGCTCTTGAGCGTTCCTGTAATACAATACCCGTTATGCTTGTCGATATGTTAGGAACACAATCAAGCTATGACTTCTTGATTGGTAAGCTCGCCTTTAAGAATTTAAATAAAGAAGACATCAATTACTCACCGCTTGGAATGGGCGGTACAAACGGCGGTACCACAACCTTTGAAGAAGCGGCAGCCTATGCCGTATTCGGTAACGGCGGTGTATATAATGAGCCCCGACTGTACTACAAGGTTTGCAACCAGGACAATCAGGTAATTTTACAGGCCGCCACAAACTCTACAATTGCTTTAAGTGAAGATACAGCCACTGTAATGAATCATCTTTTACAGAATGTTGTATACGGCTCACAAGGTACTGCTCGTCAGGTTAAAACCTATGTACCGCACAAAATATTTGCAAAAACCGGTACTTCAAACGATGATATGAATTTCTGGTTTACCGGCGGTACGCCTTACTGTGTAGGCTCGGTATGGTGTGGCTACGATTCACTGCAAAAGGTAAGTAAAGAAGATATCGCAAAGGTTATGTGGCGCGAAGTTATGTCGCGTATTCACAAAAACCTTCCAGAAAAAGAGTTCGTTGACAGTACCTATGCAGTTGCCAAAATGTACTGCACATCTTCGGGTCTTTTGGCTACCGATGCCTGTCCTCATAAAAAGGAAGGTTGGTATAAGGTTAGTAACATTCCTACAATGTGTACTGAGCATCCATCAGCACCTATAGTAACACCGACAGAATAAAATTAAAACCGTCCGATTATTCGGACGGTTTTTTAACTACTGTTTCATTATTTTTTCAGCATCGTTTGAGATTTTTTCTATATTAGAAAGTGCTGCTTGTTCGTCGGTATCTACCGCACATATATAGATTTTAATCTTTGGCTCAGTACCCGACGGTCTGAAAATAATTTTACTTCCTTTTTCAAGATTAAATGTTATAACATCTGACTTTGGCAAGGTGATTTTGGTCTTTTCATTATTTTTAATTTCTGTCTTTTCAGATGATAAATAATCTTCAATCGAAACAACCTTTTGATTTGCAAATTGGATAGGGGAGTTAGTGCGTAATAATTGCATTATTTCGGCCATCTTCTTCATGCCCGACTGACCTTCAAACGAAAAACTCACCTGTCTGTTGATAAAGCAACCAAATTCCTTATATAATTCGTTCAGCTTATCAATCAATGTAAGGCCTTTCTTTTTATAGTAAGCTGCCATTTCACAAATCATCATCGAAGCAACAACGGCATCCTTATCCCGCACATAAGTGCCAGTCAAATACCCATAGCTTTCTTCAAAACCTAAAATATATCTGTCTTGTTCACCTTTTTCTTCAAGTAAAGCAATCTGCTCGCCGATATACTTAAATCCTGTAAGAATATTTATAAGCTCGCAGCCGTATTTATCGGCAATTTTCTGACAAAGCTCAGTAGTAACAATTGTTTTTACCGCAACGGGATTTTTAGGGAGAGTGCTGTTATTGGTTCTGCACTCTAAAATGTAATTCAGCATCAATGCGCCGACATCGTTACCTGTCATCAATTTAAATTCTTTACCGTCATTAACTGCAATGCCTACGCGGTCTGCATCGGGGTCGGTTGCAAGTAAAATATCGGGGTTACACCTATTTGCTAGCTGCAAGGCAAGTTCAAAGGGCTGTTTCATTTCGGGATTCGGGTACGGGGCCGTCGGGAAGTTACCATCAGGCTGCTCCTGCTTTGAAACAACAGTAACATTCTCAATACCGATACGGCGTAAAATTTCTCTTACAGGCTTATTGCCTGTGCCGTGTAACGGCGTGTAAATAACACTGAAATCAGACATATCAAGTATATCGCCATTAATTGACTGAGATTTTACTGCCTTTAAATAGTTTTCAATGACATCTTCTGAAATGTATTTTACTGTGCCTTTTGTCAGTAATTCTTCAAAATTACCGAATTTAACATCTTCAAAATAATCGGTCTTTTGCATCATTTTCATTATGTTTTCAGCGGCAGCGGTGGAAAGCTGACAACCGTCAGGACCGTAAACCTTATAGCCATTATATTTTGCCGGGTTGTGACTTGCGGTAATTACAATACCTGCATCACACTTAAGCTCGCGCACTGCAAATGATAGCATAGGGGTAGGCATAAGCTCACTGTAGATATATGCTGTAACGCCGTTTTCCGCTAAAATTGCGGCGGCGGTTTTAGCAAAAAGGGTAGAGTTAATTCTGCTGTCATAAGCAATAGCAACACTAGGCTTTTCAGAAATCGACAAAACATATTCGGCGAGTGCTTGTGTCGCACGGCCGACTGTATAAATATTCATTCTGTTGGTACCCGCACCTATAACACCTCTGAGTCCTGCGGTACCGAAATCAAGCTCGGTATAAAACGCATCAGAGATTAGTTCATCATTGTCCTTAATTTTTAAAAGTTCGCTATAGATTTCATTGTTTTCGGCAGTGTTTTCCAACCATTTTTCAAAGATATGCTTATACAAAACAAACCCTCCAGAAGTTAATTATAAATATTTTAATATTAAAACCAAACATTGTCAATATTTATACACTAAAAAACACTTGACAAATGTCAAATAATATTATATTATATAGTAAATAATTATATTTTTATGTGTTGGTGTATATATGGAACAAATCGTTAAAGATGCAAATGGACTCAATAATGAAGAGCTTGTGTCTTTAATCAATTCTGGTAACAATGAATATTTACAGGTCTTGTTTAAGCGTTTTGATACCGTTTTACACACCAAAGCACTTAAGTTTTCATCAAACACTGATTTTGATGACCTTATTCAAGAAGGGTTAATAGCTCTTTTCTCAGCAACAAAGGTTTACAATTCCGCACTTTCATCTTTTTCAACATTCGCTTCAATTTGTATTGAGCGTGCAATGTGCGACCATTTCCGTAAAATGACTGCAAAGCGGCAAATTCCCGAAGACCAATTAATTTATTTTGATGATATTAACAGTCTGTCGGCTTCCGCCACACCTGAGTCAAATTTTATTGAAAAAGAAGAATGTGCTTATTTAACAGAAAGAATTAAAGCAATTCTTTCGAATACTGAGTATAAAATTATGTTGGCATATTTATCAGGGGATTCTTATGAAAAAATAGCCAATAATTTGAGTTGCTCGGTAAAAACAGTTAACAATGCAATGTTTCGCGCACGAAACAAAATTAAAACATTGCATTAATATATTTGCCCTTTGTAGCTTAATAGAAGAGCGTTGTTTCCAAAGGTGACGGTGCAAGTCCGTCCTGGGCTAAAAACCAAATCAAGAGAGGTAAAAAAGATGTTTGAAGACAAGACATTGGTGTGCAAGGACTGCGGAGAAGAATTCGTATTCACTGCAAGAGAGCAGGAATTCTATGAATCCAAAGGCTTCGTAAACGAACCCCAGCGTTGCAAACCCTGCCGTGACAAACGCAAGAATGCCGGCAAAGCTCCCCGCGAGTATCATGAAACTGTATGCAGTGCATGCGGTGGCGCTGCTAGGGTTCCGTTCATCCCGCGTGATGACCGTCCTGTATACTGCAGCGATTGCTTTGCGAAAATGAAAGAAAGTTCTGACGCCGAATAATAGTCGTGCTTTGAATGTTTCTACCACCCATTTTTATGGGTGGTTTTTTCAATATTAACATTTTATTAATACTATACAAGTTTTTTTGTAGTAAAATAGCTTTACATGGAGGTGTATCATTTATGACCGAAGCCAAAATTTTGATAGTTGATGATGATATAAATATTTGCGAATTGCTAAAGCTATATCTTGAGAAAAACGGTTTTTCCACATTAATTGCAAACGACGGTATGTCAGCATTATCTGTTTTTAAGGAAAAGGAGCCTGATTTGGTGCTTCTTGATATTATGTTGCCCCGTCTTGATGGTTGGCAGGTCTGCCGTGAAATCCGTAAATTCAGCGAAACCCCTATAATAATGCTAACTGCAAAAGGGGAGACCTTTGACAAGGTTTTAGGGCTTGAGCTTGGTGCAGACGATTATATAACAAAGCCCTTTGAAACTAAGGAAGTTATTGCGCGGATAAAAGCAGTATTGCGGCGTATAAAACAACAAAATCAAGATAATGACAAAATTGCAAAATTTGATAAGCTTACCATAAATCTTACTAATTACGAGCTTATAGTTGATAAAAAAACGGTTGATACGCCACCAAAAGAGCTTGAATTAATTTATCATCTAGCAAGCAATCCCAACCGCGTTTTTACGCGCGACCAATTGCTTGATGAGGTTTGGGGATTTGATTATTACGGCGACTCACGAACGGTTGATGTCCATGTTAAGCGTCTCAGGGAGAAGCTTGAAGGGATTTCTGATAAATGGGCGCTTAAAACCGTGTGGGGTGTAGGCTATAAATTTGAAGTGAAATAACGCTATGAAATCAAAATTATTTAATAAGTACTTTTTAACGGTTTCAGTAATTATTATTGTAAGTTTTGCTACTGTTCTGGCAATTTTAAGCTTTGTAATTTCCAATTATTTTTCCAAGGAAAAATACGAGTTGCTTAAAGATAACTGTGTTTCAATAGGCGAAATAGCTTCTGTAGATATAACTTCCAGTAATTTTAAAAGAAACATATATAACATAATCCGTGTGCAGAATAATGTATCGGACATCGACATATTTATAAGCGACACGGAAGGAAATATAGTTCTATGCGGTTGTGACGGATATCTGATGGATGAGAAATGTATTCATCGCTCTAAACAGGTTTCAAACGAGATTTTATCAAAGGCCAAAAATAATAAATTCTTTGAAATCGGTACTGTTGACGGTGTATATCACGAAAATCATTACTCGGTCGGTATACCGATTTTAAGTGGAGATAATAAGATAATTGCTTATGTTTTTTCTGCAACATCTACCGAATCTCTTAAAAATCTTTTAACGACCCTTCGTAATTTTTCACTTTTTTCAGCAATTGTTCCGATTTTTGCCGCCTTTACCTTGTTATATTCGCTCACATACCGTTTTTCAAAACCGCTTAAAAGTATGTCGGAAGCCGCAAAAAGAATGGCTAAGGGCGATTTTTCGCACAGAATACCGGTTATTAGTGACGATGAAATAGGGGAGTTGTCAGTATCATTTAACAATATGACCGATTCCTTGGCAAAGCTTGAAAAAATGCGTCGCAGTTTTATAGGAAATGTCTCCCACGAATTGCGCACCCCTATGACTACAATAGCGGGATTTATCGACGGAATAATTGACGGCACAATTGAAGAAGACAAAAGAGAATACTACTTGAATATTGTAAGCCGAGAAATCAAGCGTTTGTCCCGCGTTGTTGAATCAATGCTTAATTTAGCAGAGCTTGAATCAGGCGAAATGCGCATTAAACCTACAAGCTTTAATATTTCGGAGTGTCTGGTTACCATTCTGCTCAACCGCGAACAGATTGTTGAAGAAAAAAACATTAATATTATCGGCCTTGACCAGATAGAACCCATTACAATTTATGCCGATTACGATTTAATTTATCAAGCTGTTTATAATCTTGTTGACAATGCCGTTAAATTTACAAATCCGGGCGGTAGCATTGCTTTCAAGATGATTAAAACAAAAAAAGATGTTCAGTTTATGATTAAAAACACGGGGCCCGGTATACCTAAGGACTCCTTACAGCATATATTTGAAAGATTCTATAAAGGCGATAAATCCCGCTCTGCAGATGTTGAAAGCACCGGCATCGGTCTTTTTATTGTTAAAAAAATTATTGATATTCACGGTGGAAAAATCATTGCAGACAGTAAAGAAAACGAGTATACTGTATTTAAGATTATGTTGCCGATAAAGTTGGAGGAAATATTTAATGGATGATAACAAATTTGAAAATGATATTTTCGAAGATAACAACGAGCCTGCCACTACAGTGGATGACCTTTTTGAAGAAATTTTAGAAGATGAATCTACTGAGCAGACTATAGAGGAATTAACCGATGATTCTGATTTTATATTAGAAGATACATTTGAAGTTGAAGAGGTTTCTACTGAAGTCCCGATTACTGTTAAAGAATTAGAAATTGAAGACAAAAAGCAAAAAAACAAAGGATTAAAAGCCTTTATTGCAATTTTGTGTTTCTTATTAGCAATAAGCATTGCCGCCTGTGCAGGCTATATTGTGGGTTCAAGCAATAAAAAAAATTCTTCAAACGGTATTACTCTCGAATCAAAGCCCGATATCGCAGATAAAATGTCTATAGAAGAAGTTTATAATTTTGTTAATCCGTCTGTTGTAGGCATTACAGTTTATAATTCCGAAGGTGTAAAGGGTTATGCAAGCGGCGTTGTATATTCAGAAGACGGGCTTATTATCACAAACGACCACATTTATGAAGACATTCCCGATGCAAAATTTAAAATCCACGATTACGACGGCAACGCCTATGATGCAAGATATGTTGCAGGTGATACCCGAAGCGATTTGGCGGTTCTGAAAATTAACAGTGACGGTTTTTTTGCCGCGTCGTTCGGTAATTCTGATGAAATTAATTTCGGCGAAGCGGTAGTCGCTATCGGCAGACCCAGCAGTCCTACCGATAATTCTTCAATTACAAGCGGTATTGTTTCATATCCTAATCGCCGAGTAACTAATTCTACTAACTATTCATCCAGACTGATACAAACCGATTCTGCCATTAATCCAGGTAGTTCGGGCGGCGCACTGGTCAATATGTACGGCCAGGTAATAGGAATTACTTCCTCAAAGCTTGTCGGCGACTCGTATGAGGGTGTAGGCTATGCAATTCCCACCGCAACCGTTAAAAAAATTGTTGAATCATTAGTTGAAAACGGTAAGGTTGTTAACCGTGCGCGTCTTGGCTTTACCTATCAGGAAGTAACCGCAGTTTCAGTAGACGAAAATGAAGTTTCTTATGGGCTTCGGGTAGTGTCTGTATCTGAAGACAGTGATATGTTCGGTAAAGTTTTTGCAGGGGACATTATTACTACTGTTAATGGCAAAAAAATTATTACAGACGACATACTGATTGACCTGCTTGAAACCGTTCTACCGGGTGACACACTCACTCTTGAAATTTTGAATAAATCGGGAGATACCAAGCAAATTCGAGTAAAGGTTTTACAAGATACCGGTACATCAAGCTATACAACTTCAGAAGAAGATTTACCACTGCTTCCGAAACCATAAATAAAAAATCCGTACAAATTTTGTACGGATTTTTTATTTGACAAATTTCTCTCTTTATGTGTTGTATAATGCATATCGGGGGGAGCAGTATGACCGTATATGTTGATGTTTTAATTGTGGTAAATATCTTTATCAATTTCATTCTACTGCTACTTACCGCAAGGTTTAATGCACAGGAATATAAAACGGTGCGCTTACTTTTGGGAGCTTCTGTTGGCGGTATCTGTTCGCTTGTAATTTTACTACCGATTTCTAACGCTTTTATTAATATTTTAATTAAATTATTAACCGCCATAATAATGATTTTATTCTCATTTAGTTTTGTGAAAATTAAGATTTTTTTAAGAAATGTATTTATACTTTTTGCTCTTACCTACATATTCGCAGGAATAATGTTAAGTATTTGGTATTTATTTAAACCGAATAAAATTCTTGTTAATAATTCCACAGTATATTTTGATATATCTGTAACTTACTTAATTTTGCTTACTGCAATCATTTATTTAATTATAACGATAACGAACTCACTTTTAAAAAAAGAAGCTTTAAACGCCAAAAAATGCAAAATCAGGCTAACACTTCAGGAAAACACTATAACGCTTAATGGTATAATTGATACCGGTAACTCTTTAAAGGATTTGTTTGGTGATAGGGAAACGGTAACGGTATCAGAAAAGGAAATAATAAAAATTTGTAATGGTAAAAAAATAATAGAAAAATACCCCGAAAGGTACAGAATTTTACCCTGTAAATCAGTTACAGGAGAGTCCCTACTTGAAGGAATTCGTTGTGATAATATGGAAATTGAACTGGAAGGAAAGCGTTTTAATTTTAAAAATCCTGTTGCGGTTATATCAAAGTCTGATTTCAGCGATAATTTTAATGCGATTTTAAATTCGGAAATTCTTACGAAAATGAGGTAAATAAAGGTGTTTAATTCAGTAAAAAATTTCTTTGTAAAAATATTTTATAAATTAGGCTTAATAAAAAGCTGTTACTACATAAACGGTCCGCAGACATTACCGCCGCCGTTAAGCGCCGCAGAAGAGCAAGAACTGCTTACACAGTTTACCGACAATACAGAATTTGTAAAGGAAAAATTAATAGTACACAATTTACGGCTTGTGGTTTATATTGCGCGAAAATTCGATTCAAACACAACAAATGTCGAAGATTTGATTTCAATAGGGACTATAGGACTCATTAAAGCGGTTAATACATTTTGTCCCGAAAAAAACATAAAGCTCGCTACATATGCTTCCCGCTGTATAGAAAATGAAATTTTAATGCACCTAAGAAAAAACGCTTCACAAAAATCCGAAATTTCGCTTGACGAGCCTTTAAATATCGACTGGGACGGAAATGAATTATTGCTTTCTGATGTCTTAGGCAGCGAAGAAGACGAAATTTGCAAGGGTATCGAGCAGGAAGATGAGAAAAATCTTTTATCATCCCTTGTAAAACAATTGATACCGCGTGAAAAACAAATTGTAGAAATGCGTTTCGGTCTGAATGGCAGATGCGAATTAACACAAAAACAGGTAGCAGACCTATTAGGTATTTCTCAGTCGTATATATCTCGGCTTGAAAAACGAATTATTGATAAATTAAAAAGACAGATTGAAAAAATAACATAGAGAGCACTAAATTTTAGTGCTCTCTATGTCTTTAAATACCAAGTAAAATAGTCGCCATTCCGAAATATATTACCAAAACAATAATATCTACGGCGGTAGTAATAATCGGACTTGCCATAACCGCGGGGTCAAGGCCGATTTTGTTTGCAAAAAGCGGCAAAAAAGAACCTATACATTTTGCAACAATTACTGTCAGTAAAATCGTCAGACTTACAATTAAATTATCGATTACGGTTGCAGTGCTGCCAAACAACGCAATATCAATAAACCAAATTTTAAAGAAGTTCACAACCGCTAAAATCAAGCCGCAAAAGAATGCCACACGAGTTTCCTTCCAAATCACCTTAATTACATCTTTGAAGCTTACTTCACCTAAGGAAATCGCGCGTATAATTGTGGCAGACGATTGTCCGCCAGAATTTCCCGCCGTTCCCATAAGCATGGGAATAAAAGCGATAAGAGCAGGGAAGAGCGTAAGCTTTGTTTCGTAGCTTGAAATAATTAGGCTTGTAAAGGTCCCCGATATCATTAGTAAAATCAGCCAGGGGAAACGAACCTTAAAGGTCTCAAAAACACCTGTCTTAAAATATGTTTTATCGGTTGGCACGATAGCCGCCATTTTTGCAATATCTTCGGTGGTTTCTTCTTCAATTACCTCAAGAACATCATCAACCGTTACAATACCAACCAAGCGTTTTTCGGTATCAACCACAGGCATTGCAAGAAGACCGTACTTGTTAAATGAATGAGCCACTTTTTCTCGGTCTTCATCGGTAGTAACAAATAGGGGATTAGCATCCATTATATCGGTGATTTTTTCATCTTTATCAGCAATAACGATGCTTCTAAGTGAAACGGTGCCTATTAAAACACGGCCTTTTTGTGTAACATAACAGGTATTAACAGTTTCTTTATCAATTCCCGTTTTTTTGATGTGATTTATTGCTTCTTCTACGGTAATGTCGCATTTTAAATCAACAAATTCGGTAGTCATTAAACTACCTGCGCTGTCATCAGGATATTTTAATAATTCATTAATATCCTTACGCATTTCAGGGTTTGCTTGCTTTAAAATACGCTTTACCACATTTGCAGGCATTTCTTCGATTATATCAACCGCATCATCGGCATATAATTCGCTTACAACCTGCTTTAGTTCCTTATCAGAAAAGCCTTTAATCAGGTATTCCTGTAAGTCACTGTCAATTTCTACAAAGGTGTCTGCTGCCAATTCTTTTGGCAACAGACGGAAAATTTTAAGTCTGTGTTCGGCGGGTAACTCCTCAAACAATGAAGCGATATCAACGCCATTCATAGTTAAAAGAATTTGCTTGGCTTTACCAAACTTTTTTTCTTCTACTAGATTTAAAATTTCATCAAAAATTAAGTTTTCCATTAGTCTTTCCTCCTTCTTGAATAAAACGAATTGGAGTAAGACACATTAAGGCGTTTATTTGCTAGACGCAGAAAATGCGACTAAAAAATAAAAACATCGCCCCAAAGGTGTGCCATTACCGGAATCCGCGTCCATAAAATTCACCTCACAAAAAACATTTCTTTCATTCTAACACACAAACTTTACAAAATCAATATATATTATATTATAATATTGACAGTTTTAATAATTTATGTTAATATTTTAACCGATTAGATTTATTTTTACCTTTGGGGGTATTTTTATGTTAAAAGTTTTAAAATTCGGCGGTAGTTCATTAGCGGATGCTAATCAATTTAAGAAAGTAGCCGAAATTATCAAAGCAGAGCCAGACAGAAGATATATTGTGGCTTCCGCTCCAGGAAAGAGATTTTCTGCCGATATTAAGGTCACCGATATGCTGCTTGAGTGTTTTGAAAACTCTTATGACACAAAGGTTGCTGATGAAATTTTCAAAAAAATCCAGCAACGCTTTAACGATATAATAGGGGATTTAGGGTTGGATTTCTCTTTAGAAGAAGATTTTGCAAATATTAAGACTGCTTTGATTAACCATGCAGGTCGCGACTTTTTCGCAAGCCGCGGTGAATTCTTAAGCGCTAAGGTTCTTGCAAAATATTTAGATTACCCGTTTATCGATGCGGGTTCCTGCATTTTCTTTAATGACAACGGAACTCTTAATACTGAAAAAACAAACGAGACTATTTCCCGCATTTTGTCCCGCTATGATTATGCGGTTATACCGGGCTTTTACGGCTCAATGCCCAACGGCACCATTAAGACCTTTTCACGCGGCGGTTCTGATATTACAGGCTCATTGGTTGCCCGTGCAGTAAATGCCGATTTATATGAAAACTGGACCGATGTTTCAGGCTTGCTTATGGTTGACCCCAGAATTATTGAAAATCCCAAGAAGGTAACTGAAATCACCTATAGGGAATTGAGAGAATTGTCTTATATGGGTGCTACCGTTTTGCACGAAGACGCTATTTTTCCTGTTAGAATTGCTAATATTCCGATTAACATTCGTAATACTAATGACCCAATAGACAGTGGTACTATGATTGTATCAAAGGCCGTTACCGACTCAACCGAATACACCATTACGGGTATTGCGGGTATGAAGGGCTTTACCGCAATTTACATTGAAAAAGATATGATGAACTCTGAAGTTGGTTTTACAAGACGCGTGCTTGAAACACTTGAAGAGCATAATATCTGCTTTGAGCATTTACCGTCGGGTATTGACACAATGTCAATTGTTCTTCGTTCTGCAGATATTGCCGAATTTAAGGGTAATATCACCGCCGACATAGTAAAACGCGTAAATCCCGATTCTATTACACTGGTTGAAAATTTAGCGCTTATTGCCGTTGTTGGCCGCGGAATGATAAATGCCGCAGGTACCGCTTCTAAAATATTCAAGGCATTGGCCGATGCTAATATTAACATCCGTATGATTGACCAAGGCTCAAGCGAGCTTAATATCATAATCGGTGTTGTAGAAAAAGACTATAAAAACGCTATAAAAGCTATTTATAACAAGTTTGTAGGCGGAGAGAACTAATAATGATTTGTGATAACATTTCGGTAAATTCTGACGGGCATATTACATTTGCCGGTCAGGATGTTACCCGATTGGCAAAAGAATACGGTACACCGCTTTACCTTATGGATGAAGCGCGTATTAGACAAAATTGCCGTGTATATGTAAATGCAATGCGCAAAAATTTTGGAGAAAACTTTGCAGTTTTGTATGCAAGTAAAGCAAACTCCTTTAAACGCATTTACAGCATTATCGGTGAAGAACAGTTGTATGCCGATGTAGTATCATCCGGTGAAATTTATACTGCCCTAAAGGCAGGCTTTCCGCTTGAAAAGGCATATTTTCACTGCAATAATAAAACCGATGAAGATATCGTGTTTGCCATTAAAAACGGCATCGGTCACTTTGTTGTTGACTGTAAGGAAGAGCTTGATGCAATTGATAATGTAGCTAAAAGCTTTGATATAAAACAAAATATTCTTTTAAGGCTCACCCCAGGTATTGACACCCACACTTATGAAGCGGTAAATACTGGTAAGGTCGATTCAAAGTTCGGCACCGCCATTGAGACAGGACAGGCTGACGAATTGGTTAAATATGCTTTGTCGCTTGAAAATATCAATCTCTGCGGTTTTCATTGTCATATTGGTTCTATGGTGTTTGATTCCGATACATTTATTCGTGGCGCCGAAATTATGCTCGATTTTATAAAAAGTGTTAAAGATAAGTATGACTATATTACCGAGCAGCTGGACCTTGGCGGCGGCTATGGAGTAAGATATGTTGATTCGGACCCTGCGATTGATATTGCGGCCAATATTGATGAAGTAGCCGATTATCTGAAAATTCAGTGTGAAAAGCTAAACCTAAAATTACCTAAAATTTTAATGGAGCCCGGTAGAAGTATCGTAGCTGATGCGGGGATGACTGTTTACACTGTGGGCAGTATTAAAGAAATCCCAGGTTACAAAAATTATATTTCAGTTGATGGCGGTATGAGTGATAACCCGAGATACGCCTTGTATGAATCGGAATATACCGTTTTACACGCAAATAAGGCAACCAAGAAAGCCGATTTTAAGTGCGACCTTGTTGGCCGCTGTTGTGAAAGCGGTGACATTATTCAAAAAGATGTCCTACTGCCAAAATCTTCACGCGGTGACATAATTGCAGTTTGTACAACCGGTGCATATAATTTTTCTATGGCTATGAATTATAACCGCATAGCGCGTCCACCAATTGTAATGCTGAAAGATGGCGTATCCTACATTGCTGTTAAAAGACAAAGCCTTGATGATATCATTTCTGGCGATATTTAATACTTGTGTAATAAATAAAATCCTTCGCACATATTCTGTAACAACGGAATATTTTGCGGAGGATTTTTTATGTTAACACAGACAAACATATATAAAGATATTTCACAGAGAACGGGCGGCGATATTTATATCGGTGTTGTAGGTCCCGTAAGAACAGGTAAATCCACCTTTATAAAACAGTTTATGGATAAGCTTGTTTTACCCCATATTAAGAGTAATTTTGAGCGTGACCGCGCTAATGATGAATTACCGCAATCAGCGGCAGGCAGAACAATAATGACCACCGAGCCGAAATTTATTCCCGAAAGCGCCGTTACAATTGAAATCGATGATATGGCAAGGTTTAATGTACGGCTAATCGACTGCGTTGGGTATATTGTACCAAGCTCCTTAGGCTACATCGAAGGCGACCAACCGCGAATGGTTTTAACGCCGTGGCACGAACAACCAATTCCTTTTAATATGGCGGCGGAAATCGGTACAAAAAAAGTAATAAATGAGCATTCCACAATAGGTCTTGTAATTACAACTGACGGCAGTATCAGTGATATTCCGCGCGAAGAATACTCAGAAGCTGAAGAACGAGTTATAAAGGAATTAAAAGATATTAATAAACCCTTTATTGTTGTCCTTAACTGTATGTACCCCGAAGCCCCTGAATCGCAAAATTTGGCGGCGGAGCTTTCCTTAAAGTACTCGGTGCCCGTTTTACCACTAAACTGTTTAGAACTCTCAGAAGACGATATTAAGAACATTTTAAGTAAAATTTTATATGAGTTTCCGATTAAAGAAATTAATATAAGTTTCCCGTTATGGATTAATTCCTTACCTACAGACCACTGGTTAAGGTCTAATCTGATTGATTCTGTAAAGCAATACAGTGAAAATCTTGCCAAAATCAGTGATGTCCGCTTGTTTGGTAATAATCTGCTTAATAATGAGTTTGTGGAAGATTCTTCGGTAAAATCCATTGACTTGGGTAGGGGAATGGCAAATGTAAAAATAGGAATAAATAAAAGTCTATTTTACAAGATTTTGGCCGAATCAACGGGAATTACAATTGACGGGGAAAGCGAACTACTTGATACATTAATAGAACTTGCGAAAATTAAAAAAGAATATATGCGTTATAAAGATGCTCTTGATGAGGTTGAGGCCACTGGCTACGGTATAGTTATGCCTACAATTGATGAACTTTCTCTTGAAGAGCCTGAAATTATGCGACAGGGGGGACGCTACGGCGTTCGTCTGCGTGCGTCTGCACCGTCAATTCATATGATGAAGGCAAATATTACTACCGAAGTCAGCCCAATTGTCGGCAGTGAAAAACAAAGTGAAGATTTAATAATGTATCTTCTTAGCGAATTTGAAGAAAATCCCGTTAAAATCTGGGATTCTAATATATTCGGTAAATCACTGCACGAGCTTGTAAACGAAGGATTACATACAAAGCTTGCCCATATGCCAGGAGACGCCAGAATGCGTTTACAAGAAACTCTTGAAAGGGTTATTAACGAAGGCTGTAACGGTCTTGTTTGCATAATTCTATAAAATAAGAAAAGCCGCTTATTGCGGCTTTTCTTCGTTATTTTTAGTGTTTTTTACATTTGCTAACGGGTTTGCATTAATTGCAGACTGTATCTGCTTATTAGCAACATGAGTATATATCTGTGTAGTTCCTAAATTTGCGTGTCCTAAGATTTCTTTTAATACACGAATATCAACATCGCCTTCCTGATACATAAGCGTAGCGGCAGTGTGACGCAATTTATGGGTTGAATAACCCATATTAGCAAGACCTGCCTTATCAAGATAGGCTTTAACAAGGTGTTGAACTGTTTTATTACTAATACGGCGCTTGTTTCGGCTAATAAACAGTGCATTTCGGTCATTATACACAATTCCGTCATTAGGGCGGACCTTTAAATAATCGTTTATAGCGTTTAAACAAGCAGAATTCAAGTAAACAAGGCGTTCTTTGTTACCTTTACCGGTAATTACTAAGCTGCCGTCAGCCTTAATATCGGTAACATTTAAGGAAACAAGCTCAGATAAACGCATTCCGCAGTTTAAAAATAGGGTTAAAATGCAGTAATCTCGAGCCTGATTCTCACCCGTTACTGAATTTAGTAATTTTAGGGAATCGTCTAAACTAAGGTGTTTTGGAAGAGACTGTTTAACTTTTGGCGACTCCAGCATTTCAGCAGGGTTGACATCAAGCAAATGTTCCTGAACAGTTAAATATTTAAAGAAAATTCTAAGAGTTGAAATCTTGCGTGCGCGCGTGGCGGCATTATTAGAGCGTTCATTTTTACAGTATATAATAAATGAATATAAATCTGTTAATGTGATACTTTTAAGCAAATCTACATCAATTACAGAAATATCAATTTTCTCAAACTCGATTACAGACGATACAAGACCGCGCGACAATATAATGTATCGAAAGAAGGTCTGCAAATCAAAAAAATATTCTTCAACAGTTTTCGAGGATTTTCCTTTAACAGTTTCATTATACATTAAAAAGTTTCTTATAATTGGTGGAGACGATAAAAGTAATTCGTGTTTCAAAAAAAACAACTCCTAATAAAGTTTACAATAATATTATAAATAACAAAAAATATTAAGTCAATAAAAATAAGCAAAAGATACTATCGATAGCGCAAAACACCAAAAAAGGTCCCCAAAAGCCAAAATAGCCTATAAACACCCTAAAACCGCCACCCTAAATTATACAAAATATTCATTTTGTATAATTGGTAATTATTTTTTATAGGTTAAAAAATATGGTGCACTTCTGCTCCCCATTTAAATTTATAGTAAAAACAGCGGTACTGTGACCGCTGTTTTTATATTTTAATTATCTTTCTTCTCTGAAATATGTTGTTCCAAGGCTTTCCGGTGGCTGGGTTTCGCGTTTCTTGCGCATACTTGTAATTGCAAGTACTATAATTGTAACAACATACGGTAACAGTTCCAACAACTGCAATGTTTTAGGTGCAATATTCGGTAACGAAATCGGTATTACATACAATGCGCCGAATGCAACCGAACCAACAAACGCCAATACCGGACGCCATATAGCAAATATAACAAGTGCAACCGCTAACCAACCAAACTGTTCTACTGCATCCTTATTCCAACCGCCTGAAAGGTATTGCATAACAAAATGCAAACCACCAAGTCCCGAAATAACACCGCCAAGACAAGTTGACACATATTTATAACGGTTTACATTAATACCTGCGGCATCTGCAGTGGCAGGATTCTCCCCTACTGCCCTTAAATTAAGACCCGTGCGAGTGCGGGAGATAACAAAAGAGACGATTATGGCAATAATAATCGCCAAATAGGTCATAAAACCGGATGATAAGAACGCTTCGCTTATAAAACCAAGATTTTCAGCGAAAGGAAGCTTTGTCTGATAAAGCGTAGATATTTCCGGAAAAGCAGAAATACCGGTACTGCCTTCGGCCTTATTATTTATAATACCGCCGACAAAATTACTAAGACCGACACCAAAAGTGGTCAGTGCAAGGCCTGTAACATTCTGATTCGCCTTAAGGGTTATTGTCAAAAAGCAAAAGATTAAAGCTGTAAGTAATGAACCTAAAATTGTTGCTAAAAGCGTAATAAGAATTGCCAGCATAGGATTTATAGTTTCCACTGCATTAGTGTAAAAATAAGCACCAGCAACAGCGCATACGCCACCAACCGACATAATACCCGGTGTACCCAAGTTAAGATTACCCGATTTTTCGGTAATAATCTCACCTGTAGCACCAAAAAGCAAGGTTGAACTATAACTCAGGGTTTGAGAAATAAGATTAGAAATTAAACTAAACATTATTTAACCCCCTTTTTATTGCGGAAATTCACCTTATATCTAGTGAAAAATTCGCAACCTATTAAACAGAAAATAATGATTGCCGTTAAAACTTCACCTATACTACTGTCAATTTTAAGTGCGTCGGTTGCAGAAGCACCGCCATCACTTAAAAAGGTAATTAGTAATGAAACAAACACCATCAGAATCGGATTAAATTTAGCCATCCAGGAAACAAGAATTGCCGTAAAGCCCTGACCGCCTACAATACCTTCATTAATTGATGGTGTCGGTGAACCGGCTACGAGCATAAGTCCTGTAATACCGCAAATAGCACCCGATATTGCCAGAGTACGAATAAATACTTTTTTAACATTAATACCTATGTATTTTGCAGTATTCTGGCTCTCACCTACTACCGAGATTTCATAGCCCTGTTTGCTGTAATTCAAATAAACAAATGCAATTATGGTAATAACAACAACAATAATTATATTTAAGTAGTAGTCTTTGCCAAATAGCTTCGGGAAATAACCGTAACCTGTTCGTTCATTAAGAATACCAAGGTCGCTACGGCCAGAACGGTCTTTAACCATTATGAAATAACCGACAAGTGTTGTTGCAACATAGTTCATCATTAAAGTAAATAAGGTTTCGTTGGTGTTCCAATAAGCCTTGAAAATAGCAGGAATAACAGCCCAGATAATGCCCGCTAACATACTAACTAAAAACATTACAAGCAATAATATCGGTTCAGAAAGGTCGCTACCGAATTCAAGCATACAGTACGCGCCTGCGAGCGAGCCCATAAGCACCTGACCTTCGGCGCCGATATTCCAAAACTTCATTTTGAATGCCGGTGTTACTGCAAGTGAAATTGCAAGTAATATTGCCGCGTGATGCAACGCCTTAATGCGAGTTACCGAGCCGCCAAATGTACCCTGCCACATTTTTACATAAACATCAATCGGACTCATACCCGTAAACGCCATAATAAATATGCCACATACCAACATTCCGAAAATAAGACCGACTGCATGAACAAGCGCAGATTTCCAAGTGCTCATATCGTCGCGTTTGGTTATATGAATAAGGGGTTCACGAGTTACACTGTTTTTAATTTTCATCCGCGCTTTCACCTCCGTCATTTTTGGTCATAAGAAGACCGATTTCTTCCTTAGTAGCAGTTCTGCCGTCAACAATTCCCGAAATTTTACCACCGCAAATAACTAAGATACGGTCACAAAGCTCGGTCAAAACATCAAGGTCTTCTCCGACAAATATAACCGCAACGCCTTTATTTTTTTGCTGATTAAGCAAATTATAGATTGTGTAGGAAGAATTAATATCAAGACCACGAACCGGGTAAGCGGCCATTAATACTGTTGGAGAAGCAGCGATTTCACGACCGACAAGTACCTTTTGAACATTACCGCCCGAAAGTCTTCTAACAGGCGTTGTAGCGCCCGGAGTTACAACCTCTAAATCTTCAATAATATGCATTGCCAAGTCTTTAGGGGTTTTTCGTTCAAGAAAGAGCGATTTACCCTTTCTGTAGGAGCGCAACATCATATTATCAACAATGTCCATATTACCAACAAGTCCCATACCAAGTCGGTCTTCGGGAACAAACGATAAACGAACGCCAAGTTCACGAATCTGAAGCGGTGTCTTGTCACCCAAATCATCAGTAGCACCTGTTTTAGGATTATTATAGAGAATTTTACCATTTTCGATGTGCTGAAGGCCAGCAATTGCTTCAAGCAATTCTCTTTGCCCTGAGCCTGCAATTCCCGCTATACCTAAAATTTCTCCCGATTTTGCGGTAAATGAAACATTGTCAAGGAGTTTAACCCCTTCCCTGCTCATGCAGTTTAATCCGTCAACAATAAGTCTGTCTTCGGTATTTTGCGGAGTGCTTCTTTCAATATTAAGGATGACCTTTTTACCTACCATCATTTCGGTAAGTTCTGACTCGCTTGTTTCTGCGGTGTTAACTGTGCCAATATATTCGCCCTTACGAAGAACTGAAACGCGGTCTGAAAGAGAAAGTACCTCATGTAACTTGTGGGTAATGATAATAATAGACTTACCGTCATCACGCATACGGCGCAAAATGGCAAAAAGTTTTTGGGTTTCCTGCGGTGTAAGTACCGCCGTCGGCTCATCAAGAATAAGAATATCTGCACCGCGGTAAAGGACCTTAATAATTTCAACCGTCTGTTTTTCAGAAACAGACATATTATAAATCTTTTTGTTAGGGTCAATTTCAAAGCCGTAAAGGTCGCAAATTTCTTTAACCTTTTCATTTGCCTTTTTTAAATTGAAGCTCTGGTCTTCAAGACCTAAAATAATATTTTCGGTTGCAGAGAATACATCAACCAACTTAAAATGCTGATGTATCATACCGATTTTATGTTCAAATGCATCTTTTGGCGAAGCAATAACAACGGGATTGCCGTCAATAAATATTTGTCCATTATCGGGGAAATAGATTCCCGAAATCATATTCATAAGTGTTGTTTTACCACTTCCGTTTTCACCCAAAACAGACAGTATTTCGCCCTTAAAAGCCGATAGCGAAACATCCTTATTAGCAACAACACTACCAAAAGTTTTTGTGATGTTTTTTAGTTCTATTGCAGGAACTGTATTCACATTCTTTCCCCCATTCTTTAATTCTCAAAAAAGCACTGCATTACAGTACATTTTTCAAAACTAAAAGCAGAAATAGGCGGAGCAAGTAAATGCTCCGCCCTGTAATTAAAAATTACTGTTCTGCAGTAATACCATCGATAATCATATCGAAGTAAGGAGCAGATCTTAAAGCAGATTCATTGAAGTAGCCATCTTTAATAGCTTCTGAATCCTTAACAAAGTCACCGTTGTCAACAACGTCAGCTAAATAAGATTCAAGTTTCTGACCGCCAACTGTAAAGTTGTCGGTATCGAACACTTTGAGTTCACCCTTAATGAGCTTCTGTTTTGCAGCTTCAATAGCTTCTGCAGTACCTGCAGCGGCATTATTGGTGTTGAGAGTTGTTAACTGAACACCACCATTAGCAATTGTAGCGCAGTAGTCAGAAGGAATCTGTCCACCGTTAATCATTGTTTCAAGGATAAGCTTGTAGTAAGGCTCCCAAGAAATCTTAGAGGAAATGATAGCGGTTGTCGGGCCAATGTTAGAAGTATCAATGTTGTAAGCAATGTTCGGAACCTTGAGTTCTTCACAAGCAGCAGGAGCACCTGAAGAGTCAGCGTGCTGGCTGATAAGAACGCAACCAGCCTGAATTAAAGCTTTAGCTGCAGTATTTTCTTTTGCTATATCAAACCAAGAGTTTGTGTACTTAACTTCCATTGTTACAGAAGGAACAACCGACTTAACACCAAGGTAGAAAGAAGTGTAACCGGAAATAACTTCAGCATACGGGAATGCACCAACATAACCGATTTTAGCTTGTTCAGCAGTGATTTTGCCAGAATCAATCATTTCCTTAACCTTCATACCTGCAGCAATACCTGCAAGATAACGGCCTTCGTAAATAGAAGCAAATGCATTGTGATAGTTAGGAACTAATTCTGTCTGAGCTCTGGTACCGGTAGCGTGGCAGAACTGAACATTCGGGAACTCTTTAGCGGCCTTAATCATATAGGGCTCATGACCGAAAGAGTCAGCAAAGATAATGTCGCAACCTGCATTAACAAGTTCTTTAGCTGTTTCATAGCAAGCATCAGACTCATCAATGTTGGTCTTGAAAATTACCTGTTCAGCGCTAAGGCCGAGCTGAGCAACTACTGCATTAGCAGCATCCATAAAGTTTTTGTCGTAAGTAGAGTTCTGGTCATGCAAGAAGATGAAGCCAACTTTTAACTCTTCCTTCGGGATGGCAGTGATTGTGGATGCTACAGTCTTTTCAACCTGATCAATTGAAAGAACCGCATTTTCATCCTTTTTCTGTCCGCCGCAGCCAACAGCAAACACTGCAATCATGACAATTGCGAGAATAATTGCGAGAATTCTTTTCATTTCTAAAATCTCCTCTTTTTTTAATTTATTAAAATAGTCTATTGACTAGATTAATCACAGAAAACTGCGCCGCCTTCAACCGACATTTCCTTTATACAAGCTAATGATTCAACCCGTATGCCCTGTTTGCGAATAAGCTCGCCGCCATCCTGAAATGCCTTTTCAATAACAATACCGCAACCGACAATTTCAGCGCCTGAAGCCTTAACAATTTTGGTAAGTCCCAGCAAGGCTTGTCCCTTTGCTAAAAAATCGTCAATAATTAAAACCTTGTCACTGGCAGATAAAAACTTTTTTGAAACCATTACATCATAAACAGTTCCGTGGGTAAAGGATTCAACCTTAGATGTATATACATCCCCTGCTATATTTTTGGTCTTTGATTTTTTTGCAAAAACCATTGGAACGCCAAAATACTGAGCAGTAAGACAAGCGATACCAATGCCTGATGCTTCAATAGTAAGGATTTTCGTTACACCACAGTCCTTAAATAAACGGTGAAATTCACGCGCCAACTCATTAATAAGACCAATATCCATTTGGTGATTCAAAAAACTGTCAACCTTCAAGACATTGCCTTCACCAATAATACCGTCTTTTCTGATGCGTTCTTCTAAAAGCTGCAACGGTAATCCCCCTAAAAAAACAGACCAACCCATATGGTTGGTCCCTAAATTTATTCGATAGTCCGATTAATTTACGGTAATCGGGTAGAGACTTGAAAACCATATTATTTGACTTGTATCGAAATATTATAACAAAATTATACATTATATTGTGTCAAAAGTCAATGCCTAACACAATATATTTTTTATTAAATACTTTTTTCGTCATAAACCGCACGACTACCGCCGATAAATTTCGGTCTTGTTCTGGCGGCACTTATGTATGCGTTACCAATTTTTTTAATAGAAAGTCTTATCGGTACTGCAACATGTTTTAGGTGCATGCCGATTAAGGTAAGGCCAATGTCAAGTCCTGCTTTTGCTTTAACAGTTTCTATTGCAACAGGGTCGCTAAAACCTTTGTATGCCGCAGCGGCAAACGAGCCGCCCGCTTTTGGTTGCGGAACAACATTAACGGTCTCTGTGTTTTTATCAATTGCAGCCCGTTCTATAATTATGCAGCGATTAAGATGCTCACAGCATTGTGCCGCAAGAAATGCACCGCGATTGCTGATAATTTCATTAGCTGAATTGAAAATTATTGTGCCTAAATCTGCGTTAGAATTTTTACCTATTACACCGCCATCTACTTCACTTGTGGAACAACCAATAACCACAATATCATCTTTTCCAATATTAGCAATATCGCAAAGTTCGTTTAAGGCAGTAACAATCTGATTTTTTATATCTGACATATTTTTCTCCCTTATTATAAAATTTCTGCAATATCAAAGATTAATTTTTCTGTCTTTTCCCAGCCTAAGCACGGGTCGGTAATCGACTGACCGTAGGTATTACCCAAAACGCTCTGACAGCCGTCTACTAAATAGCTCTCAATCATAAAGCCCTTTACCAATTTGTTTATTTCTTCGGAATGTCTTTTACTATGCAGAACTTCCTTGCAAATTCTCACCTGTTCTAAATAATTCTTACCAGAATTTGCGTGGTTTGTATCAACGATACAGGCCGGATTTACTAAATTGGTTTCTTCATAAAGTCTACAAAGTCGGGTTAAATCTTCGAAATGATAATTCGGGTATGATTCACCGCTTTCATTAACATAGCCGCGCAGTATTGCGTGTGCCAGTGGATTTCCGTGCGAATGCACCTCCCAACCGCGATAAATAAATGTATGCGCGCTTTGAGCTGCCTTTAATGAG
This sequence comes from Acutalibacteraceae bacterium, assembly GCA_045590755.1. Taxonomy (GTDB): domain Bacteria; phylum Bacillota; class Clostridia; order Oscillospirales; family Acutalibacteraceae; genus SIG565. The sequence continues at coordinate 38,246 of JAZNRP010000020.1, forward strand.
TTCATCATAATCGACAAATCTCCGCAGGTAGGGTTTTTCATACCAACAGGTAAATCTAATCCACTTGCAGTAAAGCGATGGCTCTGGTCTTCAACAGAACGGGCGCCTACAGCAACATATGCCAACAAATCTGATAAATAACGATGATTGTCGGGGTAAAGCATTTCATCTGCGCAGGTAAATTCGGTGTTTTTAATAGCTTCAATATGCAGTTTACGGATTGCAACAATACCCGCCAACATATCAGGCTTTTCGTGGGGGTCGGGCTGATGAAGCATTCCCTTATAACCATCCCCCGTTGTTCTTGGTTTGTTGGTGTAGATACGCGGAACTATAAAGATTTTGTCTTTTACCCTTTCCTGCAGCTCGCGAAGCCTTGAAAGATATTCAAGCACTGCGTCTTCCCTGTCTGCCGAGCAAGGACCGATTATAAGCAAAAGCTTATCACTGTTGCCAGTAAAAATATCGGCAATTTCCTTATCTCTTGAGGCCTTTTTTTCCTTATATTCTTCAGGAAATGGGTACTGTGCCTTAATATCAATCGGCACAGGCAATTTCCTAACAAAATCCATATTCATAAATACCGTCTCCTATTTATTAAATAATTTTCTGCGTTCGGTGGAAATTTTCATCATTTCTTTGATAGATTCCTTATCATCATTTTTAATATAGCCCATTAATTTATCAAAATCGTTACGGAAAACATTCATCATACTAAGCAGCGGTTCTTTATTCATTAAAAAAAGCTCCGACCACATATTTTCATTAATAACTGCAATTCTTGTTAAGTCTCTGAAGGAGTCGCCCGTATAATTCTGTAAGTTTTCACTGTTATTACTTGTCATAAGGCAAACCGCAATACAGTGGGTCAACTGTGAAAGAAAAGCTATCATTTCATCATGTTTTTGCGGGCTTAATTCCGAAATTCTTGCAAAGCCTAAAATTTCACCTAATTGCTTACAGAGTTCTATAGCTTCAAGTGAGTTGTGTTCTGTCGGGACAACAATATAGTTAGCATCCTTAAAAATCTTTTCATCACTGTTTTCAACCCCGTAAACTTCCCTACCTGCCATCGGATGCGCCGCAATAAACTCAACATCATCACGCAAAAAGGTATTAATTTCATTAATAAGTGATGTTTTTACACCCGTTACATCGGTTAATATAGCACCTTTATTTAATAAATGCTGATACTTTTTTAACCAATCAATTAAAATGTGCGGATAAAGTGCAAAAATTATAATATCCGATTCTTTAATTAACTTTTCTTCTGCCTTGGTTGTACCGTAATTAATTATACCGTTGTTTATCGCAAAATCAATAGAACCTTGTTCTTTGGTAATTGCATTTACTGTATAACCTTTTTTTGTAAGCGCACGGGCATAACTACCGCCCATAAGCCCTAATCCGACTATTAAAAATTTAGTGTTTTTATTTATCTTCATTTAACATAACCTTGATTCCAAGTGATTTAATTTTTTCAAAAAAGTCCGGAAAGCTCTTTGTTACCGCTTGTGCACCCGATATTTCACCGCCGAAAGCCGAAGAAATTACCGCAAGCGACATAACAATTCTGTGGTCATTATGCCCATCAAGTATTTCTTTAGGTGTAAATAATTTTTTCTTGCTTACAACAATTTTATCGTCAAACACTGTAATATCGGCGCCGAATTTTTTAAGCTCATTAGCCATTACAACTCCGCGGTCACTTTCCTTTATTTTAAGGCGACGGGTTCCTTTAAGTGTTGCCCCGTTTTTCATGGCAGCAACCGTAATAACAATGGGCGCTAAATCAGGGCAATCACTGACATCAATTATCGGAGAATCGGTTTCCAACATATCAAAAAGTGAAAAATAAACCTTATCGCCTTGCAGACTATCGTTTTTTAGTCCGTTTATTTTAATATCACCGCCAATACGGTTAAATGCTTCGTAAAAAGCCGCATTTGAATAGTCGCCTTCTACAGCCACCGTGTTTGAAGCATATTCTTGATTACCTTTAATATAAAGCGTATCAACACCACACCACGCCACAGTAACCCCAAAGGTTTTTAAGGCATCAATTGTCATATTAATATACGAGCGGCTTTCAATCGGCGGCAGTATTTTAATTGTACTGTCGTTTTCAAGTAGCGGCAAGGTAAATAAAAGACCGCTTATAAACTGACTACTGATGTTACCTTTTACAGTGAAATTTCCTGAAGTCAAAGGACCGCACACTTTAATTGCATCACTTTCGTGGCTATAGTACAAGCCCTTATCACTGCAAATTTCACTGTAAACACTCATCGGTCTTTTAAGTAAATAGTCCGAACCCTTAAGTGTGCACCTTTTGTTAGCAAGTAGCAGTATCGGTAAAATAAACCTTAATGTACTTCCACTTTCTCTGCAAAACACTTCTGTTTCGGCAGATATATTTTTGGGGTTTACACCAAGAACTGTTACAGTATTGCCGTCAATAGTTATTTTAGCACCCATCGCTCTTAAACAATCAGTGGTAGCTAAAATATCTTGCGAAAAATCGATATTTTTAATTGTACTAGTGTCAGCAGATAGCGCAGCACAAATAAGCAGCCTATGTGCCATGCTTTTAGAAGGCGGCGCATAAACTGTGCCTGTTGCTCTACTTTTTTCAATAGTTGCCAACATTAAACATCAATTCCCTTAAAAACTCTGATAATTTCGTTTGCGGTATCATTAGGGTTAGTAACCGCTACGGAAAAATCAAAGGTTGAATTATAAATATCTTTTCTTTGGTTATATACCATAATAATATCTTCGCGGCTTCTTGCAAGTGGTCGGTCGTCCGTAGGTACCAAATCATCAATACTGCGGTTTAGGTAAAAAATAATTCCGTTGTGTTTTAGGTAACGGACATTGTCATTATTTAAGACAACCCCGCCGCCTGTAGCAATTACAAGGCCGTTTTTGAGTGAAATTTCTGCTACAATTTCACTCTCTACCTTGCGAAATTCCTTTTCTCCATATTTACTGAAGAAATCTGCAATTTCGCAGCCCATTTTTTTGATAAAGAGTGTATCTGTATCAACAAAATCTCTGCCGAGCTGTTCTGCTAAAAGTTTACCTATTGTACTTTTACCGCTACCCGGCATACCCGTTAAAACGATATTTTGTTTTTCATTAAGAATTTGTGTAAAAATATTGTCAATAACCTTACGCTCGTATTTTTTATTATCAAAATATTCTGCCGCGGCAACCGCCTGAGCAATAAGCATATAAAGTCCGCCCTCGGCTGCTACACCCATTTTTTCTGCAGATAGCACCAAGTCGCTTCTAAGCGGGTTATAAACGGCATCAACCACCAATTGAAGAGCATTAAAATTATCTAAACAAATTGCTTGTCCGTTAACTGACGGGTACATACCCACTGGTGTTGTATTGACCAAAATATTTGCATCTTTATGTAAATTAACTGCATCCAAATAAGAAATCTGATTTTCCTTTGGGTGACGACTGACAACATAAATTTCTTTTGCATTTAAGGATTTCAAAACAGAAAATGCCGTTTTACTTGTTCCGCCATCACCTAATATTAAAGCCTTTTTACCCGATAAATCGGTAAAATATTTAGAAATCAAATTAAGTAAACCGTCAAAATCGGTATTGTAGCCATACAAAGCCCCGTTTTTATTAACAACGGTATTAACAGCGCCTATCATTTCAGCTCTTTTATCAACAAAATCAAGATGACTTATTACCCTTTGCTTATAAGGTATTGTAACATTTATACCGTCAAAGTCTTTTTTTGCAAAAAAATCATCAAATTCGGCAGCAGATAATTCGGTTAAACGGTAGTCTTTTCCCATTTTTGAATGTACATCGGCCGAAAAGCTATGACCTAACCTTTCACCAATTAAACCGTATTTCATCAACTCACCGCCTATAGTAAATCGGCAAGACTTTCGGCACTTACATTTTCAATTCTGAAAGTTCCGACTTCGTCAACAAAAATTGCCGAAATTGAAGTATCATCCGCCTTTTTATCGTGCTTAAGAACAGATAAAACTTTTGTTTTGTCAAGTTCAATTTCTGCCGATAAATTAAGCTTTTTAAGCACAGAAACAAGACGGCTTTTAACTTTATCACTGCACATATAAAGCATACCCAGCGCCACACATTCGCCGTGATACAAGCTGCCAAAGTTAAGGCTTTCAATAGCGTGACCTATTGTGTGACCAAAATTAAGAATACGGCGCAAACCGTTTTCCTTTTCATCCTGTTCAACGATGTTCTTTTTTACCAGTAATGATTTATAAATAATTTGTTCAATTGATGCTACTGCATCACCGTTTTCAAATAATTCAAAAAGCGATGCATCCGAAGTTAATCCCATTTTAACGGCTTCCGCCAGTCCGTTAGAAATCTGACGCTCAGATAAGGTTGATAGAACATCGGGGTCAATTATAACTGCTTTTGGCTGATAAAAAGCGCCAACAGTATTTTTAACGCCGTCAAGATTAATGGCAACCTTTCCGCCGATTGAAGAATCTACTTGTGATAGCACAGTTGTAGGAATATTGTAAAAATCAATGCCACGCATAAAGGACGCTGCAGCAAACCCCGAAAGGTCGCCGACAACACCGCCGCCAACCGCCACAACACAGTCTTTACGGGTAAAGCCGTTTTTGAGCATTACAGAGCATAACTCCTTAAGTGTTTCAAAGGATTTTGATTCTTCACCCTGTTTTACGGTTACAATAACGGGATTTTTACACTGTTTTGCTACAGTTTCAGCGTAAAGCGCGGGAACGCCATTATCGGTTACAATTAACACCTTGCGGTCAAGCTTCAGTAACTGACCGACATTAGAAAATATACCGCGTTTGATATGAATATCGTAACCGCGCTCGGCTAAATCAACATGAATAATCATTAAATTCACCTGTTATTTTAAATCAATATGATTATAGTAGGTACCTACTATTTTAAGCTTATCGCAATACTCTGCAAGCTCTGAAAGCATTAGGTCGCCTTCATTTGTGTGCAGATTGCCTTCTACTTCAACATAAAAATAATATTGCCATAACAGTTCTTTCATAGAACGGCTACGCAAGCTGCGCATATTAAAGCCGTGCTTACCGATAACTTCAATAGCCTTCGCAAGAAAACCTGCTTCGTTGCGAACTGTAAACATTAAAATTGAATTATTATCGGGTTTGTTAACTGTTTTGAGATGCTCTGACAAGGACACAACTGCAAAGCGGGTTGTATTAACATGGCTTTCATTAATATTTGAATCAAGCACCTTAAGACCATACAAATCGGCAGTTTCGCTACTTGCAATTGCCGCAACCGATTTATCGTTAAGTTCTGCAACCTTTTGTGCTGCGAGTGCGGTATTTTCACACATAGTAATTTCAAATCCGTGTGATTTTATATAATTGTCGCACTGCTCAAGCGCTTGAATATGGCTAATTACCTTTTTAATATCACCGATTTCTGCATCGGCAACACCTATAAGGTTCTGAGAAACCGACAGCTCATAAACGCCGTTTACATACAAATTACCCGCAAAAATAAGGTCAATAACCGTGCCTACTTCACCTGCACTGCTATTTTCAATGGGTAAAACTGCGCAGTCACATTCACCGTTATTTACAGCATTATAGGCTTCCTTAAAGTTTGAATAGGCAATTCTTTCCCCTGAAGAAAATATTTTACCTGCGGCAATATGCGCAAACGCGCCTTCAACACCGCTATATGCAATCTTCATACCATTAAGTAACTTTTCTTGGTATTTGCGCGATATTTTCATAACATCACGCTGAAAGTTAATATAATAATCAGCATATTCGGGATTAATTAATTTTTTAGAATTGTTTGCAATAATAGCGTTCTCGCGTGTTGCATCAAAAATCGGCAAACCCTTTTCTCTTTTGTATTCAGCCACCATTTCTGCGGCCTGCATACGCTTACAAAATAGCTCGGACATTTGTTTGTCAATTTCATTGATTTTTTCCCGTGCTATATCAAGCTTATTCACTAAAACTCCCCATTTCTGTAACCGTCGGCCAATTTTTTGAATGCCGGCAAGGAATTAATAATCTGCTCGGTTGAAACGCAGTAAGAAATTCTGACATACCCAGGATACCCGAAGCTGTCCCCCGGTACTAAAAGAAGTTCAAACTTCTTAGCGTTTTCACAGAATCTATTTGCATCACTTTCTAATGCTTTAATAAACAGATAAAATGCGCCGTCAGGACTCGGCAATGTGAAACCGTATTCGGTTAATGCGTTACAAAGTAAATCTCTGTTTTTCTTATAAACACTGATATCTGCCGTCTTACCCATACAAACAGGTATTAGCTTTTGGAACATACTGGATGCGCAAACATAACCCAAAGCTCTGCCCGCACCTGCTACGGCTTCAAAAATAGTATCGGCGGCTACTGCTTTATTCGAAACAAGAATATAACCGATACGCTCACCCGGAATTGAAAGCGATTTACTAAAAGAATAGCAAACTATAGTATTGTCATAAAAATTAGGCACAAACGGAACTTCAATATTATCATAAACAAGCTCGCGGTAAGGCTCGTCCGAAACCAAGAAAATAGGATGTCCATATTTGATTTCAGCCTTTTTTAATACTCTGCTCAACTCAATTATCGTTTCCTTGCTGAAAACAACGCCTGACGGATTACAGGGCGAATTAATAACAACTGCCTTAGTGTGCTCGTTTATTGCAGCTTCAAGTGCGTTAAAATCTATCTGAAAATCTTCTTCACGACATTTTACAACAGATAACTTCGCACCGGTATTCTCAATAAAAACCCTGTATTCAGGAAAAAATGGAGCAAATACAATAAACTCGTCATCTTTTTCGGCTAAAGCTTTAAAGGTAATACAAAGTGCGGCGGCAGCACCGGAAGTAATATAAATATTACACGCCGAAAAATCAGTGCCGTATTCTTTATTTAAATTTTCTGCAATACTTTGTCTGACTTTGGGGTCACCGGGCGCCGAAGAATAACTATGTAATGCTACGGGGTCAGTATTTTGCAGTAAATCAATCAGTGTGTCTTTAACAATTTCGGGCGCCGGAACACTCGGATTACCCAAGCTGTAATCGAAAACATTTTCTCTTCCAATTTCGGCGGCGCGGCGGTTTCCGTACTCAAACATTTCACGGATTACCGACCTTACCCTACCTAAATTTACCATATCATTAGATAACATAATACTTCTCCTAAATTTAATTTATATTAATATAAAATTATACTCTTGTTTTTTTTATGTGTCAATAGAAAACGGCTTAATTTAAAATAAAAAATAAGCACCAACCATAAAAGGTTGGTGCTTATTTTTTGGAGCGGGTGATGGGAATCGAACCCACACGACCAGCTTGGAAGGCTGGGATTCTAGCCATTGAACTACACCCGCATAATCGACGAAAGATATGATAACATAAAATTCATCGATAGTCAAGTGAAATTTTGAATTATTTGAAAGAAATCTTATAGTCACCACCGTACTTAATATCTATCTGTTTTATCGGTGTTTCGCAGTTGTCAATTATTATATCAACTATCTTATCTTCAATATTCTTTCTAATTTTATTTCTTAACTCTCTGGCTCCCGATTTAGCCCCTACAGACTCGGCTGCCAACTGCTTACAAACAGAATTATCAAATTTAAGTGTTATATCTTTTTCAAGCATAACACACTTAAAATCGTTTAGCATAAGCTCTGCAATTTTAGTAAGTGACTCTTCATCAAGCGGTGAAAATACTACAATTTCATCAATTCTGCCCAAGAATTCAGGGCGCATAATTTCACTAAGTGCTTTAAGCGCCTTATCTTTAGACATTTGCGTTGCGGTTTTACCAAAACCCACCGCATAGTCATTACGCTCACTTCCTGCATTGGAGGTCATAATAATAATCGTATTTTCAAAGTTAACTACCCTACCCTGTGCATCCGTGATTCTTCCGTCATCAAAAATCTGTAAAAGAATATTAAGCACATCGGGATGAGCCTTTTCAATTTCGTCAAGCAGAATTACCGAATACGGTTTTCTTCTTACCTTTTCGGTTAATTGACCCGCCTCATCATAGCCTACATAACCGGGCGGCGAGCCTACAATTCTCGACACCGCATGTTTTTCCATAAATTCGGACATATCTAAACGAATCATTGTTTCCGGTGTAGAAAACAGTTGCTCAGATAAAACCTTCGAAAGCTCTGTTTTACCTACACCCGTAGGTCCTACGAAAATAAACGATGCCGGTCTTCTATGGGACGATGTCTGCAATCTTGAGCGTCTTACGGCGGCGGAAACCGCATCTGCGGCTTCATCCTGACCTATAACTCGCTTTTTAATTTCGGCATTTAATTGGGAAAGCTTCCTTAAATCACTTTCCTGAATTTTGGAAGACGGAATACCCGTCCAAAGCTCAATTACCTTTGCAACATCAAGCTCAGTCACAGTAACATTAGATGCAGGCTCATAAAGCAAATCAGCCTGTTTTTTATACTTTTCAAGAGCCGCCTTTTTATTTGCTAATTTTTCATAGTCAATATTTTCAACATCGGCTTCAATGTTTTCAATTTCGATACCCGTTTCTTTAATCTTTTTATTTACATTATAAAGCTCATCTACCGACTTATTATCAAGACTAGCACATGCACAGGCTTCATCAAGTAAATCAATTGCCTTATCGGGCAAAAACCTATCGGTCACATAGCGTTCAGACAAGTGTACAATTTTGCGCACGAGCTCATCAGAAACCGTAACATTGTGGAAGCCTTCATAATAGCCCTTGACACCAAGAACAATATTTTCAGCGTCTTCGAGTGAGGGTTCTTCCACCGTAATAGGCTGAAAACGGCGTTCAAGCGCGGCATCCTTTTCAATATACTTGCGGTACTCTTTGAAGGTTGTAGCACCAATAACCTGAATTTCGCCGCGTGAGAGCGCAGGTTTCAATATATTAGCTGCGTTCATTGAGCCTTCAGCAGAATCACCCGCACCTACAAGATTGTGAATTTCATCAATAAATAAAATAATATTTCCGCGGCTTTTAATTTCTTCTATTAAACCTTTAACTCGACTTTCAAACTGACCCCTGAACTGTGTGCCTGCCACAAGGCCTGTTAAATCAAGCAAGTGAATTTCCTTATCGAGCAATCTGGCAGGTGCTAAGCCTTCGGAAATCATAAGCGCCAAGCCTTCTGCAATGGCGGTTTTTCCAACACCGGGTTCACCTATTAAGCAAGGATTGTTTTTAGAACGGCGTGACAAAATTTGTATGGCACGAGATAATTCTTTATCACGGCCAATTATGGCATCAAGCTGACCTATACGCGCTTTTTCGGTCAGATTAGTGCAGTATTGCTCCAAAAAACGAGCTTTTTTCTTTTTAGATGTTTTATCGTTCTTATCTGATTTTTTATCCACTTCATCAGAATTACCTTTAGGGGTATTACCAAAAATATTATTAAGAAAAGGAAAAGCCGGAGCGGTACCCAATGCAAAGGTGTCGTCATCGGTTTCTTCCTCATTGAGTGCCATTATGTCCATAAATTGTTCACTCATTTGTTCAATATCTTCATCCGATATATTCATCTTGCTTAGCATATCGTCAATCGGCTTTATACCGAGTTCTTTTGCGCATACAAGACACAAGCCCTTGGGTGTTGCATCGCTTTGCGTAGGGTCAGATATAAACACCACCGCAGGTCTTTTTTGGCATTTGCTACATAATTTCATTTTAAAGAAAAGCTCCCTTCAAAAAAAGCCTAAAATTTAATAGGCGTTAATTCCGATATAAATCTAAATATTCTTGACGAATTGACAGCTTCGTTTGTAAAGCATAAAAATCCGCCAGAAACCGAAATTATAAAATTAACTAAAAGCACAAAAATCAAGGCAACAACAATGCCCATTATTACGCCAAGCGCGGCGCCGAGCAGTGAATTCAACTTGCCTATAATACTGAAAGAAAACACCTTATTTAAAAATTTTACTACAAATTTAAAAACAAAGCTTAAAATAATAAAAATTACTAAAGAAAATATTATCTTTAAAAACTGTACGGTAACAGGCTTTATAATAGTGTCCGAAATATTTTGTGCTAACGCTTGTGAGCCTTCCAGCAGACTTTCGGTGTTAACAAAATTTTCTGGGTTTATGTTAAACGCAGCCGCATTATTACGAACAATACTCGGTAAGGCTTCCCAGATACTGCTTGAAGTGTCTTCCAAAGAAGCACCCTGCTGGCTTACAACATTTTCAATAGATGTTAAAATACCGGGCTCAATAACCTTTGTATATGCAAAATTTGAAAGCGGAGTGCTGAAATAAAATGCCAGAACCATTGCCGCAACAAATCCTGCAATACTGAATATCGATTTAACAAAGCCCTTTTTTGCATAGATTAATATGAGTACAAAAAATATTGCTACTATAATTAAATCAAGACATAATGACATAAGCTGTACCCCCTGCGGTTATTCAATTACAATTTTTTTAATTTCACTGTCCTTAAGGGCCGCAACCGTAAATCTGCCGATTGGTACGATGTTTTTAATACCGAAATCACATTCAACGGAATTAAGCAGTTCACCTTTGATATTATAAATATATATCATACGGTCGCTTAAAATGTAAACATATTTTTTATAAAGGGCTATATCAATTATTTCATTATCAAAATCAAACTTACTTTTAATATCGCCTTTTTTATTGAAAACAGTAATTCCGTTTTTATTCTTATTTGCAGAAATACCATCTACAACAACCGTTAAATCCTTCGTGTTTTTTACAAAAAATATAGATTTATCGGTTGAATAAACCGAATTAGACAGTTTTTTCCAGTTATAAAACTCAACCTTATTTTCAAAAACCGCATAAAAAGTATTGCTACCAAAGCACTCTAACGATAAAATCAGCTCATCTTCAAACTCTGTAACACTTACAGGTGTTGCAGAATCATACTCTAAAACATATAGTTTCGATACATATTTTCCCGATTTAGTATTGAAAACAGAAACCGCTAATCTTCGACCGTTTGGAGAAATTTCCACATTGTTAATGGTAAAATCCGCGCACATCCACTTATATATTTGTTTGTTGTTTTTATCGTAAACCGTAACCTGTGAAGAATAACTGTCCGATTGGGTGGCAACCGCATACACACCGCTATCAGAAATATCGGCAGTAAGTATTGTTTTTTCGGTATTACCGCTAAAAAGTTCTTTTTTCAAATTACAAACCGAAAATTCTGTACCACCCTGACTGTAAATAATAAATCTCTCGGCAGATGATTTTACAATCGGGTAATTAAAGCCGTGTTGATATGAAAAAACAGTTTTTCCGTTATAGTTATAGCCTTCAACATTACTGGGGGTGATCGCAACATAATGATTGTTCCCTTCAACCACCGAAAGCAGTGAATTACCCGAAGAAAAACTATGTGGATAGCCGTCACCACTACCAACAAGGGCCAACCTGTTTTCTATAAATTCAATAATACCTGTCGGTAAGGCTACCGAAACGATAATTACCGATAAAATAAGCGCGAGAGCAATAGCACCAATTACAAAGCGCCGCTTGTTTTTAAGATTTTTACCGACTAAAATACGGAAATTTTTGCGTTGTTGCGGCTGTTTTTTTACACTATGTTCACTTTGTGTTTTTACTGTCTTTGCTTTACTTTTGGTTTTTGCCTTCATTGGTATTTTTTCGGTGACGGGGTTTTTAATCCTGCGTTTGCGTCTGACGACGCTTTTTTTCTTATATTCAGCCAAAAAAACACCCCCTAATAAATAACTTTATTTAAATACAAGCCATGCGGCGCCAATGTCGGCCCTGCTGAATTTCTGTCTTTTGAATTAATAATTTCTACCGTTTTTTCGGGGTCAATTCTGCCATAAGACACTTCCAAAGCAGTACCAGCAATAATACGAACCATATTATATAAAAATCCGTCTGCGGTAATACTTAAGGTAACTATATCACCGTCACGAACTACCTTACAGTCGATTACTGTCCTTACAGTGTCTTTAACAGTTCTTTTTGATGAAGAAAATCCGCAAAAATCATAAGTACCAATAATATTTTTGCAAAAAACATTCATCTTGTCTACATCTAACCTTTTTGGTACATATAAGGCATATCTTTGTAAAAACGGATTGCGCACCCTACCGTCAAAAAACTTATAAATGTATGTTTTTCCAATAGCATTGTATCTTGCGTGGAAATCGTCCGCAACTAATAAGCAGTCAAGCACCGAAATATCTCTTGGTAAAATTGCATTTAGTCCATTTATAAATGCAATACAGGGTAAATCAAGGGAAGTATCAAAATGGCAGTAAAACTCATTAGCATGAACACCGGCGTCGGTTCTGCTGCATCCCGTTACCGAAACGGCTTCTACACACATTTGCGCTAATGCGTCACAAAGCTTCTCTTGAATTGTGATACCATTCGGTTGAACCTGCCAACCGTGATAGGCAGTTCCGTCGTATGAAATTTTAAGCAGATATCTTGCCATAACGAATACACTCTCACAATAAATTAATCAGGAAAACTGCCGCGCAGCATATTACCACCGTTATCACTGCGCAAATATCGCGGGAACAAATTTTTAAAACCTTCATTCGCGTCCGACCGACTCCACCGTTATAGCAACGGCTTTCCATGGCTTCCGCTAACTCGTAAGCGCGGCGAACCGATGAAATAAGCAACGGAATTAAAATAGGAATTATTGCCTTTATTCTGTCCTTTAGTTTTCCGTTTTCAAAATCGGCTCCACGGGCCTTCTGGGCGCTTATGATTTTATCGGTTTCTTCAACAAGCGTCGGAATAAAACGAAGAGCTATTGTCATCATCATTGACATAGCGTGAACGGCAGTGCCAAGACCTATAAATTTTAGCGGAGATAAAAGCCTTTCAATAGCATCGGTTAAATCGTTAGGTGTTGTAGTATAGGTAAGGGTTGAGCCGATAAGTATTAAAAGAATAACCCTGCTACCCATAAATACCGAGCGTGTAATACCGCCGACGGTAATCTTTATCTTCCAATATTCAAGTAAAACGGTGCCATCTGTTGTATACAGTAAATTTAGCAGCATCGTAATAATTATAATCGGAATAATCACCTTTAAATTCTTTAAATAAACCTTTAAAGGAATCCTTGTTGCTAACAATAAAGCAAATATGCCCACTGCCAAAAACGATAAGGAAAAAAGATTTGAAGCGCAGAAAATAATAATTAGAATAGTGAGCAACAAGCAAAGCTTCACCCGCGGGTCAAGGTTATGAATTAAAGAACCCGTTGGTAAATACTGACCTAATGTAAAATCTTTAATCAATATTTTCACCGCCTTTTTTAAGGGATGAAACCGCTTTTACCGCTTCTTCAACAGTAATTATATCTTGCGGTAAATCAAAACCTTTTTCAATAAGACCGTGAATTATACGGGTAATCTGCGGTACTGCAAGTCCAATACTCTCAAGTTCTGCACGGCGTGAAAAAACCATTTTGGGAGTATCAAACATTACCACCTTACCTTTACTCAGTACAAGTACCTTATCGGCAAGTACGGCAATATCTTCCATAGAGTGAGAAACAACAAAAACCGTTGCATTGTTCTCATCTCTGTAATTCTTCATAATCTGCATAACAGTGCGACGACCTTCGGGGTCAAGACCTGCCGTTGGCTCATCAAATGCTATTATCTCGGGTTTCATTGCAAGAACACCCGCTATTGCAACACGCCTTTTTTCACCGCCCGATAAATCAAAAGGTGAACGCTCAAGATAATTTTTTGGAATACCTACGCTTCTGGTTGCAGTTAAAACAGCATTCTTTATTTCTTCATCAGTAAGCCCCATATTTTTAGGGCCAAACGAAACATCCCTAAATACAGTTTCATCAAACAGTTGATATTCAGGGTACTGAAAAACAAGTCCAATTTTTGAGCGAATATCTTTAATTTTCTTTAGGTCATCCCATATATCTTTTCCACAGTAAAAAATCTTGCCGTCTGATGGACGAATAAGCCCGTTCAAATGTTGAACAAGCGTAGATTTGCCCGAGCCTGTATGACCGATTATACCGATAATTTCGCCCTTTTCTGCCGAAAAACTGATATTCTCTATAGCGTCCTTTTTTACCGGCAGGTCGGTATTATAGGCATATGTTAAATTTTCGACCTTAATAACAGTCAAAACTACTTCCTCCAACCTAAAGCCGCAGAAATTGCATCTACAGCACTCTCAACCGAAACAATTCCGGTGTCTACTTTAATATTTTCCCTTGACAGTCCGTATAAAAATTCGGTTGTCTGTGGAACGGTTAAGCCGCATTTTTGAAGCGTATCAATATCACTGAACACAGTACTCGGCTTTCCGTCCTTTATTATTTTTCCGTCATCCATAACTAAAACACGGTCGGCAAACTCAGCCTCATCCATATAATGAGTAATTAAAACAACGGTAATTCCCTTTTCTTTATTTAAACTTCTTATTGTATCAATAACTTCCTTGCGACCCGACGGGTCCAGCATAGCTGTTGGCTCATCAAGTACAACACACTCAGGCTCCATTGCAATAATTCCCGCAATTGCCACACGCTGTTTTTGACCACCGGATAATTTATTTGGGGCAGATTGTCTGTAATCATACATACCAACACTCTTTAAAGCGTTATCTACCCTTTTTCTTGTTTCTTGCGGGCTTAATCCTAAATTTTCCGGTCCAAATGCAACATCGTCTTCAACTACAGACGCAATTAACTGGTTATCGGGATTCTGAAATACAAGACCTACTGTTTTTTTAATTTCAATATCTTTTTCTGTTGTCTGTGTGGAGATGCCGTTAATTTCCACAGTACCTGAAGTTGGCTTATGAAGCCCGTTCAACAGCTTTGCGAGTGTTGACTTTCCTGAGCCGTTATGACCTAAAATAACAGTAAAACTGCCACGATTAATTGACAAATTAAGACCGTCAATAACCGTCTGTTTACCAATGTCTTCATCGTTATATTCGTAAACAAGATTTTTAATTTCAATAATGTTTTCCATTATTACTTTTCACCAATCCAAATTGTAGTGTTACCGCACGGCAACACTAATGGTTTATTTGTAATTTTAAGACCGATTTCTTCGGTGTATACAGCCTGTCCTTTACCTTTTGAGATATAAATTTCAGTAAGGTAATTAAGAATAGTCGGCGAAAGGCCTGTTGTGTAGGAATTAAGGAAGAAGAAAAGCGGATTATCACTTAATAGCTTACCCGTCTCAGATAAAAGCTCCGAAATTTGTTCCTCAAGCTTCCAAATTTCCCCATCAGGTCCGCGACCATAGGACGGCGGGTCCATAATTATAGCGTCATATTTGTTACCGCGACGAATTTCTCTTTTAACAAACTTAAGGCAGTCATCAACCAGCCATCTTACAGGTCGGTCACCGACACCTGATGCGGTGGCATTTTCCTTTGCCCACTGTACCATACCGCGAGACGCATCAACATGGGTTACTTCTGCCCCTGCTTTAAGACAGGCAACGGTAGCGCCGCCCGTATAGGCAAATAGGTTTAATACCTTGATTTTTCTGCCTGAATTTTTAATTAAATCCATAGCAAGCGCCCAGTTAACTGCCTGTTCGGGAAAAAGTCCTGTATGCTTAAAGCCCATAGGTTTTAAGCGGAAGGTTAAAGCTCTATATTTAATACTCCAGACATCAGGTACCTTCTTTAAGGTTTCCCAGTGTCCCCCACCTGAATTTGAACGGTGATATTTTGCGTGAGCAGTATTCCAACGCTTATCGTTCTTTGTGCCGTTCCACATAACCGTCGGGTCGGGACGAATTAAAATTATATCGCCCCAACGCTCCAATCTCTCTCCAGCATCAGCATCTATGAGTTCATAATCTTTAAAATCTGTGGCAAATCGCATAATTGTTTCCTTTAAATTATCGGTTGTTGTAAACCCTTATTATCATTAAGCTTAATTCCTAAATGCTCATAAGCCAGTCCCGTTACACATCGGCCGCGTGTTGTACGCGATAAAAAGCCAATCTGCATTAAATATGGCTCATAAACATCTTCAATAGTTATACTTTCTTCACCCAAAGCGGCGGCAAGTGTGTCAAGACCAACAGGTCCGCCGTTATAGACATTGATAATGGTTGACAGCATTCTTCTGTCAAACTCATCAAGCCCTAACTCATCAATTTCAAATCTCTCAAGCGCTTTTCTTGCGACTTCTTCGTTAATAGCTCCATCAAACTCGATTTGTGCTATATCGCGTACACGCTTTAACAGTCTGTTAGCAATACGCGGTGTGCCGCGTGAACGGGAAGCAATTTCCAAAGCGCCGTTATTATCAATTTCAATACCAAGAATACCCGCAGAGCGCTTTATAATCTCGGCCAACTGCTCGGGGGTATAAAGCTCAAGTCTTAGCAGTACACCAAATCTATCACGAAGCGGAGCTGTTAATTGACCCGAACGGGTTGTAGCACCCACTAAAGTAAAGTGCGGTAAATCAAGTCGTATTGAACGGGCAGACGGTCCTTTACCGATAATAATATCAACCGAAAAGTCTTCCATAGCAGGATAAAGTATTTCTTCAACACTGCGAGAAAGTCGATGGATTTCATCAATAAATAAAACATCGCCTTCGTTAAGATTAGTCAGAATGGCTACCAAATCTCCCTGTTTTTCAATGGCAGGCCCCGATGTTACACGGCAATTTACACCCATTTCTCTTGCAATAATGCCCGAAAGTGTTGTTTTACCTAGTCCAGGTGGGCCGTATAATAAAACATGGTCCAAAGACTCTTTACGCATCAAGGCCGCTTTAATATAAATTGACAAATTCTCCTTAACCTTGTCCTGTCCTATATATTCATTAAGCGTTTTAGGTCTGAGAGAAATTTCAACATCGGCATCGTCTGCCACAAATTCAGGAGCCATTATTCTGTTTTCAAAATCCATTTCTTCCATTTACTACACCCGCCTTGCAAGTTCTTTTAACGCCGCTTTGATTATATCTTCTGTCGGAAGTGATGCATCCGCTTTGGCCACCGCAACAGAAGCTTCGGTTTGTGAATAACCAAGTGTTACTAAAGCCGCAATTGCTTGCTTTACATTACTGTCGTCTGCGGCGCCGACTGTCACGGCTACATCACTTACAGTCGTACCGCCAAAGGATTTAACCTTGTCTTTCAGTTCAAGCACAATTCTTTGCGCTAATTTGTTACCGACACCCGAAGCCGCCGTAAGTGACTTTGAGTCACCCGTGGCAATAAACAGCATAATTTTATCGGGCGCAAATTCCGAAAGCAGAGCGATACCCATTTTGGGTCCTACGCCGCTTACCGAAATTAACATTTTAAAGCAATCAAGTTCTTCTACACTGTAAAAACCGTAAAGGTCGATTGCATCTTCCTTTACCGACATAAAGGTGTGCAAAAAAATGTCTGAATTAATTCTTGGAAGTTTAGAAAAAGTGTTATAGCCGATATTACATCTGAAACCGACGCCGCCGCATTCAATAATTGCGGTGTCCTTATCACTGTAAATAAGCTTACCGTTTAATGAACTTATCATACTCTTCCCTCCGAACTGATTTTACCGTAAGATGATGCCGCATAGTGCGAATGGCAAATTGCAATAGCCAACGCGTCGGCAGTATCATCGGGCTTTGGTACCTTACTTAAATTTAAAATGTGCTTTACCATTTCCTGCACTTGCCTTTTTTCCGCCCGGCCGTACCCTGTTACCGCTTGTTTAACCTGCAACGGTGTGTACTGATACACAGGTACATTTTTGAGCCGTGCGGCAAGTACAATAACACCTCGTGCCTGCGCGACATCAATAGCCGTTGTGGCATTGGTATTAAAGTACAGTTTTTCAATTGACAAAGCATCAGGCTTGTACTTGTCAATTATCATTGAAATTTCATTAAAAATTTTATCAAGTCGGTCACTGAATAATTCCTTCGCATCTGTCAATACTGCACCGTATTCAATTGGTTTAAAGCGAACATTATCAAAAGATACTACGCCGTAACCGATAATAGCGTAACCGGGGTCAATACCCAAAACTACCAAAAGTATCACTTACCATCCAAAATATAATTATAATAATTATATCACATTAGGTTAGATACGGCAACAGTTTTATGAAATATATGCCAAAATTATTTATTTGTTAACAAAGTTAGATTTTTACAGAAAAACGGAGAAAAATTAAGTAAAAAAGAGTTTATTAAATTACTGCTCAAAAACATTAGGTTTTTTCCGTATTTTTTAGAAAAAAGTGTTGACTTTTAACGGTTTTTGTTCTATATTAACCATGAATGTAATTTCAAGATAACAGCTAATCATTTTTGATTATAAAACTCTTTGCGGAGGCTGTTATTAGCGATTTTACATGCAATATAATCAACCAAAATGTTGGTTTATTGCCTAAATTCCGCAAAGGGGGATGCTTTTGTATGCAAAACAACAACAAAATAATTGAGTTAAAGGACATTTCGGTGGTCTTTGACGGCGAGACAGTGCTTAATAATCTTTGTCTTGAAATTGCAGACAAAGAATTTATCACCTTACTCGGTCCGTCGGGATGTGGAAAAACTACAACGCTTCGCATAATTGCGGGCTTTGTTGAGCCTGATACGGGCGATGTTCTGTTTGACGGTAAAAAAATTAATGGTGTACCCGCTTATAAAAGACAGGTTAACACCATTTTTCAGCGTTACGCCCTATTCCCACACCTTGATGTATATGAAAATATCGCTTTCGGTCTAAGGGTTAAAAAATTACCTGAAAAGGAAAT
Organism: Acutalibacteraceae bacterium; assembly: GCA_045590755.1. GTDB lineage: Bacteria > Bacillota > Clostridia > Oscillospirales > Acutalibacteraceae > SIG565. Next base: position 57,057 of record JAZNRP010000020.1, read on the forward strand.
TGACGCGAAGGTACGCGAAATGCTGTCTCTTGTTAACTTAACAGGACTTGAAAAGCGTAAAATTGATACTTTGTCGGGCGGTCAGCAGCAGCGTGTAGCTATTGCCCGTGCAATCGCAAACAATCCTAAGGTTTTATTACTTGATGAGCCACTTGCAGCGCTTGATTTAAAGCTCCGTAAAGATATGCAGAGTGAGCTTAAAAAGATTCAGCAGCAGCTTGGTATCACCTTTATTTTTGTTACCCACGACCAAGAAGAAGCTCTTTCTATGTCTGACCGCGTCGTTGTTATGGACGGCGGTAAAATCCAACAGGTCGGTACCCCGCAGGACATCTATAATGAGCCTAAAAATGCCTTTGTGGCCGATTTTATCGGCGAATCAAACATTCTTGACGGCGTTATGCTTGATGACTATTCTGCACAGTTTTCAGGCTCTGTATTTAAGTGTCTTGATGCTGGTTTTGAAAAAAACGAAAATGTTGATATTGTTGTAAGGCCCGAAGATGTTGATATTGTTCCCCCAGAAAAGGGAATGCTTCAGGGTACAGTTACTTCCATAACATTTTTAGGCGTTCATTACGAAATCATTGTTGATATCGGCGGTTTTAAGTGGATGATACAGACAACCGATGAAAGTAAGGTTGGCGACAAGGTTGGATTATTTATTGAACCAGACGCTATTCATGTAATGAAAAAGAGTGAATATTCCGGCAAATATGGTGACTATAGCTCTTACAGTGAAGAAATCGACCATCTCTCTGACACAGAGGAGGTCGAAAATTGAAAAAGAAAACACTTGGAAGCCGTTTAATTGCGGCACCTTATTTAATCTGGGCGGCAATATTTATTGTTGTTCCGCTTATTATGATGATTTACTATAGCTTCACCGACGCAAACGGGGTATTTACACTTGCTAATATTGCGTCATTAGGCAAATATAAAAAGGCTTTTTCTCTCTCGATTGCCTATGCATTAGTTGCAACGGTTGTTACTTTAATATTGGCATACCCACTTGCCTACTTTATGACCAAGCTTAAAATCAGTTCCCAAAAAATGATTCTTCTGATTGTTATTTTCCCGATGTGGATGAATTTTCTAATCCGAACATATTCCTGGATTAGTATTCTGGCAAACACAGGTCTTATAAATAAATTTTTAGGCGCTTTAGGCATTGGACCGCTAAAACTGATTAACACACCGGGCGCCATTATTCTCGGTATGGTATACGACTTTTTGCCTTATATGGTATTACCCATATATACAGTAATGAGTAAAATTGACCATTCGCTTTTGGAAGCGGCAGAAGACCTTGGTTCAAATGCTTTTCTAAAGCTCAAAAAAGTGATTTTTCCACTAAGCCTACCCGGTGTTATTTCGGGCATCACAATGGTTTTTGTGCCATCGGTCAGTACCTTTTATATTTCACAAAAGCTTGGCGGAAACAAGACAATGCTTATAGGCGATGCCATTGAATATCTGTTTAATATCGGCCCTGAACACTATAATGTTGCTTCTTCCCTATCATTAGTGCTTATGGCGCTTATACTTATTTGTATGGCAATTATGAACAGATTTTCGGGTGAAGACGAGGAGGGTGTTATAATATGAAGCTACTTTCCCGTCTTTATATAGCGCTAATCTTAATTTTCCTTTATGCGCCCATTCTTGTTATGATTGTTTTTTCCTTTAACTCAGCAGAAAGCGTTTGGGTTTTTGAAAGCTTTTCTCTGCTATGGTATAAGGAATTAGCCTTTAACGGCGCCATGCTTACGGCTCTTCAGCACACACTGATTATTGCAGTTTTGTCGGCTTTAATTTCAACCGTACTCGGCACTGCCGCAGCGGTAGGCATTATGTCAATCCGCAGTAAATTAACAAAAAGTCTTGTTATGTCTGTAACCAACATTCCTATGATGAATGCCGATATTGTTACAGGTATTTCGCTTATGCTTTTGTTTGTTTTTATGGGTAATTTAATTGCGCTTAAAGAATCTCTTGGATTTTTTACTGTTTTAATTGCGCATATTACCTTTAATTTACCTTATGTAATTTTGTCGGTTATTCCGCGCCTTAAGCAAACCGATATTCACCTTTCCGAAGCGGCACTTGACCTTGGTTGCACACCACCGCAGGCCTTTTTTAAAGCGGTTTTACCGTCAATCTGGGCGGGAGTTTTCAGTGGCTTTATTATGGCATTCACACTATCTCTTGATGACTTTGTTATCAGCTATTTCACCTGTGGACACTATCAGACCTTGCCTATTGTAATTTACAATATGACTAAGAAGACGGTTACACCTGATGCCTACGCCCTTTCAACCATTATTTTTGTTGTGATTTTTGCTCTGCTGGTACTCTATAACACCATACAAAACAAGAGTCAGAAGAAAGGTGGGGCTCGAATATGAGAAGGTTTATTTCAAATGTTTTGCTTATCGTTCTTACCCTTTCGTTAGTTTTTTTATTTTCAGGGTGCGGCTACACCTACGCCGAATTAGACCTTAGGGCCACATACAATAAAGATTTAGCCGGTACTACGCTTAATGTTTATAACTGGGGTGAATATATTTCCGACGGCACTGATGACAGCATAGATGTTATTAAGGAATTTGAAAAATTAACCGGTATTAATGTGAATTATTCAACCTTTGACAGTAACGAAACTATGTATTCACAGCTAACCAAGGGCGGCGTTTCATACGATATTGTTGTCCCTTCGGATTATATGATTGAGCGCTTAATTAATGAAAATATGTTAGCAGAAATTGATACCGATAAAATTTCTAATTTTGATTTAATTGATGAACAGTATAAGTCACTTTACTTCGACCCCGACAACAAATACAGTATAGCCTTCAGCGTAGGTCTTGTAGGTTTAATTTATAATAAGACCGTGGTTACACAAACACCCGATAGTTGGGAAATACTTTGGGATGAGCAGTACCGCGACCAAATACTTATGTTTAATAATCCGCGCGATGCATTTGCTATTGCCCAGTTCAGACTTTCACAGGATTTAAACAGTACCGATAAGTCACAATGGGATGCTGCCGCAAAATTGCTAATTGAGCAAAAGCCCTTTTTGCAGTCTTATGTAATGGACGAGGTGTACGGAAAAATGGAAACCGGCGAAGCAGCCCTTGCCCCCTACTATGCGGGTGACTTCCTTACAATGTACGAAAACAATGAAGATTTAGCCTTTGTTTACCCAAAAGAAGGCACAAATATATTTGTTGATTCGATTTGTATTCCGAAAAACACCGCCAATTATGAAGCGGCAATTATGTTTATAAACTTCCTATTGGAACCCGATATCGCGCTTGCGAATGCAGAATATATTGGTTATGCGTCACCAAATACTGCAGTTGTGAGCAATCCTGAATATTACTATTATCAGAACGAAATTCTCTACCCCGATGCTGAAGCACTTCCAAAAACACAGTACTTTCACGATATTGATTCAACAATCCGTAACTATTACGAAAACCTTTGGATAGATGTTAAGTTGCATTAAAAAAGAGCTTGAAACGAAATGAAGTTTCAAGCTCTTTTAATTTGCTAACGGATGATATTTTTTATAAGCCGATGCGTATTTATTTTTCATTAATTGCGCATAAATCTGAGTTGACGAAATATCGGAATGACCGAGCATTTCCTGAATATCACTCAGCGGTGCGCCGTTTTCAAGAAGATGCGCCGCAAAGGAATGACGAAGGGTGTGCGGTGTAATGTCCTTATTAATTTTAGCAGATGCGGCGTATTGCTTTACTATTTTCCAGAAGCCTTGGCGAGTAAGGGGTTGTCCGTTCATATTGGTGAACAGCCTATCTTCATCGGGATTCATTACCACAACATCCCGTACCTGTAATATGTAATTTCTGATAGCCTTAACCGCCTGCGGGTAAATGGGTATGATTCTTTCACCCTTTTTGTCTCCGTGCAGATGTAAAATGCCTACCTGAATATTTATATCGCTTAATTTGAGTTCTATAAGCTCTGTAACCCTGATACCTGTTGCATACAAAAGCTCGAGCATCGCCTTATCTCTGCAGCTTTTATAGTCCTTACCATCGGGTTGATTTAATAGCTCAATTACTTCCTTGTTGGTTAAAACCTGCGGTAATTTTTTAACCGCACTGTGCTTGGCTAAATTAACCATTGGGGACTCCGCAATAACCTTTTCGCGTAAAAGATAATTAAAATAACATCTTAGTGTTGCTAATGTACGCATAACACTTGATTCGCTCTGCCCGTTAAAGCTCATATATTGCTCATACTTTTTTATAACATCAGCAGATACTGAATACGGCTTTTTAATCTTATTAAGGGTGCAGTATGTGAAAAATTTTTGCAAATCTCGCATATAGGATTCAATTGTGTTTTTTGAAGATTTCTTCTCATTAACCAGATAATTTTCAAAATCTTCCGAGTAATTTGCCATATTTTTCACATCCTTTTTTAAAAATTAAAATATTTAATAAATGAAAATGTAAGCACGGCATCAAGCAGTGATGCGCCTACAAAAACAAGCAAGAAAACAACAAACTTTTTACAGTAGCCCTTAAAGCCCGAATAAATATTAGGATTCTTAGCATTTGGCATTGTGATGCGAAGTAGCTGTAAAGAAAAGTAAAACGATTCGCGACTCAAAAGCAAATAGCCCAACACCGAAATTAGTGTACAAGGAATAAGTATTAAAGAATTAAATGCAACACCTTGTAGCAGATAGTTACTGTAAAGATAACCTGTAAAGACACCATAATCAAATCCGCAGTAACAAACAAGTATTGGTATTAAAATAATGCCCACAACCGATGTGCCGCACAAAAAAACAATAAGACAAATGGGCAAAAAAGATAAAAAAGCATTATAAAGAATTTTTAAAAATGTAGCACTGCTTCGCAACTGAACATAGGCACTAAAATCCGCCGCCGCAATCGTGGAAACTGCGCTACTGCTTTTTAGCCAAAGCACACCCAAAACAATTCCTAACACATAAGAAATCAGTGTGAAAATTACAAATTTGTTTTTAGCAAAAAAATCAAAAAATTTATTTCTGTTTAAATTAAAAATTGCCGAATTTCTCATATCAACATCCTCCGTCTGATAAAAATATATGTCAGCAGCGGACAAGATATAACAAAAAACTATATTTTGATTTAAAAGTTCTTAAAACAACAATATGTAGTGATTCCGATATTATGTAACCTAAATTTCGGAAAGTCCAAACATAAAAAAAGCACACCCGAAAAGGTACAACCATCAAAAATCACGATGATTCCAAAGGTGTATTATAGTTATACAACATTTTTTATGTTATGTCAACAACAATTTTTATTAAAAAATATATTATGTTAACTTATTATGTAAACTATACAAGATATAGATTTTCCCCTATTCTTAAGACCTATTAGTAGCGTTTGAATTTTAAATTTTTTTAAAATTGATTTTAAAATAATTATATGTTATAATTGTAACGAAATTACAGTTAGGGGTTAGTAAAAATGAAGAATAATAAAACAGTAATTGTCACTGGAGCATCAAAGGGAATTGGGGCCGACATTGCAATTCATTTTGCGGAGAAGGGCTACAATGTTGTTATCAACTACAACTCATCTGCACCCTCTGCCCTACTCTTGCAGCGGTCATTAGCCGAAAACGGATTTTCGGTTATTGCCCACAAGGCAAATGTTACAAATAAGCTCGAAGTAGAACTCATGATAAAAGAAGCAATCTATCACTTTGGGTCGGTTGATATTTTTGTGAATAATGCAGGTATTTGCCACGAAGCATTGCTGACAGATACCGAGGAATATGACATTGATAATTTGATTGATGTAAACCTAAAGGGTGTAATTAACTGTTGTAAAGCCGTTTTACCACATATGATTGAGAGAAAAAATGGCAAAATCATTAACATTTCATCGGTTTGGGGACTTACCGGCGGAGCCTGTGAAAGTATTTATTCCGCAACCAAGGCAGGTGTAATTGGTCTTACAAAGGCCTTGGCAAAAGAAGTTGGCCCCAGTAATATAACGGTTAACTGTATTGCCCCCGGTATGATTGACACACAAATGAATTCTTCACTGACTGATGAAGAAAAGAAAGATTTTACCGACAAGCTGCCTATTTCCCGTATCGGTACAACGACAGAAATTGCCGAAACCGCACTTTTCTTAGCCTCTGATGCCGCAGATTACATAACAGGACAAACCATCGCCGTTGACGGTGGATTAACAATATAAAAAAATAAGGACCGAACGAAAAGTTCAGTCCTTATTTTTTATCGGTTGATTTCTGCTATTGTAACACCGTTTTCGCCCTCACCGAACATGCCTATTCTGAAGGATTTAATCGATTTATGGTGACGGAGATGGTCTTGCACTGCCTTACGCAAAACCCCTGTCCCTTTACCGTGTATTATGGTAACTGACCCCAGTCCCGACAAAACCGCACTATCAATAAACCTATCAAGCGCAATTATACCTTCATCCGTTGCCATACCGCGCATATCTAATTCTGAATTTGCTATGCGCTCGGCTTTTGATATTATACCTGTTACGGCACGCTTTTTAACTTTAGGGGTAAAACCCCCTTCAATTAAAATAATATTTTCTATATCTGTCCAGATTGTAATATTACCCGAATGTACCTTTACTTTTTTATCTTTTATTTCAAGTACATCCCCGTCTTTATCTAAATCAGACAGTTTTATATGGTCACCCACCACTAACGGACGCGGCAAAACATAGTTATTGTTTCTTTTTTTCACTGGGTTTGCTTCATCCAACATTGAATTAATAGTACCTTTTACAAGTCTTGAAGCATCCGAATAACCTGTAGCGGATTTTTCTTTTGCAGCCTTTTTACGAATATCATCAAGCTGATTAAGAAGTTCATTAGACTTATATCGGGTGTTTTCTATAAGATTGTCTGCCTGTTCGCGTGCTTTGTGAATAATTTTTTTGCATTCTGCTTCAGCCTTTTCTAAAAGCTTATCAGCCTTTTCCTTTTCTTCATTAATTGTGCGAGATAGGCGTTCCATCTCCTTACGCTCGGCCGCGGCTTTTTGCCTTTCTGATTCAAGCGATGTAATTATATTTTCAAATTTTTTATCTTCTTCGGAAATATAGTTTCCTGCATTTTCAATAATATCATCATCAATTCCAAGCTTCTTTGAAATTGCAAAGGCATTAGAACGACCGGGTACACCAATCATCAATTTATATGTCGGTTGCAGAGTTTCAACATTAAATTCGCAAGATGCATTTTCAACACCTGCAGTCTCAATGGCATACGACTTTAACTCTGCATAGTGAGTAGTGGCTGCAATTCTGCACCCCTTTTGAAAAAGCTTATGCAAAATTGCCCTTGCTAATGCCGCACCTTCCACAGGGTCGGTACCTGCACCTAATTCATCAAGCAGTACAAGGCTAAAGGGTGTAGCATTGTCAAGTATTGACACAATATTAACCATATGTGAAGAGAAGGTTGATAATGACTGCTCAATACTCTGCTCGTCACCGATATCAACAAGTATTTTATCAAAAATACAAATTTCACTCATATCATCACACGGAATTAAAAGTCCGCACATTGTCATAAGAGTAAGCAAGCCTATGGTTTTTAGTGTAACGGTTTTACCACCCGTATTGGGTCCTGTGATAATCAGTGAATTATACTCTGTGCCGAGTGTTAAAGAAATCGGCACCACATCCTTAGAATTTATCAAAGGATGCCGCGCATTTTTAAGAATTACTCTGCCGTCAGTATTGATTTTAGGCAGGGTTGCTTTTTGTTTATAGGCTAAATTTGCCTTAGCAAAAATCACAGATAGTGTGACAAGAGCTTTATAGGATGACTTAATTGTTTCTGCAAAGGTTGCTGCTTCGGCAGATAATTCTGCTAAAATACGCTCAATTTCTTCCCTTTCCTTAAGTCGCAGAACGCGTAAATCATTATTAATTTCAACCACCGACATAGGCTCAATGAAAAGAGTTGCACCGGAAGAAGATGAATCGTGCACAATACCCGAAAAAACGCCGCGAAATTCGGCTTTTACAGGCACTACGAATCTACCGTCACGCTGAGTAATAATCGCTTCCTGCAAATATTTTGCACTATCTTTATTGCGCACTATTTTTTCAAGTCTTTCCCTTATATTCGCAGATGCGGAAAGAATATTTCTTCTTATATTTTTTAGCGTGGTTGATGCATCATCATTTAAATCTTCATCATTTTTAATACTTGAAAAAATCTTTTGTTCGAAATAATTATTGGGGGTTAGACTATTAAATAAATAATCAATTTTAGATTCATTTTCTTTATCAAATGAAGAGCGCCATTCGTAAAGCACACGAACAGAGCGCAAGGTTTCGCCGATGTCTAAAAGCTCTCTAAAAGACAAAGAAGCCCCGACCGTCGCACGAGCAAGGGCAGCAGAATTATCTACTGCCTTACCGAATGACGGTGAGAGCGTTTTAGCTAACATATTGTATGCCGCCCAAGTTTCCTGAAGAGAAGCTTCAACTCTGGTTATATCGGTGTTAATCGGGGTCTCAAGCGCCATTTTTGCCGCATCAGACAGAGCCGTTTCGCGCGACAGCATTTCCAATATCTTATTTAGTTCTAATGTTTCGGCATATTTTTTTAAATTGGTTTGCATCTATGTACTCCTAATCCAAACTATAGTAAAAATCCAAAGTCTTGAATTTTCTTTCGGTTTGGGAAATGAGAAATTTTTCAGTAATTTTCGAGAGTCTCTTAGCCTTTTCGTCAGGTATTGAGAACGAAAAAACCTTTTCAAAATCGCTATAAACAATATGGCGCATTGCGGAAATTAAGGTTGAATCCAAATATATGCCGCCGTCATTCTCTGTAACACAGTTTTTGCAGTGAAGAATTCCGTCATCGCTATAAAAATACATCTCATTTTCGTTAAAACAACCGCAGTTATCACACAGCAACAAATTAGGCATATAACCTGAAACCGATAGCGCCCTTAGTTCAAAAATTGATTTTAAAAGTGGCGTAAAGATTCGTTCCGAATTGATATGATAAAAGCAGTTAAGCAACAGTCTTAGCATATCGTGAGAGTCCTGGTCAGGCGGTGACAACACCTCTGCCGCCTCACAAAAATACTGACCGAGTGATAACATCTTAACATCGCTACCAATTTTAAAGAAATTGTGTTTTAAAAACGCATCGCTTACACGAAAGCTGTCCTTGACTTCTCTTAAAGTAAAATCAGAATAACAAAGAGCAGATGTTGCAGCATAGTATTTACTTTTAAGTTTTTTAGCACCCGATGCAAAGGCTTTGATTATTCCGTAATCCTTAGTTAAAAGTGTTAAAAGGCGGTCGCTCTCGCCTACATCCATCACCTTTATCACCAGTGCTTCTGTTTTTATCGGCATTGTTATTTTCCTTACTGTTCTGCAGTTTTTTGTATTCTATATAAAATTCAATATTACCTGTTTTTGCGAAATTTTTCCATATATCTTCCAAGCCCATAATAATCACTCCGTAAATTAAATTACATTAACCGTCCGTGTTAATAATTTGCCCGAAAGAATAAAGCATATAATAGGAAAAAATTACTGTCCGATACCAAAGCTGTTAATTAAATTCTGTCGGTTGCGCCAGTCCTCTTTTACCTTTACCCAAAGCTTCAAATCGGCCTTAATTCCAAAGAATTTTTCAATGTCGTATCTTGCAAGTTTTCCTACCTTTTTAAGCATTTCTCCGCCTTTTCCGATAACTATACCTTTGTGTGATGACTTTTCACAGTATATTACCGCCTCAATACACAAAAGCGGCTCACCGTATGCGGTATCACGCTCATAAAAGCGTTCAATATCAACCGCTATACCGTGCGGAACCTCCTTACTTAGTGAATTAAGTAATTTTTCTCTTATAACTTCAGCAACCATAACCTTGTCCGGTTGGTCTGTAAAATCATCATCAGCAAAATAGTGGACTGATTTTTTGGCAAATTTCTCGGCTTCGCCGATTAATGCTTCAACACCATCGCCATTTTTTGCAGAGAAAGGCACCACGGCATCAAAATTTAACCTTGTCATATATTTTGTAATTATTGATAGCAGTTCTTCCTTATCTTCCAACAAATCAATTTTATTAATACCCAGAATAGCCTTAAGCTTACGGCGTTTTATTTCATCTATTAATTCTTGCTCTGCGGCGGGTATTTCGCCCTCCTCCAAATTGAATTTGGGCGCGGCATCCACAATCAGAATTACGGCATCGACATCAGTAAGACCTGTAGTTACCGCCTTAATCATATTTTCACCAAGTGTGTTATGCGGTCGATGAAAACCCGGTGTATCAATTAGTACGAGTTGCAGCTCATCCTTATTGATAATACCCATAATTCTGGTTCTTGTGGTTTGCGGTTTGTCTGACACAATTGAAACCTTGTGACCGAGAGCCCTGTTCACAAATGAAGATTTACCGACATTCGGTCTTCCGACAATGCCGATAAATGCAGATGTTTTATCAAGCAAATTTATTTCCCCTATTCTTTAACGATTGCAAGACCAAGTAAATCAAGCACCGTTTCTTCCTTATCACGCATTTTTACCTTCTGAAGGCCGCCATTTTCGTGGTCATAACCCAACAAATGCAGCACCGAATGAACTGTAAGGTAGGCTATTTCCCTTTCGGGTCCGTGACCATACAGCTCTGCTTGTTCGAAAGCCTTTTCGACACAAATCAGTACATCGCCAAGCATCATAGCTCCATTTTCGGGATTGATATCATATGTACCATTCTCCCCTAATGGAAAAGATAACACATCAGTTGGAGAATCAATATCTCTGAACTCAAGATTAACTTCGTGAATTCTTTTTTTATCAACAATAGTTACATTAATTTCGGCGTCATCAGTAAAGCCTTCACACTTAAGTGTCGCGATACAGGCTTTTCTGATTAAAAAGCGTGTGCCCGACGGCAGTTTGACCGCTTTCTGATTGTCGTTAATTATAACTTTTACCTTTCCCATTTTACTTTTCCTTTCCGTTGCTTTTTTCATAGGCATCGATAATTTTTTGCACCAATTTATGTCTGACAACATCGCGGCTTGTCAAGCGAATTACCGCAATATCGGCGATATTTTTCAGTACACTGATTGCCGTTTTGAGTCCCGATGATTTACCCTTAGGTAAGTCAATCTGGGTTATATCGCCGGTTACCACAATTTTTGAATTATTGCCAAGACGCGTTAAAAACATCTTCATCTGCTCGTTTGTGGTGTTCTGCGCTTCGTCAAGAATTATAAAACTGTCATCAAGCGTTCTGCCGCGCATATATGCCAAGGGTGCTACTTCGATAGCTCCGCGTTCCTGACATTTAGCAAACATTTCAGAACCCAACATATCAAAAAGTGCATCGTAAAGCGGTTTCAAATATGGGTCAACCTTCTGTTGTAAATCCCCCGGTAAAAATCCAAGACTTTCCCCTGCTTCAACTGCAGGACGAGTAAGTACAATTTTATTAACATGCTTTGAGCGGTAGGCGGTGACCGCCATAGCAACCGCAAGGTAGGTTTTACCAGTACCCGCTGGGCCAACGCCAATTGTAATTGTATTCGCCTTAATAGCCTTTACATAGCGTTGTTGTCCAAGTGTTTTCGGCTTTACAGCGCGGCCGCTTTTTGTAACGGTAATACATTCAATATCGGTAAGCGAATGTACGCTCTTCTCATTCCCATCATCAATAAGTCCCATAATATAATCAATGTTCTGATGTGTAATCTGCTCGCCTTTTTCTATTAATGCAAGTAAAGAGTTAATTACCTTTATGGCAGAATTAACACCGAATTCATCACCTGAAATACTGATAACATCATTATGAGATGTTATATTTACACCGTAGTTATTCTCAATTAATTTTGTATTTTCATCAAAATTACCGAAAAGCGATGCTATATAGTTTATGTTGTTGATTTTAATGTTTCGTTCCGTACCCTTCAAGCTCCTTATTCTTTTTAAATTATTATAACATAATATAATCAGAATTAAAATAACAATTTTTCCTTAAATCCTATATTTTTGATATACTTCACTGTAAAAACAGTAATTTTTTCATCTTCACTAACGAAATTTTCTGTGTTGACTAATTTATATTCTGTTATTCCCTTGTTTACAAGCTCGTTTTTAAACATTAACTCTGTTTCATTATTTATTTCACTATCGCTCTTATCGAAATAATAGGTATGAAATGGGTATACATCTAAACGGTATAGCGTAATTGGCATTTCCTTGCCGAATAAATATAGTGGGAATATTTTTTGCTCTGCATCGTGTTCACGAAGCTCACCGCCCAAATACAGTGGCAGTTTAATACCAAAAAAATCCAATGCAAATTTTGAATAGCCGTTATTTATGTAATTCTTTGCAATTCCCCGTTTACTTACCGAAACACTGATTTTTTCTTCTACTTCTGCACTAACTACACCCGAAGCATTTGTAAAGTGCGATTGCCCTGCCATTTCCACAACGCCGCTAATGAGTAAATCGCCCTTTTGTACGGCGTCTCCGTTTTTAACCGCGGCAGTGCCTTTTTGCACCAAAATATTTTTAATCACACCGTTATAGTCCGATACAATGTTACAAAATGAAGATTCCATCCCACTGTTTTTAATTTCGCTTACATTAACCGTAATCGTAGAGCCTTCGATATTGATTGACGCCCACGCAAGAGAATCGCAGTTTAGTAATAGTTTGTCGCGCAGGTTATGTGAATTGATATTTTTTTTAAAAGCACCTTTTTTTAATCCCAACTCTTCACATACTGCCAAAATACTGTCTGTCGCCACATTATAATTTCCGACAACACTTATTTGCCACACAAAAAGGCTCAAGAAGTACAAAATAGCAAAATACAACACCATACCTACAAAAAATCCGTATCTCAAATGATATTGTGCAAGCACAAAGGGTAATCCGTGTCTCGTGATAACAGAAGCCTTAATGCCGGTTTTTCGCCTGATTTTCCGCACTTTTTTAAAGTCATTAACTTTAATACTGACATAGATTTTATCTTCAGTTTTAGAAATATTCCAGACATTAATTTTATTTATTGCAAACAAGTTTAACATACGCTCGTTAAATTCGCCTGTAATTTCAATATCTAAATAACCTAAAATTAAGCGTAAGAGTTTAATAATTATCATATTAACAGAACTCAACGGTAATTATTTCACCCGATACCTTAACTTCATCACTATCAAGCAAAATTATGTTTAAATTATTACCGCTAATTCCCAGATACCCCTTTCCGAGATTCAATTTAACAAATGTTTCATTATATTCTATTATACTTTTGCAGCCTTCGATTTTTACCGAACGATTACCCGATAAAATAATATTGGGCAATAATCCGCCTGTTTGCTCGTCTAAATCTTCCGTAAATTTGAAAAAATTAATTTTTTCCTTTCGTTTTTTCATATCAACTTTAAATTTTTTTATCATTGTTTAACCACCTACAAACATACTTATTTAAAAATATGATTTATTTATCTACTTAATTCTATGTGGTGACAAAATGAACTCGAAAAAAAGAATTATTGATATATTCGGATTGCTTTTAACCCTTCTGGTAATTATGTTTCTGTTAATATGGCCCGAAAAAATCTCAAACGGCATAGCCTACGGCATTTTGATTTGCGGAAATGTTTTAATACCGACTTTATTTCCCTTTACGGTACTTTCCTTAATACTTACCGAAAGCAATGTTATAAAAAAATTTGGCAATAGCTCCTTTTTGTTTGCATTATCGGTTATTTTTTTGTCTGCTATAGGTGGCTACCCTATTGGCGCTAAAATTATCGCAGAATCGGAAGACAACGGACTAATTTCCAAAGACTTTGCGAATAAGTTAATTTTAGTATCAATAAACGCCGGTCCTGCATTTGTTATCACCGCCGTAGGTAAAAAAATATTAGGCAGCGAAAAATTAGGTATTTTGCTTTTTGTTGCCCACATACTATCAACAATAATTTTGTTTTTTGTTTTAAGGCCTTACAAAAATCAAGAGGTTAAACACAGTGAAAATTTTAGTTTACCGTTTTCTGATTGTTTTGTTAATGCCGTTGCAAAATCATCGGCGGCGATGATTGGTATATGCAGTTATGTAATTCTGTTTTCGGGAATTATTAATTTAATAACAGAACTCAAATTAAACGGAAAAACTATTATAAGCATTCTCGAAATTACAAATGCTGTAATTAACAACAATAACATATACACAATTTCTTTTTACTTAGGGTTTTCTGGTCTTTGCATTATAATGCAGGTTTTATCAATCGGAAAAAATTTCATTAAGAAACCACTGAAAATCATAATTTTTCGCATAATTCACGGGATTTTATCAATAATTAACTTAAAGGTTTTGCTTACCGTTTTTCCGCAAAGTACGGATGTATTATCAAACGGAATTAAATTTACCTATAAAACCGTAACACAAACAACGCTTTTCAGTCTTTTGCTTATAGCTTTATCGGTTATGTTTATATATTCCTTGCAAAAAAAGAAATACTGCGGAAAAATTAATCTTGATATTTGGTAAAAATTTAAATATTTCTATTGACAAAAACGATAATTGTGATATAATTATCGTTGCATGCGGTGGATGTAGCTTAGTTGGTTAAAGCGCCAGTTTGTGGCACTGGAGACCGTGGGTTCGAGTCCCATCTTCCACCCCAGTCGAGAGCCTCGACACGCAAACACGTAATTGAGGCTCTTCTTTTTTTATAATTTTATGCCTCGTGCCTAAACCTTATAAAAATAACCGCACACAAAAAAAGGCTTTGGCGAAAACTCGTCCAAAGCCTTTATCTAAATTAAATATCAATTAAATATTGGGGTGTCGTCAAGCGGTAAGACACAGCACTTTGACTGCTGCATTCGTAGGTTCGAATCCTGCCACCCCAGCCATTCGGGGTGTTCTTATAGTTAACGAAATGTTAAT
>JAZNRP010000021.1:0-28153 GCA_045590755.1 Acutalibacteraceae bacterium
TTTCTACAATTACCAACGCATCCAACTCAAAACAAAACTGACTCCCCTTGAAAAGAGAAGTCAGTATGTTGCTTGAATTTTAATTTAAACTACCATATGGTGCTTTTTTGTGCTGTCTGCACAAATTGGGGCAGTTCAAATCTGCCGAGCTTTTATTTTTTATATTTTTTATTTTACAGCTTTGGAGACCGCCTTTGTCACGGGAAAAGCAATAATTGAACCTGCTATAATTTCCACCAAACCATTTATCCCGACAAACGCTAAAATAAACATAATGGGGTTAGCGGCTCCCAACATATCTACAAACCCTTGTATATATTCGGTATTGTAAAAGCACAGACAAAGCGTACCCATAAAGAATACCGTGTTAAACACAGGCGCTACAATACTACCAACAAGGAAACTCAATGTGTTTTTTCCGCTTTTCTTTATAGCCTTTACCGTAAGACCTGCTAAAAAACCCGCTAAAATTCTTGTTGGTACACAAACAATAAAAGTAAAAATCGGGTTAATGTTAAGCAGTGCTGCACCGAAAGCGCTGTAGCCAAAGCACTGTATAAAACTTACAATGCCGAACACACCTCCAAGAATCGCCGCAGATGCCGGTCCGAAAAGACAGGCGCCAACCGCAACGGGCACCATTGATAATGTTATTTCAAGTCCCAATGTGCGAATGGGCAAAAACGACACTACACATATTACCGCCGCAAGTACGGCATTTACCGCTAGAAACTCTGTTTTCTTTCTTTTGTTTTCCATTTTTATTACCTCCGATGCTGTCCATATAGGTACAGCTCATTAATATTGGGGAACTTTCCTTCCCATCCGCATTATACTACTAAACTTTAGAAAAATCTACCCCCTTTTTGTAATTGAAAAATACTAATATTTATGGTAGAATGTTTTTTTAGAGAGGTGAAGATGATGCAAAACAGTACAGTTGCGGCCGTTTCTACCCCTTTGGGAGATGGCGGTATAGGCGTTGTAAGAATATCGGGGCCCGATGCTCTTATAATAGGTGACAAGATTTTTAAAGCGAAAAGCGGCAAAAAAATTGCCGAGCAAAAGGGCTATTCGGCACTTTTTGGCGAAGCCGCCGATAATAATGGCTTTATTGATACTGCTATTGCTCTAATCTTCCGTGGCCCTAAAAGCTATACGGGCGAAGACACCGTAGAAATATCGGTGCACGGTGGCCGCTATGTTTTAAAGCGGTTGCTTCGTGCGGCACTCGATGCGGGTGCTAAAACCGCGGGTGCGGGCGAGTTTACAAAACGCGCCTTTCTAAACGGCAAACTTGATTTAACCCAAGCCGAAGCCGTAATGGGTATCATCTCTGCAAACGGCGAGAGAGAATTAAAACTTTCGTCTTGCGCTCTTAAAGGCGAAATCAGCAAAAAAGTAGAGAAAATTGAAGAATCGCTCGTATCGGCGGCGGCATCTATTGCCTACTTTGCCGATGAGCCCGATGAAGTTTTGCCCGAATTAAACAACGAAAACTTTGGCAAGATGTTAATCGAGTGTGAATCCGCTTTACAAGAAATGCTTAACACATACGACGCAGGCAGAATATTGCGCGAAGGTGTTGATACCGCCATTGTCGGTAAACCCAATGTTGGAAAAAGCACCCTTATGAATATGCTGTCGGGTACTACCCGTTCTATCGTTACCGAAGTTGCAGGTACTACTCGCGATATTATAGAAGATTCGGTAATGCTCGGCGATATACGGCTTAACCTTGCTGATACTGCGGGAATACACGAAACCGATGACATTGTTGAAACGGTTGGGGTTAATTTAGCGGAAAATAAAATCGATTCGGCTGAACTTATTTTAGCAGTTTTCGATGCATCGGCACCGCTTGATAGCGACGACCTAAAACTAATAGAAAAAATAAAGAATAAAAAAACAATTGTAATTATAAACAAAAGCGACATTGGAAATGTTTTATCGGCCGATGATTTTAAGGGAATGCCCACCGTTACCGTTTCGGCTAAAAAAGGAAACGGCATTGAGCCGCTTTCCGAAAAAATCGAAGAAATAACCGAAGTCTGCTTTATTAATCCCGACTCTGCCGTTCTTGGCAGTGAGCGTCAGCGCGACTGTGCAAATCGCGCGCTTAATGCTATTAAGGCGGCAAAGGAAGCTCTTTTTGCGGGAGAAACCATAGATGCTGTCGGTGTATGTGTTGACGATGCCCTTGCTTCGCTTTTTGAGCTTACGGGCAAACGGGTAACAAATGTAGTAGCCGACGAAGTTTTCAGAAAATTCTGTGTAGGAAAATAGGTGTTAAATTTTGAATTATAAGGCCGAAAGTTATGATGTTGCAGTAATAGGTGCAGGACACGCGGGTATTGAAGCGGCTCTTGCCGCCGCAAGACTTGGTGTAAAAACGGTGATTTTCACTGTAAGTGCCGACTGGATTGGAAATATGCCCTGCAACCCGTCAATAGGCGGTACTGCAAAGGGTCATTTGGTGCGTGAGCTTGATGCTCTGGGCGGTGAGATGGGCAAGGCGGCAGATAAAAATATGCTGCAAAGCCGCATGCTTAATCTCGGCAAGGGCCCTGCGGTGCATTCTCTTCGCGCACAGATTGACCGCCGCGCTTACAGCGGTTATATGAAACACGCGGTTGAGCTGCAAAAGGGACTTGATGTCAAACAAGCAGAGGTTACCGATATTGAAAAAGATGGCGATAATTGGATTGTCCGCACAAAATTGGGCGCAGAGCACACCTGCCGCGCTGTAATTTTAGCAACGGGTACCTTTTTGGCGGGCAAAATTTATGTGGGTGAGGTTGCATTTTCAAGCGGCCCCGACGGACAATTCCCCGCAAATGAATTATCTGTATCGCTTAAAAAATTAGGTCTGCCGCTACGCCGTTTTAAGACGGGCACACCCGCCCGCGTAGCTAAAGACAGTATTGATTTTTCCAAAACCGAAATACAAGCAGGTGACGAAAAAATCGTTCCCTTTAGTTATTCAACTAAAAAAACAAACGAAAACTCTGTTTTTTGCCATATTTCATATACAAACGATGCTACAAAAAAGGTTATACTTGATAATCTGCACCGTTCTCCCTTATATGCGGGCAGCATTGAAGGTATAGGTCCCAGATATTGCCCGAGTATTGAAGATAAAATTGTCCGCTTTGCCGATAAAGAGCGCCATCAGCTGTTTATTGAGCCTTGCGGCGCAGATACGGAAGAAATGTATCTTCAGGGTATGTCTTCTTCGCTTCCCGAAGAAGTACAAATCGCCTTTTACCATACTATACCCGGCCTTGAAAATGTCAAAATTATTCGCAACGCCTATGCTATTGAATACGACTGCATTGACCCGATAGCCCTGAATGCAACGCTTGAGCTTAAAAATTACAGCGGTCTTTACGGCGCCGGTCAATTCAACGGCTCTTCGGGTTATGAAGAAGCCGCCGTTCAGGGCTTTGTTGCAGGCGTAAACGCGGCAAGAAAAATAAAAGGAGATTCTCCCTTTACCCTGTCACGCGCTTCGAGTTATATCGGCACACTTATTGATGACCTTGTAACAAAGGGCTGCGCCGACCCCTACCGTATGATGACTTCACGCAGTGAGTACCGTCTGCTTCTCCGTCAGGACAATGCCGACGAAAGACTTATGCCAACAGGCCGAGCCTTAGGCCTTATTGATGATGAGACCTGGGAAGACTTTAATACAAGGCTAACACAGAAAAACGATGAAATTAAGCGGCTTAGCACCACAACTGTAGCACCGAGTAAGGAAATAAACGAGCTATTAATTAGCCGTGGCACCGCACCGCTTACTACGGGCTGTAAGTTGGACGAGCTTGTTCGCCGTCCGCAGCTGACTTACGAGTGCTTATCTCCCTTTGATGTTTCGCGACCGATATTACCCGATAGCGTAAAGGAAAAGGTTGAAACCGAAATAAAATACGCGGGCTACATAACAAGGCAGCTCTCTCAAGTGGAAGAAATGCTGAGACTTGAAAAGCAGATAATTCCCGAAAACATAGATTATGCTGCAATTTCGGGACTGCGGCTTGAAGCCAAGGAAAAGCTAAACCGAGTACGGCCTAAAAACATCGGTCAGGCATCGCGCATTTCGGGTGTTTCCCCGGCCGACATTTCGGTGCTTATAATATATCTTGAAAAGGCAAGACAGGAGAAAAGAAAATGATAGATTTTCCCCTAAATCTAATAAATGACAAATGCAAGGACTTCGGTGCCGAGATAGATGAAACAATAAGTCAAAAATTAAATCTATACGGTAATTTGTTGCTTGAGTGGAACGAGAAAATGAATCTTACCGCCATTACCGACCCCACCGATATAGTAATCAAGCACTTTTTTGATTGTATACTGTTTTTTAAAGCGGTAGATGTGCCCAAGGGCGCTAAAATTATAGATGTCGGTACGGGTGCGGGTTTTCCGGGTATGGTGCTTAAAATTATGCGCCCCGATATTAACCTTACTTTGCTTGACGGACTCAATAAGCGCCTTATCTTTTTGAATGAAGTTTTGAAAGAAACAGGGCTCTCAGCAGAAGTTGTCCACCTTCGCGCAGAAGACGGTGGAAAAAATCCGCTTTACCGCGAGCAGTACGATTTTGCCGTCGCCCGTGCAGTTGCCCGACACAATATTTTATCGGAATACTGTATGCCCTATGTTAAGGTGGGCGGACAATTTGTTGCTATGAAGGGTCCTGCAGCAGAAGAAGAAATAAATGAAAGTAAACGCGCCGTACAGATACTCGGCGGTGCAGAGCCCGTAATTATATGCGAAAAACTACCGACTGATGAAGAAAGAAGCTTTATAATTACAAAAAAGATATCGCAATGTGCGCCAAAATACCCCAGAATATCTGCCAAAATATCAAAACAGCCGTTATAATGCGGCTGTTTTTGTTTTTTGGTGTCGGTTTTGCACGACCTGTTTTTCTTGATTTTAAGTCCTTTCACGATTTATAATTTAGACACAGGGCAGGTGACCGACATAGATGTTAAAAAGAACTACTACCGAACTTAAAAACATTAAAATAACCGATATTTTTTTAGATGAAAAAAGAACAAGAAAATACTTTGATGAGCATGAGCTTTACCGACTTAGAGACAGTATAAAGGAAAACGGAATAATAGAGCCCTTATCGGTCAGACGCAGGGGTGCGGGTTATGTACTTATTGCAGGTGAGCGCCGACTCAGAGCCGCTAAAATGACGGGAATGAAAAAGGTGCCCTGTGTAATATACAAAACCGATGACGCAAACTCGGCAATCTATTCGGTGAGCGAAAATCTGCAAAGGTGCCGCCTTACATTTTTTGAAGAAGCCGAAGGTATCAGCCGCCTTATTACCGACTACGGCATACCGCACAGTGATGTTGCCGCAAGGCTCGGAATTACACAGTCGGCATTATCGGCTAAGCTTCGTATATTAAGGCTTAACGAAAAGCTTCGCCGAAGGATTATATTGTCCGATTTATCTGAGCGTCACGCGCGTGCCCTTATTCGTATACCCGAGCAAAACCGAGAAGAAGTGCTTGAAAATATTATTGCAAACTCGTTTAGTATTAATGATACTGAAGTTTATATTGACTCGTTTTTGAAAAACACGGGCGAAAATGACAAATCGAGTGAAAAAAAGACGGCAATAGGTGATATACGGATTTTTTCCAACAGTCTGTCTCGGCTTGTTGATACTCTTGTGTCAAGTGGAATCGAATCAAAGCTTGAACACAAGGAATTCCGAGATTATATAGAATATAGGGTTAAAATACCAAAAAGCGCCGCAGGTGAAAACGCTATGGCGCAGCTTAAAATCTGTTAGAGTCCAAAGGGACTACCGATATTTTTATCGGTTAATTTCTCCTTTCCCCATATCCCCATATCCCCAAAAGTCAAACACCGCAAGGAAAATCCTTGCGGTGTTTGGCTTTTATATTTCATCTATAATTTCTTCTTCTGGCTCTTCTATAGGTGTTTCTTCGTTTGGTTTTCTAAAGGACAGTACCACATAGAAAAGCACATAAACCGTGAGCACTGCATTTGTTATAAGCGACGCGTTTTGAGTGTGCAGTAATTGTGATTTTCCCGACAGTATGATTATTGCCTGAGACACCGAATATACAGCACCCGAAAGAATTGCGGCAATAGCGGACGGTAATAAAACCTTTTTTCTTCGCTCTTCTGATACGCCGTTTTCAAGCGCTGATGAATTAAAGAAGAATACAAGGGCCGTACATAGCGCTAACAATTCGAAAACTGTTTCGGCCAAGACGGACGCCGAAATATATGTTGAAAAGGTAATAATTAGTCGTACAAGCCAGAACAAAATATACACAACCGACAGTGCTCTGGAGCTGTCTTCCCCTGTATATGCGCGGTAGCCTTGAAGGGCAAACACAAGTGCGGCAGAGAGCCCGAACACCATTTGTAAAAGTATTTTCCATGCCTGAGTATTGGCAGATATGGTGGAAAAAAGTGACTCATAAACAATGGCTATAGCCAACACAAAATGCACTATACCAAAGGGCTTTGTTATAACCGCTTTTTGTACCTGCTTTTCTTTATATGTGGCGCCGTAAATGGTACACACCGCAATGATTAAAATTATTGCCGCTGTAACCGCATTTCCTATTACTCCAAACCCCTTTATAAAGAAGCCTGTTTTGGCTTCGGTCATAAAAACAATCTGCAAAATGCGTAAAACAACGGCGCAAACAGTGCCAACCCCTGTTATTGTTAAAAGCTTTTTAAGTCCTATGTTCAAAACAATCCACCTAACTTTTTTAATTTTTTAACGAGTTTGTACATATATATAATTATACAACAAAACATTAAGGAATTATGAAAAATGAAAAATTTTTATTTTGTAATCACAATCATTCTTATTTTACTTATGCTGACTTTACCCTTTTTAAGTCTCGGTGCACCGCCTGATAGTAGTACACTCGAGCAAAGTGATATAGCAAATAGCGACACCGTCACTCTGCTGCAAAGCAGTGATAACAGTCTAAAGGCCATCGCAACTCGGGAATACATATTCGGGGTTGTGGCGGCGGAAATGTCGGTCTCGCGTGAAGTGGAAACACTTAAGGCGCAGACTATTGCATCCTTTACATATACACTTTACAAAAAAGAGAAAAATAAAAATGAAGACTATGACATTACCGATAATCCTGCCACCGACCAAGCCTTTATCACACGGGAAAAGGCTCGTGAAAAGTGGGGTGATAAGGCCGATGAGTACGAGAAAAAGCTAAACGGCGTATTAGACGAAGTGTTCGGTATTTATTTAAGCTATGAAAACAAGCCTATTTTTGCCGCCTACCACGCCATATCATCTGGTAAGACCGAGTCTTGCGAATCGGTGTGGGGAAATTCACTCCCATATCTTGTGGAAACCGAGAGTATGGGAGATTTGTTATGCGCCGATTATTTAAGCGAAAAGGTAGTATCGGCCGATGAATTCAAGGCCGCCTTTCGCGATATATGTGCCCTTCCCGAAAATGAAGCCGAATTTATAGGTGAAATTGTGCGGTCGTCGTCGGGCGGCGCTAAAACCGTGACTGTCGGCAATAAGCAAATAACGGGCAGTGATTTTCGCCGACTTCTCGCCTTGCGGTCTACAAACTTTGATGTAAATTATTCAGACGGTGCCTTTCATTTTACCGTTCGCGGCTACGGACACGGTGTGGGTATGAGCCAGAACGGCGCCGAATATATGGCGGCACAGGGCAGCACCTATACCGAAATACTTAATTGGTATTATAAGGGCTGTACCCTTGTAAAGCTTAAATAAGCTCTTTATATATTTCGGCTTTTTTTATATCTGTAGCTAACGCCGCTTCCTTTGCGGCGGCGGCAGTGGACATACCGTCTCTCTGTAGCTTTTTGGCTATTTTTACAGCATCTTCTAATGTGTATTCTACGCTTTCGGTTTCTTTTTTACCGCCTATAATTAGGACATATTCGCCCTTTGGCGCATTTTGAGTAAAATAATCAACCGCCGCTAAAAGTGTTGTTCTGAATACCGTTTCGTGTAGCTTTGTAAGCTCCTTTACAACCGAAATTTCGCGGTCACCAAACACGCTATACATATCTTTAAGAGTAGCGAGTAATTTATGCGGCGCTTCGTAAAAAATCATTGTACGGGTCTCGTTTTTAAGACAGTCGAGATGCTTTTTGCGGCTTAATTTATTAACCGATAAAAAACCTTCAAAGCAGAATCTTCCGCTTGGCATTCCAGAAATGCTAAGTGCAGTAATTACGGCACTCGGTCCCGGTACCGATTCTACTACTACGCCCTTTTCGTGTGCCTGACGGACAAGCTCTTCACCGGGGTCAGAGATGGCAGGCATACCCGCATCCGACACCAAGGCACAGCTTTCCCCCGCTAATATTCTACCAATAATGATTTCTCCCTTTTGAGTCTTGTTGTGTTCAAAATAAGAAATCATTTCTTTTTTTATGCCGAAATTATTAAGCAGTTTTATTGTAACGCGTGTATCCTCCGCCGCTATAAAGTCCACTGCACTTAAAATTTCCTTGGCTCTTTCAGACATATCGGACAAATTGCCTATCGGCGTACCAACAACATATAATTTACCTATCATTTAAGATACGCCTCCTTATAGCTTCCGTAAATTTTTTTCATTTCATCACTAAATTCACCGTTTTGTTCTACATAAAGCGGCGGGGCAATTCTGAGTCCCGTATTAGCGCATTTTTTGGCTTCAATTAATATTAGCCACGGCTCTTCACCCAACCGTTGATGTACGGTGCGAAGTCTTTTGGGCTCTAACTTATACTGCCGCATTAAATCCATAAGCTCGGCGAGTCTCTCAGGGCGGTGACACATACAAAGTCTGCCCGAGGTCTGCAAAAGTCGGGCTGACACTGCAATTATATCTTCTAATTTGCAGGCAACTTCGTGACGGGCAACACGCTGTCTTTCGTTGGGATTTTGCAGTCCTGCGTTTTCCGCCTTGTAGGGCGGATTGCAGGTGATAAGGGTGTGACATCCGAACTCAACCTTGCCCCTTAAATCGTTTAAGTCGGAATTTATTACACTAAAGGCTTCAAGGCTCAGCTCTTGCTTTGTCTGAAGCGCCAAGGCACAGGCTTCTTCGCTTATATCTATACCTATGCTCGTTTTTGTTTTGCCGTCGCGCAAAAGCAAAAAGGGTATAATGCCGCAACCCGTACCTAAATCTATATACTTATCTTGTGGCCGCGCGGCGCAAAAATCTGCAAGCAATACCGCATCTGTGCCAAACTTGTGGTTTTTTGATACATTAATCAGAAAGCCTTTTCCCAACGGCTCTTTTTTTAATTTATTTTGCTCCATTTTACACCTTGGGGAGTGTCTTCAAGCACTATTCCCATTTCTTTTAATTTATCTCTTATAGCGTCTGCTGTTTTGAAATCCTTGTTTTTTCGAGCCTGAGTGCGCTCTTCTATCATTTTTTCAATTTCACTGTCAAGGTCGTTTGATTTTCTGTTGTAGAGAATACCGAGAACACCTGTCAGCTCATCCATTAGCTCTGCCGCCGCTTCAAGTGATGCTCTCTTGCCGTTGCTATCAATCAAAAGATTTATATCTCTTGCTAAATTAAAGATTTCTGCCAATGCATCGGCAGTATTAAGGTCATCCTCCATAGCGGCAATAAACTTTTCTTTTCTCGTCTTTATAAAGTCAGGCGCTTCGCCGCCGTCTTCGGCATGAGAAATAGCAAAGTCAAGTCGGTCGCGGCAGGTATAAAGTCTTTCAAGCGCATTTTTGCCCTGCTCGATAATATCGGTTGAATAGTTTATCGGGCTTCTATAGTGCGAAGAAATCATAAGATAACGAATTGGCTCATAGCCGTAAGCGTTTGCAACATCCCTTACCGTAAAGAAGTTGCCGAGCGACTTTGACATCTTGTGATTGTCAACATTTATAAAGCCGTTGTGCATCCAGTAGTGTGAAAATTCGCAACCGTTGGCACACTCGCTCTGTGCAATTTCGTTTTCGTGGTGGGGGAAAATAAGGTCAAGTCCGCCACAGTGAATATCTATTGTTTTGCCGAGATACCTTGTTGACATAGCCGAGCATTCAATATGCCAGCCCGGTCTGCCGTTGCCCCAAGGGGACTCCCAAAACGGCTCACCCGGTTTTGCGCCTTTCCAAAGGCAGAAATCCATTGGGTCTTCCTTAATTTCGCCAACCGAAATACGAGCGCCCGCTTCTAAATCTTCAAGCGGCTGATGGGAAAGCTTGCCGTATTCCTTGAATTTCTTGGCTCTGAAATAAACATCTCCCGATGACTCATACGCAAAGCCGTTATCGAAAAGGTTTTTAATAATTTCTATTATCTGTTCAATATTTTCTGTGGCTCTCGGATGCACCGATGCTTCTCTTATATTCATACCCTTAGCATCCGTCCAGAATTCCTTGATATAGCGCTCTGCCACTTCGGGTACGGTAATGCCTTCTTCGTTGGCGCGCTTTATAAGCTTATCGTCAATATCGGTAAAGTTCTGTACAAAGGTAACATCGAACCCGCGCCACTCAAAATATCTGCGCAAAACATCAAACACGCAAAGCGGACGGGCATTGCCTATATGAATATAGTTATAAACTGTCGGTCCGCAGGCATATATTTTAACCTTGCCTTCTTCAATCGGCACAAATTCATCCTTTTGTCTTGTCAGGGTATTAAAAATTCTCATTATTCTGTCTCCTTTTTAATTTGCTTTTCAAGCTCGTGTATTCTGCGCTCAAGGCGGCAGATTTCCTGTG
Organism: Acutalibacteraceae bacterium; assembly: GCA_045590755.1. Taxonomy (GTDB): domain Bacteria; phylum Bacillota; class Clostridia; order Oscillospirales; family Acutalibacteraceae; genus SIG565. The sequence continues at coordinate 10,778 of JAZNRP010000021.1, forward strand.
CTACGGGGTCGGGTATATGAATCTGGTCAAGGGGTTTAACCTTTACACCGTCGCGCTTTACAACACGCGCGGGAACACCCACAACGGTGCTGTCGGGCGGTACTTCATCAAGCACCACAGCACCCGCCGCAATTCGCGAATTGTCCCCCACCTTAAAGGGACCTAAAACCTTAGCGCCCGAGCTTATCATAACATTATTACCAATGGTTGGGTGACGCTTACCAATATCCTTTCCCGTACCACCGAGCGTTACGCCCTGATAAATCAGTACATCATCGCCGATTTCGGCAGTTTCACCTATAACTACACCGTGGCCGTGGTCAATAACAAGTCTGCGGCCTATGGTAGCACCCGGATGAATTTCTATGCCTGTTTTTTTAGCGGCTGACTGAGAAATCCAACGGGCGATAAAGGGCATATTATGTGTATAGAAAAAATGTGCGCGTCTATACATTCTTATAGCCTTAACCCCAGGGTACAGAAAAAATATTTCAAGTGAACTTTTTGCGGCAGGGTCTCTCTCCTTTACCGCATTAATGTCTTCCCTAATTCTTCCGAACAAAAAAACAACTCCTTAATTGTTTATTATAAATAAAGCCCCCGTGTCTTACGACACGGAGGCGGTAATACCACGGTTCCACTCCTATTTGTAACTCGTACGGCCTTTAACGGTGCCTCTCCGCCCGAGCATACTGCAATTTTCCGCACGGGTGCTGATGGGTGCATTCGCCGTAAAAGCTCGCCCGAAAACCTTTCAGTCTATGAGTTTTCGTCCCTGTTGCGCCTTATGCTACAGTTACTAATCCCTTTTTGCGCATCTTATATATATATTAACATTATATCATATTTTTTAATTTTGTCTACTTTAATTTTCTGCTTTCAGAAACTTGATAAAGAAAACAAGATAGCAAATTTCAAACGCCAACGCCGCTACAGACAAAAGCTGTGCGATGCCCGATACATTTAACTGCCCAACGATTGAAATACAGGCAAAAACGAGATTAACTACAAGCCACTTTCTGACACTGTCTTGCTTTTCAATATTATACTCGCCGTATTTTGCGGCTTCTTCAAAGGAAAGCGCACACTTATAAAACGACTTATACATAGTTAAATTGAATATAAGAGAAATTACGGCAACAAAAATGAACATAGCGCCGAATACAATTAAAAACAGTCCGAGGTTTGTAATTATCAAATCTGCCGCTGCTGAGAATAGCTCTTCAAAACCGCCAAGGTCCAAGCTTGCACTGTCTGAGACATCTACAAAGCTGTTAATCAGTTCTGGATTGGCCGTAGCGCCTACTACCGTCATTAAAAGTCCTACTACCGAGAAAACGCCTATAACAATCCACAACACAACACGGTTGATGGTAACTATTACACGAAGTGTTTTAAGGGGCGACACAAAGCGTACAAGCGGGTCGCTAAGCCGCGCAGAATTATGAAGACTCCAAAACGATATAATCGCAAATATTTCAAGAATCGGAATTGTTACACTTCCCATAACAACATTTGACAAAAACGCAAGGGAAGCTGCAACTGTAAAAAATAATGTTGCATAGAAAAACGATTTATCACTGAATTTACCGCCAAACGGTAAAGGCTCTGTGTCAGTGTATACTTGCTCGGCACCTGTTTCATTTACAGGTTTTCCGCAAGCGTGACAAAACAGAGCGTTATCTTCTAAAAGCTGTCCGCAATGCTTACAATACATATTCTTTTCCCCTTACTTTTCAGGATTGATGCATTCCTTATTATCTATTAAGTATATAACACCCGAAATTACGGCAAGAACCGCCGAAATCCACAGGAAAACATCCGTAAATGTGCGCAAAATATTGGTAAGCAGGTCTATTTGTACAATTTCAATTACAAATTCTGCTGTCAGTACATAAATTATTGTTGCCATCTGACTGACGGTTTTAAGCTTACCGAAGATGTTTGCGGCAATTACCTTTCCGCCTGATGATACCGCAACAAGCCTCAAGGACGAAATTAAAAATTCACGGAATAGCACAATAAAAAGAATCCAACCGATGCCTCTACCTATACCGTTTGCGGCAAAGCCTATAAATGCGGCGGTGGTAAGCATTTTATCTGCCAATGGGTCTAAAAATTTTCCAAAATCGGTTACAAGATTATGGCGACGGGCATACTGTCCGTCAAACATATCTGTAAGGGATGCGGCAATAAATAACAGTAATGCCGCTACATAGTGTCCTTTGAAATTCCAGGTTAGAAATAACATAAATACGGGCGTTGCAATAATTCTTGCAACGGTTAGCTTGTTTGGTAAATTTAATTTCATAGTACTGCTTCCCCTAACAAATCATATTCAAGTGAATCGTTCACTTGTACCTTTACAAAGTCGCCAATGACCAAAGGCTTGGTTGCGGTAAAGAAAATCTTTCCGTCAACCTCGGGCGCATCGTACTGCGTTCTGCCGAAATACGCCTTTATGTAACTGTCATAGCCTTCTATTAAGACTTCTTCGGTACGACCTATTTTTTCTGTCTGCTTTTTAGCCGAAATCAGTAGCTGGTCGTTCATTATATAATCCATTCGGTCCTGCTTTGTCTGCTCATCAATCTGGTTTGGCATATTAGCCGCTATCGTATCTTCTTCTGCAGAATAGGTAAAGCAACCGAGTCGGTCAAATTCTGTTTCCTTTATAAAGGCGTGAAGCTCTGCAAACTGCTCATCGGTTTCTCCCGGGAAGCCTGTTATAAATGTAGTACGAATGGTAGCATCGGGTATACTGCTTCTTATTTTCCCGATAAGCTCTGTATAAGCCTTAGCACTACCGTGGCGGTTCATACGCTTTAAGACAGTATCATTGGCGTGTTGAAGCGGTATATCAAAATACTTAACCAGTTTTTCATTTTCCGCCACCGTTTTTATAAGCTCATCGGTAATTCTTTCGGGGTATGTATACAGCGTTCTTACCCAATGTATTCCATCAATTTTACAAAGCTCTTTAAGTAGCTCGGGTAGCCTTGACTCGCCGTACAAGTCTTCGCCGTAGGCGGTGGTATCTTGCGCTACAACCACCAATTCCTTTACGCCGCCGTCTGCCAAGCGCTTGGCTTCGTCTATAATGTCTTCTATTTTTCTGCTACGCATCCTGCCGCGAATTAAGGGTATTGCGCAGTAGGTACAGCAGTTATTACAGCCGTCGGCAACCTTTATGTATGCAGTAAAGGGGTAACCGCCTAAAATTCTCGGCGTGTTCATATCAAGGTCTTCCTTGCAGCCGTAGCTGTTTTGCTTTTTGCCTTCAATTGCATCCTTTACAATTTTCGCAATATCTTTGTTACTGCCAATTCCCACTACTACATCAGCTTCGGGGATTTCTTCGGTAATATCGTCGCGATAACGCTCAGCCAAGCAACCCGTTACAATAATTGCCTTGCAGTCACCATCCGTCTTGTATTTTGTCGCTTCAATAATATTTTCAATGGCTTCGCTTTTTGCGTCTTCAATAAAGCCGCAGGTGTTAATTATTATCGCATCTGCATCTGCTTCCGATACGCCTATTTCGAAGCCCGACTCCTTTAATAAATAAAGCATACTCTCAGCGTCAACCTGATTTTTAGGACAACCAAGAGACACGAGTGCTACCTTGTAACCCATACTACTCTCCATTATATTTTAATTCTTCGTTATACTCTGCCAAAACACTTTTTACATCGGAATAATTAAAGCCTTTTCTGAGAAGCGCCGCAAATACCTTTTGTACGCCGCCGTCGGTTGTCAGCTTCTGGCGGTAATTTTTTTGTATTATTGCCTTAATTTGCAGTGTGGCGTCCACTTCAAACATATCAAGTGCCGCCCTTGCAATATTTCGGTCGATTCCCTTATTTACCATTTTGTATTCGGCATCTCGCACCGATATGCATTTTGATAAATAGTCTTCGGCCAGTCGCTCTGCAAAGGCTCTGTCATCAATAAGACCAAGCTCGGTCATTCTTGCTACCACTTTTTTTACTGTTTTCTTAGAAAAGGAAGCAGAGTGTAGCTTTTCGCTAAGCCGTTTAGCAGATAGACTGCCGCGCTCAATATACCATACCGCGCGGGAAAGCGCGCGGCGGTAATCTGATTCCTTAATATATTGTTTTAGCGTTTCGGCATCAATTTCCGTATCTTGCCGAATTCCCTTTTCAAGACAGTAATCCTTATCTAACATAGCGGTCTTGCCGCCTGATAGGGTTATTTTGAAAAGGTGACCTTTTTCACTCTTTATTTCGGTGATTTTCATTATTCGTCAACCGCAATATCGATGTTAACCTTTTTGCGCGGACGAATTTCCGGCTCTATATCTATTTCTGCCGCGGCAGGCTGAATCTCAGTCTCAACCTTTTCATTGTTCATAGCGGCATAAATCTTTTGTTCGATTTCGTTTGCAAGCTCGGTATTATCTGTAAGCAGCTGCTTTACATTATCTCTGCCCTGACCGATACGGGTCTCGCCATAATAGAACCAGGCACCGCTTCGGCGGAGAACCTCAAACTTAACACCCAAATCAACTATTTCGCCGACACGGGAAATACCTGTGCCATACATAATATCAAACTCGGCTTCTCTAAACGGGGGCGCTACCTTGTTTTTAACAATTTTAGCGCGTGTACGGGAGCCTAACATTTCGCCGTTTACCTTAATTGTTTCTATTCTGCGAATGTCAATACGGACACTTGAATAGAACTTGAGTGCGCGGCCACCCGTTGTTGTTTCGCTACTGCCGTAAATTACGCCGATTTTATCGCGCAACTGGTTGATAAATATGGCAACACAGTTTGATTTTGAAATAACACCCGCTAATTTTCTAAGACCCTGTGACATAAGACGGGCGTGCAGACCTACATGATTGTCGCCCATATCGCCCTCTATTTCGGCTTTGGGAACTAATGCCGCTACCGAGTCGATTACAACTACATCGATAGCGCCCGAGCGTACAAGCGCTTCGGTAATTTCAAGCGCCTGTTCACCTGTGTCGGGTTGAGAAACCAGTAAAGAATCAATATCAACACCGAGATTTTTTGAGTACTCTGGGTCGAGTGCGTGTTCAACATCAATAAATGCGGCGGTTCCGCCCTTTTTTTGCGCTTCGGCAACTATATGCAAAGCAACGGTTGTTTTACCTGAAGATTCAGGTCCGTAAATTTCCACAATTCTGCCGCGCGGCACGCCGCCGATTCCAAGCGCAATATCAAGGGATACTGAGCCTGTCTTGATATGCTCAACATTCATACCGTAGTTTTCGCCCAGACGCATAACTGCGCCCTTGCCGTACTGCTTTTCAATTTGAGATAACGCCGTTTCAAGAGCCTTGCTTCTGTCTTCTGCCATTTTTGTTTTCCCCTTACTCTATATAAATTTTGTTTGTGTACCTATTATATCTGTTTTACTGTCCCAAAAACTACCCTTTGGATTCCGCCGTAGTCGTTTTTGGTGCCGATATCTGAAAATCCGTTTAGCCTTAGTATTTCACATACTGTTTTTCCTTGGTCAAAGCCCACTTCAAGCGCCAACATTCCGCCCGATTTAAGATACTTTTTATAACGCTCGGCAATACATCTGTAAAATATCAATCCATCTTCGCCGCCGTAAAGCGCCGAGTCGGGCTCGTGAGCCGTTTCTTCATCAATTATCTCCATACCGAGTGCCGAAATATATGGCGGATTGCTTACTATTAAATCGTATTTTTTATCGGGTGTAAAGTCAAACACATCACCCAAAACAGCCATTACCTTGGCGTTGTTTTTTTCTATGTTTTTTTCTAAATACTTATATGCCGCGTCAAACTTTTCCAAGGCGGTGACGGTGCATTCCTTGTTTTTTGCAAGTGCTATCGCAATACATCCGCTGCCCGAGCATAAATCGAGTACATCGGGATTTTCTTTTTTCTTTAGAAAATCAAGCGATACATCCACCAGAGTTTCTGTGTCGGCTCTCGGAACTAAAACGCCTTCGCCCACACAAAAATCAAGACCGTAAAACGACCACTCGCCCAAAATGTATTGTAACGGGTAGTGGGAAAGCCGACGGTTTAATATTGAGTTATATGCCGTTTGCTGTAACGGGGTAAATTTACTGTTATAGAGCGACAGTATCTCACTGTTTGAATACCCCGTAACATATTTAATTATCTGTTTAGCTTCAAAGTTTGCCGCATCTATTCCGGCGGCTTTTAAAGCTTTTTTTGCTTCGTTATATGCTGTAAATATTGTCATATTTTTTACTCTTCTTCGGGTATTACTTCTCTTAACGCCGCAATGGCAATTTCTATCATATCATCATCGGGTTCAATTGTGGTTATTCTCTGAAGCCAAATACCGGGCGCCGAAATAATTTTTGTAAACAGGTTTTCGTATTTTCCGCAGATTTTTATAAGCTCGTAGCCGATACCGCAAATGACGGGTACAAGCAAAATTTTTACTGCAACCCATAAAAGTGTAATCGTGCGAAGATTGGGCAAAAGTATAGTAATAAGCGATGATACCACAATGCTTACAAGCAGCATTAGTATAAGAAAGGATGTGCCGCAACGCGGATGAAAGCGGCGGTGACGCCGTATATTTTCAACCGTTAATTCTTCCTTTGCTTCAAAGCAGAAAATTGTTTTATGCTCTGCCCCGTGGTACATAAATACACGCTTTATGTCTTTCATACGGGAAACCAGCAACATATATACTACCATAATTAAAATTTTTATTATGCCTTCAAAAAGCGGCGCTAAAAATTCTATGGAATCACCGAATATAAGCATTAATCCGTCAAATGCAAGGGCAGGAAGATACACAAACAGAAATACCGAGAGTACCACTGCCAATACCGATGCCACCGCCATAATAGCGGTAATTACGGCAGACGATGTTTTCTCGCCGTTTTCTTCATCGGCGAAGCCCGATTTATCGGCCGAAATGCTGAGTGCCTTGTAGCCTTGAAGCATGGACTCAACAAAGTTTACAACGCCGCGGATTATGGGTAAATTTAATATCTTAACCTTTTCCTTGACCGATGTAAACTTTAATTCACTTATATCTATACTGCCGTCCTTCAGTCTTACTGCCATAGCGGTTTTTTTAGGACCGCGCATCATAATACCTTCTATAAGCGCCTGACCGCCTATTGAAGTATAATTACATTTGCCCATTTATATCATCCTTGTCATTTTGTGTAGGCTCAACTACAATTTCACTGATTTCTTCTGTCTCGGGTTCTTCATAAAGCGGCAGAACTACCGTAACGGTTGTGCCTACCCCTTCGGTACTTTCAATAAATATAAGACCCTTGTGCTGCTTTACAATTTCATCGGCAACGGCAAGACCTATACCCGAGCCGCGTACCGTCTTGTTAGCCTTATAGAATTTTTCCTTTACCCTGTCAATGTCCTGCGCGGGAATACCCACACCCGTATCGGTTACAATTACACGGACGCAGCCATCTTCTTCTCTTTGTTCAATAAGCACCTGACCGCCGGCTTCGGTGTATTTCACCGCATTGTCTATTACATTGATAAACACTTGCTTCAGTCGGTTTTTGTCACCTAAAATGGTTGAATCCACCTTCGGCTCAATAAAGGAAAGCGACAGCTCGTGCTGATGAGCAAATTCGACATACATATCAACAACTTCACTAAGCAGACTTGTAACGCCTATAGGGCTCATATTAACCGTCATTCTGCCCGACTGCATACGCGAAAAATCAAGCAGCTCTTCAACAAGACCTGATAGTCTCTCAGCTTCGCTCAGTACTACATCCAAGCCCTTTTCAACTATTTCGGGGTCGGTGCCGATTGACATTTTAGCCGTCTCACCCCAGCCGCGTATGGCGGTAAGCGGTGTTCTAAGCTCGTGCGATACCGAAGAAATAAAATCGTTCTTCATATTCTCTGCCTGTCTTAGCTCTGACGCCATATAATTTATAGAATCGCAAAGCTCTCCAATTTCATCGTTCTTTTTAAGGGTGATGGATGTTTCAAAGTCACCCGACGCAATTTTTCTTGCCGCCGCGCTGACTTCCCTTATAGGCTTTGCAATAGATTTTGTGAAATAAAGTCCCATGGCCACAGTAATGGCTATCATAAGTACGCCGACACCCGCAAATATAATTCTTAAGGTCCTTACCGAGCGATTCATATTTTCAAGCGACACGCGCCAACGAACCGCCCCGTTAGAGCCGTTGCCGTAATCGGTCAGCAGATTTGTGCCGCAAAGCACAGGCTCGCCAAACTGGGTTTTAGTTTCTATGTAGGCACTACCATCAGAACGGGTTAGTGCTAATTCATAATCGGGCATTTTTTCTTCTTCACTGGGTAAAAAGCCGTTGGTCGACATAAAAACATTGCCGTAGGCGTCTATTATTTCTATTTCAACCTTGTCTTTGTACTGGAAATTCTCGGCATACTCGCGCGCCGTAGAATAAAAGCTTTCGGGCGACGCTAAGGACAGAACCGAAAATTCCTGTGCGTACTCGTTAGCACGGGCGCGTACACGCTCTACATAAACGGTTCTTATAAAGGAAAAAAGTATTATTTCAGCAATAACAACAAATAGGCAAACGACCAAAAGTACATTTACCGTTAATTGTCTTGCAATACTTTTAAACCTGATTTGCAGCTCCATTTATCTCGCCCTTTACATTTATTCTTCTGTGTTCCACTTATAGCCCATACCCCAAACAGTTACAAGGTGTTTAGGACTGGAGGGTTGGTCTTCAATCTTCATACGCAGACGGCGTATGTTAACATCCACAATCTTTTCTTCACCGAAAAACGCACTACCCCAGACCTTGTTTAAAATATCTGAACGGTCAAGCGCTGCATCGGGATTGGTAAAGAAATATTCTATAATCTGAAATTCAACCTGAGTAAGCTCGATGTTTACACCGCGCTTCATAAGCGTTCTGCGGCGCAGATTAAGTGTAAAGTCGCCAAGTGTAATTTCTTCACCACTGCTTGACCGTGCCGAAGTACCCTTAAGCTCAACTCTGCGATAAAGTGAGTCAACGCGTGCAAGAAGCTCGGCAGGGCTGAACGGCTTTGTTATATAGTCGTCGGCGCCAAGCATTAAACCGCTTATTTTGTCCATTTCCTGAGTGCGTGCCGTAAGCATTATTATACCAAGTGTCTTTGAACGGGCGCGTAGCTCTTTACATAGTGTAAAGCCGTCCATTCCCGGCATTGAAATATCAAGCAGCGCTATATCAAAGCCCTGTATATCGTTATCGTATATATCAAGCGCTTCCTCGCCCGAGCCCGCTTCTACAGTAGTGTATCCAGCCCTGTTCAGATTTATGGCTTCAAACTCGCGAATAGCGGTTTCGTCTTCAACAATAAGTATCCTTTTCATAATTTTCTCCTATTCAAGAATTTCAAATAGTGATGTAAACTCTTCAACCGTAACGGCGGTGTCATCAGTAGCACTACCGACGCTTATCATATAACAGTATTCCGTGCCGCGCGCAATTTCAACCGCATCGGTTATTTTTATTGCGCCCTCCTGATGCTTTTGCTCAATAGGCAAGGTCTGAACGCGCACAATAATATCGGAGGAGTTTCCGGTTTTTTCATCAATTGCCATTATGTTGCGGATGCGGTTTGGGGTATCTCTTGTAACCGTAATTTTGCCGTTCCATTTTTCAGGTACAACTATATAGTAGCCGTCAACATAATTCATAAGCGCCGAGAAGGAAAGCACCAGTTGTTTTTCGTTTAGTGTGTACCACTGAGTCCTGTAAACATTTTCACTGTCGTTTTCAGGATTCTTGGTTAAAAGCACGGGGAAGGGAATTTCGTATATTCCGTCCTTTTCCATATCTCTTATGGTAGCATTCGATGCTCTGTAGGTCGGAACGGTTGTGCCGTCGGGTAAAGCTCTCGCATCGACCATTGTGCCGTTTACGATTTCCAGAATTTCGGTCTGTGTGCCGCTTCCCTTTGCGGCATCAAAGTAGATTGCAGTGTTGCCGTTTGGCAGCTTGCCGACAACAGGCTTATAATAGGAAGTCACCGTGTTATCAAGCAAACAGTTTCCAAACTCTAAAATTCCGCCATCGGTAATTTTTATAAGGCGGGCGTGTGCCTTTTCATTTTTAGAATCAAGGTGGCTTACAAAAAGCTCAGGTATGTTATCACCATCGACATCTTCGCAAAGATAATGTGTATATTCTTCGGTTATATGCTGTAAAAGGCGGTTGCCGTCAAACCCGTAAACACCTACAGTTTTATCAACCGTACCGTAAACCGTCCAACCAACAAGTATTTCGAGTTTTCCGTCGGCATTCATATCTTTAAAGTCTACCGTTTCAACTCCGCCCGCTACACACTTAAAATCACCAACCGACTGCCACTTTCCAGAGCTTTTGGTTATAAGATTTATGTGCATTGTAACGGTGTTATCGTTTGTGGTGCTGTAAAAGGCGATTGCTTCGTCTGCACCGTCACCGTTTATATCTTTTTGCAGTATTGCCGAGCGGTAATCCCCTGCGCTTGGGTACTTAAGGGTGTATTTTTCGGTTACTACTTTATCAAGCGCTACTTGTATATCGTACATATCACCAATAGGGCGCGGCGGCTTTAAGAGATTTTCGCCCCAGTCTTCCCCGTCCGTACTGCATCCGCAAAAGCAGAGCATAAGCACGGCCGCTAAGACTACAGCCACTATTCTTTTTATTTGCAAGGCGTTCACCGTCCTTAAACATACTTACTCACAATGATTATAGCACAACTGTTCTTAAAAATAAAGTAAATATTATATTATTTTATAGCCGCGCGGTTTTGCGATATTTATGCGGCGTTATGTCCATTGTTTTTTTAAAAACAGTTGAAAAATAGTTACTGTCGTGAAAGCCGCATTTTTCGGCTATTTCGGTAACTGAAAAATCCGTTTCCTTAAGCAATTTTTCGGCGTTTAATATGCGAATATAATTGATATATTCGTTAATTCCCATACCAAGCACCGACTTAAATTTTCTTGATAAATGACCTTCGCTGAAGCCAAACTGGCGGCTTAAGGAAAAAAGTGAAATATCGGTGCTGAAATTAGATGAAATATACTCTGAAATATCGTATATTATTTTTTCCCTTGCCACCTCTTCCAATATCTTATCGGTCTTAAACCGCACAATCATTACTAAAAGCTGACGAAGATAGGTCTTTAGCATTATTTCTTTGAAGGGGCGCTCTCTTTTGTATTCCTTTTCAATCTTGTGAAGCACATCCTGTACTTTTATAAGGTCGTTTTTTTCAACACGAATCAGCTTTGATTCTGATAACTCGTTAATAATAGGCAGCATATCGTCATCAAGCAGACTGTCATCAAAGCTTACAAGCATTCTCTCAAGGCTGACGCACTCTTCACTGTCGGTTTTGTGTATTATGCCTTTTGGAATAAACACAATATCGCCCTTTTTTATTTCCAGAATTTCGTCCCCAATAAAATACTTGGTTTCGCCGTCCAACAGATAGTATAATTCGTAATTATCGTGAAAATGTATTTCGGTGTATTTTCTTCTTTTGGCTACCTTTTCGTAGGAGAAAAATTCGTCCTGACGCAATATGTTTTCCATTGTTTCTACCCCTGAATTTTTATTTTTTATTCATTTTATCATAATTAAGTGCGATTTGCAATCAAAAAATTAAAGTTTTTGCGCTTAAAAATCAAAATAACAAAGGAAAACACAAAAATATTGTTGTATACTTTAATTGTCAAAAAACACTGTAAGGAGTGGTCAAATATGAAAGCAACAGTAAAAGATGTTAAGAATTTGAAAATCGCATACATAGGCGGTGGCTCACGCGGTTGGGCTTGGGGACTTATGAGCGACTTGGCCAAGGCCGAAGATATCTGCGGTGAAGTAGCACTTTACGATATTGATTTTAAGGCCGCAAAGGACAATGAAATTATAGGTAATAGAATTAAGGATGCCGAAGGCTGTAAATCTGTATGGAAATATACAGCCGTTGAAACTATAGGCGAAGCATTAACAGGTGCTGATTTTGTTATTATTTCAATTCTCCCTGCTACATTTAAGGAAATGGAATCTGATGTACATACACCCGAAAAGTACGGCATTTATCAGGCCGTTGGCGATACTGTAGGCCCCGGCGGTTATGTTCGTGCGCTTCGTACAGTACCTATGTTTGAAGAAATCGCACTTGCTATTAAGGAATACTGCCCGAAGGCTTGGGTTATTAACTACACCAATCCTATGACAATATGTGTTCAGGCGCTTTACAAGGCGTTCCCCGAAATCAAGGCCTTCGGCTGCTGTCACGAGGTTTTCGGCACACAGCTTTTAATGGCTAAAATGCTTGAAGAAAATTTAGGTATTGAAAAGGTTCGCCGCGAAGATATTAAGGTAAATGTTGTAGGTGTTAACCACTTTACCTGGCTTACATCTGCTAACTATAAGGGTATTGATTTGTTCCCGATGTATAAGGAATTTGCCGATAAATACTATTATGAAGGTATAACAACCGATTTTGGCGGTCACCTGAACGACTGCTTCTCTTGCTATCAGAGAGTTAAGTTTGACTTGTTCCGTCGTTACGGCTATATCGCCGCTGCGGGCGACCGTCACTTAGCTGAATTCTGCCCTGGCGACTGGTATTTGCAGAGCCCCGAGCAGGTAGAAGACTGGAAATTCGGTCTTACCCCTGTAGAATGGAGATGGAACGACCTTAAGGAAAGACTTGCTAAGAGTCAGCGCCTTGTAAGCGGAGAAGAAAAGTTTGAAATTAAGGAAACAGGCGAAGAAGGCGTAGCACAGATTCGCGCAATCTTAGGTCTCGAAGACTTAACAACAAATGTTAATATGCCAAACATTGGTCAGGCACCCAATCTGCCCTTAGGTGCAGTTGTTGAAACCAACGCTTCCTTCCGCGTTGACAGTGTAACACCTGTTATGGCAGGCGAAATTCCGAAGGAAATCTACCCGCTTATAAGTAAAATCTGCGGTAATCAGGAAATCGTAGTAGAAGCCGCTATAAACCGTGATTTAGAGCTTGCCTTCTCTGCTTTTGCTAATGACGGACTTGTTCGTCTGCCGATTGATAAGGCAAGAGAGCTCTTTAACACAATGGTTAGAAATACTGCAGAATACTTGAAGGATTACGATTTATCGACCTTAAAATAATAAAGGGGAATAAAAAATGTTTGAAAAGCCTAACACAACAGAAAAGGTTATACAGTTCGGCGAAGGCGGCTTTTTGCGCGGCTTTGTTGACTGGATTATACAAATCACCAACGAAAATACTGATTTTAATGCCGGCGTTGTAGTTGTTCAGCCTATTGAAAACGGTCTTTGCGATAAGTTAGAAGAACAGAACTGTGTTTATACACACATTATGCGCGGCATCAAAAGCGGCGTACCGACGGTTGAAAAGAAGCTTGTTAACTGCATTTCCCGTACCGTAAAGCCGTATGATGATTTTAATAAGTATTTAGCACTGGCAGAAAACAAGGATTTCCGCTTTGTTGTGTCCAACACAACCGAGTCGGGCATAGCCTTTAACGCCGATGATACACCCGAGACAGCGCCTAATGTTACCTTCCCTGCAAAAGTAACTCTTTTACTTAAAAAGCGTTTCGATTTAGGGATGAAAGGCTTTATCTTCTTACCCTGTGAGCTAATTGATAAAAACGGCGCTACACTAAAGAAATACATTCTTGATTATTCGAAAATGTGGGGCTTTGGTGAAAGCTTTGAAAAATGGGTTGAAGAGCAGAACATTTTCTGCAACACCTTGGTTGACCGCATTGTTACAGGCTACCCGAGAGATGAAAAAATCGAACTCGGCTACACCGACAATATGCTTAACACAAGCGAAATCTTCCACCTTTGGGTTATTGAAGGACCAAAGAGCATTACAGAAGAATTCCCGTTCGATAAGTGCGGCCTTAACATTATCGTAACCGATAATTTAGAGCGCTACAGAACAAGAAAGGTTCGCATTCTCAACGGCGCCCATACTTCTATGATTCCGTACGCACTGCTTGAAGGTGTAGAAACCGTTGGCGACTGTATGGAAAATGAAAAAATGAGCAGCTTTGTTAAAAAATGCGTTTACGATGAAATTATTCCGACACTTGATTTACCGCTTGAAGAATTAAAGGACTATGCAGACAATGTTTTTGAACGCTTCTGTAACCCTTATATCAAGCACCTTTGCTCATCCATTGCGCTCAATTCCGTAAGCAAGTTCAAGGTAAGGGTTTTACCATCACTCCTCGAATACATTAAGCGCAAAAATGCAATGCCCGAAAATCTTCTTTTGTCATTTGCCAAACTTATCGAGTTCTATAAGACCGATATGACAAATGATGACAAAGCAGTTACCGAGTTTATGAAGAATAGCGATGTTGCTACCATTCTTGCAAACAAAGAGCTTTGGGGCGAAGATTTAAGCTTTTTGGCGGATGAAATCTGCAAAAGGGGTAACTTATGTTAACTATTAATAAGCTTGATAATGTATCGGTTAACCTTGAAGATGGCCATAAATACGCCCTTGTTGATATAAAAAAGGGCGAAAATGTCATCAAATACGGCAACCCAATAGGTCACGCCACAACCGATATTAAAAAGGGAGAGCATGTGCACTCCCACAATATGAAAACCAATTTAAGCGGCAATATGGAATATGAGTATGCGCCAGAATACACCCCCATAACCCCTGTAGATAATAACGCTACCTTTATGGGCTATGTAAGGGAAAACGGCGATGTCGGTATCAGAAACGAGGTGTGGATTATTAACACCGTTGGTTGTGTTAATAAAATCGCCAAAAAGATAGCCGAAAAAACAGGCGCCTACCATTTTGAGCATCCCTTTGGCTGCTCACAGCTGGGCGACGACCAAAGCGTTACACAGCTTATATTAAAAGGCCTTGTAAACCACCCCAACGCTGCGGGTGTTTTGGTTCTGGGTCTTGGCTGCGAAAACAACAATATTGCTGAATTTAAAAAAGTACTCGGCACTTGGGATGAAAAAAGAGTCCGCTTTTTAAACGCTCAGGACTGTGAGGACGATGTAGCCGAGGGTATCAAAATTATAAATGAATTAAAAGAGTATGCCGCTACCTTTAAGCGCACACCCGTTCCCGTGTCAAAGCTCAGAATCGGTCTTAAATGCGGCGGTAGTGACGGCTATAGCGGTATTACCGCTAACCCCTTGGTGGGCTCACTGTCCGATAAGGTTATAGCTTTTGGCGGCACCTGTGTTTTAACCGAGGTTCCCGAAATGTTCGGCGCAGAGCATCTGCTTATGAAGCGCTGCGAAACAAAGGAACTCTTTAATAAAACGGTTGACCTTATTAATAACTTCAAGGATTACTTCACCCGTCACAATCAGGTAATTTATGAAAACCCATCCCCCGGCAATAAAGCCGGCGGTATTACCACTCTGGAAGAAAAATCCTTGGGTTGTGTACAAAAGGGCGGCAGCAGTCAGGTGGTTGATGTACTAACCTACGGTGACGCCGTTACTAAAAACGGTTTGTCGCTTCTTAACGGACCGGGCAACGATATTGTAGCCATTACAAATCTTGCCGCAGCGGGCGTACATATAATTTTATTCACAACAGGCCGTGGCACACCTATTGGCGCGCCCGTACCTACAGTTAAGGTTTCCACCAACAGAAATCTTTATAATAAAAAGAAAAACTGGATTGATTTTAACGCATCCCCCCTTATTGAAGGCGTGTCAATGGACGCCCTTACCGATGAATTTTTTGAATTTTTATGCGAAGTAGCATCGGGCAAGGAAACAAAAAATGAAATCAACGGCTACCGCGAAATTTCAATTTTCAAAGACGGCGTTGTGCTATAAGGAGAAAAATTATGGGAATTATTAACGATAGTTTTATGTTCACCAATGAAACAGGTAAAAAACTGTTTTTTGACTTTGCTAAAGATTTACCGATTATCGACTACCACTGTCATTTAGTCCCCGAAATGATAGCAAACGACCACAAGTTCGCCGATACCTATGAGCTGTTTTTAGGCGGTGACCATTATAAGTGGCGTCAGATGCGCTCATTCGGTATAGATGAAGAGTATATTACGGGAGATGCCGACCGCTATGAAAAATGGCTTGGCTTTGCCCGTGTTATGCCGTATCTTATCGGTAATCCGCTTTATCATTGGACCTCCCTCGAACTCAAGAGATACTTTGATATCGATGAACCCTTAACCGAAGAGTCGGCCAAGAGAATCTGGGACATTTGTAACGAAAAATTAAAGCAGGCTGATTTTTCAGGCAAAAAGCTGATTGAAAAATCAAATGTTGAAGTAATCTGCACAACAGATGACCCCGCAGATGATTTAAGATACCATATTCAGCTTAAAAAGGACGGCTTTAAAACCAAGGTTTTGCCGACCTTCCGTCCCGATAAGGCGGTTAATATCGATAAACAGTGGTTTGACGGCTATATTAAAGATAACGGTATTACCAGTTATGACGGCCTTATTAAGTGGCTTAAAGAAAGAATAGCTTTCTTTAACGATAACGGATGCCGCCTTTCCGACCACGCGCTTGATGCAGTTCCCTTTGCAGTGGGTGACTCTGCCGCAGTGTTCGATAAGAAAATGAAGGGCGAAGCACTAACCGATAAGGAAGTTGATATCTTCAAAACCGCCGTTATTTTTGAATGTGCTAAGGAATATTGCCGACTTGGTTGGACAATGCAGCTGCATATAGGAGCACTCAGAAACAATAACGCTAAAATGCTTGAAAAATTGGGCCCAGACACAGGCTTTGACAGCATTAATGACCTTTGCATTGCCGAGAATTTATCATCTCTCTTAAGCCTTATTGATATTGAAGATAATCTGCCCAAGACCATACTTTACACACTTAATCCCAAGGACAACTATGTACTCGGCACAATGCTCGGTAACTTCCAGCGCGGCCCCGTACAGAGCAAAATTCAGTTCGGCTCGGGTTGGTGGTTTAACGATAACCGCGACGGTATGGAAGCGCAGATGAAGGCTCTTGCAAACTTAGGTGTTTTCGGTAAATTTGTTGGTATGCTTACCGATTCTCGCAGCTTCGTTTCATACCCCCGTCACGAATATTTCAGAAGAATACTCTGTAATATGATAGGTGAATTTGTAGAGCGCGGCGAGTACCCGAACGACCAGGAATATCTTAAAAAGATAGTTGAAGGTATCTGCTACCGCAACGCAAAGGAATATTTCGGTTTCTAAATAAATCTTAAAAGCACAGAAGAAAATTTGAACTGCCCCAATTTGTGCAGACAGCACAAAAAAGCACCATATGGTAGTTTAAATTAAAATTCAAGCAACATACTGACTTCTCTTTTCAAGGGGAGTCAGTTTTGTTTTGAGTTGGATGCGTTGGTAATTGTAGAAA
>JAZNRP010000022.1:0-3434 GCA_045590755.1 Acutalibacteraceae bacterium
ATTCTATCAAGCTTGAAGGCGACCGCTTGGTTTATAACATAGGTACAGGCGACAGCGAAATGCTCGAAGTACTTGATACAAACAAGACAATGTATCTCTATAGCCAGGCAAACGGAAGCACAAACATTGCTTATTCCACCAACACATACGACACCTTTATGGAAGAAGGAAACTTCGGTAAAGGTACAGTTGGTTTTGAAGTTAAGTACACAGGTGCTTACCTTAACAAGTTTGCAGTAGCTCTTAACAACATAACAGGCGAAGAAGATATGCCTGCGCTTTATGATATAGATTTCTCAAAATACTATACCGTAACAGATAGCTCCCCTGCAATTCCTATGTTCGAAAACAAGGTACTTGATTTAAGCAATGTAATTATTGAGCTTGCAGACGGAACAAGTATTTTTGCATTGGATGCAGAGTGGTCAGTAGATAGCGGCGACAATGTAAAGAAGCTTTCTAATTTACTTTGGGCAACAGAAACAGGTACTACTACATTTACTCTTACATATAAAGGTGTTCCTAAGAACATCTATGTAATGGTTAACGAAGCCAATGATTATGACTTCGTACTTATAGACGAAAACCTGGTAGGCACAGCCAATTATAACGCTGACGAATGGATGACATACAGACGTTATTCTACTGGTGCCGGAACAGCTGGTATGGCGCACTCTATTTATAATAGTATCATTGTACCTTCAGAAGGCGTAGAAACCCGCTATTCACAGAACGATTCAGGCTTGACATTGCAAGCTACCTACCAGCGTATGTATATCTGGATGTACAAGTCGGAGTTACTTAAAGAATTTGGTGATTACAATATAAACCTCACCTTTACAGATACTGCACTTAGTTGGACAGGTAAAGCACCGCAGCTGCATGTTATTACCCGTGCAACACTTAATGAAGATAGTTCAAAAGACCGCATGTTTGCGGAAAACCAGAATTCACTGGGCTTCGGTATCTATAACACAGGCGGTTTGCATGTTTATAAAATGGGTGAGAGCGCAGCAACTGAATTAACAGGTGCTACAGGTACAACTGTACATTCACTTGATGATGCAACGCTTCTTGGCACCGACACTGCGGACCTCAGATATATTCTTTCACCTTATGCACAGAGCAACGCAAACGCAGGCCAGTTAAGAACGGTAAATATATCACTTAAGGGTAATCATGTAACATATTCATTGGATGAACAGCCCATATTTAATTCAGACTCTACCATAAAGACATATAGCGCCGGTGGCACAATTGCCGCAGATGACTATAATGCATTTATGGATGGTGTTAATAGAGAAAAAGGTACAATAGGCTTTGCTGTTTCTGTTATGACAACAGCCTTCAAGACCTTCAAGGTTTCCTTAGCGGATATTAATGCTGACACAATGCCTGAAATGACAGATGCTAACTTCTACATTGTAAAAGATGCATCTCCTGCAATCCCGATGTTCAAGGATAAAGTGCTTGATTTAAGCAATGTTATTATTGAACTGGCTGACGGTTCTTCAATTCTTGCAACCGAAGCACAGTGGGATGTTGCCGGTGGCAATAATGTTCAGAAAATGGGCAACAAAATTTGGGCAACCGACCTTGGTACAGCTAAATTTACAGTTACCTATAACGGCACGCCTAAAAATATTTATGTAATAGTTAACGCAGCAAACGATTACAATTTTAAACTTGTTGATGAAAACCTTTTGGGTAATTACGATGAAAACGATTGGTCATACCATACGACAGGTTATTTGACTAATGCCACAACGCCGTATTCATTCGCGAACAACTATTTCACACCGAAAGATACAATAAATGCCGATGTTGACAGCACCCGTTTGTCAATGGGTGAGGACGGTATTAAGTTCTTCCCGACATACTTCCGTGCATACACCTGGATGTATAAGTCAGATATTCTTAAGGATTTCGGTGACTATGAAATTGATGTAACTGTTAAGCACGGTGGCAATACCGACTTCTACGGTTATACACAGAACCACTTAATCGTTCGTGCAACACTTGATGAAGCAGCAGACTCTACACAGGTACTCAAGTCCGGCACTACACCACTCGGTCTTGGTTACTACAGAACAGGCGGTTTGCACATCTATAAATTAGGCGATACCGCAGCTGAAGAACTTACAGGCTCTGCTACAACAACAGTAAATACACTTACAGATGCTTCTCTCATCGGTAGCAGCACATCTGACCCGTCTTATGTATGGGACGGCAAAAACTTTGCTGATAATACAGATAAAGTAAGAAACATTAAATACACACTCCAGGGTAACCATATTACCTACAGTATGGATGGCAACCCTATCTTTGATTCCAATGAAACAATTAAAACCTCTGCTTCCGGTACTGTAACAGCTGACGCCTATAACACATTTATGGATGGTGCAAGCAAAAAGGGTACAATTGGTTTCTCATTCGTAGCAACCAAGGCTTACTTACAGGCATTTACAGTATCTTTGATAGGTGTTAAAGCTGAAACAATGCCTAACCTTGCCGATGCTAATTTCTATACCGTAAAGGATAGAAGCCCTGCAATCCCGACATATGTTGGCAAGGCTATTGATTTAAGCAATATAATTCTTGAATTCGATGATGGAACAACAGCTTCTGCTGCAGACGGAACATGGGTAAGAGCTGATGGTAACAGTGCTGCAACAGTTAACGGTTACTTAGTGGCTTCGACTAAGGGTATTACCAAGTTTGTAGTAACTGTAGGTAATAAAACCAGAAATGTTTATGTAATCGCAAACGAAGTTGGTAACGATAACTTTAAGTTGGTAGACCTTGACTTCTCAAACGGCGACTATGTAGCTGAGGATTGGGTAAGCGTTCTGGGTGAAGGCGTGCAAAACCTTACAACCAATATGACCACAGAAGTTACCGCGTTTGACTCACTTAATAAAGCAAATGTTGCAACACAGGGTCTTGGTTCAACAGGTACAATTTATAACCGTCAGATGCTTTATATGTATAAATCTGCAATGCTTGAAGATTTTGCTGACTATACAATAAATGCAACCGTTATAAATGCTGCAACAGCAGATGGTAACGGCTGGTCGAGCGACCGTATCTCGTTTATTACCCGTGCAACACTTAATAAGAAT
Source organism: Acutalibacteraceae bacterium (assembly GCA_045590755.1). Taxonomy (GTDB): domain Bacteria; phylum Bacillota; class Clostridia; order Oscillospirales; family Acutalibacteraceae; genus SIG565. The sequence goes on from JAZNRP010000022.1 coordinate 3,123, forward strand.
GCTGAAAGCACAAATGTTTTTGATAGCACAACAAATGCTTTGGCTATCGAGTTTGATAACTTTGGTGGTCTTGATGTGGGTAATATGTCGGCAGATGCTCATACAGAGCTTATGACACAGACATATTACTTCCTGCACTCGTTGGAAGACGGTGGCGTTATTGCTAAGGGTAACGAAAAGCTTGACGGTAGATATGTTTATGACCGTCTTACCAGAACAGCTCAGGGCGTAGGACACGATATTAAGTATTCTATCAAGCTTGAAGGCGACCGCTTGGTTTATAACATAGGTACAGGCGACAGCGAAATGCTC
>JAZNRP010000023.1:0-8391 GCA_045590755.1 Acutalibacteraceae bacterium
CTTAATTGAGGTTCAGCCTCCCGGAAAGAAGCTTCAGAGCATTGCTCCGCTTTCCGGTGGTGAAAAGGCGCTTACTGCGATTGCTCTGCTCTTTGCGCTTATGAAGGTTTCGCCCTCGCCCTTTGTTGTGCTTGACGAAATCGAAGCGGCACTTGACGATATAAACGTTTACCGCTTTGCAAACTATATGAAGAACAGAACAGATGCTACACAGTTTATCGTAATCACACACCGCAGAGGCACTATGGAATCGGCGGATATACTTTACGGTGTAACTATGCAGGAAAAGGGAATTACAAAGCTTCTTGAACTTAATGTTGCAGAGCTTGAGAAAAAGTTATTAAACGGTGAAATGTAAATGGGATTTTTTAGTAAAATCAAAAGCGGTTTGAATAAAACCAGAACCGCGCTTATGGACAACATAAACGCGGTAATAAACAGTTTTACAAAGATTGATGAAGAACTGTTCGAAGAGCTTGAAGAAATTTTAATTTCTTCAGATATAGGCGTTGCCACCGCCACTGATATTTGCGATAAGATGCGCGCAAAAATCAAGGCGGAGGGCATTACCGACCCTGCCATCATTAAGGACAAAATGAAGGAAATAATCTCCGAAATGCTCGAAGGTGAAACCTCCCTTAAAATTTCCACGAAGCCGAGTATTATTATGGTAATCGGTGTAAACGGCGTGGGAAAAACCACTACAATAGGTAAGATGGCGGCGCTACTTAAAAATGACGGCAAAAAGGTCGTTCTCGGCGCGGCAGATACCTTCCGTGCCGCCGCTATTGAGCAGTTAAGCGAGTGGGCAGAGCGCAGTAATACCGCTATTGTAAGCAGTATTCAGGGCACTGACCCCGCGTCTGTTGTGTTTGATACAATCGCTTCGGCAAAGTCAAAGAGCGCCGATGTTATTATCTGTGACACTGCAGGCAGACTTCATAACAAGAAAAACCTTATGGAAGAGCTTGCCAAGATGAACAGAGTAATAGGCAGGGAATTGCCTAATTCTGATAAAGAAACTCTGCTTGTGCTTGATGCGTCCACAGGACAGAATGCCGTAAATCAGGCAAGGGAATTCAGCAAGGTAACCGATATTACGGGTATCGTGCTTACAAAGCTTGATGGCACCGCAAGGGGCGGTATTGTAATTTCTATAAATAACGAGCTTAATATACCCGTTAAATTTATAGGTGTCGGCGAAGGCATTGATGATTTACAACCGTTTGACAGTAAGGCGTTTGCCGAAAGTCTGTTTGAAGGTGAAAATTAAATGAAGTTTTTTATTTCAACCAAAAACGCCCACAAGTTAGGCGAGTTTAGTAAGATATTTGAAGGTAGCGGCATAACACTTATAAGCGAAAAGGACTTGGAGAAACCGCTTCCCGAAGCGGATGAGACGGGTGCAACTTTTGCCGAAAACGCCCTTATTAAAGCGCGGCTCGGTTGCACTGTAACGGGTATACCGTCGGTTGCGGATGACTCGGGACTTTGTGTTGATTATTTAGGTGGCGCCCCCGGAATTTACTCGGCAAGATATGCAGGGGAGCACGGGGATGACGGCGCTAATAATAAAAGGTTATTAAAGGAATTAGACAGAGTGCCAATGGAAAAACGCACTGCCAGATTTGTATCGGTAATTGCCTGTGTGTTTCCCGACGGCAGAGAGTTTACGGTAGAAGGTACAGTAGAAGGTATTATTGATACAAAGCCAAACGGCGACGGCGGTTTTGGCTACGACCCGCTTTTTGTAACCGAATACGGCTGCTTCGGTGTTGTACCGCCCGAAGTTAAAAATGCCGTAAGCCATAGGGCAAGGGCAATAGAAAAATTTAAGGAAAGAATTAAAGAATATATCTAAAGGGGAAGAGTTATGCTGACAAGCAAACAGAGAGCACAGCTTCGCGGTATGGCAAATACTATGGAAACAATACTGCAAATAGGTAAGGGCGGTATCAGTGAGCAGACAATTAAGCAAATTGATGATGCGCTTACAGCCCGCGAGCTTATAAAAATCCGTACACTTGAAACTTCACCTATTACTTCTCGCGAAGCGGCTGATGCAATAGCCGAAAAAATCGGCGCAGATGTTGTGCAGGTTATAGGTAGTAAAATCGTACTTTATAGAGAAAGCAAAGATAATAAAACAATTTATCTTGTAAAGTAATATGAAAAAAACAGTTATTTTCGGGGGAACCTTCAACCCCATACATCTAGCGCATTTAGAAATAATTAATAATGTTTTAGCGCTTTCTACCACCGAAAAGGTTATTGTAATTCCAACAAGCACACCGCCACACAAGGTGTGTGTTAATCTTGCTTGCGATGCCGACCGCCTTGAAATGTGCAAGGTGGCACTCGGAGGACTTGATAGGGTAGAAGTAAGTGATATGGAAATAATGCGCGGCGGAAAAAGCTATACCTATGATACGCTTCGTAATATCAGAAAGGAAAATCCGCACGCAAAATTAGCACTGGTTTGCGGCGGAGATATGATAGTTTCTTTTAGTCAGTGGTACCGCTACAACGACATTATTAAAAATACCGAAATAATAGCCATAAGGCGTGTCGGTATTGATGAAGCAGAGTTTGATAATGCCGTTAAAAGCCTTATAAATATTGGTGCTACGGTTAATGTGCTTAAAAATCATATTACGGGTATTTCTTCAACCGAAATCAGAGATAATATCAATAATAGGGAATATCTACTTAAGTATTTGCCAAAAAGTGTATACGAATATATAAAGGCAAATAATTTATACGGGGACAAGTAATGGATTATAATAAAATTAAGGAAATATTAAAGGAAAACCTAAAGGAAAAAAGATATATACATTCTCTCTGTGTGGCAGACGAAGCAAAACGCCTTGCACTAAAATATGGGGCGGATTCAGAAAAAGCATATCTTGCAGGTCTTGTACACGATATAACAAAAAACAAGGACACTGAAGAACAGTTGCATTTTTTTAGTGAGTTTGGTATAATGCTTGACGATATAACAAAAAATTCCGAAAAGCTATGGCACGCGGTAACAGGCGCGGCATACATTGAAACTGTGCTTGGTATTACCGATAAGGAAATATTGAGTGCTGTAAGGTATCATACAACGGCAAAGGCAGATATGACGGTGCTCGAAAAAGTACTTTACCTTGCCGATTTTACATCAGCTGACCGCGATTACAGTGATGTAGATGTTATGAGAAAATTAGTTGATATATCGTTGATGGATGCTATGGAATATGCATTAAGCTATACTATAAATGAGCTTACAGATAAGAAAAAACAGATACATCCCGATACATTAGCGGCTTATAACGAAACAATGAAAAGGAGAATTAAACAAAATGGAATCGGTTAAAATTTTAAGCGTTGCGGCAAATGCGCTTAATGAGAAAAAAGCTGCCGATTTAGCGGCGCTTAAGGTAGATGATTTAACGGTGCTTACCGAATATTTTTTACTTGCAACCGCAAAATCGTCTACACATGTAAGAGCATTAGCCGATGAAGTTGAGTTTAAGCTTAGCGAAGTCGGACTTGAGCCCCATCATATAGAAGGCAAATCAACAGGCTGGGTTTTGCTTGATTACGGCAGTGTGATAGTTCATGTGTTCAATAGAGAGTCGCGTGAATTTTATAATCTTGATAAAATGTGGGCCGACGGCACCGAAATCGATTTAGATGGCATTTTAATTAGCGAACAGGAGAAATAATTATGGCAAAGTATAATTACACCGAAATTGAAAAGAAATGGCAAAAAATATGGGATGATGAAGAAACCTTTAAGGTAGGCGAAGACTATTCTAAGCCTAAATTCTTCGGCCTTGTTGAGTTCCCGTACCCGTCAGGTCAGGGACTTCATGTAGGACATCCGCGTTCCTACACTGCACTTGATATAGTTGCCCGTAAGAAAAGATTACAGGGCTTTAATGTGCTTTACCCTATGGGTTGGGACGCATTCGGTCTTCCTACAGAAAACTTTGCTATAAAAAATCATATTCACCCCGAAATTGTTACAAAGCAGAACATTGCACATTTTAAGGAGCAGTTAAAGTCACTCGGTTTTTCATTTGACTGGAGCAGGGAAGTAAACACCACCGACCCATCATACTATAAATGGACTCAGTGGATTTTCTTACAGCTTTACAAAAACGGCCTTGCCTATAAAAAGGAAATGTCGGTAAACTGGTGTACATCTTGCAAATGCGTACTTGCTAATGAAGAGGTTGTAAACGGCGGTTGTGAGCGTTGCGGTAGCGAGGTAGTACATAAGGTTAAGAGCCAATGGATGCTTAAAATTACCGATTATGCACAAAAGTTGCTTGATGGTCTTGATGAAGTTAATTTTATTGACCGTGTAAAGACCCAACAGCGTAACTGGATTGGTCGCTCAACAGGTACACAAATTAAGTTTACCACAACCAATGGGGACAATTTCGAAGTATATTCTACCCGTGCAGATACACTCTTTGGTGTTACCTATGTTGTTATTTCACCCGAACACCCCATAATCGAAAAGTGGAAGAAAGATATTAAAAATGTAGCTGCAGTAGAAGACTATCAAGCGGCTTCGGCTAAAAAATCCGATTTTGAAAGAACCGAGCTTGCAAAAGATAAAACAGGCGTAATGCTTGATGGCGTAAAGGCCATTAACCCTGTAAATAATACCGAAATCCCGATATTCATTTCTGACTATGTGCTTATTTCCTACGGTACAGGTTGTGTTATGGGTGTACCGGGACACGACCAGCGTGACTGGGAGTTTGCAAAGAAATTCGGACTTCCCATAATCGAAGTTGTTGCAGGCGGTAATATTGAAGAATGCGCTTATACCGATTGCGATAAGGGTATTATGGTGAATTCGGGATTTTTAAATGACCTTGGCGTTGATGATGCTAAGGTAAAAATTGCCGAATGGTTGATTGAGAGAAATTTAGGTGAGAAGAAGGTTAACTATAAGCTTCGTGACTGGGTATTCTCCCGTCAGCGTTATTGGGGCGAGCCGATACCTATGGTCAATTGCGAAAAGTGCGGTTATGTGCCACTTCCTGAAAGCGAGTTGCCTTTGCTTTTACCAAATGTTGATTCTTACGAGCCTACCGATAACGGCGAATCTCCGTTAGCCAAGATTACCGAATGGGTAAACACCACCTGTCCTAAGTGTGGCGGCAAAGCAGTAAGAGAAACCGATACAATGCCGCAATGGGCGGGCTCATCTTGGTACTTCCTTCGCTATTGCGACCCGAATAACAATGATGCTCTCGCTTCTGCCGAAGCACTTAAATATTGGGGACCGGTTGACTGGTATAACGGCGGTATGGAGCATACAACACTTCACTTGCTTTATAGCCGTTTTTGGCATAAGTTCCTTTATGATATCGGTGTTGTTCCTAATCCCGAACCGTATGCAAAGCGTACCAGCCACGGTATGATTTTGGGAGAGAACGGCGAAAAGATGTCCAAGTCTCGCGGAAATGTTGTTAACCCCGATGAAATCGTAAGAGATTACGGTGCCGACACAATGCGCCTTTACGAAATGTTTATAGGCGACTTTGAAAAGGCGGCTCCGTGGAGTTCTGCTTCAATTAAGGGTTGTAAGCGCTTCCTTGATAGGATTTGGAACTTAACAGACATTTTAACCGATGACACAGGTTATCGTGCCAAACTTGAAGCCGAAATGCACCGCACAATTAAAAAGGTAACCGAAGATATAGAAGAACTTAAAATGAATACGGCAATTGCGTCGTTAATGTCACTTTTAAACAGTATTACTGCCACAGGCAGCATTACACGTGATGAGTTCCGTACATTCATAATTCTTCTTAATCCCTTTGCACCGCATATTACAGAAGAAATGTGGGTAAACGCAGGCTTTGAGGGTCAACTTAACGCAACAAAATGGCCAGAGTTTGACCAAAGTAAATGTGTTGATTCGTCGGTTGAAATTGCAGTTCAAGTCAACGGAAAAATCCGTGCACGTATTGCCGTTGCTACCGATATAAAGGCAGAAGATGCAATAGCACTTGCTAAATCAGACGTAAACGTTGCGAAAGAAATAGAAGGAAAAATAGTTATAAAAGAATTGTATGTTCCTAAAAAGCTCGTAAATATAGTAGTAAAATAGAAAAGGTCCCCTGTGAAAGTGAATTTTCACAGGGGATTAAATATTTTTTTGACGAATAAGAAAGAAAAGTATTGACAATACTTAATTTGGTTGATATAATATACAAGTCGCAAATTTGATTCATTAGCTCAGTTGGCAGAGCACTTGACTTTTAATCAAGGTGTCCGGGGTTCGAATCCCCGATGGATCACCAAATTAAGAGACCGACCAATAGGTCGGTCTCTTGGTTTTTATGTATTACGGGGATTCGAACACTTTATGGTGTTACCGGCATATTAAAAAAGCAATCCATTAAAAATGGGTTGCTTTTTGCATATTTAGTTGTATTTCAAAATTTCTTCGCCGCAGATAAATTCAAAACCCGCTTCGGTTAAAATCTCACACATTTTGTAAATCTTATCTGCATAATCGGGTTGGTATGCATAATAGTCTGAATAGAAATACTCTTCGTGGTCGCATATACCGATGTATTCGTTGTTTGATAAAGCCTTGAATGTGTCGGCTACTTCTTCATACGGAACAAGGTTTATGCAAGAAGAACAGTATAATTTGAAGTGGATATCAAACTCTTCATTATATATTGTTTTTAAATTATTTCTTGTTTCCATCAAAGTCTTTGTATCAATATGGTTATATCCGCATATCGAACGGTTAATGGCTACATCTCTGCCACCGCGCAAGAAACATTTTGTTTCGGGTTGGCGGTTTTGCAGCAATCTTGCTGCGTGTCCGTAGGGAAGAGAATTAGGGTCGCCGTTATATTCAGTGACATCACCTGCTGTAACGTCTAAAAGTTTAACGCCGCAGTCTCTGAGCGCACGAACACCTTCTTTGCTGACAGGTACCCAATGCGGACAAACGGTATAAGCAAAAGAATTTTCACCTGCAAAGCGAAAAACTTCTTTTTCTATATTTTTGAATAGACGATAAGTATCATCATAACTGGCGTTTACATGAGGATAGTCAGGGAATTCTTCAAGCGCATGAAAAGCAAATTTTAACCAATCGCTGCTTGCTTGGAATTCAGGTTTATATGCGTCGGTCACATCTGCTAAGCTAAATTCATCATAACCATAAAACGAGTCGGTTCTGTAGAAAAGGTTGAGTTGAACCTTAAGACCATAGTTGTCGTGTGCGGTTTTTAACATTTTCAAAAACGAGTTATCAAACAAGGATGCGGGACGCTGTCTTGTTATATCTCGCAGCACCCAAATGGTATCGTCAATGTAAAAATATGCTTTTTTCATAAAATTTCTCCTTTTAAGATTTTAATTTTATAATATCAAAAGGCTAAAACTTTTCAACGAACAAAACAAATAATACTGTACAAAACAACGATATTATATTATAATTGTTTTAGGTGATAATTATGTTGTATGGTAATATTTCTTTTAACGAAATACCCGAAATTGGTTTTGCCCACAAGCATTATAGTGATAACTACGTGGTAAAATACGGCTATAATAAAAACAAACGTATAGAAATTGCTTATATAAATTCAGGTACGGTAGAATTGAATTTAGAAAATCATAAGTTATATGCCGAAAAGGGCAGTATACTGGTTATTTTTCGGCATTTACAAATACAAACTCAAACCTTAGGTGAAGAACTGAATTCTCATTGTACCGTATTAGCGGAATTCACAGATTGCAATTTTACTTTGATGGATGAATATAAAAACGATGGTTATGGCTTTATAATTCCTTTTGTAACCCCACCGTCTGCCGCGACCGAAGAAATAGCCAAAAAAATTTATAGCATTTCGGCCGCTATGAGTAAAGAAAGGGACCGAAACGCACTTTCATCGGCGGTAGAATTTCTTTCAATTCTAAAAAAATTAGATGAACTGTGTAAAAAAAGCAAAGCCCCGTCATCGGTGTCATACAAAGCAATTACCGATAAGGTTTATTTATACGTCCGAAATAACATAGATAAAAAAATTAATCTCGAAGATTTATCTCTTTATATAGGCAAAAGTCAGAACCATGTAAGCTATGCTTTTAAGTGTGAAACAGGAAAAAGAATAGTTCAATTTATAAACGAGCAAAAGGCAAAAAGAATAGCTTTTCTTATGCAAAATCAAGGGCATTCTTTTAAGAGCGCCGTGAGTTTTGTAGGGCTTTGCGATGAGACTTATGGATATAGGATTTTCAAAAAATATATGGGAGTAACGCCAAAAGAATATATGGAGATAACCACCATAAAAAAGATTGAAATAAAAGAAAAATCGGAATAAAATAGCAAGTATTTTTCATTGACTTTTTATATTA